>NZ_JHYC01000021.1 GCF_000621525.1 Legionella fairfieldensis ATCC 49588 | reverse complement strand
AATGTGGGCCAAAAATTAATTTCATTCGCATTTAATTTGGGCCAACTTGATGCGCTGATTGTGGGCCGAGTCGTTTTTGATTGCGAGCCGTTACACTTATCTATCTTCAAAGGATTGTCATAAGGTATTTTCCTTCTCTCTTCTCGCCTTTTATGATTCGGATGATCAGGTTCGAGGGATGATGTTGCAGTGTCTTCATCATTTCATACCCCGGTTCACTTCTGTGCAACGGCAAGCAATTTTTATACTGACATTCGAAACACTCAAGTTCAAAAATACTGCGTGGGCATGTAATATTCGAAATCCTGCTTTAGCAATACTTAGCGCTTTAGCACCTTATTTAAGTTCAGATGAAAAACAAAAGTTATTGACTGAAGCCAGGAATGTTTTTGAACACAAAGAAGAGTTGTTTCAAAAAACGGATGCACTTTACGAAGCAACTGAACGAGAACTTGAGGAAATTATTGAGGCTTACCAAGGGGATGATCCATTAAACAGGCAGTCAGCTGTAGACCAATTGTCAACATATACATCGAATTGGCCTGTTATCGCAAGAAACAAGATACTTACAGCAATAGCTATCTCATTAAATAAAAATGAAATTAATCCGAATAGTTACAGGGATAGTTTGAAAATTTTAACAAACTTGGCAGCTTCTTTAAATGAGGGTGCAGGAGATACCACGGCCCTTGAAAAAATTTTTTACTGGAGAAATTGCAAGGTAGTATTAAATAATCTTGAAGCAGTGGTGTCCGATTTATCTATAGAAGAACGAAGACAGGTCCTTTTAATTATTGCTCAGGCCCTTAAAGAGAACGATTCTCGTATTCTTCAGGCCGCTATGAAGGCGATTAAACCATTAAGTTCAAGGGCGCGCAAAGAAGAACATCAAGGAATTCTTGCATTGGTTCTTCCTCTCATAGAAAAAGATAGTAGCTGGGAGGGTAAGGTGCCAACACTTGCTTTACAAAGTTTGGAGTTTCTTATGAGCAGTTTGACTCAGAAGGATTTTAATACCATAAAAATTAACTTAAAAAGTCCTTCTTTAAATGTCAGAAAGGCTGCCTTACAATTACTTACTCGATTGAATCTCTCTTCTGCTACTTATTTGCATTCCTCCTCAGAAAACACAGTTTTTGATACGGTAGAAGAAATTTTATTTGAAGTCAGGATAAGACTGGAAAAGAAGGTGCATTATTTATTAAATCAAAGCGAGGAACCCCTTGTAAATCGGAGAAATGCCTCATAAATAAAGTTCTCCCCGAAGTATAGCGGTTTTTCTTGTAAGATTGAGGAAAAATCGCTTATTTCAAGTTATCAATGTACACGCCATTATAATTTTTTTGATCTGCTCCAGACCCAGTTTACGTAAAGTACGAATATTATTTTCCGGAATGCTTTCTGTATCGCCATAATAAGCAATTGCTTTTTCAACACTGGTTTCTGGCAGTAAATGAAGCATGGGATAAGGCGAGCGATTGGTATAATTAGAGGCATCATCGAATTCCACATCAGCAAAACAATAATCAGGATGAAAAGTTGCTAATTGATAAATACCCTCATAGCCTTGTTTTATTAATAGCGCCTCAGCCAGGTCGACAAAATCCAGATAATGAAAAAAATCTTTGAATAAAAAAGGAAAAATCAGCAGTGTGGTTTCTATGGCAGGCGTTTCATCTAACACCCCCATTTCTGTTATTAATTCTTCCAGAGCTACGTGTATTTGTTTTGTTGAACTCACTTCAATTCTTAAAGTCCCTCGTTCAATTTCCCGTTTAGCGAAAGGACAAATCGTTAATGGAATAATAAAAGAGCGGATCCAGTTTTGTGTGTGTTGAATAATTAATTCTTTTGCAGCAGTCATTGAAAGTTCTTATTAATCAAGCAAGATAGTGGAGTTAACGTGGTTAATACGTGAACTGCTTTTTTTATAAATAGCACTAATTTTTTCTCCATTCCAGATATAAGTATAATGGCCGCCTTGTTTGCATTGATGAATAGTTTTCGGTTTAAAAAGAGCAAAATTGTTATCTTTATCACTGTTTACTCGAACGGAATGATAAATAAAACCATCGCCTCCCTGTTGTTTTAATTTTTTTCCTAACTGTTGCCCCAAGGAATAATCGTTACGATCATACAATTGGTGATTAGTCTTATTCAAATGAAGCAAGTTATATAAGTTAGCACTAAATTCGGCGGTGAGACTACGCATATCGATTTCTTGAGGCGGTTCTTTAGTATAACCTAAAAACCGCTCTCGATGATAAACTGTTTCCGCAATAGCTGTCTCCAAATTTTCGGAAGCGTAATAAAGGCCATAATCCCCATTGGAAAATCGGCTGCCATCAGGATTTACATGAGTAAAAGCGGCCATTATATAGCCACAGCCAGGTACACCAAAAATTCGTTCCTGCGGAGGAACCAGATTAATATTACCAATTTCCTCCTGAATTCTGGGATTTGTCATCGCTTGCACAGCAAATAAAGCCTCAAAATCGTCAGGATTGGCAACATCCTCAAATAAATGGACAGGAGGAAATCGGGAGGGGATTAAACGATAGCAGTTTTTTCGGGTGAAGGTTAATTGGTTTAAAGAATCCAGAACAGCCATTATGCTTTACCGCCACGTTCAGCATTCAGACGGCTGGCAACAGCCCATAGATCAACAACACGCCCTTGTAACATAATATCCATCGCCGATTTACCATTAAAAAAAGGAGCCTGATTTGGTTTTCTAATCCAGTTATATACTGAATCCGGATGAGAAAAAAGAACGCGAAGGGCCGCATGAATGTTTAATAAGTAAGATAAGCGCTCCATTAGATCCTGGCTAATAGACGCTTTTTCAGGGAGACTTTTATATTTAAAAAGAGTGGAGCGCTTTAAGCCAAGAAGACGTTGCATTTCTTCAGTGCTACATTGCCACTTCTCCAGTATATTGAGAACAGCTTTCAGCGCTTTTTGGAGATGCGTTTCGTTAATGGAGTTTATTTTAACAGGAATCATTTTTTCTCCCTGGAACTGTTCTAATAGTCTAAATATAGACTAACTTACCCAATAAGTCTATATTTGGACTTATTTTGAAGCTTATTCTTTTAATTCGTAGAGAAGAATTTGATTTCATCAATCATTGCAGTAATTCGCGCCTGGAGATAATGATCATTTTTTGCTATTTTTTGCGCTAATTTTAACTGTCTGAGTGCATCTTTTCTTCGTCCTTGTAAAAGGTGACATTGCGCTTGCGTGAAATAAGCATAACTCTTACGATGCGAGGCGGCTTGAGCCTGAGCGAGCGCTTCACATAAAGGCAGGTCACGTTTAAATGTTCGCGAGCCTTTTAATAAAACATTGGCTGCCAACTCTGTTCGACCAGCGGCTAACAGGCTTTGAGCATAAGCCATCGTTGTTGCATAGTTTTCCGGATAGTTTGCCTGAATATCTTTTAGTCTGGTTATTGCAGATTCATATTGCCCGTTACCTGTTTCAGCCTGTGCCATCGCGAGTTGATAAAACAGGTTATCATGATCCCGATTTAACAAAGGAGTTAATTCATGTTGCGCTTGTTTATATTGATTAATGGCGAGTAAAGACAGTACCTGGCCGTATTGGCAAGTGGCATCAGCGGTTTTTGTATGACATTGATGTTTATAATAATCCATGAGTTGTTTATTATTTTCGCTTGCATCCACCCGTATTAATTCTTTAAATAACCGATAGTTCAGGTTATCAGGATATTGTTTTTTGGACAGACTTTCGCTGCGATTTTCTGCTTCGGCAATACGATCTTCATCAAGTGGGTGAGTTCTTAAAATAGCAGGAATGTTGGCAGTATAATAATAGCGGGCGTTTTGTTGCATTTTTCTAAAAAAACTGGCCATGCTACGTGGATTTAATCCTGATTTTATTAGCATATCAATACCAATTCTATCCGCTTCTTTTTCATTAGCACGGGTAAAATTGATGTTATCCTGAGCGAAACCTGTCATTGAGGCCATTAACGCACCGCTACCCAGAGTGGGGTTAATCACCCCAAGTGCAATAGAGGCTAATAGAGAAGCCAACATAGGAATACGCATCTGCTTTTGATGCTCAATCATATTATAAAGGTGGTGCAGGCGGACGTGAGCAATCTCATGGGCCATAACTGCGGCTAGTTCACTTTCATTTTCTGTGGCCAGAATCAATTGGGTGTTAATGCCAATGTAACCTCCCGGGCCCGCGAATGCATTGATTTCATTTGACTTGACAATAAAAAAATAGGGCGTTGGAATCTGGGCAAAACGTGCCAGACTTTTTCCCAGGTGATTGATATATTGATTCGCCAGAGGATTACGCTCAACGCTGTCTGACCGATTGATAAGCTGGATAAACTCTTTCTCCAGTTCTTCAAGCTCCTGAGTGGAGTAAGGAGAAAGAGCAAACGTATTAAGAGAGAAAAACGGTAGAATGATGAGCAGGAAACCAATGCTTCGTTTAAAAAACTTTTCTCGTTTAAAACGGGGCAGTAGATTCATAGGCTACTCAATAAATTATTCCGGGTAAAAAGTATACCATATCTTTGATAAAGGGTTATTGATGAGGTTTTTAAGCAGAAGTTTAATTATGCTCTACTCATAAATTGAATAATTTGTTATCATATTCCGATTTTTCATCAGTGATTTAACCATGCACAAATACTTTATGCTGGCTGCTCTCGAACAAGCCTGGCTCGGACGGGGTAATTGTGCACCAAACCCTGGTGTGGGCGCTGTCGCCGTTCATGAGAATAAAATTATTGCCAGAGCCTCGCACCAGGGAGCCGGAACGGCTCACGCGGAGCAATTAATATTACAACAGCTTCCGGCAGGTCTGCGACAGGTTGTTTTATATGTAACCCTGGAACCTTGCAATCACTGGGGAAGAACCCCTCCTTGCGTTGAGGGAATTATTCATTACGGTATTTCTCAGGTTGTCTATGGTTTTCCTGATCCCAATCCTGTTGTTGCAGCAAACAATACGCCTGAAATGTTGCGCTCAAAAGGAGTGGATGTGTTGTATTACCCTATGCAGGAACTTGATAAATTTTATCAAAGTTATCGTTACTGGATGTCAGGTAAAAAACCCTGGATTACCGCTAAGCTTGCGCAAAGTCTGGATGGCAAGATTGCTGGCGCACGAGGGCAGCGTCATTATTTGTCGAACGCAGATTGTGCTGAATTTACACATTATCAACGTTTGTATACGGACGTCATCCTGACTACTGCAAAAACGGTCAAACTTGATGACCCTCTATTGAATGTACGCTTGCAGGGCAAGGAACAAGGTAAAACGCTGGCAATCCTCGATAGTCGTTTATCGCTTGATAAAGAGGCGAAGGTCTTTACCACAGCTAAACATTGTCATATTTATCATGATGAACACTATGCTGTTACCAACCCTTATCCCAACTGCTCTTACCACGCGGTACCCACAAAAGAGGGTAGGCTGGATTTATCGGTTATTATTGATCATCTTGGTGGTCTTGGTTATCACGATGTTTGGGTTGAAGGCGGGGGCGAATTATTTTCTGCCTTACATCAGCAAGAGTTGGTGCAGCGTACTTATCTTTATCTGGTTCCTACTCTTTTAGGACAAGAGGGACTTTCTGCATTTAGAAAAAATGTTATTTTCAGCAAAAAACCAGCCGTGACCTGGCAGATAAAAGCAGACAATGTGATAGCATGTCTGGATTGGCAGGAGGAGTAATGTTTACTGGATTAATTGAGCAACAAGGCGAAGTATCAGACAATATTGTCAATGGCGTTTCTCGTCGTTTATTGATTAAGTCTTCATTGGACTGTTTAACGGTGGGTGAAAGTATCGCGGTCAATGGGGTTTGCCTGACGCTTTTACCTGCTGAAGCAGGGTGTCTGGCCTTTGATATATCGCCTGAAACCCTGGCGTTAACCACACTGGGTCAATTGAGAGCAGGTAATAAAGTGAATCTGGAGCGTGCCATGCTGGCAACGGCTCGTTTTGGCGGTCATTATGTGAGTGGGCATGTTGACGCGCTCGCTTATTGTAAAGCGATACGTGTCCTGGGTGATTGTATTGAAATAACAGTCGGTGATTTTTCAATAGAGTCGGATAATTACCTTTTATGCAAAGGCAGCATTACTTTGGATGGAGTCAGTTTAACGATTAATCGGGTCATTGAAGGCACCATTCAATTAATGTTAGTGCCCCATACTCTGGCGCACACCACGTTAGGCCAACTGATAATTGGCCAATGTTTAAATGTAGAATTTGATTATTTAACCCGCATTGTAGCGCATCAGCTCAAGATAGCGGGAAAATTGGGAAATGAGGTTGAAGCCATATGATAAGTCCTTTTGCAACTATTGAGCAGGCCATTGCAGCGTTAAAGGCTGGGCGTATGATCATATTATTGGATGATGAAGCACGGGAAAATGAAGGTGATTTGGTCATCGCAGCAGATTATGCGACCGCAGAAGCCATTAATTTCATGGCTCGTTTTGGCCGGGGGCTTATCTGTTTACCTATGGCTGAACCACTGATTGATAAACTACAGCTTCCCATGATGGCCTCCAACAATCGCTCACCTTACGGTACGGCTTTTACAGTGTCCATCGAAGCGGCCAGCGGTGTATCAACCGGTATTTCAGCAAAAGATAGAGCACGTACCATTGCAGTGGCTATCGCACCGGATAGCGTTCCCGGTGATATTATTACCCCGGGACACATCTTTCCCTTGCGCGCAAGGAAGGGAGGGGTGCTGGAGCGAGCAGGGCAAACGGAAGGGAGTGTGGATTTAGCTAGTCTTGCCGGTTTAACACCTGCTGCGGTCATCTGCGAAATCATGAATGAAAATGGCACGATGAGCCGGCGTGATGAATTGACGCAGTTTTCCCGACTACATGACATCCCTATGGTCACTATCAACGATTTGATTGAATATCGTATTGGTCACGAAACCCTGGTGGAAGAAGCGGCAACGACCCGTATTCCTTTGCAGGAATACGGTAATTTTTCAATGACAGTATTTCGCAACAAACTTGATCCGGCGGAACATTTTGCTTTGGTTAGAGCGCCAAAGTTCACCAATCAGGTTCCATTAGTACGTATTCATTCTGAATGTATTACGGGCGATGTTTTTGGGTCATGTAAATGTGATTGTGGTGCGCAGTTGCAGCAATCATTAACTCAAATAGCCAGTGAAGGAGGGGTATTGGTTTATCTGCGACAGGAAGGCCGAGGGATAGGTTTGGCCAATAAATTAAAAGCCTATGCTTTACAGGAGCAGGGATTTGATACGGTCGAGGCGAATTTACAACTGGGTTTTCCTGCTGATAACCGAGATTATGCGATTGCTTTTCAAATTTTAAAGTATTTGGGAGTAGACACATTAAGATTATTAACTAATAATCCTAAAAAAGTGGAAGCTATTCAAAAATATGGCTTAATAGTAAGCGAGCGAATTTCTTTGGAAGTGCAACCTACCTCTGAAAATCGAAGCTATCTGAAAACCAAGCAGCAAAAACTGGGTCATTTATTGACAGTTGAGTAGGGTGTTTATGAAACATATCACAGCGGAACCTGTTGACAGCGTTGAATCTTTTCCCATTGCAATTGTAGTCAGTCATTTTAATCGTCCTGTTACTAATGAACTGCAACGTGGAGCACTCCGAGAGCTAATTCGGCGAGGTTTGTCTGAACAGGATATTACTCTCGTTGAAGTACCCGGTGCAGTGGAGATTCCTCTTGTAGTCCAACGGCTGGCTATGCAAAAAAAAGTGGCGGCTATTATTGCGTTGGGCGCTGTAATACGAGGTGAAACAAGTCATTATGATTATGTTTGCGAACAAGTCAGTCAAGGTTGTCAACGCGTTGCACTGGATTATAACATCCCGGTGATTTTTGGTGTCTTGACGACAGACGATGAAGCTCAAGCCTGGGAACGTCTTGGAGGACGACATGGCCATAAAGGCATTGATGCGGCTGATTGTGCTATTGCAATGCAAAGCATTCTGACTCAAATCGATAAAATATCTTCTAATTCTGATTGAGAAGAAAATGATCTGCCAGGTTGTCTATTTTTTGCTGTTTAAGGATAGGGCATGAATAGAAGCACACAAGTTTATTATAAACGTGCCCAGGCTTTAGGTCTGGATGCTGTTTATATACCAGAAATAGGAAGCCTGAAAATTTCATTAGGCAAAAAAAACTATTATTTTATGGCGACTATTACTCCTTTCAATCAAGGAGCGAGTATTTTCATTGCAAAAAACAAATTTTTTTTAAATACTTTGCTTGCCAGGAATGGTTTTTCGGTTCCTAAAGCACTTATTGTCAATCAGACAACGTTTACGCAGTATTCTCTGGAAAAGATTGTTAAAGATCTGAAATTCCCTTTGGTAGTGAAGCCTGTAAGTGATACAAGCCGTGGAAAAGATGTTTTATGTAATATTAAAGAAATATCTCACTTATCCGCATGTCTCACGAAAGGGCTTCAACGATATACTGCCATGCAGATAGAGGAATTTCATCCTGACTTAAGAGAATATCGTGTTTTAATCTTAAAAAATCGGGTTATTGGTGTAGTAGAGCGTTTTGGGGCGAGTGTTACTGGTGATGGAAAACACACTATCGCTCAATTGATTGCTATAAAAAATCAGGACATTGAAAAAGTTATTCACACGCTAACTGTTTCACCGCTGGTAGTTGACGAAGAATACCAGCAATGTCTCGCAGAACAGGGGCTGGATCTTACCAGCATTCCTCCTGCAAATAAGAGAGTGAGGCTTTGCTATACAGCAAATACAGGAAGGGGTGGCGATATTTTATCTTTAGGGAAAAAAATAAATAAAAAAAATGCCCTCTGTTTGATCAATGCAGCTAAAGCCGCAGGATTGGATTTTGTTGGGTTTGATGTTCTTTGTGAAGACATTAATATTCCTTTCAATGAGAAATGGTTTATTCTTGAAGGTAATTTCCATCCGGATATTACTCTTCATGAAGTTTCCAATCAGGGGAAAAAGGTTCCTGTAGCTACAGCTATTTTAAGGCAATTAATTTTTCGCCATCCATTTGCGTATGTGAAGCATTGGTTTGGAAATTCGCGATTCTCCTTTTATCTCAAGATAATATTTTTTATTACTGCGTTATTATTGATTCTGTTTTTGTTGAGTTAAAGCCTTGTTGGATGATAATTAAGGCTACAAAAATATTGTTTTGCGAACGCGGACTCCATTTATTAGCAAAAACCAAAGCTTGCTGAAGGTAGAAATAAGTGTTATTTCTGTGCTTCTTTTGTTAAAATTAAACCCCGTTTACATGCGCAGTTTAATTGGTTTCGCCTGTGAGGCGGTTTTGCATTTTAAACGGAATCATCTATGACGAATTATATTTTTATTACGGGCGGTGTCGTTTCTTCTTTAGGCAAGGGCATAGCTTCTGCCTCTCTGGCAGCAATTCTTGAAGCACGTGGCTTAAATGTCACTCTTATAAAGCTCGATCCTTACATGAATGTTGATCCGGGAACAATGAGTCCTTTTCAACATGGGGAAGTATTTGTAACGCACGATGGTGCTGAAACGGATTTGGATCTGGGTCATTATGAGCGTTTTGTACGCACAACAATGACTAAAAGTAATAATTTCACTTCAGGTAAAATTTATGAAACGGTCATTAAAAAAGAGCGGCGTGGTGATTATTTAGGGGGGACAGTTCAGGTTATCCCTCATATTACCAATGAAATCAAGCGCTCCATTAAACAAGGCGCTGATGGTTTTGATATTGCAATGATTGAAATTGGTGGAACAGTGGGTGATATTGAATCCCTTCCTTTTCTTGAAGCTATCCGGCAAATGCGTATAGAACTCGGCGCGCAGCGCGCTTTGTTTATTCATCTTACTTTAGTCCCCTATATTGCAACATCCGGAGAAACCAAAACAAAACCTACCCAACATTCTGTAAAGGAACTACGTTCGATAGGTATTCAACCTGATATTTTAATTTGTCGCTCAGAAAAGTCTTTATCCTCAAGTGACAGAGCGAAAATTGCCCTTTATACCAATGTAGAAAAGGAAGGGGTGATTTCTTTGGAAGATGCTAAAAGCATTTATCAGATTCCCATGATTCTTCATGACCAGGGTTTGGATGACATTGTAGTAAAAAAAATGGCTCTCAATTTAAAACCTGCTGATCTCAGTGAGTGGCAACAGGTAGTCGAGGCACAGGCTATACAGACGATGGCGATAAAAGTGGCGATGGTAGGTAAGTATACGGATTTGAATGACGCTTACAAGTCTATTAATGAAGCGCTGCTTCATGCGGGGATTCATAGCCAGACTAAAGTGGATATTGTTTATATCGATGCTGAATTAATTGAAAAACATGGCACTGAATTACTGGCCAATGTGGATGCGCTTTTAATTCCTGGGGGGTTTGGCGAGCGAGGCATTGAAGGTAAAATCAAAGCCATTCAATATGCACGTGAAACTAAACTTCCTTTTCTCGGGATCTGTTTAGGCATGCAAACGGCGGTGATTGAATTCGCGCGTAATGTAGCAGGTCTTGCCGGGGCTAATTCGACTGAGTTTGATAAAACAACACCTTATCCTGTAGTCGGCTTGATTAGTGAATGGTTAGCTGAAGATGGTAGCCTTCAACAGCGTGATGAGAATACGGTGTTGGGCGGTACAATGCGCCTGGGTGCTCAATTGTGTCAGTTGGATAATGATTCACTGGCGTTTAAAATTTATAATAAACCGCAAATTGTTGAGCGTCATCGTCATCGCTATGAAGTGAATAATCAATTCATTGAAGCATTAGTAAAACAGGGTCTGGTTATTTCGGGTCGTTCTGCTGATAATATGTTAGTTGAAATGATTGAACTACAGGAGCACCCCTGGTTTGTGGGCTGTCAATTTCATCCTGAATTTACATCGACACCACGGGATGGGCATCCGCTTTTTCTAAGCTTTGTTTTAGCAGCGCGTGATTTTCATAAGAAAAAGGATAAGGCATGAAATTATGTGGTTTTGAAGTAGGCATTGAGTCTCCTTTGTTTTTAATAGCAGGCCCCTGTGTAATTGAAAGTGAAGAAATGGCTCTGGAAACAGCAGGTTATCTTAAAGATATTTGCAGTCAGCTTAAGTTGCCTTTTATTTATAAATCGTCTTTCGACAAAGCTAATCGTTCATCAGTCAACAGTTATCGCGGCCCGGGTTTTGAAAAAGGGCTAATGATTCTGGAAAAAGTAAGGCAACAGATTGGTGTACCCGTATTAACTGACGTCCATGAAGACACTCCTTTGCTTGAAGTGGCCACGGTGGTTGATGTGTTACAAACGCCTGCTTTTTTATGCCGTCAAACTAATTTTATTCAAAAAGTTGCGGCAATGAATAAACCAGTGAACATTAAAAAAGGCCAATTCTTGGCCCCATGGGAAATGAAACATGTAGTAACAAAAGCGAGAGCCTGTGGTAATGAACAATTGATGGTTTGTGAGCGTGGGGCAAGCTTTGGTTATAATAATCTGGTATCCGACATGCGTTCTCTCCAAATCATGCGGGAAACAGATTGTCCAGTTGTGTATGATGCTACTCACTCGGTACAATTGCCGGGTGGTAATAACGGCACATCCGGCGGTCAGCGCGAATTTGTTCCCGCTTTGGCACGAGCTGCTGTAGCTACTGGCGTTGCCGGTATTTTTATGGAAACTCATCCCGAACCTGATAAAGCATTAAGTGATGGTCCTAATAGCTGGCCATTGGATAAGATGAAACCTCTGTTAGAAAGCCTTATGGCTATTGATAAAGTATTTAAAACAGGTGAAAGTTTTTAGTTTTCTCACCCTGTACTTTATACGCAGCATCCAAACGATCTTGAATAGCGATCGAAACTGGGTTCCGGGCATAAAGCGAGGAACGTAGGAATTATGATCCTTCATTTTATGGTTTTTTTATTAATTTAGGTGATAATGACTATTTAGTAAGTGCATAACCTGAAATCTGTGCAAGGAATTTCATCCGAAAACAATTCTTTCCTTGCCCAATACAGGGTTACGAATTATTACGAATCTAATGGGAATGATTAAAAACAATGCGCGATAAAATTTTGGTCATCTATGCGGTCGCTGTTCTATTGGGTCTGTTAACGGGTGTTGTTGGATCTTTTTTTCAGATTGCCATTCATCTTTTGGAAAATGTGATTACACAATCCATCGTCTATGGCAAGAAGCAAGGTTTTCCTCCAGAGTTGGCTGCAAGTCTTATTTCTATGATGTTGGTTATTATTGCCTGGTTTATGGTGCGTGCTATTGCTCCTGAAGCAGCGGGGAGCGGTGTTCAGGAAATTGAAGGGGCTTTGCTGCATG
Source organism: Legionella fairfieldensis ATCC 49588 (assembly GCF_000621525.1). GTDB lineage: Bacteria > Pseudomonadota > Gammaproteobacteria > Legionellales > Legionellaceae > Tatlockia > Tatlockia fairfieldensis. The sequence continues at coordinate 50,974 of NZ_JHYC01000021.1, read as the reverse complement.
AGCGTCCTATTTTTTGGCGGCATTTGTTACCGGTTAAGTTTCTTGCAGGGGTTATGGCTATCTCATCAAAGCTCGTGATTGGGCGGGAAGGGCCGACAATTCAGTTGGGAGGAAATCTGGGGGAAATGCTGGGTGAGTTGTTGCATTTTTCCCGTGAACGCTGTGATGTTTTTATTGCTGCCGGTGCTGCGGCAGGTCTGGCTACGGCATTTAATGCCCCTCTTGCAGGCGTTCTTTTTGTCATAGAGGAAATGCGAAACCAGTTTAACTTTACTTTTGTGAACTTAAAAACAGTTATCATCGCCTGCGCTGTGGCCACAATCACGTTGCATTTTATTATGGGGGCGCAGCCAGCCATTCCCATGTCTATTTTTGCGCTCCCCAGCCTTAAATCACTCTGGTTATTTTTAGCGTTAGGTATTATTGTAGGTTTCGCCGGTTTGCTGTTTAATAAAATGCTGATGGGGAGTTTATTGTGGACTGACCGATTAAACCCCAGATTTCATATTTTTTATGTGGCAGGTATCGGTGCAATAGTAGGTTTTTTGTCTTATGTTTATCCCGATGTAGTAGGGGGCGGTTATCATATTATTCATCAGGCTTTAATTTTATCGCCTTCTATTTCCGGGTTAACTTTTTTATTGATTATTCGATTTTTTACTACCATGCTATGCTATTCAACGAGTGTTCCTGGCGGTATTTTCGCACCAATGCTGGCTTTAGGCGCTTTGCTTGGTTCAGCTGCTTTTTATGGATTACAGTTTTTTATGCAGGATTTGACTGTACATCCCGGCATGTTTGCTGTGGCAGCCATGGGCGCATTGTTTGCGGCATCAGTACGGGCGCCGATCACGGGAATTATTTTAGTTGTAGAGATGACACAAAATTATTCTTTAATTTTGCCTTTAATAGTTTCATGCATTACATCAACAACCATCATGCAATTAGCCTCCAATGAACCGATTTATACCCAACTTTTACGACGAACATTAAGAAGAAGCTCGGAATTAACAGTCCACCTTAAGTTAAAGCGGTGTTAAACACCGCAAAGCAGCCAGAGTCATGGGTTATTTACAAAATCTGCGAAAAAAAGAAAGGTTTTTCAGGAAGTACTGAAACACAAAATCTTTATAACTTGTTAAATATATTTCTACGGTAATTTTTTAGATGTTACCTTTTGATATCGCGATAAAAATTTTCATGTGCTTCCAATTTCAGCAAAGTTAATATAATTTCATCTTCTTCATACATATAACCTAATAATACTTCCTGGTTTGAGATTTTGAATTTATGAACACGTAAAAAATCCAAGTCTCCCTTTTTACGTTCTTCCAGATCAGGGTTGTTTACTAATTTCCTGACTTCCTGATCAAGAATAGCTTTATCCTGTTTAGATAGTTTTTTTACAGTTTTTTTAAATGAATTAGATTGTCTGATGATTAAATTCATAGTCATCTACCAATCCATTCTCTATTTCCGCTTTTGCTAGCAAACTGTCTCTAATGAACTCATAGGATAGATCGGGATTTTCTTCGGCAATTTTTCCTATTCTTGCCCAGTGTTCAATTTGCCCAGCTCCAGAGCGAGACATTACTTCACCCACAGTTTTGGCTTGTTTAACTAATTTGTCTGATAATCTTACTGATTGAGCCATGTTTATCTCCATCTTTACCCCTGAATTAATTATAGCATATAGCGATAATTAATGGCAATTTGCCACAATGGTAAAAATAAACTTAACTTGGGAAAATAATTATTTCGTTAGTAGTGTTTGAGCTAAGGTACTCCAGCGTTAGTACTCCTGGAGTTTTTATGTTATTGGCTGAAGGAAAGGGTGCTTTCCTGGGGCAACTTTTCTTTACCTTTTTCTCTTGTAGAATGTAAAAGTGATTTCCCTTGATAAGGAGCTGAGCCAACAGTGGGTGAATTAGCTGAAGGGCGATCAACAGCTAATGTGTCCATTAGTTTTTTTGTAGAGTCTGGATTTTCTACTTCTGGTGCTTCTATTTTACGGATTGAATAGTGAAGATAAAAGAATTTGCGGACATACCATGATAAAACAGGTTTTGCAGCACCATACCATAATGCAGCCAAAGCACCACCGCTTATGGGTGAAAATGTCAGGAGACTTAATGCTCCGAACTTGGCCACGATCGGTGCTAATAATGGAAGGGCTGCTAAGCCACCAGTAAAATACAATAAGCTTGCCACCGACAAAGCAATCAATGTCCATTTAAGGGCTTGGCCGACTAAAGGATAATGAGTAAAAAATCGTTTAAACCAGGAGAAAACACCCTTTTCAGGTTGAATAGTTAAGCACACAGGTTCTTGTGAATTATCCCCTGCTAGTGTTTTATGACGACTATTTAAATATTTTGCTCCAGGTGTCGCGGTAATTACCATTCCTCGGGCTGAATGGGTATTTCTTGACAGGGTCTTCTCGACATAAGCCAACTCTCTCCGATAAGACCTAAGATAGGTTTGCCTCATTGATTCAGTATTTTTACAATCAAAGTCTATTGGAAGTTGGGTACCATTTTGTACCAGGAATTCTTCTACACGAATCTTTACTAATTCAGGGGGAGCAAAAATATGTTTTGCAATATGTTCTGCCTGCGAGTGACAACCATTAACGACTTCTTCTTCGACTTCTGTCTCGGGAGGATAGGACGCTAATAAAGGGGTATGAGCAAGAAGAGGTTTGTGTGGATATAAGGCCAAAACTTTCCTTAATGGCTTGCAGTCACTTAAATCCATGGTTTTATTGGCTAAACTTAGGTTAAATGGGTCAATAATTGAAGTGATAATAAAATTACCTGGCACTGGATCGAGCAAAACCAGGTTAATAGTAAGTTTTTCTTTATCAATGTTGCCCAATTGTTTGGCAAGTAACAGTGCAGCTATGCCTCCACGGCTATGGCCATAAACATTTAAAGTTATTTGGTGGCCAGCATTTATTTCTTGTACAAGGCAATTAATGACCCTCTCGCATTGCTCATCGAGGCCCGAGCCAAAAAGTATTCCACTAATGCCATAATCGACACCACAACCATTAAATCCCATTTTAATTTGAGATTCACTTTCCTCTGTTCTGTCATAGAGATGCCCGGCTAATAAGTGTTTTTTCTCGATTGAGAAACCTGATCCACTGAAATACACTGAAATTGTTTTATTCATTAGACAATTTAATGCTTAAAAAGCAAAAATTATAAGTCTTTATGAATTAAAAACAAACAATATTGGTTAATACATCGAGAGTGATTATGGCAGACCCTGCACTATCGAATCACAAAGCAATGTATTATCCGCTAGTTAAATTGATGGGCTTGTCTGAATTTTCAGATGGGTTATAGTGATATACAGCGAAATTAAAATCTTTAAGAGCCTGCCTGTTAGAAATAGAAATAAAAAATTTTGGTTTTATTGTGTCGTGTTTAAATAAACCTGGATAATATTTCTCCCATGAACCATAAATCTGATTATATTCAAGTTTTGTTCGCAGGACGTTCAAAATTAATTTGGCATGTTCGAGGTGTTTAATATGAATAACCAAATCAGCAGGATCTCCAAAATTTCTCTCTATAAAATTAATCTGATTCGATAAAAAACCAAATGTATCAGTAATTTTCTTGAGATCCTGGTTTTTATAGATGAAGCGTGGGATAAAATCCTTATTACGTAATAATATACTAGCTGATTTACAAGCTCGTAACTGAAAATTGTTTTAGTGCATTAATTAAGAATTAACGCAATGATGAATAGTAGAAAAAAATAATCCAATGCCTACTCCAAAACCCATAATAAACGAAAAAAATCTAGTGAAGTGATTCATCATACTGAAGCTTGCTCGAAGCCTTTTGTTGGGCTATATTTACGCAATAAGATATTGTATTTTACATATATGCCAAATAAAATTACTGAAAACAGCTTTTTATGTGAAAATAGTCAGAGACAAAATGCATTTTCAACCATTCCTTCTAATTGTATTAGTATCGAGCGATTATTAAATAATCAACCAGCTTTTATCCATAGTGCTTTAAGTATGGAAACTTTGAAAAAAAAGACTCTGGTATTTTTACCGCTGTTTTTGCCTATTGGGATTGAAAAAGATCTGTATTTCAGTCCTGTTAATTTTTTAATAAACATGGGTTTTTCATGTATTTATTTTAATTCCAGACATCAGGCTTGTTTTTTAAAGAGTAACGATGAATTGAAGAATGCTACCAGTCCTCCTCTAGACCTTGTTACCAGCACATTAATTATCCCAAGAGATGAGATGATACTCATGTCTGAAGAAGAGTTTTCTGCCTTGGATTCTCTTCATTTTACTACGGAGTTTTTCACTCCTTATCATACTGTTGTCTTTGACGAGAAATATGTTTCTTTTGAAACGCTTCAAGATCTTTTTCATAAACAGGGAAATAAAATAAAATCGCTTACCTTTGAAAGTCTCAGTAAAGAAAACCAAACACGCCTTGCTCAACTCTTGGCAAACGATTCAAGCCATATCGGTCAATTTGATTTAAGCGATTTAAATACATTGCATATTAACTCCTGTGAAGACAGTCATTTTCTTTCAATTCTTTTAAAGAAGCTTAAAAATATTGAAACGTTATATTTATATAATTGCAACACAGAAAGCATTTCCTGGGAAGAAATAGATTTTACACATCTTAAAAAAATAAGTTTAACGCGTAGCGTATATACTAATGCTTTGCTCCATAAAATTCTGATTCATGGGCAGCAGCTTGAAGAAGTGTATCTGAGTGATATAAAAAATGATAATTTGGAATGGGAGAAACAGATTAATCTATCCTCTATTAAAAAAATTGATTTAAGTAATTGCGAAAATACTCAATTTTTACAGGCTATTGTAGCTCGATCGAATCACCTTGAAGAGTTAAATTTATATCATATGGAATTGGATTTTTCCTTGAAAGATACAAATTTTTCCTCTCTTTTAAAACTAGAATTATCAAGTTGCACAATCATTAATAGTCAATTTTTACAAACTATTTTAGCTCAATCGAATTGCCTGAAAGAGCTTGATTTACGTTATACAAAACTATTAAAAGGTGATTTAAATGATTTGGATCTTTCGCATCTTATCAAATTTAATGCACAACATACCCAGGTAAATAACGAGTCTTTGCACGCCATTTTAGTGAGTGCGAAGTCTCTTCAAGAGCTTGTAATCGATTTTTTTGACCGAGAGATTATCCCGGACAATGCGTATTTTCGACATCTTAAAACCCTTACTATTTTGGGCGACCCTAAAAACAAAGCTAAACGCGAAGTGTCTTTACAAGAAATATCGACTCGTGCTCCTTATCTTGAAGCGCTCTCCTTTGGCCCTAATTGCGAGATGATAAATGGCAGTGTAGAGGAACTTGATTTTTCGCATCTTAGACACTTGACGTTTGGCTCTACCCGTAATGGGGATATTCAATTATTCCTTGCTGTTTTGACTAAAACTAAAGTTCTTCATACGATGAAGCTCGCAAACTCAGATTTAGGTGAGCCAATCTCGCTAGGTAGCATAGAATTGCCTTATCTTACAACGTTTAGCGCTGAATTTAATAGATTTAGTTGTACTCATCTACAGTGCCTTTTAGGAAAAGCAGAACATCTGGAAGAGCTTAAGTTTGTAGGATGCGGCATTAAAGATTGGGATGGTCATTTTAATTTTAATTTTAATTTTCCACATCTTAAAAAACTTGAGGTGTCTTACAGTCAGGACCCTACCGAAGTGCTTATTGAAGTGCTTGTTAATATTTTAAAACAGGCTCCTCATATCAGGACAATAGAGCTTAAAAGTTTCAAAGATGAGGAATTAGAAGAGCTATTAGAAGGGCTATTAAAAGCCCCTATTCCAGAGAATGCCAAGAGGTTGTTGCGAAATTACCAGCGCAGATCAACTCATTCTGCTCTTTCTGAGAGCAATTCAGCAAATACTAACCATACGAATTTCGTTAAAAGGCGCAAAGTCGAAACGTTCGATGCAGATACTTCTTTCAAAAAACAAACCTACAATCTTACACGCCAATTCATAGGCAGCCCTTACACACCAGAGCCATCGAAGCTGCGCTTACGCGCTTTTAATGCATTAGAGTTTACCAACAATACCAGCGCCCCCTTTTTATTACGACCAGTAAGCCTAATTAAAGGTCTTACTAAAAACGAAACAGTTCGGAAAAGCACAAAGCCTTTAAAAGAAGAGTTTAGCAAACTACGAGGAGGAAGACACCAGGCCCATTATTTAGGAATATTCTCAATGAATGTCAATAAAGAATGGCAACCTATCCCTTCAGTAAGCTCCGAAGAAGAATTAAAAGTATTTTATACTAACTCCAATATAGAACTTGAATTTAGCAAAAACCCGTACGATGGGTTTTATTATGTCAGAGCGCCCAAGGTCTTTTTTTCTAAAACCATCTCCTTACAGATCCAACTCGATGCGCCTCTTAAAGAAAAACAGATCACGGAACTTCCAGTCGAAATCCAGGAAATGATCAAAAAATTCCGAAATTATAAGCAGGACTCATTTGATTCTACAGGGTTTAAAAATGGTAAAGATTTCATAAATGCTATTGTCGCTTTGGAAGTAGGGGCTTGTCGTCATCGAGGGATTGCGTTTAAAGATCTCATGACCCAAAAATTTCCCTATATACCAGTGAATATTATTGACAATGACTGTCACTTTTTCGCTGAAGTTTTTTACAATGATACCTGGGTGCGCTGTGATTTAGGAGGGTATCCCTCCAATATTGTGATGAATGAGAAAACATTTGATGATTTGCCAAATTCCAGCAGAAGTGATCAATTGACCGAGCCAACTTTTACGGATGATCTTCCAGAGGAAAAAAATTCAGAATTACAACAAAGAGCAGTAAGGGTTCCCTTGCGCCGTGAACATTCTCTTTCATTGGGTTTTAATTTAATCAATCACAAAGCAAATACCCTTATTACGACGAGTCATCCTGAAAATTATGCCTATCATTTACAGGAACTCTGTCAAAAAACAAAGAAACCCGTTTTTTATATCAGTGATCCACAACAATTAAAATGTTCAAAGCCGTTCATTGAAAAACAGGATAATAATACAGGTATTATTCGCAAGGGTCCTGGCGGCGCCCTCTATGATTTTATGCAGGCCAATCCTGAAGCACTCATTATTATTGACTACTCTCGTTTTACATCAGCGGACATTGTTCAATTTAATGGAATGTATGATAAGAAACCCCATGTTGATGGCGTTGACCTGCCTTGCCAGTTAATAGGCATTATCAATCCGGAAGCGCCCGATGCCTACAAAGGCGCTGATTTTTATTCTCGCTTTGACCAGGTGATTAATAATCTGGAACAACCGCCAGATCAAATTTCTACTCCTTTTATTGATGGATTAGAACCAAATGATGCTGTCATTGAGCTGGCAGGAATTGAGCATTTCAACGCCCACCTCAAGGGCTGTTGGACCATGCAGCAAAATCAACTCATTTATCAGCCCGGTAAATTGGAAGATAAACTCTCACACCAGCCAAAACGCCTGGTACTAAAAAATCCCCCCATCCAGGACCCTGAGTTCCAACGTTTTGTGCATGATTTTAAACTCAATCATCCGCAAGAACCTGAATTGCTGTTTTATCAAGCTATTGATTTTGAAGCGGCGCAAAAGTGCATTCAATGGTCGCTTGACCAAGACTTACCAGACCATTATTTTGTCTTAAATCCAGGCACGTTAAGCAAGTTCCTTGGCGACTACCTGGTTGATAAAGAACACCATCTTACTCAAGCGTCAGGGCTTATCGAGTCCTTTTCTGACGAGAATATACCGATTTATTTAACAGTACCTTTATCAAGGAATCAATGGTATGCTTTAACTCAATGTGCCAAAGCACATCATAAAAATCTTGTCATGCATGTGGGGCCGCAAGTTACGTTATTAGAATCTTTAAACCCTCCAGAAGATTTACCAGTCAAGTACTGGAAAGAATCTCCTCGTACGCAATTTTTAATTCATGAGCCAGAAAAATTGCCACAGGATGCTCTTGTTATTGATATTAGCGAACTGGATGTAGCAGACTTGCTTCCCAGCGTGAATGCCCATTTTGAAGAACAAAATCTGCAATTTCATTTTACACAGAAGCCAGGATTTCTGGAGAAAAAGCTTAAAAAAAACCGGACTGTCGTATTAAAAGGGGAATGGACTGAAGAACTTAAAGAAGCCTTACACCCACTTTTAGCGCAACGCTTTCAAGAAAAAGATCCAGCAGGAACCCTTATTATTATAGGTAGAGAGAAAAATGAATTCCCAAGTCTTATTCCTTCAGCCTTCTATAAGCCAAAACCCCTAACTGATAATCCTGTCCTGCTTGTTGAGTTTGCCGATAGACAGGCTGCTGTAGAAAAGGGCCTGGCTGAAGCCCCCTTTATCTTTTTGAAAGGTGTGACGGGCGTAGGGAAAACCAGTTTTATCCAAAAAACGCTTAAAAATTCGCATCAAGTATTGTACGGTGAACAAAGCATCGAAGACTGGTTAAATACCTCCGTAAAGGAGGAAAATAAATACGCCATTTTATTCATTGACGAAGCTAATATAACTCACAAAAATTGGTCTTGCTTCCAAGGATTATTTAATAATCCACCTGCAATTTTTCACCAGGGAAAATATTATCCTCTAAGCGCGAAACATAAAGTAATTTTCGCCGGGAATCCGGCTACCTATGGTGGTGAACGTCGTGAACCTAAACTCTTTGAGAATCCTCATCCTATCCTGGAATTCTTACCGATTCCTTTGGAGTTGTTGTCATTACCCAATAACATTAAGCCTCTTATCCTGGAACTTGAAGCACGCATAAAGCAACATTACCCCAATCAGCTTATTTTAACGCCGAGAGAATATCTGATGATAAGGCAGTTAGCAGAGGCTCTTTATGATGATAAACTTTCCTTGCAGGACTTGGTGCAGCAAATTAGTTTTGATATTTTAAAAAATCATATTCCCTCATCAGACTGGCCGTTGTTTGCTCCTTACACGCCACCCGGTAAACCACTTATTGCTGCGGAAAATTTGCAAGATTTCACAATAAATGATACGAATGAGCCAGCGTTACGTGCTTTATCCTGGCAGCTTGGTTTAAGAAAAAAACGATGCAACGATCTTATCAGCCAACCAGGTTTGGGGGGCCTTGTGCTTGAAGGACAACCAGGGATTGGTAAAAGTGATCTCCTCATTAAAGTATTGGTATCTCAAGGGCTTCGCGAACCCGAAGACTTTATTCATATACCAGTCTCGTTAGGGTTTGAAGAAAAAACAGAGGCTCTTTTAAATGCGTTTCATCAAGGAAAAATTGTCATCATTGATGAAATCAATAGCTCCCCTATGTTAGAACGATTGCTCAATGCGTTGTTAGAAGGCCATGATTTGGCTAATCAACCCGCTAAACAGCCCGGATTTTTGCTTTTAGGTACGCAAAACCCTATTAGCTTTAAAGGCAGAAAAGCCACTACCTTGCCTATAAAGCATCGACTCCAGCATGTTTATCTGCAACCTTACTCCTTGGAAAATATGATCGAAATTCTCATCCAGCAATATTCTATGCCGCAAAAAATTGCCAGAGAGATGGTGGAAACTTTGATAAAAGAACAAAAACAGGATCCTTCTTTGTGCTTTCGGGATTTACTCAGATGGGCGAAGCATTGGCAGCAACATCAACCTAAAACATCGCCCATAATACGGCTGACTGAAGAGCAAAGTTCGGCGTTAAAAGAATGGGTAAACAGCGGTAAAGCGCTCAATTATCAAACCCATGTTTTAGACATCAACCCAGAGGATTATTACGCTTTCTTAAAGGAGCTTATTCATGAATTACAACAGGGAAACCTTCCTCTCGTCACTTTTGCCAGAGATGAAATTTCAGAGTATGCAGGATCGTCTTCTCAAAATCCTGTCCAAACAGCCTTTATTACTGGCTATCTCCACGAAAATGATGAAATTATTCTAACTGATGGCAGAGAGATTTTTCATGTTGATGCTGCAACACTCTTTAAAGCAAGTTTAACACTTGCTCAACTGAGATTTTAATGAATTCGCTGGTAAAATAGTAGTATTAGAAGCATTTGATAAACAGCGCAATTTTAGTCAGTCAGAAAAGCTCCAGGAAAAAGTAGCTGTAAATAAAGTGCCTCAATACACAGAGATTATCTCAAGGCAGACGCTTAAACTAACTACTAATGAAGAAAGTTGGAAGTTACTGTCTTCAAAGCAATTAATGGCTATTCTTAATTCAGAAACTGATTTAAAACAAACTCTGCGCGCATTGATCCATAAAAATTTATCAGAATCTGATCGAGATCAATGGCTAAAATCACTGGAGAAAAAACATAATCATCGACTCAGAAAAAATTCAGAAGATCCGATGCCAGAAATACAATATCAATTGGAATCATTAAAGTTACTTGCTTGCCAACAGACGATAAAAGGAATTAAAAATCCGCCATATGTCAATGCTGCACAAGTCAGTTTAGGGCTTTATGAGAAACTGATGCAATATACTACTGATTTTCTTAAAATAGCCCCTAATTTTTCAGAAGACTATGTCGACAAGTGCCAGACAGCAATTCAAGGAGCTAAACCTGTTTTAGGTACTCATCGCGGTCATAAACAAAAATTCTTTGATGTTCTTAATGTACCTTTATCCTATATGTATGGCAATTCTTCAAGAAAAGGAACCAGCTGGCGCTTTTTTGAAGCGAAAACTAACAGTCTGCAACAGCTTGAAAAAATTGAAGAAGCATTAAACAAATTAAAATCTTATAGAAAATTTAATATAGACAGATAGGCTGGATTTTTACTTTATTCCATAGGACGAATTAAAGCCTATATTGAATTAATGAACGCGTTGTCTGTTGGTTTTCCAGGTCTTGAACAATCCAAAGTCACGTGATTCTGATAAGCCCATTTATCCAATATTTTTGAAATAAACTCAGTGACTACTTATTAGCAACTGTGGTTCAATTGTATTCTAATTGGTGTGGTCAGGGCAGGGTAAACGCATCTAAATTTTGAATACTAAACAATTCCATTTATTTTACATACATGCCAAATAAAATTACTGAAAACAGAAAATTTAATAGAGTCAGATAGGCTGGAATTTTGCTTTGCACCGAACAAAAAATAGCCATTGACGCGAATTTCATAATAATAAAATAAGGTTTATTTGAAATTCAAAGTTAAATCATGAGCTGCAATCAAAAAATTAAGTTAGATAGCTTTGTCTAGTAAAAAGTCAGATAATTTGCACATAATAACAACAAGTTAACTGATTAAAATATTATTGACTCACATCATTAGACCAGAGCTATATTCGTATAACAATTTTTCCAAAATGTGCGTTATTTTGCATGTAAGTATGCGCTTTTTCCAATTCTTCAAATTTAAATTCAGAGTCAATTACAGGAATAATAGACTGCTCCACTAAAGCAGCAGACCAAAGTTGTTGGGCTGAATGCCATAATTTTGATTTTTCAGCAATGGTTTGTGGGCGTAAAACGAAACCAATAATTTGTAAGCGTTTTTTCATAATCGTTGCCAGATTACACTCGGCAAGATGACCTTGCATACAGGCAATTTGTATTAATTTCCCTTGAGGTTTAAGCAGTTTTAAATGGTTGTCGAAATAATTTCCGCCGATAAAATCAACTACCAAATCCACCGATTGTTCTTCAATTATTGTGACAAAATCCTCTTCTTTGTAATTAATAATAAGGGAGGCGCCGAGTTTTTTCGCCTTGGTAATTTTTTCTGCGCTACTTGCTGTGGTAATCACTTTAGCCGCTTTATAACTCGCCATTTGAATAGCAAGCGAGGAAATGCCACTACCTGCCGCATGAATTAATAAAGTTTGCTTTGCTTTTAATCTACCCAGAGAAAAAAGAGTTGCATGAGCTGTCATCAATGCTTCAGGAATAGCTACCGCATAAGTGAAATCCCAATTGTCGGGAATAGGGGCTGCAAGATCCTGATGTATGCAGCAATACTCCGCATAAGCTCCACTTGCGACCAAACCATAAATACGATCACCCACCTGGAAGCGCTTGACTTGAGAACCTACCGCTACAACTTCCCCGGCAACTTCCATTCCGGGGATGTCTGATTCGCCAGGAGGAGGGGGGTATTTTCCCTGTCGTTGCATCAAATCAGCACGATTTAATGCAGTTGCTTTTACTCGTATTAAAAGTTGCTTTTGACCACAGATGGGGGTTGGTCGTTCACTAAAAACCAGGCGGCTCTGTTGTCCTGGATTATCAATTAATACACAACGCATAAGCAATCCCTTACGTATCATAATGCTTGAACTTTATCGATATACTTGAGTTATGACAAGAGCTTATTGAAAATATTTTAATCAAAAATAAAAAACCAGCTTATAGAATGATGCGAGTTAATACTCTTTGGAATCAATTTTAAAGATTAACTCGCAAAACGAAAAGTCTTCGTTATATACTTTGTGATTCGATTAACAACCTGATTGTTGAATGGCAAAATATATTCACCATAAGAAAATAGCCTTATTGTTTATTTTTCCACAGATGTTGGTTACGTTACTATTTTTTATTTGGCCAACATGCTCTGCAGTGGTTCAGTCGGTTTTTTTTAGTGACTCTTTTGGTTTGCATAACCGTTTTGCCGGGTTAACAAATTTTTTAGATTTATTACACGATCCTGGCTATGGACGGGCCTTATGGGTTACGTTAATCGTTGCATTTTTTGTGACTTTAATCACCATGAGTCTCGGTTTGCTGATAGCCGTTTTATTACAAAGTCGTTGGAAAAGTCAGGCTATTTATAAGTCCTTGTTGCTTTGGCCTTATGCGGTTGCGCCCGCTGTTGCCGCTATTTTATGGCGTTTTCTCTGCCAGCCTTCTATTGGCTGGCTGGCACAGGGTTTGCAAAGTTTTGGAGTTCAGTTTAATTATCTGGTTAATGCCAAACAAGCGTTGTTTGTGGTGATATTGACAGCAAGCTGGCAACAATTCAGTTATAACTTTCTTTTTTTCTTTGCGGCTATCAAAGCGATCCCCCCTTCTTTAATTGAGGCAGCAATACTCGATGGCGCTTCGTCATGGCGACGTTTTTGGCAAATTATTTTCCCACTTATTTCTCCAACCAGTTTTTTTCTATTAATAATGAATTTAATTTATGCTTTTTTTGATACGTTTGGCATCATTGATATCATGACCAATGGAGGACCGGGCAATAGCAGTACTACTTTAATTTATAAAGTATATAAAGATGGTTTTATTGGAATGGACCCAGGAAGTTCATCGGCTCAATCTGTCATACTCATGCTGGTTGTTATTTCATTGACGTTGCTTCAGTTTCGCTATCTGGAGAAAAAGGTTCATTACGCATGATTAATATGAAAAGCTGGTTGATCCATAGTATATTGTCAGGTTTTGTTATTCTTTTATTCGTGCCTCTTTATTTGGCGATCGTGGCTGCCAGCCATGAAAGCACGGCCATGATGCAGGCTCCATTACCTGTTTGGCCAGGTACCGCATTGTTCCACAATCTTAAAATTGTACTCACCGAGGGGCTTGTTGCCGCGGAAGGTCAACCAGTGTGGCAACTCTTGTTGAACAGTTTGCTCATGGCTTTTTTGATTGCCGCCGGCAAAATAATGTTTGCGTTAATGTCAGCTTTTGCTCTGGTTTATTTTGAGTTTCCTTTTAAACGGTTTTCTTTTGCTTTAATTTTTTCAACCATGATGTTGCCTGTGGAAGTAAGAATCGTGCCGACTTTTCAGGTTATTGCTTCGTTTGGCTGGTTGAATAGTTTTGCCGGTTTAACGTTGCCATTAATGGCTTCAGCAACGGCTACTTTTTTATTTCGACAGTTTTTTAAAACTGTTCCCAAAGAGTTGGTCGACGCTGCCAAACTGGATGGTTCAGGGCCAGTTCGGTTTTTTCTGGATATCCTGCTACCCTTATCTAAAACGCAAATCGCGGCGTTATTTATCATCCTGTTTGTGTATGGCTGGAATCAGTATCTCTGGCCGTTGGTGATTACAACAGATAGTTCAATGGCTACCATTGTGATGGGAATTCATTATCTGGCAGGAGTCGCAGACGAAGTGCCTCAATGGCATTACATTATGACTATTGCTCTGATTGCTTTATTACCGCCTTGTCTGGTAGTGATAACCATGCAACGCTGGTTTGAAAAAGGGTTAACACATTAATGGCTACCGTTAATTTAATAGAAGTCAGTAAATTTCATGCTCAACAAAAAATTCTTGAGCGAATTAATCTAAGTATAGATAAAGGCGAGTTTGTCACTGTAGTAGGGCCTTCAGGCTGTGGTAAATCAACATTGTTGCGTCTGGTTGCGGGTTTGGATACGGTAAGCGCCGGGCGTATTTTAATTAATAACCAATGTGTGAATTCGATTCCACCTGCCAAACGCGATATGGCGATGGTTTTTCAAAACTATGCGCTTTATCCCCATATGACTGTTTTTGATAACATGGCTTATGGTTTAAAAATGCGAGGCATGAAAACCGGACTTATTCAGCAAAAAGTTAATGAAGTAGCCGAATTGCTGCAACTTGGCGATTATTTATTACGCAAACCCCAGGCGCTCTCTGGCGGACAGCGTCAACGAGTGGCTATGGGACGAGCCATTGTACGTTCTCCTGCGGTGTTTCTATTTGATGAACCACTTTCTAATCTGGATGCCAAACTTCGAGCGGAGATGCGACAAGAGATAAAAAAATTACACCGGCAATTAAATACCACATTATTGTATGTAACGCATGATCAGACAGAGGCTATGACTATGGCTTCACGCATTTTAGTATTAAATAATGGGCAAGTCGAACAAATTGGTTCGCCCCAGACTTTGTATAAAGAACCTGCATCACTCTTTGTTGCCAGCTTTACAGGTCATTATCCCATTAATTTTTTATCGGCTAAAGTAAATTCTGTCACGAATAAAATAGAAACGGATATTGGTATTGAGTTACCGTTACCCTTGGCAATAAAAACACTTTCTCATAATGAAGAAGTGGTTGTAGGAATCAGACCCGAACATTTAAATATTGTTTCCCCGGATAAAGAAAAAACTATCCCTGTCAAGGTAGAATTTATTGACGATATGGGTGCAGATAAACTCATTCAAGGGGTTAGCCTTTGTGGCAAAGCACGTTTTGCGGTAAGGGCATCTGGAGATACCGAAATCGTTGATAATCGCCTTGGCTTGGAACTTGTGATAAATAAAGCTAATCTATTCCATCAGAAAACGGGTTTACGGCTAGGAGGATGGTGTGACTAAGGACAATAAGGAGTTACGTGATATTGATCGGCCATTTTATCGTTATTGGCAGGCATGGTATCATTCTTTCTTTAATCCCCTTTTATACATTGATGTAGGAAAACGTTGGAAGGGATTTGGCGTACTTTATTTTTTATTATTAATGCTCATTGTAACAATCCCGTTTTACCTACGTACCGCAATTAATTTTAATCAATTCTTTAATGAAGATCTTATCCAACCCCTGGAACAATTACCGGCGGTTTATATTCAAAACGGTATAGTATCTTTTGATAAGCCTATGCCTTATTTTATAAAGAATAAAAAAAATCAGATTGTTTCCATAATAGATACGACAGGGGCAGTAACGACAATTAATGAGACTTATCCTCATTTACAATCGCTTATCACCAAAGACAAGTTTTTTTATCATTTCCCTACACCTCATTTTTTCTTTGCAGAGACAGACAAAACAAAAGCCGACATGCCCGTCAATGTGTATACGTTTGATAAAAATACTAATACGGTGTTTGTAGGAAAGGAATGGGTGAAGGCATCAAAGCTTAGGCATTTAAAGATTTTTTTTACAGTCTTGCTCTATCCAATGATTGCTTTTATGTTTTTCTCACTATTTTTAACTATTTTTCTGGCGGTGGCTTTAATGGGGCAACTGGTAGCTTATCTGCTGAAATTTCCAGTTGGATACAAACAGGCTTGCCGATTATTGCTTGTCAGTATCACGCCGTCCATGATCATTTTATGGGTTCTGATGGCATTAAACTGGGTTCCTGCCGGATTAGGAATTATTTTATCAGCACTGGGTGCCTTGTATTTCTGCTTTGCATTATTGTCTCTTAAACGCGAAAGTCAAAAATTGGTGATCCAGTGAGAGATCTGATTCATTTCGCTCATGGTAATGGTTTTCCTGCCCTTTGTTACAGGCAATTATTTAATTGCCTGCAAACTCGCTATGATTGTTGCTATATCGATAAAATTGGTCACGACCCCAGGTTTCCGGTAACAGACAATTGGATGTTGTTAGTTGAGGAAATAATTAACAGTATCAGGGAACAGGCAACTCAGCCAGTTATTGCTGTAGGCCACTCTTTTGGAGGCGCGTTAAGTCTTTTAGCGGCAACAAAACAACCTTCTCTTTTTAAAGCCGTAGTGATGCTGGATTCGCCTTTACCTGGTCGCTTTAAATCCAATGTTGTCCGTCTGGCGAAAGCGCTTGGTGTCATTGATAGAATAACGCCAGCCTACCGCACTCGTGGGCGCAAGGAGCACTGGCAGAATAAAGAACAGCTTATTAGCTATCTAAAAAGCAAGGAATTATTTAAAACGTTTACTGATGCCTGTTTGCAGGACTATATTGATTACGGTCTGGAAAAAAAAGAAGAAGGTTATGTGCTTCGTTTTGATCGACATATCGAATATTTAATTTACCGAACAATTCCTCATAGTCTATCTGACTATGAAAAAAAATTAACTGTTCCCGCAGCGCTGATTTATGGCGATGAAAGCAAGGTGGTGGACAGATTTGATAGACGCTATATGAAAAAGTACTATCATATTTCTAATTATAAAATCAAAGGGACGCATATGTTTCCTATGGAATATCCAGAGAAAACCGCAGAACAGGTTTTTGCAATACTGGATGCTATACTGGAGAAATAGGAGAACAGACTCTTGGTAATGCCGCGGGTAGAGATTTTGACTTAAGGCGAATTGGAAGGGCGCCAGAGCGCAGAATCGGGTGTATAAACATAACTAACAGGGATTATAGTCAAAGGAGAAAATAGTGCTACATGGTCTGATTATTTTACTGGTATTGTCCGCGGGTCTTTTTTTAGTAACAAGGCAAGCTTCTTTAATGGTATGGACTATTAGTTATACTTTATTGGCCTTATTAGTGGAGCAATATGGCTCTCCTGGTTTTATTGCCCAAACAGTATTGTGGGGTATATTTGCAATATTGGTATTGAGTTCAATAAGACCTTTACGCCAATATCTGGTGTCTCGTCATTTATTTGCTGTTATCAGCAAAAGCATGCCCGCAATGTCCTCTACCGAGCGCGAAGCGCTGGAAGCTGGAACAGTGAGCTGGGAAGGTGATTTATTCAGTGGCTCGCCTGATTTCAATGTATTACTTAATACACCTGTCATCAAATTAACGGCCGAAGAGCAGGCTTTTATCGAAGGCCCGGTTAACGAATTATGTCGTATGATTGATGATTGGGATATTACTCATGTCCGTACCGACATGCCGCCTGAAATGTGGCAATTTATCAAAGAAAAGGGTTTCTTTGGCATGATCATTCCCAAAGAATACGGTGGTCTGGATTTTTCGGCTACAGCTCAGGTGGCCATTTTAGCTCGTCTTTATGGACGCTCTGTAACAGTAGGAAGCACCGTTTCTGTGCCTAATTCTTTAGGGCCGGCCGAATTGTTATTAAAATATGGCACCAAAGAACAGAAAGAATTTTATCTTCCTCGTCTGGCGAATGGACGAGAAATTCCCTGCTTTGCCTTAACAGGGCCTAATGCGGGTTCTGATGCGGCGTCAATCCCTGATAAGGGAATTGTATGTCGCCAGATGTTTAATGGGCAGGAAGTATCAGGTATTCGTCTTAACTGGGATAAACGTTATATTACTTTGTGTCCGGTTGCGACAGTCATTGGCTTGGCCTTTCGGCTGTTTGATCCTGACAATCTATTAGGAAAAGGGATTGATGTGGGAATCAGTTGTGCATTAATTCCTGCGGACACACCGGGGGTTATTACAGGGCGGCGTCATTTTCCATTGAATACAGGTTTTCTTAATGGTCCTACGCAAGGAAAAGACGTTTTTATCCCGATGGATTACCTGATCGGCGGCGCTGCCATGGCTGGTAACGGTTGGCGAATGTTAATGGAATGCTTAAGTGCTGGCCGTGCTATTTCTTTGCCTTCCAGTGCTGCCGGAGGGACGCAGGCGGGTGCTTTGGCCAGCGGTGCTTACGCAATGATTCGTAAGCAGTTTAATCAGCCCATTGCTAATTTTGAGGGAATAGAGGAACCCTTGGCACGCATCGCCGGAAATACGTATCTTATTGACGCTGCTTTGGCAATGGCTGCTGCTGCGATTGATCAGGGTGCCAAACCTTCGGTAGCGGGAGCGATATTGAAATATAATACAACAGAACGCGCTCGTCGGGTTGTTATGGACGCAATGGATATTCATGGTGGCAAGGGCATATGTTTAGGCCCTAATAACTACTTGGGGCGTGGTTACCAAAATGCGCCTATTAGTATTACAGTGGAAGGAGCCAATATTTTAACACGTAATTTAATTATTTTTGGACAGGGAGCTATTCGTTGTCATCCTTATTTGTTTCAGGAATTGGAAAGTGTTCGAGAAAATGATCTCAAGGCATTTGATAAAGCATTTTGGGGGCATGCCGGGTTTATACTGGCCAATTTAACGCGATCCTTAATTTTTGCTTTTACGGATGCTCATTTTACTTTTACCCCCAAAGGAATTGCAAAACGTTATTATCAACTTGTTTATCGTTATAGTACTAACCTGGCATTTCTTGCTGATTTTTCCCTGATTATTATGGGTGGCGAATTAAAACGGAAGGAAAAAATCTCTGCCCGCTTGGGTGATGTATTAAGTCATTTATATTTACTATCCGCTGTTCTTAAACGTTTTCACGATGATGGGGAACCTGCTGAGGATATTCCACTTCTGGAATGGTCTTGTCAGCAATTATTACATGAAACGGAATTGGCCATTCAGGGAGTTATTGAAAATTTTCCCTTGCGTTGGGCTCGTATTGTGCTGAAATTAATTCTTCGTCCCTTTGGCAGTCAACGCTTAAGGCCCTCTGATCAACTAGGCCATCAATTAGCTCATATACTTACCAGACCTAATGATTCCCGATCGCGTTTAACCCGATTTGTTTTTACCGAATCATTGCCTAATTGCGCTTTGGGGCGTCTTGAAGAAACTTTTTATAAAATCATTGCCGTTGAAGCACTTGAAAAGAAAGTGAGTCGTGCTGTTAAAGAAGGGGTCTTGCATACACTCACTTTACTTGAGCAAATTGATGAGGCTCAGCAGGCAGGGATTCTTGATGCGAAGGAGGCCCAACAATTGAAAGAGGCTGAATATGCAAGGCAGGCAGTAATCGCGGTGGATGATTTTGCTGATGAAGAGTTACGTCGTCATTCAAACGATCCTTTTTCTGCAAAAATAAAAAATAAAATAAAAAATGAAGATGATTTAACAGAAATGGTTTAATTGATAAATGAGAAGTAATCGAAGCATCACAAACGATCATTATGCTTGAACCACTAGTCACGCGTTAGAAAGTAGAACGACTGGAGTGATTGGGTCGTTTTACTTTCAAGTACTTAAACCCCATTATATGGGTATTGCAGGATCTTATTATTTTCTCTATATCATCGGAGATCAGACTTATAATTATTTACGTAGTTTTTACACTTACACTGTCAGATTGCAAATTAACTCCAATTGGTTCGTTTTTTTGTTTTTCTGGTTGAAAAATACCATGAGAAGAGGCAATAGCATTTTTTAAATGATTGCCGGAAGAAAGTGCAGATTTTAAACTATGAATTAAATCACTCATTATGGCTTTATTTGTTAACGGGTATAAATGCTCCTTCTGTTCTTTTGCCTCTATTGCATTTTGCAGAGAAGAAATCGAATTTGAAATATCTCTTGAATTCAGACCGTATCCACAAAGTAGTTTCACACTTTTTCTTAGCTGTGGAAAAATTACAGTTCTTTGTGAATAGCAATTAATAATCAGGTGAATCGTAACATTAAGAGCTGTGATACCTGTTTTACTCGCGGTACTCACTTTAGCTCCTTTTTGGAGTAGTAATTCCATTAGCTTAACGTTCCCGACTTTTCTTGCTGCATAGATGAGTGCTGTCATCCCTTCGTTGTTCTGTAAATCAGGATTAGCTCCCTTTTCAAGCAACAATTTAACCATTACGTCACTACAATTGTTACAAGCATACATCAGTGCTGTCGAACCATCGATACTCTGTGAATCAGGGTTAGCACCCTTTTCAAGTAATAGTTCGGCAATTTTTGGATGACCATAGCCAACTGCCCACATAAGAGGATACATTCCTCCATCACATTGATTAATCAACTCTTCATTTTGAGATAATGCCAAGGCTACCTTTTTTATATTTCCATGTTTAATCGCGTCATAAAAATCAGCCACGTTGATTTCGTTTTGCTTAACAAGAGGTAATAGAAATCGTACGGCATCTTTAATGTTGATTTCGATTGCAGAATCTTTTTTAGTGGATTTTAATAATTTCAGGGCAGCCTGAACCGGGGTATCCTTGGCATTATTTTTTATAAAAACGTCAGCTGCTCTATGTATTAACTCTTTGACAATGGTTACTTGGCCGGTAATGGTTGCAATATGAAGTAAAGTATTGCCGGAATCATCCCTAAGGGTGTTCAGATTAACTCTTCTTTTTAATAATAATTCTTGAAGCACTTCCAGCCGACCTTCACTGGCTGCCTGATAGAGTAATTCTTTTTCTGTATTTGATAATTTCTTCTTTTTCCTGGATTTAACAGGAAGGAAGGGTGGTGAGTCTTCTATTACCGGTGGAGATTCTCTGAGATGTAAGTTGAGCATTTGCTCATGATTTTTTAACGCTTCCTGAATTACTTCGTCTGGTTTCCCTTCTAATTTTTCTTCAATCAACCTGTTTGCAGATTTAATTTTTCCATTATGGATTAATTGAAGGATTACGGAGTTCCAATCATTATCATTCGCATGAGAGAAAGTAAAAGAGGTTGCCGGCTGAGTGGTTGAGCGCAGTGCAGTCATAAGCTGCTTCACTTGATGACGTTCATCCTGATAGATGAATAAGCAAAATTCAGCGCGTGTAAACATTGTAATTAATTGATTCAGGAAAGGGGTAAGCGTATCGTTAGCTTTGCCTTCTTTGGCACGATGAATTTTTTCTTCACTGGTTTCTACCTCAATAAACGCAGCATTTACTTTGGTGAACGCATCAAGGTCTAACGGACGATAAGCTAATACTTTTTTAAACTCAAGCCCTTTAATCTCTGTTATATCGAATATTAAAGAGGCTCCTGGAAAACGGGCTGCGGCTTCTTTTTTAAACTGCGGATGAGTCACAATCGCAAAATCAGCTCCCCTGGTCATATGCTGGATGGATGCCAGGTCTTCTGGAGATAATTTGTTGTCTATCCAAACCAGTTGCCCTGAATTTTCTTGCGCTTGATTACCAGGACGTATTTCAAGGTATGCATTTTTGTCTGCAATACCGCCAGCAATTTTATGCTTAATCTTGATAATTTTATTGATCAGAGGAAAAACACACTCTCGGCAGCGGTAAGAGGCAGGCAATTCTACATGAATTATCTGAGGAAACATTTGTAAAAGGAAAGGCCGTATTGATTTGGCATCTGCTAAACTTTGATGAGGATCAAGAGCGATGTAAATTTTTCCATCTTTTGCCATTTTAAATAACAGTATAAGTTGTTGCCGTGACAGATCTTGTCCTTCATCCACTACAATTAAATCATAGATGGGCGTAACTTCTAGCTGAAAGAAAGCAGGATCAATGAGTTGATTATGCCTAAGATAAGTTAAATAAGCTTGATAGGCGTCCGCTATCCATTTTATTTCTTGTTCCTTGGTAAAAAGCAAGGATTTTTTACCTTCTTCTTCCAAGGTGAAAGAATGAATACGAAAAGCCTGATAAATTCGCTCGTGATTTTCGGGACGCAGAAAATGATCTTCTACCAAGGGAAGAGTTATTCTATCGTTATTGTCCTTTTGTTTTCCTTTTTTTATAGTTTTTACCAGGATTTGATAATCGCGAATGTAGGTGGGTAGCCAAGAATAAAAATTTTTTTTATTCGGTTGATCGTAGCTTTCATCGTTCGAAATCTCAGCAAAAGTCATTCCGGCCGCCTCCGGATAGTCTTTTACTATCATCCGATAGGTTTTAAATTGAACGTTATCTGATATTAGTCCCTGAGATTGAGGAAGATCTTGCCACATTTGCTGCATTGCATAGACTAAAGGTAGCGATTGGGTCACATAAAGAATTTTTTTATTCAGCAGATCAATTTGTGAATCAACATAATGGGCTAACAGGGATAAAGAAACACATGATTTTCCTGAGCCGGGAGGGCCACTAATCAACATCTGTGGCGCAGATAAATTTTGTAATGCATTTTGTTGAATTTCATCGAGAATGATAAATTTTTTCTTATGATATTCCACAGGAGCATAGACCAAATTTTCTTTATTTTCGTTATCCGGTTTGGGTAGATTCAAAGGGTCTGGCAATTCCTCTTCGAAATGATCATGGCGAATGGATTCACTAATTGCTTCCGCATTTTTCTCCAGATAGTTCTTCAATACACCTGGTTTTAGAAATTTTGATTTCTGATAATCGTGATTTAATATTTCTTCCAATAATAAAAGATGTGATTTGCCTGCAATTTCAACTGTGGTAAACAATAAACGATCATATTTGTTGACTCGTACGCTATAAACACGATAGCCTTTCATTTTTTTTAAATCCAGGCCCGTTTCAGCATAGTTTCCTGAAAGCAGGGCGGAAATTACGTCATTATATTTGGCAAGAATATGTGTATCGCCCATTATTCCTTGCCAATAAAAGATCTTGTCTGTCATATTGATCTCAAAGTGAATTCATCTCACTTAAATTCGTGAGCTTTGTAGTGGAGTAATAAAGTAAAGGATGATTTTAAATCTTATTTATCAAAAAACAAACCAGATGATTATAAATTTTTTAAATCAGAATTACTCATTTTTTTAGAAGATATTCTTCGCCTTTTATTTTTATAGTATTCTATGTGAACCTTAATGCTGTGATTAAGTGTAATCTCAACAAAATAAGAACCATGCTGAGTTGTCCGATTTTTAAAAACCGGATAGAGACTATCCAATCCATACAAAGAAATAAATATGATGAAAAAGAATTATTTTATACAAGGGGTAGTTTTTCTTGTCTTGGCACAAACTATGGTTGGAGTAAATATTGTTACCTCAAAGCTGCTTCTTTCTTCCATTCCAGTATTAATTTTATTAGAAATTCGCTTTTTATTGGCAACGTTGGTATTGCTTCCTTTACACTGGGCAAACCCTGCTTCCCGAAAAAATTCGCTGGCAACTTATTTTTCCGAGCTGACACATCGAGATTGGCTTTTTATCTTTGCGCAGGCCCTATCGGCTGGCGTTTTATTTAATTCTCTGATGCTTACCGGATTAAATTATACTGATGCGAATGTAGCAGGCATCATTACCAGTGTTTTACCAGCACTTATTGCCATTCTCTCATGGTTTATTTTGCATGAAAAAATATCGGCTCAAAAGGCATTATGTATTATTTTTGCTACAATAGGACTTTTTATTATCGCCTATGATAAATTAAACGGGATTAGCGATTCCCATTCTTTTCTTGGTGACGGCATTGTTTTATTGGCTTTGTTGCCAGAGGCTTCCTACTATGTGCTTTGTAAACTATACGCAAATCGTCTGCCTTTATTTTTAACATCCGCATTGCTTAATGGAATTAACGCGCTCTTATTATTGCCAGTACTATTTCTTATACCTTGGGAACCAATGAATATCCATAGGGTAACCTGGTTTATTTTGTTTATTATCGGATTAAGTTCCGGATTATTTTATGTGTTTTGGTTTATAGGTGCCCAACATGTTGATGGAATAATGGCTTCTCTTTCCACAGCCATCATGCCAATTGCAACGGTCATCCTTGCCTGGATTGTTCTGGGGGAGGGGTTAACTTCACTTGAATTAACAGGCATGGGACTTGTTCTATTCTCCATTATTTTATATGCAAGAAAATAAAACCAGGCCAGAAGTATATCCTGATGGAGAAACACTCCTGACAATTTGAACCCAACAAGGAGAAAACTTGTTGGGTAAGAGGTTTAATTTTTTTGTAAAGATTCTATCACCGCGCCTAAAAATCGGGTGGCTTCTCCGCCTGTGACCGCTCGATGATCAAAGCTTAAAGACAATGGTAATAAGCGATGAGATTCAATTTTACCGTTATTATTAACAATAGCTCCCTGATATAAACGACCCACTGCTAAAATGGCAACCATAGGAGGGACTATAATTGGACTGGCAAAACGGCCGGCAAATTTTCCAAAATTAGATAACGTAATAGTTGCACCCTTTAAGTTTTCAGGTGCTACAGCACGCTCACTTACTGATTTTTTATAGTCATTAATCATTTTACGCAACTGCTGGCCTGAACAAGATGCTGCATCATGGATGACAGGCACAAACAGTCCTTCATCATTATCCATGGCTAAACCCAGATGCACTTCTTTAAAACATTTACGTGCGCCATGTGTCGTATCGAACCATGCATTTAAGGCCGGTTCCTGTTGACAGGCATACACAATAGCTTGTATTAATCGCACAGTGATATCGCTTTCTGTAGTCCAGCCTTCAATATCTGCCTCATCGAAAATACTGACGGGGACTACTTCCTGGTGTGACTGGACCATACTATTGAGCATGGCACGGCGAACACCTCGCAGAGCCTCATATCCTTCAGGCAATTGAGTTCGTTTTTCCGCCGCTTTTTGAACATCCTCACGGGTAATTAAACCATGCTCGCCGCTACCGCTTAAGGTTGCTAAATCTACCCCCATTTTTTTTGCGAATAAACGAACAGCCGGTGTTGTTTTCGCTCGATGAGGTGGCGTGCGTCCTGAACCAATAATAAAATGATCATCACTGACATCGGTACTTTCCTCAAGGTTACCCACAACAGTACCTTTATCTGCCCGAGGAGCTTCTACCGCTTCAAAACCGACCAAAGGGTCGCCTGTTTTTATAACATCGCCAGGTTTACCAAATAATTTAATAATGGTTCCTCCCTGCGGACAGGGAACGTCAACCACCGCTTTGGCTGTTTCCATGGATACCAAGGGTTGATCCAATGTAACGGAATCACCTTCTTTAACAAACCATTCATGAATTTCAGCATCAGGCAATCCTTCGCCGAGATCAGGTAAATTAAAAATTTTCATTATTACTCCATTATGTTCATGACACTGTCTTTAATGCGGGAAACGCTGGGAATATAATGTTTTTCCAATTGGAAATAGGGCATCACTATATCGTAACCCGTTACCCGTTGTACGGGGGCTAATAAATCCGTCATCGCGTTTTCCATTAACTGAGCAGAAATCTCAGCGCCTACGCCGCCTGTTTTTGCACCTTCGTGCACAATAACACAGCGACCCGTCTTTTCAACTGAGGTTAAAATAGTGTCGATGTCCAGCGGCTTGATAGTTGCTACATCAATCACTTCACAAGAAATGCCTTCTTCAGCTAATTGTTTAGCCGCTTGCATTGTTTCATAGATACTGGCGCCCCAGCTGATGAGGGTGACGTCTTCCCCTTCCTGTAAAGTGAAACATCGACCTAAAGGTAATTCCTGGCCATTGTCTTCTACCGGCTGTTTAACCAGTCTGTAAATACGTTTGGGTTCCAGAAAAATAACCGGATCAGGATTTCTGATTGCAGCAAGCAAGAGACCGTAAGCCCTTTTGGGAGAGGAGGGAATGACGACCTGTAGACCAGGAATATGAGCAAACAACGCTTCTGTACTTTCAGAATGATGTTCTGGTGCACGTATTCCTCCACCAAAAGGGGCACGAAACACCAGAGGACAATGCAGGCGACCTCGTGTCCGGTTTCTCATGCGAGCTGCATGGGAGATGATTTGGTTCATAGCGGGGTAGATAAATCCCATGAACTGAAACTCAGCCACCGGTTTTAATCCTTGCAAGGACATACCAATGGCAAGTCCTGCAATCATTGATTCGGCCAGAGGAGAATCAAAAACACGTTGCTCGCCAAAACGTTCCTGCAAACCGACAGTAGCGCGAAAAACCCCACCGTTTTTACCGACATCTTCACCAAAAACCACAACATTTTCATCTTGAGCCAATTCGTACGCCAAGGCTTGTGTCACTGCTTCAATCAGGGTTATTTCAGGCATGAGCCGCTTCCTCCATGGCTATTGCACGTTGTTCAATGAGGTATTCTGGTAATTCAGCATAATGATAATCAAATATACTGGCGACCGATTGCGCGGGACGAGCCAAATACTCTTCGACAGCTTGCTGGACTTCTTCCGCGCATTGTTTGCTTAAGGTGTCCTCCTGAGATTTATCCCATAATTTCCGTTGTTCCAAATAATGTTTAAAACGGCTAACAGGTTCTTTTAATTTTGCTTTTTCAACTTCGTCACGCGGCTGATAACGGGAAGCATCATCGGCAGTGGTATGATCGCAAAGCCGATAAGTTAATGCTTCGACCAGAGTAGGTCCTTCACCACAACGGGCTTTTTCAATGGCCTCACCTATAACATGACGACAGGTTACTACATCGTTACCATCAATCTGGATACCATCAAAACCGGCAGCAATTGCTTTTTGAGCAATCGTGGGGCTTGCTGTTTGTTTTGATAAAGGGACAGAAATAGCCCATTGATTATTATTAACGACAAAAACAACAGGTAAATTCCACGTTCCTGCAACATTCATTGCTTCATAAAAATCACCCTCTGAGGTTCCTCCTTCACCAATACAAACCACGGCAACACGAGGCTGTTTACGGTACTTGAAAGCAAAGGCTACTCCTGTGGCATGCAGACACTGTGAAGCAATAGGTACGCAAATGGGTAAATCTTCAGAACCGCAGGCAAATTGGCTGCCGCGTTCATCGCCACCCCAATAAGATAAAATTTCAGACATTTTAACGCCGCGCTGAAACTGTGCGGCATAATCACGATAATAAGGAACCAGCACATCTTCAGGTCGCATGGCGTGACCAATCGCCGTTGAAATAGCCTCCTGTCCATTAATCGGGGCATAAGTACCCATTTTTCCAGTACGTTGTAACGCAATGGCTTTTTTGTCGAAAGTTCTGGCGCGTACCATAACGCGATAAAGCTCTTTCAGTATTGATTGGTCATTAATCAATGAAGGTAAAGAGTTACATGGTTCACCATTTTCATTGATGAATTGAATAAAAGGTACTTCAAATCGAGCAATTGTTGTCACAGCCTGTCTCCTTGTTAACAACGTATGGCATAGAATACTCATAATTTTTTGCAAAAACCAGTTGTTGACTTTATCTGTATTGACAGGTTTTTTATAGATCTCAATGGTATACTGAGGTTCATTATAATTCTCAGGGGCTTTTGATCTCGGAAAGAAGAGAAAATAGATAGTTCCTTGCTTAAAATGGGAAAATTGTGAGCAAATTTAGTGTTTTTAATTTGAATTACAACCAGAATTTACTAAATAATTACCAAAATTTGGCTAAATTGCCGGGTTTTGTTCTTTTAGAAAGCAGTGATAAAACAGTGGGACGCTATGATATCCTTAGTGCTTTTCCTTATGAAAAAATAATCCTTCCTCGTGAATCAGATCATAAACAACAGGTGTTCAAGCACCTGCAGCAGTTACTTCCGCGAAAAAAATCGGTCATTGATTTACCGTTTCAAGGCGGTGCGATAGGTTATTTTTCTTATGATCTGGCCACCTGGTTGGCAGGAGTGGCTTCTTCTCCCCAGACCAATCTTCAAGATATGCCTTTGGTCGATATCGGGATGTATGATTGGGCAATTATTACTGATCACCATTTGCAACAGGTTTGTTTGTTTGCAGCAAATGATCGTTTAGAAACAGCAGAGATTTCAAAGGAAATTTTGGCTCGTTGGGAGGAAACTAATAAGGAGTTCGATTTTTTTACCGTTGAGAAACCATTCTCGCCAATGCTGTCTAAAAGTGAGTATCAGGATGCTTTCTATTCCATTCATCAGGATTTAAAAAGAGGGCGGGCTTATCAGGTTAATTATACGCAATCGTTTAATGCGCCTTATCGAGGGGATGCCTGGGTGATTTACAAAAAGATTCGAATGAATAATCCGGTTCCTTATGCTGCATTTCTTAGAACTGATGAGGCGGATATTCTTGGTTTTTCGCCAGAACGTTTTCTTATGATGGAAAAGAATTATTTACTTACGTCCCCTATCAAAGGCACTGAAAAACGCTCCTCAAATCCGCAATTGGATAATCAATTACGCGAAAAGTTAGTAAGAAGCGCTAAAAACAGGGCTGAAAATGTTATGATTGTCGATTTACTACGTAATGATTTAGGTAAAATAGCACAGCCGGGTTCTGTTCAGGTACGAGCTTTATGTGAAGTTGAAAGCTATCAGTCAGTTCACCATTTGGTAAGTCATATTGAAGCCCTGTGTCTGGAAAGTAAATTTCCTTTAGACGTCTTTCAGGCTTGTTTTCCCGGTGGCTCTATTACAGGCGCGCCTAAACTGGAATCCATGCGTATCATTGCAGAGCAGGAGCAACACGGACGTGGCATCTATTGTGGCGCCATTGGTTATTTTTCTCAACACGGACGCTTTGATACGAATGTTGCTATTCGAACTCTGACCGCGCGCAATGGCGTGCTGCATCTGGCGGCAGGTGGCGGGATTGTTATTGACTCTGATTGGGAAGACGAATATCTTGAATGTTTCACTAAAATAGCAGCGATCACTAATGGACTTCAGTGAACGGGGAAAAAACCCGGAACAACAAGCAGCGGTGATTGTGCTCTATGAACGCGCTAGTGACTCATTAATTCTCACTCAACGAAGCGCTAATTTGCGTAATCATCCCAGTGAAATTTGTTTCCCTGGTGGAAAATGGGAACAGGGTGATGCAAATTTGTATGAGACTGCTTTACGAGAATTACAAGAAGAATTGGGTATTTCATCGCAACGTGTCCAACTCATAAGGCCAATGACCCCTGAACGAACTTTAACCGGGTATATTATTCATCCCTGGTTATCCTCCATTGAAACAATCGCTCCTTATTCCATTGATAATAATGAAGTTTCCGATATTTTTAGTTTGTCAATGAACGATGTGAGCAAGGCTTCAAATTACCAGGAAATAATGGTTAGCCGCTTTGGTTTTTCTATTAAAAGTTATCAATACACCGCTACTCCTCACTTTGTATGGGGCGCAACAGCACGTATTATGATGCAGTTAATCCGGTAGGCTCTATTGGGTTAATTTAAACCAAAGACACTTGTTGATTGAGTTTACAAACAAATGATAGATGTTTTATAATTGAGCACTTTAAAAGTAAGCTAAGCCAGTGAGGTGATTGTGAGGGTAGCGTTTTTTGTTAGTAGTATAGGTGATACAGATTTAGCATTGAATACGATCAAATCCATGGAGCAGAAAGGTCAAAATGAAACGCTTCTTATTGCACTCACTAAAACAGCAGAACAACGTATAAGCAATTTTCAGTCTTCATCGCTTGTCCTAAAACATACGCTCTCTGAAATATTAAGTGTGGAAAATTTTTCTGTAGGACTTTGTACAAAAGACCAACTTGATATTATCATTCAGTATATCAAGGATAAAAATATAAACTATGCTTATTTTGGTGTGCCTTCGGTAAGCAATGAAATCCCTTTTCAAATTGCAGAAGCTTTGGAAGATACGCCCATCCTGATGGCCTATGAATTTATGTTTAAGCCCGAGACTCATTGTTTATGGGAATACGTGCCTAAATTAAAAAGCAAACCCAATGTTCATTGGGCATTACCATTAGCTGACGCAATCGATGATTTTGAGATCGATGACGTAAGTAAAGTACATATTACCGGCCACTTGAGCCTAAATAATGCATACTCATACGACTCAACACGAAATTCAGAAGAAATTAGAGAGAGGTTGCAGGTATCGACGAGTTCAACATTGGCTTTTGTAAGTAGTACAACACAACCTGTTATAACTGATATAGGATTTCTAGAATGCTTATTGGCAGAGCTGCCTGGTCATCCTAATGTACAAGTACGCTTTGGTCTTCATCCTGGCATCCAGGATTTAGACAGTTATGTTAGTGCTATACTCGCGGTTTATGAAAGGCACTCGAGTGCACACGAACAATTTAAAATTATTTTACCAGATAATTTATTAGATCGGTTTAAAAGACCAGCATTCTCTATCAATCACCCATTGCTACAACATGCGTTTTTAAGGATTAATATCAATGGGGCTGATGCGTCCTTCGCAGCTGATAGGGTAGCACAAGCTGTACCTGGTGCACTTTTAAATCAATCGGTGATAGAAGGGAAACCGTCTTACGCTCACTCGGGAAAACCTTATCTGCCTAAGCGGTATTTTTCGAATAATCTTGCAGCATTTTTTTCGGAGACTCGCAAGACTCTTCGTGAGAAAGCAGATCTGGGTTTGAATGGAAAATCAGTTTATGAAAACTATGTGGATATCATCGCCGGCTAAAGAAAAAATAATGCCTTTTTAGGCTATGAGGTGTATCTAAATAGTATAATTACTCTTGTTGTTGGAATCAGGTTCTTCTGATGGGATTTCGTTTAGTTTGATTGAAACCTGTTGTTGGATTATTGGTTTTAAGTCATTATAAATAGAACATAATTCACCATTAGTAAATGCTTTTTGATGCTTTTTCAGTTCATCTTTTGCAGCCTGTCCTGTTAGTTCTCCGGTAACTACTTTCCATAAAACGGTTGATGCTTTTTCTTTTTCTTCTATAGAATGACTGGCTAAATCAACACCTAGGGAACTAAAAAAGGAAGCAAAATTTCCTCGATAATGATAAGGTTTATTGTCTGATTTTTTTTCTTCTATGTTTTTTAACAAAGTTTTTCTGTAGTTATCTAATTTGAATAAATTGATAATATTGGACTCTCCTGAACGGTTTGCTTCGGAGAAAGGCGTGTTATCATAATTATCTTTTACATTCGTCATAGCGCCATTTCTTAGAAGAATTTTACACGCTTCAAAATGGCCTTTACGAGCAGCTAAATGAAGGGCTGTTTTATTTTCTATACTTTTTTCATTGATTTCCACACCATTTTTTATGAAAAAATCGATTAAATGACTGTCTCCAAGGTCTACGGCCTTATGAAGAAATGTCTCTCCTCTTAAGTTTTTTTTATGGAGGTCAATGTCTTTTTTGAACAGTATTTCGATGATTTGTTTATCATAATTTTCCATGGCAATGTGAAGTGGAGTGTCACCGACATAATTAGTTTGATTAAGCGCAGCGCCATTTTCAAGTAGAAATTTGACCGTTTCTTTATCGTTATTTTCTATGGCAAGATGAAGGGGAGTATTGCCATGCTTGTTAATTTGATTAATATCACTTCCTTTTCTTATCAAAAGCTTTACCGCTTCGAAATGTTTATATTTTACAGCAAGATGAAGCGGGGTATTACCATCCTGATCAGTATGAAGCTCACCTCCTTTTTCTATCAGCAATGTAGTGGCTTCAGAATATCCGTTTTTCATAGCAAAATGGAGGAGCGACATACTTGTTTTACCGCCATTTTTTAACCAATTTTCTATATGATTAATGTGGGTCGGCTGTACTGCCTTGAGGAGGGTGGTCCAGTCCTTAATGGTTGTTTTGTTGACTTCTCTATTATTATGTTCTAATTTTTTTACTGTTTCATAGATTACTATCCATTGGACGTCGGGATTAAATAAAGTACGAGAAAATGCAGGAAAATCCTGTTTAAATTGATTTCGCCAATATAAATTAGCTTGCTCTCGCAGCCCCTTATTAACAGCTAAAATAGAGACGATATCTTTTTTATCCAGATAATTAAAAAGATCTAAAAGCATTGATTGAGGCAGGGCTTCAAACATAGTATTATTAATTAAACGCCATAATGTTTAATTATACACTAATTTGATTAAAATTTGATCTGAAAACGAATTAATCGCAAGTAAACGTATCCAAAAGCAGATATCCACTCAAGATGTGGATATGCTTTTTAGGATAAATGGGTGAATCGACAGGGTTATTTAGCTTGCAAGAGAAGTACACTGCTTTTGATTTTAAATGACTTGATTTAAATCCAGTCTCGGAAACAGAAACGGGACCCATAAGCAATTATTTTTATACCTGGCTTTGTGAAATAACCATAGATAAGAGCCAAGGATAAACCAAGTCTTTCTATTGGAACATTTCATTATAAGTGTTGAGAATGCTGCACGGATCTACATTAGGCAGCACTTGTCTCTTTATCTTCTTTTAATGCACGTCTTAAAATTTTACCCACGTTTGTTTTGGGAAGTTCGTCATAGAATTCTACAATTTTGGGGACTTTATAAGCGGTTAAATGAACCCGGCAGTGAGCAATAACCTGTTCAGCAGTCAAGTCGGGATTGCGCTTCACGATACAAGCTTTTACTCTTTCTCCCGAATCGTTATCCATTACGCCAACAACGCCCACTTCCAGTACGCCGGGATGCATGGAGATAACTTGTTCTACTTCATTAGGATAAACATTAAAACCTGATACGACAATCATATCTTTTTTTCGATCGACCAAATAGACAAAACCTTTTTCATCAATTCTTGCGATATCACCTGTTTTCAAAAAGCCATCAGAGTAAAAAACTTGGGCAGTCTCATCAGGGCGTTGCCAATAGCCCAGCATCACCTGAGGTCCTTTTACACAAAGCTCGCCTGTTTCATTAACAGGTACCTCTACACCGTCTTCATTACGGATGGAAACATCGGTCGAAGGTAAGGGTAAGCCGATACTCCCATTATAGGTTTCAAGATAAAGAGGATTAATGGTCACCGCAGGACTCGTTTCTGTTAAACCATAGGCTTCCAGAACCCGTGTTTTGGTTATTTCACGCCATTTAAGAGAGACATTTTTTTGCAGTGCCATACCGCCTGCCAGAGCAAGTTTTAAGGCGGAAAAATCGATGTCTTTAATTTTTGGATTATTTAAAAGCGCGTTAAACAAGGTGTTTACACCGGTAATGGCTGTAAATCCACTGTGTTTAATTTCCTTGATAAAATGAGGAATGTCACGCGGATTGGTTATCAGGATATTTTTTGCGCCGGCTTTGAGAAAGACAAGACAATTAGCAGTAAGTGAAAAAATATGGTAAAGCGGTAAAGCGGTAACAATAATGTCCTGCTCATTAATTTTTAAGGGTTCAACCCATGCAGAGGCTTGAAGCAGGTTAGCTATCATGTTGCCATGAGTAAGCATGGCTCCTTTTGCAATGCCTGTTGTGCCTCCCGTATATTGTAAAAATGCAATATCCTGACTGGTCAGTTTAACTGAATTTATTGTACCGCTTTCTCCCTGTTTTAAAGCCTCATTAAATTTTACTGAATGGGGAAGCTGATAAGTGGGCACTAATTTTTTTATATATTTTACTACTGCATTAACAATAAAGCGTTTAACAGGTGGGAAAATGTCACCAATTTCCGTCACAATAACATGTTTAAGGGTTTTAATGGAGGGAAGCGCTTTTTCAACGGTGTGGGCAAAGTTAGCCACAACAACCAGTACTTCCGCACCGGAATCATTCATTTGGTGGACTACTTCATCACGTGTGTATAAAGGGTTAGTATTAACGACAATATAGCCAGCACGCAAAATGGCAAATAAGGCGATAGGATATTGCAACAAATTAGGCATCATGAGCGCAATACGTGTTCCTTTTTTTAAGTTTAGCTGTTGGAGATAAACGGCAAAATGACGACTTTTTTTCTCCAGTTCTTCGTAAGTTAACTCACAACCTAAATTAACGTAAGCAATCCGCCTGGAAAATTTGTGGCATGATTCTTCAAATAAAGAGACAAGAGAGGCTTGCTCATCGATTTTAATTTCGTAGGGAACATTATTTTGATAGCTCTTTAACCACACTTTATCCACATCGATGTCCTTCTGTTATTGATCCTCACATGATAGTATAAACAAAAAAAAGAGCGATGGATATCTTGGTTATGGTAGATAATGTATTGAAATCACAGACATTTAAGCTAAAGGGCAGGTTATATACGTTAACAGTCATGCAATTATTGAGTGGGGATTGTGTTCAATTTGAACAAAACCTGGAAGAACTTGTTGCAAAAGCACCTCGTTTTTTTGACAAAACCCCAATCATTCTCGATTGCAGTGCATTGCCTGATGTAGAATTTGATTTGCAGATCTTTTTTCAATGCATGCGAAAATATAATCTTTTGCCTGTTGCTATTCAGGGTGCTAATCCTTTTCTTGCTACGCTGGCCCAATGTCAGGGAATTGCTGTTCTAAATAGCTCTTCTGCTCATGATAAACTGCTTGTTGAAGAAAATGCCCAGGAGCAGGTAGTAACAGAACCAATAAGAACCAAACTGCAAATGGCACCGGTGCGCTCCGGTCAACAGGTAGTCAGTAAAGGGGGGGATTTGGTTATTACCGCGTCAGTAAGTCATGGTGCAGAACTTCTTGCTGATGGCAATATTCATGTTTACGGTACTTTACGTGGCAGGGCATTGGCAGGTATTTCCGGTGATACACAGGCGAGAATTTTTTGTCAATCTCTGGATGCTGAACTGGTATCTATTGCCGGTTTTTATCGCTTGAGTGATGCCATTGAATCGCACGCGGGACCTTGTCAGATTTATTTGGAAAATGAACACATCAATGTAGAGCCTTTATGTTAACGTTACAAGATAAAGCCTGTGAAGCGGTTTTTATTTCTGATTTACATTTACACCCTGATGAACCTTTAATTTTGAAGCGATTTACTGCATTTATTGAATGGGCTGCTATCAATACGCAGTCAGTGTACATTCTCGGTGACTTTTTTCATGCCTGGGCGGGCGATGATGGGCTTGATGACTGGGGGCGTCATATTGCTTTGCGTTTAAAATGGCTGACTACGCAAGGCGTTAATGTCTATTTTATGCACGGTAATCGTGATTTTTTAGTCGGTAAGGATTTTGCCCGGCATGCCGGTATAACAATCCTTTCGGAGCCAACTGTTATCCAGCTGGGTGATAAACGAGTTTTATTAGTCCATGGCGATAGATACTGTACCAAAGATAAGACACATCAATGGTTTCGCTGGTTGACACGAAATCGTTTGTTTATAAAGTGTTTTCTCTCTATTCCTTTTAGTATCCGCGTTCAAATGGTCAATAAAGTAAGACGACACAGTCAAATGAATAAGCAGAAATCCCGTTCGCAAATGGATGTCATACAAAAGCCAATGCTTAAACACATGGCTAAACATAAAGTAAATATGTTAATTCATGGCCATACACATAAGCCTGGCTTAAGTAATCATGTATATAATAGTAATAGGTATAGTCAATATGTGTTAAGCGACTGGGACGAAAGTCCTCAAGTTTTGTGTTATTATAAGACAAATATTATAGAATTTAATTGTGTGAGGGATTAGATATGGTTCTTTCAGAAAGCGAAAAACTTAGAATTCAAAATGAAAAAGACAATCTGTTAAAAGAGTCTTTGAAACAGGAATATCTGCAAGCCCAGAAAGAGATGAAAGCACTTAATTCACAAATTAGAGAAGAGAAGAAGCAGCACAAAATTAATACTGCTACCACCGATCAGAGTGGCAAGCCTTGTTCTTACTGGGATAAGGTAAAGATCAATGCAAATCAACTTGTTGAAAAAGATTTTGCTGGATATAACGACTGGGCAATTGGCATGATGGGTCTGGTACATGCGCTGATGGATTTAAATAAAGCTATAGCCAAGGAAGATGTAATATGGAAGGTTGTTACGAAAAATCCTGTGGTAAATAATCCATTAACTCACAAACTTTGGGAAAGAACAGGAGGCATTGTTTCTGATGCTCTTACCAAAAAATTATTGAAAGATGGAAAACTGCCTGATGTTAAATTTTATGTTGAGATTAATAAAGCTAAAGGTTTGGTAACAACTATTAGTAAGAATAATAAACCCCTGGGAAATGACGAAGTAAGTCAAAAGTTACAGGAATCCTTTGACACAGGCATCATTGCATGGGCAAAACTTCATGGTTATGAAGCTATTGCAACGCCTGGGGTACCTCCGAAAAAAGATAAACTTGAATTAGTGGATAAAGCGGGTAACAAGATGACTCAGGGCGATTTTAACGCTTTAAACGAAGATCCAGACCATGGGCTTGAAGCATTCTTGTCTAATCGTTTTAATATGGCGGTTAAAAGCGCCGCTCCTGCTGCTTAAAACAGTTTCCGAAGAATCAGGTCAAGAGGTAGCTTTTCCTGCACAAAATTAGCAAGGAAAGCTACAAATAGCCTTTATCTGCAAGGTTATGCGGAAGTAGCTGGAACTCCACTATGAAAACGAAATACCTTATCGTCTGAAGTAATTAATTGATTTTCTATTTGTATAAAAAAATTAATACGTTTTTTTATATCTCCGCCATAAAGCTCGGCGAGGTATAAATAATCCCGAAAATGGCGCGCTTCTGATTTTACTAATGAAGCATAGAATTTTTTTAGATAAGCGTCTGAAAGATAAGGAACCAGCGTGTTAAAGCGCTCGCAAGACCGTGCTTCTATAATTGCTCCAATTATTAATTGATCTCGCAAACGTTCTTTATTGTTTCCTTTTGTCACAAAATCATGCATTTTTTGCGCATAATCAGAGGGAGGCAAGGGACCAAATTGAATATGTCGTGACGTTAATAAAGCCAGTACTTTTTCAAAATGTAATAATTCTTCTCGCGCTAACGGGGACATGACTTCCACTAATTCTGATTTTTCCGGGTACTTCGCGATAAAATTAATTGCCGTTGCCGCGGCTTTTCGCTCACAATGAGCATGATCAATCAAGAGAGTAGACAAATTATTAATGGCCATATCCAGCCACGCTTGGGGCGTGGGTGTTTGTAGAAAGCGAATTAACATTTGCAAATCATTAGTGTCCGGGCTTAGCATGGTAGATCTACACTATAATTAAATAGTGCTTTATATACTACAGTCTGTTACAAATCAAATTGGATTAATAATGAGCGAAGAACAAGCAGGAAATGAATTAACGAGTTGGCTTTCAACCTATGGTTTAATCACTGTCGAGCGAATTTTAGAATACTATAAAATTCGTCTTCAACCCGAAGATCTGTTAAATACAGTAAAAAATCCAACCACTTTTTATCACCGATTATTGCGCGTCCCTTTAAAAAACGTTCTCAATGGTATTATTCTGCAACAAGCGCGTGACTATCAAATTTATGCTCAAAAATTATTTATTGATTATCTTTTGTCGGGTGAAAATGGCAAAGGAGAAGACTCTCCAGGAGGTCTTGCGCGGGAGGATCTCGAAAAAGAGCGTGAAGCTTTAGTTGCGATGGGAGAAGCTTTTCATGCGTGTGAACTGGATCATAATAAGCTGATTGCTGAAACTCAAAAAAGTCTTATTCAATATGCCGAAAAGTGGCGAAAAATTTTAGCTGAAGCAGCAAGAAATATTCATGCAAGTCTAAAGGCTTATGGGATTACTATCGAAGAAAATTTAATTACCCTGGTTCTTAATGGTTTGCTTTCTACAGAGAGAACACTCGCTTCAGAAAATAATATATGGCCAAGAATTGAAACTATTGCAGGAAAAAAGTTAACAAAAGAAGAAAAACAGATCTTTATCGATAAGGTAGTCGGTTTTGAAGAATTTATGTCGGAAATTGAAACACCTCTGGCTGATTTTATTAATCAAACATCGGATTTAAGTGCTCAGTTAAAAAATTGGCGTACCGATTTTTATAAGTTAATTCTTCGTGTCAATGATTTGATAAAACAACTTCCCGAATATCACTATGATCAGGTGCAAAGCGAAGAAAATCGGGAGTCACTGTATTTTGATCAAGATATTGGAGAATCTTAAGTGTTATTTGGAATGCAAAAGCCAGATAGAAAAATCAGGCTCTACCACCAAAGGATAACCTCGTGTATAATATCGCGCTTTACCTAGTCAATTGGAGTGCGTTATGGCAAATGAATTAACTCTTTCTATTATCAAACCCGATGCTGTCGCCAAATCGGTTATCGGTTCAATTTATTCTCGTTTTGAAAAAGCCGGATTAAAGATTGTAGCAGCCAAAATGGTTCAACTTTCTCGTCCTCAGGCAGAAGGCTTTTATGCTGTTCATAAGGATCGTCCTTTCTTTAATGATTTGGTTTCTTTCATGATTTCTGGTCCTGTAATGATTCAGGTACTGGAAGGTGATAATGCCATTGCCAAAAATCGTGAATTGATGGGCGCAACCAACCCTAAAGAAGCTGCCCTGGGTACCATTCGTGCCGATTTTGCTGACAGTATTGATGCCAATGCGGTTCATGGTTCCGATAGTGCTGAGACTGCCGCACAGGAGATTGCATTTTTCTTTGAACCTCATGAAATTTGTAAACGATAATCGGTTTCAACGCCGTTTGAGAATAAATAATGAACCAGAAAACTAACCTGTTGAATTTTAATTATCAGCAAATGCGCGAGTTTTTTAGCTCTTTGGGTGAAAAGCCATATCGTGCTCAACAGCTGATGCAATGGATTCATCAGGCTGGTTTTCAGGATTTTTCC
Source organism: Legionella fairfieldensis ATCC 49588 (assembly GCF_000621525.1). Classification (GTDB taxonomy): domain Bacteria; phylum Pseudomonadota; class Gammaproteobacteria; order Legionellales; family Legionellaceae; genus Tatlockia; species Tatlockia fairfieldensis. The sequence continues at coordinate 12,165 of NZ_JHYC01000021.1, read as the reverse complement.
TTAATGAGTAATCTTGGAAAAGTATTACGTGAAAGACTTCAAGAGATTGCTGAAATTCGTTTGCCTGAAATTATAACCTGCCAAAAGTCAAATGATGGCACTCATAAATGGTTATTAAAGCTCGATTGCGGCAATTGTATCGAGACAGTTTTTATTCCTGAAACCAATCGGGGTACGCTTTGTGTATCCTCACAGGTTGGTTGTGCTTTAAACTGTAGTTTCTGTTCAACAGCAAAACAGGGTTTTAATCGTAATTTAACTACCGCTGAAATTATTGGTCAGGTGTGGTTAGCCGTGCGTGAATTATCACAGGATAAAGGGGCGCATGATAAGCGGGTTACCAATGTCGTGATGATGGGAATGGGAGAGCCTCTCCTTAATTTTGATAATGTGGTAGCCGCCATGGACATTATGATGGATGATTTTGCCTATGGTTTATCCAAACGACGTGTTACTTTAAGCACATCAGGTGTTCTGCCGGAGCTTGCCCGTTTGCGCGAGACAAGTCCTGTTGCTCTTGCCGTTTCTTTACATGCTCCTAATGATACGCTGCGTAATGAATTGGTTCCTATTAATAAGAAGTACCCTTTAGCTGAATTAATGGCCTTATGTAAACATTATTTTAAAAATGAACCCAAGCGAAAGGTAACATTTGAATATGTCATGCTAAAAGATGTCAATGATCAACCCGAGCATGCTGAACAACTTATTAAATTATTAAAAAATATCCCATCCAAAGTGAACTTGATTCCTTTTAATCCCTTCCCTTTAACACACTATCAACGCTCTTCTCAGGCTACCATTGATGCTTTTCGCGAAAAATTAATTGCCAAAGGAATCAACACCATTACCCGTAAGACGCGAGGAGATGATATTGATGCAGCTTGTGGTCAACTTGCGGGGGAAGTGAAGGACAGAACAAGTCGGGCAAGACGCTGGCAAAAATTACATTTTGTACCACAAACTTCTTCTGAGGACATGAGAGAAGGTTCACGACAATAATTGGCTAGGGACGAACTTCAAAAACAGTCGTTTTATAGGGAAAACAATTCCATTCCGTTTTTATGCCATTGATAATTATACTAACCTCAGAAATTTGGTCGAACATTCCTGGATGAGCTTTATCTAAAAAACACACCTTATCAACCCCATCCATGGTAATGAATAAGTTCGTAGTGCCAGGAGGAATAACAAAATTTAAAGGCAAGTAATACGCTTCATGCTGGTATTCCAGGGGAGATGTTTGCCCTCTAATGATGATAGTTGCCCCGACAGAAGCAAGACAGAGGCCGCTTAATATTAAAAACAGGATGACTTTCATAATACGCTCTTCGTAAATTAATAGGTTAGAGAGGGTTACCTGCTCCAATATTATTTAGAATAGACCATTATCCTGTTGTGTTTCTGAGGAAAAAGATGCTTAACTTATTTTAAAGCGCTATAATAGCCCATCTCTTAAGAACGTATAATTATTGTGTTAAATTTAATTCGCCTATTACTGTTTTTCAGCTTTATCGTGTTACAGGCCTGCCAACAAAGAGCCCAAAACACAGAGAATACACAAAAACTGAAAGAGGCAGCTTCTTACAATACACAGCTTGGTATTGCTTATTTAAAGCAAGGTGATAGCGTCAGAGCCAAGCATAAGTTACTTACAGCGCTGGATTTGGCTCCTGACTCCCCTGATGTTAATGTTGCCATGGCCTATTATTTTGAAAAAACGGGAGACACAAAAGAAGCTCGCACGTATTACCAAAAAGCATTATCCCTGGCACCAGGGAGTGGCGCTCAATTGAATAATTATGGTACCTTTCTATGTCGATTGGGTGAATATAAAGAAGCTGAGAGCTATTTTCTGAAAGCAGTCAAAGATGTTCATTATATTTATACCGCAGGCGCTTATGAAAACGCTGGATTGTGCGCAGCAGCTATTCCTGATTATCCTAAAGCCAAATATTATTTTTCTAAAGCATTAAATCAGGATCCTCAACGCAAACAGTCCTTGTATGAATTAGTTAAAATAGAACTGGGGCAACATCATGCGGTCAAGGCGTTGTTTTATTTGCAACGATACCCTGAGCTTACTTTAGAGGATTTAAGCCTGCTTAGTCTGGCTATTAAAGTAGCCCATACAGCAAACAAGCCGGACGCTGAGTCTGTTTATAAGCAGCGTCTAAGTCAATTAAACCCTTTTACTGACTATACCGGAGCAAAACATGAATACAACAATAACAATGGATGAAATTCATAATAGAACTCAGGAAAAACCAGGAACGCAATTAGCCTATGTACGTGAAGCAAAGGGGTATAGTCAGGAATATGTTGCCGGGAAACTTCACTTACGAGTCAAAATTATCGAACTCCTGGAAGCCAATAATTTTGATCAAATGCCTGAACCCGTTTTTATTAAAGGATATATTCGTGCTTATGCGAAATTACTTGCCGTTCCAGCCGAACCTTTACTTGAAGTTTTTAACAGCATGTATTCGAGTGAACGGAAACTTGAAAAGGCTTTATGGCAAGGTAAGCGAGAATCGAATAAAAGTGAAAGAGCCGTACGTTTGTTAACGGGATTAATTACAATAAGCGCATTGATTGCAGCGGGTTTCTGGTGGCAAAAAAATAAAGAGAGCCAACGGCTTCCCACAAAAAACGCTCACGCAGAGGCAAAAACAATTCCATTCAAAACTGACACAGAGTTAAAACTTACTGATCTGTCAAAAATGCAGTCGGTTATTACCTCGACTTCACATAACGAGAATCAAGTGCCCCCTATGGAGAGTCACGATGGTTGATAAAATTCAGGCGATACGAGGCATGAATGATATCTTGCCTCATCAAACTCCTGCATGGCGGCGACTTGAAAAACTATTTGCTCATTGTCTATTGCAATATGGTTATCAGGAAATTCGTTTCCCTTTATTAGAAAACACACAGCTCTTCAAACGCACAATTGGAGAGGTCACTGATATTGTTGAAAAAGAAATGTATACTTTCAATGATTTAAATGGGGAAAGTATAACACTAAGACCAGAGGGGACAGCAGGCTGTTTGCGTGCCTGCCTGGAACATGGATTACTATACAACCAGCAACAAAAACTTTGGTATACAGGTCCTATGTTTCGCCACGAGAAACCTCAAAAGGGGCGATATCGTCAGTTTTATCAATTAGGAGTTGAAGCTTTAGGCACATCTGGTGCTGCTATTGAGGTAGAACTTATAGCTATTTGTCAGCGCTTATGGACAATATTAGGCATTGATAAAGCAGTTCATTTGCAAATCAATACACTGGGTGAATTGGAAGAGCGGCAAACGTATCGACAAGAGTTAATTACTTATTTCAAGATGCATTTTGAACAACTTGATGAAGACAGTAAACGACGTCTGGATAGAAATCCTATGCGCATTCTCGATAGTAAAAATCCTGACATGCAACATTTAATCAGCAATGCTCCTCAATTGATTGATTCACTCGGTTCTGATAGTAGAAAACGATTTGAAACGCTCTGTGAAGGATTAACAAAATTAGGAATTTCTTATTCATTTAATCCTTTTTTAGTACGTGGACTGGATTATTATGGTCATACCGTTTTTGAATGGGTAACCGATAAGTTAGGTAGTCAGGCAACTGTTTGTGCAGGTGGTCGTTACGATGCATTGGTTGAACATTTAGGTGGTACCCCAACCCCGGCGGTGGGGTTTGCTATGGGTGCAGAACGATTGCTCTTGTTGCTTGAAACGCTGGCTATATCCCCAGAAACAGATAAAATACCTTCGTTTTTTATTGTTGCCACTAATGAGGAAGCAATGCAAACTGCGTTGTTGCTTGCAGAAAAACTGCGCGCTGATAATCACGATTGGCAAATTATTACTAATACGGCGGGAGGGAGCTTTAAAAGTCAATTTAAAAAAGCAGATAAAAGTGGTGCTGATTTTGCCTTGATTCTGGGAGAAGAAGAAACAGCCCATGAAAAAATTAGTATTAAAAATTTACGTAATCGCGATGAACAAATAACTATCTTACAGAAAGATTTGCCTGATTATTTACGAAGCCATTTAAAATCTATCGATAGTTCGCCTGTTAATTTAGATTAATTCATAGATTGCCGTAGGAGAATACAATGTCTGTTTATATGACAGAAGAAGAGCAGTTAGAAGCTATAAAAAAATGGTGGAATAAATACAGCAACCTTATTACAATCCTTTTATCATTGGTGTTATTAACTGTTGCAGGTATTAAATACTGGAATTGGCATACCGCGAAGATCAAAACGCAAGCTTCTGCTTCTTATGAGCATCTCATGGTTGCTTTTTCTCATCAAAATAATGAGGCTGTCCAGTCTTATGCCCATCGTCTGATTAATAATTATGATGGAACAATTTATTCGGATGTAGCTCGTCTGATCCTGGCCAGGCTCTTTATAACCAGTGACAATTATAATAAAGCAATAAAAGAATTAGAACATGTGGCTAATAATTCCAGAGCATTGTCTTTAAAACAGGTGGCGAGAATTCGGATGGCGCGTTTATTTGCGGCGGAAAAGTCCTATGATAAGGCACTGGCTCAATTGACCACTGTTGATGATAAAGCTTATATGCCCATTATTAACGAACTAAGAGGCGACATATACACTGCTACTGGAAAATACCAACAGGCAGTTGCTGCTTATAAAGACGCAGTAGCGGAGGTTCATACAAATGGGATGGTCAATCTTTTTCTTGAGATGAAATCTAATGAATTGGCCGCGCTTACTCAATCGCCTGTTGATACTAAAGAGCAATCTGTCTGAATAGCGATATAAACAGTTTGACTGAATAACAGGTTATTATTTTTAGTCCGATTGCCATTAATTAAAGAGGTAATATGTTGCACAACAAAAAATTACTATTTTTGGTTTTATGCCTGTTATTACAGGCATGTTCCAAAGTGGATGATTATTTATTGGGCCAGGATAATACGCCTGCGCCAACTGCGTTAACTCCACTTAAAGCTAAAGCAAAATTAGTTGAAAAATGGTCTTTGCCTATCGGCAGATCCCAAAAAACAGGCGCAAATTTTAAATTAAAACCAGAAATTATAGGTAATATTGTCTACACAGCCGATGCAAGCGGTTTAGTCCAGGCTGTAGATAAGAATAAAGGTCAATTACTGTGGTCTAAAAAATTAACTACCGGAATAATTAGTGGTCCTACTGTCGCAGCGGGTGTTCTTGCTTTGGGAACTGATGCTTCAACAATCGTTGTATTAAAACAAACGGATGGTACCGAACTTTGGCAGCAAAAAGTTTCGAGTGAAGTACTGTCCAAGCCTGTTATAGCTGCTAATAAGCTAATCGCTAAAACCATTGACGGTAATTTGTATGCATTTAGCCTCGCGAATGGGGAAAAATTGTGGTTGTCTGATCATGGTGCACCCAGCCTTATTTTGAAGGCAAGTTCGTCTCCTGTGGTCGTTGATAACAAATTAGCTCTGGTAGGTTACTCCGATGGCAAAATGGACGCTGTGGATGTAGCAACAGGGCGTTTGATTTGGCAGCGTAGTATTGCTTATGCGAGCGGTTCCAGTGACGTTGAGCGATTGGTTGATATTGATGCTGATCCTATTATCCGCGGTAATATAGCATACCTGGCGAGTTATCAAGGTTATGTCGGCGCTTTATCGTTGGATAATGGTCAGTTTTTGTGGCGAAAACCAGCTTCTGTGTATAAAAATATGGCTATTGATAGTAAAACAATTTATTTAACCGATAGTGAGGACATCATCTGGGCTATTAATCGTCAGAATGGTCAGGTCAGCTGGAAACAGGTCGCTTTAAAGGCAAGAGGTTTGACGGAACCTGTATTAATGGGCGATCGTTTGGTGGTGGGAGATAAAACCGGATTACTCCATATTATAGCAACACAAAATGGTGATTTATTGTCCCGCACCGAGGTGGGTGGAGCCGTAACAACTGCTCCTTCTGTAGCAGGTAATAATATTTACGTTATGTCTACAAATGGCAAACTAAGCCGTTTTTCTGTGAGTTAATTGATGATACCTGTTATTGCTCTTGTAGGTCGCCCTAATGTGGGCAAGTCCACTTTGTTTAATCGTTTAACACGAACTCAGGATGCTCTGGTTGCTGATTTTCCTGGGCTAACGCGTGATAGACAATATGGACAAGCGTCTTTTGAAAACAAACCATTTATTGTTATTGACACAGGAGGTATTGGTGTTGATGATTTAGCTGTCGATGAGCTAATGTCCAAACAGTCAGAAATAGCACTTGAAGAAGCTGATCTGGTATTGTTTTTAGTGGATGGGCGGGTTGGTTTAACAGGAATCGATGAAAGTATTGCGTTACGTTTAAGGAAAATTAATAAGCCAGTTTATCTTATTGTTAATAAAATAGACGGTATTAATGAAGAGATTGCCTGCTCTGAATTCCAGTCTTTAGGTTTTAAAGAAATTCATCCTGTATCAGCAACGCACGGTCGGGGAATTCATGCTTTATTAAATACTATTCCTCTTGAAACAGACTCTTTAGCTGTCGAAGATACGGATGTTAAAGCCATAAAAATTGCTTTTGCAGGCAGACCCAATGTAGGTAAATCGACTTTAATTAATCGTATTCTCGGTGAAGAGCGAGTAGTAGTCTATGATATGCCAGGTACTACACGTGACAGTATTGCAATTCCTTTTGAACGAGACAATACACCTTATGTTTTAATTGATACAGCTGGTGTACGTCGACGTTCCCGTATTGATGAAAAGATTGAGAAGTTTTCTGTTATAAAAACGCTCCAATCGATCAAGGAATCTCATGTTTGTATGATGTTGCTTGATGCTCAGGAAGGGTTGACTGAGCAGGACATGCATATACTAAGCTTTATCATAGAGGCGGGTAAAGCACTTGTTATTGCAGTTAACAAATGGGATGGTTTGGATGAAGAGCATAAAGAACATGTCCGTGCTGAATTAACAAGACGACTACACTTTGTGAATTTTGCCAAGATCCGCTTTATTTCTGCGCTACATGGGAGTGGGGTTGGCTTATTATTTAAGGATATTAAGCAGGCTTATGCATCAGCAACGCAAAATTTCTCAACGCCCCAATTGACTCGATTGTTACAAGATCTTACCGCTCAACATACTCCTCCATTAGTAAAAGGAAGAAGAATCAAGATGCGTTATGCTCATGCCGGCGGGCATAATCCACCTATCATCGTAATTCACGGTAATCAACTTGAATCGTTACCAGACAGCTATAAACGCTATTTATCCAATGCTTTTGTCTCTCATCTGAATTTGATCGGTACTCCTTTAAAGCTGGAATTTAAAGGAGGATCAAATCCCTTTAAGGACAAAAAAAATCAACTTACAGAGCGACAGATTAAAAAGAAAAAAAGATTAATGAAGCGAGTAAAAAAGTAAGCTTATCTAATGATAGGTAACTGGTAGGTGTTCACGGAATAGGTAATTAAGAAGTATATAACGTCAATGTCTTTCCCGCGCAGGCGGGAAACTATCTACAAATTAGACACGGTGCTAAATTTTATGAATGGATTCCCGCCTGCGCGGGAAAGACGAGTCATGGAACACAGTCTGGAAGAGAAAATTTGCATATCCCGTGAACACTTACGGTAACTGTTCATACCATGACGTTGACTTAAGAAAGAAAGCTTTGTACTGAACATAAATGACTATGAACGCGACTGGATTATCAATTTTGGTAAAATTTTAAGAGAATTAAAAGCCAACACGTGATTTTTTTCTCGCTTCATTGTCTTCTTGAAGTGAATCAAATGGAGAATTTCTTTTAACGATTCTATTTTCTATGGGCAGAGCATCATTGCCATTTGCTCCGTTTAATTGCTGGGTTTGGGAGAAAAATCTATACGGATTACCATTTATTGCAACAGGCGTGTTGAAATCAGATTCAATGATATCTTCGGATAGTGCTGAATTATTATTTTTCAGCAGATCACTATTCATTACGAATGTCGATTGAAGAGGAGGCAGATTGTTATCAAATAATATCTCTGCAAGATCATCTATTTCATCCCTGTCGGGAGTTGATGGCTGGAGAGAGTTAATGGAATTATTTTCTTTTTGAGATAAATTCATTTCAACTTCAAATGAATTATTTTTATGTGTCAAAGTTTGCCAACGGGTATATTTTTCCGTGGAGAGCCTAATAACGGAGTCATTTACTTTATAGCCAAAGAAATTTTGGCCTAAGCCTAAAGAACAGGCTGCTTTATTTAATGCGCTACCTATCTCATTGTCTATGGGCACAGTGCTAATATAATAATTATCAACGAGTTGAAAAGTAATTGTTTGGGACAGGCTATTATTTTTAGACTTTCCAGATTGCTTTCCAGACTGAAAGCAATCTTTGAAGGGCCGGTAATAACTATCACCGAAAGCCATGAATGCTTCTTCTGTAGTTAATTTTTTCAATAAAGTAAAGTTAAGTGGTTGCCCCTGATAAGTAAATTTTCTTAAATATTGCAATAATTTATTGGGAGGATCATTATATTCAGACGAGATTAATTTTGCTTGAGATTTGAAGGACTTTTCATGAACTTCTGCCAAACTTAAATCTAATAAATTTTTCATCGTAATGCCATTATTAGAAACATATTTTTCAAATATTACACTTATCATGGGTAGTATTCAATAGACATTCGATAAATTATGGATATGCCAAGGAATAGCCTCCGATGAAAGAAACAGAATTGAAGATATTAAACATATCAATGAAGAGATCTTTCACGTAGAGTTGATAACCAATATTGTTCTTTTATTTGATTTGTTGCTCTAATATTCTACTATTTAGATAAGGAAATATTTGGGAGTAAGCATGCGACTGCTCATTTTCGCTGCTTGTCTTTATATTAATTCGGCTTTTGCCGATGTAATCATTGGTTTTTCTGCTTATGAAAACGGTGATTACACTACTGCTTATTCTCATCTGGTCCAGGCAGCGAATGAGGGAAACGATGAAGCGATGTATTTGTTGGGACGTATGTACCAAAATGGGTATGGTGTCAATAAAGATTATGTTAAAGCGAATGAATGGTATGAGAAATCAGCAGCCAAAAATAATGTATTGGCAGAATTAAGCCTGGGATTTCTTTATGATAATGGACAAGGAGTCAAGAAAGATTTGAAACAGGCATTCGCCTGGTATATGAAAGCTGCTTTACAGGGCAATGCCATTGCGCAGCGCAATATAGGTTTAATGTATATTGTCGGTGACGGCGTAGAGGCTAACGAAAAAGAAGCGTTTGAATGGTTTAAAAAATCAGCAGAACAAGGTTATTCAAAAGCACAGGTTAACCTGGCTTATCAATATATGATGGGATTAGGAACAGAAAAAAATGTAGAAAAAGCGTTCTATTGGTATGAAAAATCTGCTGAGCAGGGTGATGCCAAGGGACAATACAGTTTAGGATTATTATATACAGGTAAATATGGGATAGCCCAGGATCAAAAAGCAGCAACCTATTGGTTTGCCAATGCGGCCAATCAAGGCCATAAAAATGCTCAAGCTTATTTAGGGTATCAATATCTTAATGGGTTTGGTGTAGAAGCCGATCCCCAAAAAGCAGCACATTGGTTTCAAGCGTCTGCAGAACAGGGAAATTCTCAAGCTCAAGCCGAATTAGGACAATTGCTGTTAACAGGCACAGGAATAGATAAAGATTATAATCAGGCTGCTTTCTGGTTTGCCAAGTCTGCTGAGCAGGGTAATATGATGGCTGAAGGAAAATTAGGCTATTTATATTTGGTAGGCTTAGGTGTAGAGAAAGATCTTGGCAAAGCTTACGCTTGGTTAAAATTAGCGGCCTCCAATAATAATGAGCAAGCAGCTAATGAGCTTGCCCGACTTGAACCCACTTTATCGCAGCAAGATAAAGAACGTGGAGCATTATTATTTAACGAACTTAAAAGTAAAGAACCCAAACCAGATGTCAATGATGAAGAGAGTGAATAAAATCCTCTTAATTTTTAATTCACTAGTGCGATGTAAAAAATGCGAGTAGCCTGGGAGGCAAAGTGATTTAATCCCAAGATAAACGCAACTAAATTAATAACCATCAAATTAAGAGTAAATTACTTCATTGCCAGTTTGGGCTGAGCCAAATCGATTAAGATAGCCATCTCATCAAATGTTGGCTTGAAGTTTGTCTCAAGTTCTGTCAGTGTAGCATGTGGTTTTTATCTGGAATAGAGTTTCATGTATTGCAGTTTGGTTATCTTTACAGCGGCCGAAAACAGTAGTTTATGGCCATACAAAAATCAAGACTTTTTATCCTTATATTTAAAGGGTTTTCGACAGACGAATTTCAAGGGGTTTTTGGCCAAGTATGAAAGCAGGCTCTTGGTGCAAAAGAAAGGCAAAGCGCGATGAGCTTCTTAACCAGGCAAGGGCGACAAATTGATGTCATTGTTGTTTGGAAACTTGAAGGATGTGAAAATCGTAATATACCTTTAATTAATAACGAAATTGCCCCGGTGCTGTCGACATTTATTAACCAAAAGGGTGGTGGCAGCAATATAAACGAACGATAAAAGATTGAGTAAGGTTGTCATATCGTGTTGCCACTCTTCTAAAATGTTTGAACATGCATCCCAACATCAATAAATTAAAAACAGTTTAATGGAGTAATAATGACTAAAATAATCTATAAAAAAGAAGCTGTTGATAATAGCAACGCAACTTTTGTACTCGATAAAAATAACGATTTTCCCAGTGTGGCCAATATCAAAAAACAAGATAATGCACGTTGGGATCTTCATTCGATGGCTTTAACAGGGGATGGTTCAGTTTACGTTTTAGGTTGTAATTATGAGGGACAACTTGGCCTTGGTGATACAAACGATCGAAAAAAACCAACTAAAATTGAAGGATTACCGCCAATCAAAGATTTTACTTTGGGTCATATGTCTTCATTTCTCATTGATGAAAATAATAATGTGTATAGTTTTGGTGAAAATCGGTATGGTCAATTGGGTTTAGGGCACAAAAATAATGTTTCAATACCTCAAGAAGTGACGGCTTTAAAAGGGTGCAATATAACAAGAATTCATTATTGGCATGCAGCAGCATTTTTCTTGAGTACGGAAGGTAAAGTTTATTACAGTGGCAGTTTTGATCATTCTGCGATGTTCTCACCCATAAAACCAAGAGTTTTTTATGGCCTTCCACCTATAACTAAAATTCATTCAACAACTGATTTTACTGCGTTCTTGGCCGATACGGGTGAAGTTTATGTGCAACCAGATAATAATTGTATTCATACCTGCCATAAGCCTGCTAAATTACAAAAATTACCCTTTAAAGAAATCATTGATATTGGTGTATATAACATTACAACTAATTCAGGGTGCGGTTTATCAGTACAGATGTTACTAGATAATTGTGGCAAAGTGTTTGTGGGCGGCTTTTTAGATGAACCTTTAGATTTGCCTGAAGTTAAACGTATGACTCAATGTATTCCACTAGAACAAAATAAGTATCTTGATAATGTCTTTGAGTTATGCGATGGATCATTTGCCATTGTGGAAATCAAACAAAAGTCTAACCTGGACTTTGAAATAGTAGATACCAGGGTTACACCAACTAGTAAGCTAGCGGAGCAACTTACAAAAGCTCTGGATAAGCGTGCGGTGGAGAAAGCACCATTGGAGCTTGAAAAGGATACATTTGACTTATGTACTTACATGTAATTTATTAGGCATAAAAAAAGTGGAGCTTGTGGCATGAATCGTAAAATGAGTTCCCTTTGACAGATTCGTCAGGATCCTGGCCAAACCTCTACAATGCGTTTTTCGCCTACATACCGTGCTTTATGCAATAAGATTTTTAGGAAGCCAGCGGTGTTGTAATCCCCCCTTATAATTGTCCCACTTAAAATTAGAGTTCTCCGTGTATAATCATGACCCGAGGAGAACAAGATGAAGAAATCGAGATATAGCGAAAGCCAGATAATTAGTATTTTGAAAGCAGTAGAAACAGGGAGACTAGTAAAGGACGTTTGCCGGGAATACGGTATTTCCGATGCTACTTATTACAATTGGAAGGCAAAGTACGGTGGAATGGAAGCCTCGGACATCAAACGAATGAAGGATTTGGAAGAAGAAAACCGGCGCTTAAAACAGATGTTTGCCAACCT
>NZ_JHYC01000020.1 GCF_000621525.1 Legionella fairfieldensis ATCC 49588 | reverse complement strand
TTTATTACAAGATACGACAACGCTTAATTTTACAGGGCAAAAAGAACGAGAAGATATAGGCCCGATTAACCATGAAAAGCATTTAGGCTTACTTCTACATCCCCTTTTAGCAGTTACACCAGAAAGACTATGCTTAGGTGTTTTAGATACTTATCATTGGGCCAGAGAAAAAGTACACCATCGAACTGCTCGAGAAAAAAGCAGGGATAATCATAAAACCCCGTTGGAAGAAAAAGAAAGCTATCGATGGCTAAAGGGTTATCGAAAAGCAAACGAAGTCGCATTACAGGTTCCAGAGACCATGGTTATAACTGTTGCAGATAGAGAAGCCGATATTTATGATTTATATCATGAAGCGCAACATGCTTATTCTCCCCAAGAAAATAAGGGAGCTTATTGGCTCATTCGCTCCTCTTCAAACCGTAGAATTTTAAATAATAATGGGAAACCTGATAACGAAAAATTAATCGAAAAAACTAAAAAGACTTCTCCTCTTTGTAGCATTACTTTTGAAATGCCTGCCAAAGAAAAACAAATAGGTCGAGTGGTCACCCAGAATTTGTATGCAACAGAGCTTACTCTTTGTCCCCCAGATAGAAAACGAAAGCTATCGACAAAATATGGAGATAAAACAGTCACTGTTACTGTGGTGATTGCAGAAGAAACCAATCCGCCTGAAGGCCAAGAACCACTGGAATGGGTTTTATTAACTAATGTTAAAATAAATAATGCAACAGATGCTCATAACATTCTGAAATGGTATTTATGCCGTTGGCAAATTGAAGTGTATTTTCGTATCTTAAAAAGTGGTTGTCGGATTGAGAAATTACAGATCAATGAGAAGCAGCGCTTTGATCCTTGTTTAGCGTTTTACATGATTATTGCTTGGCGGATCCTCTATCTAACCGTATTAAGTCGCGAATGTCCTGATATTAACTGTGAATTAATTTTCTCAACTGAAGAATGGCATATGGCCCATATAATCATAAAAAAAGAACCCCCGCCTGATAAGCCTCCTTCATTGCAAGTTATAGTAAATAGGATTGCTTCTATTGGTGGATATTTAAATAGGAAAAATGACCCTGAACCAGGACCTACTACACTTTGGATTGGCTTGCAGCGACTCAGAGATTTTCTTGGGGCAAAACAAGCCCTTAGCAATATAACTTATGGGTAATGATGTGCAGATTTGGGGATGACCCAGAAAACTCTTTGATGCCTTCCTAAACTTACCACATCGTCCTAATTGGCTCCCCGGGACGGGCTCGAACCGACGACCTAATGATTAACAGTCATTTTTTTATTGTTATCAGAAAATATCAAACAATTTCAAATAATTCTTATAAACCTTGATATATATGAGCTTAATCATTATTATCAGGTTCAAATGATAACATGGGTATTTCAAATAAGAACACAATTAAGTGTACCCCATGGTGTACCCAGAAAAAAATATATTTCTAGGGCAACATTTTTGTCATTTCCAACATGGTTTAATTGTTAAGAGAAAAAGAGTGGGTAAATTTACTGACACCTATATAAAAGCTTTAAAGCCTTCAGCTAAGCGTTATGAAGAATACGAAGGGGAAGGATTTGGAATTAGAGTTACTCCTAAAGGTGTAAAATCGTGGATTTATCGTTACAAAATGGATGGTAAGACAGATAAAATAACTCTTGGACACTATCCTAATTTAAGCTTAGCCAATGCTAAAAAACTCTTCTTGGAATTAAGAGGCCAACGGCTGGATGGACAAAGCCCTAAGATCTTAATTAAAAAACAAGAAATAGAAAAAGAAAAGCGTAAAATTAATACTGTAAGCAAATTAGTTTTAGAATGGTATTCAGGTTACGTGATAAAGGAACGAAAACGTCCTGAAACAATAAGAAAACAGATTGAGGGTGATATTATTCCACTATTGGGTGAAATAGATCTTGATGATCTAAAAACAGTGAATATTACACATGCATTAGATGCTATTGTTAATCGAGGTGCGCCTGTTCATGCTAATCGAGTACTAAGTTCGCTTAAGCAGTTATTTAACTATGCTGTAAGTCGAGGCCGCATGCAGCACAATCCAGCGGCTGGTATTCGTGCGAAGGACATTGGTGGCTCAGAGAAATCTCGTGAGCGTTTTCTTTCCATAGATGAAATAAAAATTCTGTGGTGTTTTTTAGATAGTGATAAAAACCAGATGGCAATACAAACAAAAATCGCCATTAAAATTATTTTGCTTACTGGTGTTAGAACTGCAGAACTTCGATTAGCACAATGGAATGAATTTAATTTTGAACAATCCTTATGGACAATTCCCGCGGCTCATGTGAAGGCTGGAATAATAATCAAAATACATTTAAGTTCTAAAGTAAAAGCTCTATTGGTACAGCTTAAAGCTATTAGTAAATCTTGCTATGTGTTGCCGGGGGCTGATGCTCATTCTCCATTAACTGAAAATGCTTTGCCTAGAGCAATTAAGCGGATACAAGAACGTGTTGGCATATTACCTTGGACAGCCCATGACTTGAGAAGAACGTTTGCAACTCAACTTGGCGAATCTTTGCATGTCGATCCTGTAATAATTGAAAAATGCCTTGGTCATAAGATGCCTCGCATCATGGCAACCTACAATAAAAATGAAATGTTGCCACAACGCAAGGAAGCATTGAATCAGTGGGCACGATTTGTAGAGGATCTTATACAAAATCCGGAATTAAACAGAGGGGAGAGACAAATTGTCCCCTCCCTTTCCAAGGACGTGATATAATGAACGGCAAGGATTTGATTAGCCAGCATTCATCAACCTCAGAAAAAATCAGACTTTTTCAATCTCTTTTTCGAGGCCGAGCGGATGTCTATCCACGTCGATTTCAAAATAAAAAAACACAAAAAACAGGTTATGCCCCCGCATGTAGTAATGAATGGGTACGACCTGTTTGTCAAAAACCTAAAATAAAATGCTCTGATTGTGTCCATAGGCGTCTTATTCCTATTACTGACGAAATCATTTATTGGCATTTACAAGGTTATGATAATAAGGGTGATGAGTTTGTCATGGGTCTTTACCCTATGTTGCTGGATGAGACTTGCTATTTCCTAGCTACTGATTTCGATAAAGCCCATTGGGAACAAAACGCAGTTGCTTTTTTAAAAACTTGTCATCGAATGAATTTACCGGCGGTGCTTGAACGTTCTCGTTCAGGTAATGGTGGACATGTGTGGTTATTTTTTGAAGAAGCCATTTCTGCGAGTCTTGCAAGAAGATTAGGTGCACTGATTTTGACAGAAACGATGGAAGAACATCCACAACTAGGTTTAGATTCTTACGATCGTTTTTTTCCTAATCAAGATACATTACCTAGAGGAAGTTTTGGTAATTTAATTGCTTTGCCTCTACAAAAAATACCCAGACAGCAGGGAAATAGTATATTTGTAGATGAACAACTGCGGGCTATTGAAGATCAATGGACTTTTCTTGCAAATATTAAAAAAATAGCATATTTCGAAATAGAAAAACTTGTGGCAGAAGCTGAAGCTAAAGGACGTATCGTTGGCGTTCGCTTGGAGGTTATTGACGAAGAAAATAAAACCCCCTGGAAACCGCCTGTTTCACTACCTATAGTTGAAAATTTACCAAAAAAATTACATTTGGTGCTGAGTAACGAAATCTTTATAGAAAAAGCGAATATCCCTGCGCCTTTGTTGAATCGTCTGATCCGTATCGCTGCATTTCAAAATCCTGATTTCTATAAAGCTCAGGCTATGCGATTACCTGTATACGATAAGCCTCGTATTATAGGTTGTGCTCATGACTATTCACATCATGTTGGTTTACCTCGTGGATGTTTGGATGAGATTACTAAGCTATGTAGAGATTTAAAAATTAAATATACCCTACAAGAAGAACTTATAAGTGGACAAACATTAGACTGCACTTTCCGGGGTGAATTGCGAGAAGAACAGCAATTAGCAGTGGAAGCACTTCTCAAGTCAGATATAGGAGTGCTTTCAGCTACAACCGCCTTTGGTAAGACTGTAATTGCAGCCTGGCTTATTGCCAAACGACAAGTAAGTACTTTGGTTATTGTGCATACCAAACAATTACAGGATCAGTGGGTTGAACGCTTGCAGACCTTTCTGGATATACCGAAAAATCAGATCGGTTGTTTTGGTGGTGGTAAAAAGAAGCTTAAAGGATTTATAGATATTGCACTGATTCAAAGCGTGGTTAAAAATAACGACGTTGCCGAATTAGTCTCGCAATATGGCCAGATTATTGTAGACGAATGCCATCATATCCCTTCAAACAGCTTTGAGGAAGTTATTAGGCAAATTAAGGCACGATTTATTGTGGGGTTATCAGCCACATTAGTTAGAAAAGACGGCCGACACCCTATTATTACCATGCGCTGTGGCCCAGTATTGTATCGTGTGGATGCTAAAGCACAAGCAGCGGTGCGTCCTTTTGAACATTATGTATTTGTTCGTCCTACAAGTTTTCGTCCATTTCGTCAAATAAATGAAGACTTACGAATACAATTTCAAGATTTATACGATGAATTAATTTCTGACGCAGTTCGCAACCATTTAATTTATCATGATGTTATTCAAGCAGTTAAAAAAGGGCGATCGCCTCTTATTTTGACAGAGCGCAATGAACATTTAGATTTTTTATACCAACTTCTGGCTGGTAAAGTGCAGCATTTAATTGTATTGCGTGGTGGTATGGGTTCTAAGTTGATGAAGCAGTCTATAGAACAATTAGAAACCATTCCTTTAGAAGAAGAGCGAGTAGTTCTTGCTACAGGCCGATTTGTTGGTGAGGGATTTGATGATGCCCGTCTAGATACTTTATTTATGACCCTCCCTATTTCATGGAAAGGTACGGTTGCTCAGTATGTTGGTCGGTTACATCGTTTATATGATTCAAAAAAAGAAGTTCATGTTTATGATTATGTTGATTTAGCAGTTCCTATGCTGGATAGAATGTTTCAACGTCGTGTGCGTGCCTATGAGGGTGTAGGGTACAAAATCATACAACCGGCAAGTGCCTATGCTGGTTGGCCATCCGATATAGTTTTACCTGCGGACCCTCTTTGGAAAAACGACCATGCTGCTGCAATTCGGCGGTTGGTGATTGATGGAGTAGATAATTCTTTAGCTCAATTATTTTCAGATATTGCTCACTTAGAAATCGATCAAATTGATCGTGCACGTAGCATGATTGAGGCATTTTTATTTTATCGCCTGGAAACTTTACCTGAAACAAAAGGACAATTTCAACTAAATCATGAGTTAGCTATTCCCTTTGATAGCCTAGGCTGTATGGAAGTTGATTTGTTATGTTCAGATGCGCGCCTCGTCATTGAAATTGATGGGATACAACATCTAGCAACAAAAGATGCTTATCGTTCGGACAGACGAAAAGATCTGTTACTCCAGGAACAAGGGTATATGGTATTACGTTTTTTAGCAGAAGATGTGAGTAAACGACTTGATGTTGTTTTAGACACTATTCTTCGTGTATTACATAGTAGGCAGAGCACTGCCATATCACTTAACCAAGGGAGGCAATGTGAGCCAAATAATTAACATTTACTGCGATGAGAGTTGTCATTTAGAATCGTCTCAAATATCCGTAGATAATCGTTTTATGGTATTAGGTGGTATTGCCTGTTCAGAAGATGATAAGCATTCAGTATTTGAACATATTAAAAAACTCAAAAAAGAAAATGGATTACAACCTTTTTCAGAAGCGAAGTGGACTAAGGTTTCCTGCACAAAGAGGGATGCTTATGAAGCATTAATTAATTATTTTTTTGATAGTGAAGCACTTTCATTTCGTGCTGTAATTGTAGATAAAAAATATTTAGATCATCCGCGATTCAATCATTCACATGATCAATTTTATTACAAAATGTATTGGCAAATGTTGGAGTGGTTTATTGATCCTAAAAATTGTTATCACCTATATCTTGATATTAAGGATACGCAGGGCTATTTAAAGGTGAAAAAATTACATGAAGTACTGTGTAATTCCCATCATGATTTTGATCGGAATGTCATAGAAAAAATCCAAGAGGTACGTTCTCATGAATTAGCGCTTATGCAACTAACAGACTTATTGATTGGTGCAATTTCTTATGCCAATCGTTATTCTTCGGGCGGGAAAAGTGTAGCCAAACAAAAAATTGTAGACTTAATGAGGAGCCGTTCGGAGCTCTCTTTGTTACGAAGTACTTCTCTTGGTGCGCGAAAGTTTAATCTGTTTCAGTGGGAAGGAAAAAAATGAGTTTATACCCCTTACCCCCTTTGCAATTGCTTCAGGATTTTGGTGGCAATTGGGATGCTTACAAACAAGCGCTATATCAAATTTTTCTTGATAACATCGTTGATAAACTATCATTTCTTGGATTACCGATCAGTTGTCGATATTTTCAACCTATTGGCGATATGCATAGAAGCTTCTGGCACATGATAACACAAGGCGGTTTAGACGATGAGGACCGAATACCGGATTTACGCCGCTGTGAACGAATATCTTGGGTACCGCATATTATTACTAATAGTAATAGTTCAGAGATTTTATGTTGGGAAAATAAACGTAAGGCAAACATAAACACTGTATTATGGCTGCCCCCTGAAAGTTATATGATTATTCTTTCAAAACGTAGAGATTATTACCTATTAACAACAAGTTATGTACATGATTCAGGAAAAGCACGAACAAATATTTGTGAGATGGAAGTATGCAAAGATCCTAGAAAAAGCTGAGGCCGCCGCAGCGACCTCGAATGCTCCTTCTACGCTAAGGTAGATGAGTTACTATAATAATAGCAGATAATTTATATTGTAGTAAAGACTTTTTGAGTAAAAATTCAACAATTCCGTAAGGGTTAATAAACTCCTAAGAAAACAAACCTGCTTATTAGCCTCTCAAATAATGTTTCATAGATATTTGAATCATTCTCCCAAGTAGAAGTTATGCTCATATATTTGTCAAATTAAAATTTATATAACCAATATTTTTTCAGGAGTCGTACATATGGGGTTTAAAACGCCTCAATTTCTCTCTTATCCTATTATCGAACCCTAACAACCCGTTTCGAATGGAGGCAAATATGGCAGTAAGGAATATATCATTAAAGCCAAAAATTTATTTTATCAGAGATGCTGAAGAAGTTACACGCAGAAATCGATTGACGTTACGACGATGGTGGCAGAAAAAAATTTTTCCTACCCCTTCGTTGATCAATAACCGATTAGCTTGGGATGCAGAAGTGATTGAGCAATGGATCAGAGAAAATTTACACGGAGAGTAATATGAGAAAAAATAAGAATGATCTTAAAAAAGACTCAGAAAATGAATCACAAAGACCACCGTTGGCAGCGATGGCCTGTGATGCAAAACGGTTTTTAGGACTACGTACAGACATCAGACAATTAATAAACGTAAATAACCCACCGTCAAGAGATAAGTCTATCTCTAAAACTTTACATCATCCAGTTTTAGATGAATTACATAAAAAGTTGTTAAGAAACTTAAGGAGGAATACACGATGAATTTCTCTCAAGACTTAATGGCGGTAGAGCAAGCCTTTCGTGATTTTTTAGCGTCCAATGGTCATCCATTGGACGGAGAAATACGATATGACTCGAATCAATTTCACTATCTCAAATGCCCTCATGGAAGTTCAACTGATGCTCGATATAAGTTTTATTCTGACGGAATTATCTCAGGATATTGCAAGTGCTGGTATTGTGACATTGAGAAATATTTTTGCTCAAAACAAAAACATGAGATTTCAAGACAAGAATGGAAAGTACATAGACAACGCATGGCTGAGGAAAAAGCAAGGATTGAACAGGAAACTCAAAAACGCTGTGCAGATGCTGCTATTCTGGCTCAGACAGTATTTTTTAGTGCAAGTGAAATGGAGGCTAGCAAGCATGGATATTTAAGTTTAAAACAAGTTAGAAATCACGGCTTAAGAGTTGTAAAAACTGAAAATGAACACACAAATTTTGCTCAATGCTATAAAGATACTCTTTTAGTTCCTTGCTTTAATGCCAATAATGAATTGGTAAATTTAGAACGAATTTACTTTGATAAAAAGGCAAATAAATATAAAAAGCGTCCTTTAGTCGGCGGTCTTCGTAATGGAGCTTATTACCTAATTGGCGAACATCAGAGTAATCACGACGTTATATTGCTTGCAGAAGGAACAGCCACTGGATTTACTGCTTATGAGGCGAGTGGATACCCAGTGGCAATAACATTTAATTGTAATAATTTAATAAATGTGGCCAAAATCATTCGTGAAAAATATCCTCATACTAAATTACTAATCATTGCAGATGATGATCGATGGCATAATGAGGTGGATTTACGAGATACAGGGGTGAAGGCGGCAAAAAAAGTTTGCACCACTGTTGAAAATATTTCTTATTTTTTGCCTGATTTCAAAATTCTGCAACTCTCGGAAGAGCGATTAGGGATACTTCAATTAACTGATATGAATGATCTATTTGTTCATTTATTAGCAAATGGAATTGATAATGAAGGTGCTTTAGCAATTATAAGGGAACAGATTTTAGTTGCTATATCTACGACGGATACTATTTCTCATGCTGTAATACTAGATCAACTTCTTGATAAAATTGGCAAAATTGATTTTGCACCATTAGCAGAACTCAGAGAAGGAGAAAAACTTACCAATAGCCAAATGCAGGTAATTATAATTGATCAAATTTTAATTCTTGCAAAGAATAACAATTGGGGCTTATGCCGGCAGTATGATTTTCTTTATTTATTCAATGGAGAATATTGGTACCTAATTGAAGAAAATGAGTTAAAAACTTTTTTGGGTAATGCTGCAGAAAAGATGGGGCTTCGCAATGTACATGTGCAACATTTTAATTTTAAGGAGCAGCTTTATAAACAGTTTTTGGTAGCAGCTAATTTATCTAAACCAGAACAGCCAAAAGAGATCATCAACATTCATTTAAGAAATGGAACTTTTGAAATAACGCCAACAGGTAACGTTTTGAAACCTTTTAATCGTAATGATTTCATGATTTACCAATTGCCATTTGATTATAATCCCCAAGCAAGTGCTCCTTTATTTTTTGTTATTTAAACAGAGTCTTGCCAGAACAAGAATTACAAAATATTTTGGCAGAATATTTAGGTTATGTATTTATCAGAACGAGTACGTTAAAACTAGAGAAAACTTTATTGTTATATGGTTCTGGCGCGAATGGTAAGTCGGTGTTTTATGAAATTGTGCGAAGCCTTTTAGGAGAACAAAATACATCAGAATATTCATTGCAAAGTCTTACTTACCAACGAGAATGGCTATTATAGAGCAATGATCGTTAATAAACTGGTTAATTACGCTAGTGAAATAAATGGTAAGCTCGAGTCCTCTATTTTCAAACAATTAGTGAGTGGAGAGCCAGTAGAGGCAAGATTGCCACATGGTCGTCCTTTTACTTTAACCGATTATGCAAAATTTATATTTAACTGTAATGAGCTGCCTAAAGATGTAGAACAAACTGAAGCCTATTTTAGGCGGTTTATAATTATACCTTTTGAAGTCACTATTCCTGAAGCAGAGCAAGATAAGCAATTACCTCAAAAAATAATTAAGCAGGAATTATCGGGCGTATTTAATTGGGTACTCCAAGGGCTTGAGCGATTATTGCAGCAACAACATTTTACTGAAAGTGAAAAAGTAAGACTTGCGCGCGTTCAATATGAAAAAGAATCCGATAGTGTGAAACTTTTTCTTGAGGAAGCCCATTATACTTCCAATTTCGATAATTTTGTTCTTATAAAAGATCTCTATCCTGAATATAGGCGTTATTGCCAAGATAACGGTTATTTTCCGGTTAATAATATCAATTTCAAGAGACGCTTAATGCACTCAAAAATTATGATCTCAAAAAAGACTAAAGGTGACGTTGCTTTTTTTAGTAAAGGCGATGCTTATAGCCGAGTAAAATTCGCATCATGATTAAAATGATAGAAATGATCACGGAATAAAATTTATTTTGGACTTCAAGGAGGATATATGTCAAAACAGGTTAAAAATATAAGCGCAGCCCCAAATAAGAGCACTGAAATGTCAGAGAGGCAATATTTAAAAAGAAAAATCTTACGACTCAATGCTCTTGCCTGTAACGATATTAGGCAGAATAATTTTGACATAGAAAATGCGATGCATCAGAGCAGGAAAGAGCTGCAAACGTTAGGTGTAAATGACTGTTTACAGGAAATGATTGCGGCTCAAATTATATCGATTCATCGTCTTCAACAGATTTCAATGAGTTTCGCTAGTTCTACTGATGAAATGAATCATAGACAATATTTTACTAATGCCGCCATTAAACTTGCGAATTGTTTCGCACAGCAAGCAAATCTTTTAAGTCGATTACAAGGCTATGGAGGGCAAAAAATGATTATTGAGCGTGTCGATGTGCATCATGGAGGACAGGCTGTTGTAGGCAATATCAATGGTAGTATTTCTCATAAGGATGGAAAAAAATGAAAACGACCTCATGTAACGGACAAAAACAATATACGTTTAATAACGCTCCACGATGCGGAGCCAAAACCAAGCATCATAATGGCAAACCTTGTTTAGCTCCTGCCGTTAGAGGAAAACGTCGCTGCCGTATTCATGGAGGATCCAAAGGTAGTGGCGGCCAACAAGGAAATTCTAATGCACTTAAACATGGTTATACCACAAAAGCGATTAAGAATTTTAGAGAAAATGTTAAGATTGCGATTCAAGAAGCAACGCGATTAACTGATGCTAATTTTTTTGATTAACAAGGATACAACAATGGATTTTAGTTTTATTAAAAGAATTTTTGGTAGCCAGAGGGCAAATACAAGAAAATCTACTACAGCAAACAAGCAGGCAAAGAGTAATAAGGAAATTGTCGAAATTTTACTCTCACTTATTATTAACGATGATTATTTATCTGTACCCATTTATATACATGGAATTAACTGTGAAGAACAAGCTCACGCTTTCGGAACTCTTTATCCATTGCAATATGTTTGGAATGAACACCAAACCGATGCTGGCCACTTAGGATTTAGTTTTAGCATAAATGGGGCCGCTGTTGGCAGTATGCTAGAGGGACTGATCCCTAGAACAAATTCAAATTTTGCAGTTATTAGAGATGAAGTAATGAGCGTCCTTAGTTATGGAGGTAAACAAACTCTTTTGGCCATGGTTGAAAAAGCTATCTTGCCGCCGAGTCAGCTACTTAAAAATTTTGAATATGAGGACATAATAAATCTAAATTTTAATCGATAAGTTAAATGAGTTTCTTGAGAGTTTAATTGAATCAAATAACGCTTTCCTTAGTCAATTATGGCGTTGAGCAGTCCTTGAGTTTGCGTTTCCTCTTCAAAAAACTTAACAAAAAATGTCTTTGATAGCTTCGGATTAATTTTATTTTCCCGAGTAAATTCGGCTTTAAATCCGCATTTTTTATAAAATTCTGGCGCTTGAAAAGCACTTGTACATAAATTCATATTATTGAACCCCTGTCCTTTAAAATGCTCTTCAAGTGCTTGCAGCAACCTCCTTCCATATCCTTTACCGCGATGATCACCATCTACCCATATATCATCAATATAAATTTCAGCAAAAGCGGTATAGGCATTAATTACCCCACAAGCAACACCTTCTTGGTTATGGAGAACTATTGAAAACCGCTTATAATTAACATCAATTCCATAACTAGCTTCGTATGCCTGGAAGCTGTCTGTCATTCGTTGCTCTAGTTCTTCGCTAATGTTATCAAGAAAAGAAATCTTCACATCATGATTATACTGAGAGTGCCCCATAGTTGTAATCCTAATACGTTATTTAGTTGTCTGCAGAGAGGACAAGCTATTATTCAAAAATTTGAGCGTAAGTTGATTTATCTTTTTATGCGTTTTTTCATCACCACGGTCACAAAGGTCTATATGCTTAGAGTTTTCAAGTTTTATAATTACAATGCCAATGTGCCTTGCTTCTTTGTCACTCGGTAAAACCCCAGCATCTGCCTGAGTATCGTTGGCTCTCAAGGATAGGATAGGTGAAATGCCGTTGCGTGGGAAAGGCATGCGTAAGCTATCCAATGAGATTAGCTTTTTAACTAATTGGGGATGCTCTTTTGCAAAAAGCATAGCAATATCACCACCATTGGAATGACCAATTAGAATTATTTTATTTATATTTAAATTAGGTTCTCTGCGATGAAGTTCACTCATGACAAAAAGAATATTGAGGACGCCTCTTTTCTATAAAGGCTTACGTCTTGTCAATAAATCGCCAGTTCTTGCCAAAGCTGGGTCAGTCTTTAAGTCATGTTGAATACTCACGACATAATAACCTTGTGCAGCAAGTTCTTTGGCTAAAAATGAATACTCCGTGTTTCGCACTCCATAGCCATGATTAATAATGACAACCGGTAGATTGTAGCGCTTGCCTTTTGCTTTAGGCTGAGACGAATGACTAACATAAACTTCAATGGGAACAATACGATTTCTTGCTCTATTCTGAAGCCTATAGGATTGTTGTATGACTTCGTTTTGAAGTGGACTAATAGCTTGAAAATTAGAGGCTAAGGCAACAGGGCTTTGACTAAAGCAGCTTAGTGTAAATACAAAGAATAAAAGCCTACATAATAGATTAGTCATTTTAGTAAAAGTGTACCCAGAGAGATGATTAAGAAATTTGAATTTTACTAGAAGCCAAGCTGTGCTTGGCTCCCCGGGACGGGCTCGAACCGCCGACCTAATGATTAACAGTCATCCGCTCTACCGACTGAGCTACCGGGGAATGAGGCAGAATCTTAAATGGATTCCGCCTATGGGTCAAGGGCTTGGCGTGAATTTTTTTCTTTTCCTGCTGCAGGGTAGAACTATTTGCAAAAACGTTGCAAACGATCCAGTGCGTCATGCAAGGTATCCATGCTGGTTGCGAAAGAAAGCCGTATACAACCTTCGTTGCCAAAAGCAGAGCCGGGAACCAAGGCGACGCCAACATCGTGTAAAAGTCGTTCTGCAAATTCTACATCATTCGCGAACCCCCGTTTTTTAATAATGGCCTGGACACTCGGGAAAATATAAAAAGTTCCATCAGCAGGAATAACTTCAATATCAGGCATTTCTTGTAAACGCTCTACTACATAGTCATGGCGTTGATGAAAAGCTTTAATCATCTGTTGTACAGTCTCATCCCCTCCATTCAAGGCGGCTACAGCGGCTTTTTGAGCAATGGAGCAGGGGTTAGAAGTGGATTGGGACTGGACTGTTTTCATTGCGGTTATCAGCGAGGCAGGACCTCCTGCGTAACCTATCCGCCAGCCAGTCATGGCATAGGCTTTGGAAACCCCATTTAAAACGATAGTGCGAGAATACAAGTCGGGGCATGCATTTAAAATGTTGGCAAAGGGTTGCGTCCACAAAATATGTTCGTACATATCGTCAGTAGCAATGAGAACCTGGGGATGTTTTTTTAATACCTCGCCGAGCGCTCTTAATTCATCCAGGCTGTAAGCTACTCCTGAAGGATTGGATGGGCTATTTAGGAAAAACAGTCTTGTTTTGGATGTAATTGCATCAGCCAGTTGTGCGGGAGTAATTTTGAATCGGGCTGCGGGCGTTGAAGGAATAATAACCGGAGTTCCACCCGCTAATAAAACAATATCAGGATAGGAAACCCAGTAAGGTGCGGGTATGATGACCTCCTCCCCTTCATTGATTAAAGCCTGGCATAAATTATAAATTGATTGTTTACCGCCTGTAGACACCAGAATCTGATTAAGCTGATAGTCAAGGCCATTATCTCGTTTAAATTTATCCTTGATGGCTTGCTTTAATTCAGGGATACCATCAACAGCCGTGTATTTGGTAAAACCTGCTTCAATCGCAGCAATGGCAGCCTTTTTAATATGATCAGGCGTATCAAAATCTGGCTCGCCGGTGCCTAAACCAACAACATCCAGCCCTTCGGCACGCATCTGAGCTGCTTTTGCAGCAACGGCAAGGGTGGGAGATGGTTTTACTTGATGGACACGTTCTGCCAGTGTAATACCCATTTTTTTAAGCTCCTATGTAATATTTTGATCAATTAACGAGGGTAAAGCTACCTAAACATGTCTTGATCAGTTATAGTTTATATTATGAAAAATGTATTCAAAATTTATGCAGATTATCACCCGGCCGGCGATCAACCGACAGCCATTGCTTCATTGATCGGGGGACTTAAAGCCGGCTTGGCCCGCCAAATTCTATTAGGCGTTACCGGCTCAGGTAAAACATACACTATTGCGCATGTTATCCAGGCGATGAAAAGACCCACACTCATTATGGCTCCCAATAAAACATTAGCCGCTCAACTGTATGGAGAATTTAAAACCTATTTTCCCGACAATGCCGTAGAATATTTTGTGTCTTATTATGACTATTATCAACCTGAAGCCTATGTTCCCGCTTCCGATACTTTCATAGAAAAAGACGCTTCCATCAATGAGCACATTGAACAAATGCGCCTGTCAGCGACCAAGGCGCTCATTGAACGTAGAGATGCCATCATTGTAGCAACCGTATCAGCAATCTATGGTTTAGGTGATCCTGACTCTTACTTGCGTATGGTATTACATCTTTCACGGGGAGAACAATGTGATCAACGTAAAATTTTAAAACGTCTTGCTGAAATGCAATACATTCGAAGTCCGCAAACCCTCGAACGTGGACAATTTCGGGTACACGGCGATGTGATTGATGTTTTCCCTGCTGATTCAGAGAAAGAGGCGGTTCGTATAGAGCTTTTTGATGATGAGGTAGACAATATTGCACGCTTTGATCCGTTAACAGGAGAAGTTCTTCAACGGTTACCCCGCATTACAATTTTTCCTAAAACCCATTATGTGACTCCTCGTGAACGAATTCTACAGACTATTGATTGGGTAAAAGAAGAATTACAGCACAGGCTTGTTGAATTTACTGAACAAAATAAATTATTAGAAGCACAGCGATTGCAACAACGTACCTGCTTTGATATTGAAATGATGCTCGAACTGGGTTACTGCTCAGGAATTGAGAATTATTCTCGTTATCTGTCCGGAAGAAACACTGGAGAACCTCCTCCGACTCTTTTTGATTATTTACCTCCCGACTCATTGCTCATTATTGATGAATCGCATGTCACGGTTCCTCAAATTGGCGGTATGTATCGAGGAGATAGAGCACGCAAGGAAACATTAGTGCATTATGGTTTTCGTTTACCATCAGCCCTCGATAATCGCCCATTACGCTTTGAAGAATTTGAAGAGCGTTCGCCTCAGACAATTTATGTCTCCGCAACACCTGGGCCTTACGAGCAAGAGCATGCAGATAATACGGCTGAACAGGTTGTTCGGCCTACCGGTCTGGTTGATCCGGAAGTTGTTATTCGCCCTGTAAAAAATCAGGTGGATGATTTGTTGTCGGAAATAAGAATGATTGTTCAACAGGGCGAACGTATTTTAGTGACTACTTTAACCAAGCGTATGGCTGAAGATTTAACAGATTATTTACGCGAACAGGGCATAAAAGTGCGTTATTTGCATGCGGATATCGATACCGTAGAACGTGTTGAGATTATTAGAGATCTGCGTTTAGGTGAGTTTGATGTATTGGTTGGTATCAATTTGTTACGCGAAGGGTTAGATATGCCTGAAGTAGCCTTAGTTGCCATTCTTGATGCAGACAAGGAAGGTTTTCTTCGTTCTGATCGCTCTTTAATCCAAACGATTGGCCGTGCAGCGCGCAACATTAACGGCCGCGCTATTCTCTATGCCGACAGGATAACAGGCTCTATGCAACGGGCATTGGATGAGACGGAGCGACGTCGTACCAAACAACAGGAATTTAATCAGGCTCATGGAATTACACCTAAAGGAATAAAAAAATCAATTACGGACATTATGGAGGGCGCTTATAGCACTAAACGACAAGCTCAGGTGGCCGAACCAAAGGCAAATTATCAAAGATTACCTCCGGAACAATTAAGCAAGCGGATGAAGCAACTTGAAAAACAAATGCATGACTATGCAAAAAACATGGAGTTTGAACAGGCTGCCAAAACACGTGATGAACTACTTACTTTGAAAGAACAATTGAAGCAAAGTTATTAAGTTTCTATTTAAAGAGATAGCCCGACAAACCGGATTTTGAACCCTGGGGTTCAAGTGGGTGACAGATGAGCCAGTTCAGGCTTCCCATTTAAAATGGGCTTGCACAACGCCAGCTACACAACGTCTCCCTGAGTGTAAGTATTGGTTCACAAATCACTCGCTGTCGGGTTAATTGCAGTATAACATTATTGTATGATAGAGGAAGCTGTCTGGCTAAATTTTACTGCTTTTTTTCGATCGCGTATAATACCTGTCTCATTAAACATTGAATAAAAACTGCTACTCGTTTCTGTGGGTTTCAAGATGAGATTTGATACATTATTAAATGACATTAAAAACACGTTTCCTGAAATCAATTGGGAAAAAAGGAAAAACAGGGAAAATCAGATTGTGGAGCTTGTTTCTCCCTTAATGAGCAAAGATGAAGCTCATAACAAGCTGCATGAATTAATTTATCCTGGATTATTTTTTACGGAGAAGGACGCTTTTAATATTGTCGAATCACGTTTTTTTTCAGGATATAGAATTATTATTTATCTTGATCAACTTAAATTGATAAGAAGTGAAATTAAACTTTATCCTGCTATAAACGATATTTTAGGTTTTTTTAATAAGAAATATCTCCCCCATCAAGGATCAAAAAAATTTCGTTGGGAATATAATCCTCTTATTAAAGAAATGTATATAAATATAGGAGATGAATGGGAGTTAAAAAATAACAACTTTTATATGGAACCTGTTTTTTTAAAAAATATAGGTTTTTCTGATAAATTAATTAATGAATTTAATAAATTATTAAAAAAACAATTCACTCGCCAGGGAATAAGATGGACTATTTTTCATGACGACCTGATTCGGTTTTTTAAAAACACAAACTTTAAAACGTTACGCGCTCAGGGCGGAACGATGAAATTATTTGAACCTACGTTTCCTGATAATATAGCACGACATATAGGAACTTTTTTTGATTCACGGAGTACTTCCAGTCTGGCTTGTGCAAGCAAAACAATCAACGAAGCAGGGAAAAAATATGAAAACCATGTAGAAAGCACGAGTTCAGTGCAAATGTAACAGCGAGGCTAAAAACAACAGCCCATCTCCTTAATAAATCGAGCGAGATATCAATTACAAAATATGACAAATAATCTGCATGGCGTTTTATTCTCAATCCGTTTGCGGGTCCTGATCAATATTGCCATGCACTACCTGATGAATCTTATTTTCCAGAGAGCTAATAAACTTCGTCACTTGTTGGCGTTGCTGTTCTTGTTGTTTCTGACAAGTGATTAATTCATGACTGATATTTAACGCAGCCAACAATAATGTTTGAAACTCATCCAATTGTTTAAATTTTTTCTTACTCTGTAGCAATTGCTCATTCAATTTCTCGGCAGCTTGCTGAAGATTACCTGTCTCATTATCCGGGCATTTGATTTCATAGGTTTTATTCAGTAGCTTAATAGAGCAGGATTTGGAAGTTGTCATTTTATAATGCCTATCAGATTACAATGCTATTACTCTAAATAGTAACAATTTTGGCTTACACGAGCAAATCAGTTATTATTTATAATTTTGTAATGAGCTTATTTATGTCTTCTCAAAGTGATGCCATCCATTTGCCTGCTTACCAAACTTTTCTGGATACAATTGCTGTTTTAGCCTTACCAATCTCAGCCAGTGAATTACATGGTTTAATGTGCGGTTATTTATGTGCGGGTGCAACCAGTGAAGGAGAGACCTATCTTCGCGCGTTAACACCTGGCAAACGGGATGTATCTGTGCGAACCGCCGCTCTGGCAATGTTTGAAGTCTATTCAATCAGTCAACATCAACTTGCCAATTTTGATTTTGAATTTCAATTACTGTTACCGGACGAACATGAGTCACTTGTTATTCGCGCGCAGGCTTTTAGCGAATGGTGCGAAGGATTTACGCAGGGAATGGCTCTATCGGGTATTGGTTACGAACAGCTTCATGATGAAGAATCACAGGAAGCATTACAACATTTGGGCGAATTTGCTCACCTGGATTATGAGACATTGGAAATTGATGAAGAAGATGAGAAAGCGTTAATGGAAGTACAGGAATACACGCGTATGGCTGTAATCCGTTTACATAGTGATTTAATATCTTCTCAGAGTAATGAAGAGAATTCCTCTGAAACAAGACATTAATAGAAAGGATAGGTCGATGATTACTCAGCAAGAATATCAGACAAGAAGGCAAACCCTGGCAGCCCAATTACCTCCCGATGCCCTTGCGATTATTCCCGGAGCTAATGAAGTGCTGCGTAATGGCGATGCTACTTATCGATTTCGCCAGGATAGTTATTTTTATTATTTAACCGGTTTTAATGAGCCTGAGGCAGTGCTGGTCATAACCGGCAGCGAATCAGGTAAAAGTTTTTTATTTAATCGCTCCCGTAATCCTGCGCAGGAACAATGGACGGGAAAACGATTGGGTCAGGAAGGTGCTTGTGACCTTTTAGGTGTTGCTGAAGCGTATCCTATTGACTGTCTGGCTGAACGTCTACCGCATTTATTGACTGGCAAAACGGCTATTTATTATGCAATAGGACGTCAACCTGATTATGAAAAATGTATTATGGAGGCTTTACAGTCTCTCAAAAGTAAAGTGAGACGCGGCGTAAAGACACCGGAAATGCTTTGCGATTTGGAACCATTGCTCAGTGAAATGCGGCTAATTAAAAGCGAAGCAGAAATAGCCCTGATACGCCGCGCTGCTGAAATTTCTGTGGCGGCACATCAACGAGCCATACAGTATTGCCGCCAGGTTAACAATGAATATCAATTGGAAGCAGAACTTTTATATGAATTTGCGCGAAACGGTTGTCGCGCGGTTGCTTATGATCCGATTGTAGCAGGCGGGGCTAATGCCTGCATTCTTCATTACACAGAAAATAATCAACCGCTTCGCCAGGGGGATTTATTGTTAATTGATGCAGCGGGCGAATTTTGCAATTATGCGGCGGATATTACGCGAACTTTTCCCATTAATGGTCATTTCAGTAATGAACAACGGGCAATTTATGAGCTGGTTCTTAAAGCGCAACAAGCCGGTATCGCCTGTATTAAACCGGGATTAGGCTGGCATGAGATACAAAAAACAATAATTTCTATTTTAACTGAAGGTCTGTGTGAATTAGGTCTTCTAAAAGGTCGGGTTGATAAACTTATTGCTACAGAAGCCTATAAGTCCTTTTACATGCATAATTCCGGACACTGGCTAGGTTTGGATGTTCATGATGTGGGTCGCTATAAAATTAACGGTGAGTGGCGTCCACTTGAAGCAGGAATGGTACTTACTGTGGAACCGGGATTATATATTTCTCCCGGGATGGAAGGCGTTGAACAACGCTGGTGGGGTATAGGCGTACGAATTGAAGACGACATTCTGGTTACTAAAGACGGCCATGAGAATTTAACGGCTGCTTTGCCTGTAGATGTTGCTGCTATAGAGGCGTTGATGCGTGATTGAGAAACAGGTTGATATTCTTGTTGTTGGCGGTGGTCTAACCGGAGCCATCCTGATGCTGGCTTTGGCTGACAAAGGTTATAATAGTTTGTTGATAGACAGTCATTCTTTCAGTGATAAGGTTCGCGCTGATTTCGATGCCCGAACCCTTGCTTTGGCACCCGCAAGCATTCGCATCTTGAAAATGCTTAATATTTGGCCATTTATAGAGCCAGATGCTACCGCTATTGAAATGATTCATGTGTCTGAACAACATGGATTTGGTAGCACTCAATTGCATGGTCAACCTCTTAAACCTCTGGGTTATGTAGTAGAAATGCAGCATATTAATCGTGCGTTATATCAGTTGCTTGACAAGCAACAAATTATGGCTCCCGCAAGCCTTGGTACCCTCAATAGAAAAGAAAGTATAGCCACGATTAACACATCGGCAGGAGAGATTAAGGTTCACGCCAAACTTATTGTGGCGGCCGATGGAAGTGATTCCACTGTACGCCGTTTAAGTGGTTTGTCCGCCAAAACGACCCAATATGCGCAACAGGCTATTGTTGCCAATATCGGATTGGCACGCTCCCATCAAAATAAAGCCTATGAGCGCTTCACTGCATCAGGACCTTTAGCATTATTACCTATGACAGAAAAACGTGCTTCATTGGTCTGGTCTTTATCACCTCAAGAGGCAAAACGTCTCATCGCTGTAGACGAAACTGCTTTTTTAACGGCTTTGCAGCAATCATTTGGTTATCGTTTGGGACGTTTTGTGCGAGCTGGTCAACGAGTTATTTTCCCCTTGCGGCGAGTAACAATGACCAGAAAAATAGCCTGGCCGCTGGTCTTTGTAGGTAATGCGGCTCATACACTGCATCCCGTAGCAGGACAAGGGTTTAATCTCGGTTTACGTGATGTAGTTACACTTGCACAATGTATTATACAACAAGGACTTAACGACACGATGCTGGCTCGCTACGAGCAAATGCGGCAGGAGGATGAAAGAGCTATTCGAGGCTTGACAGATGGTCTGCTCCATGTATTTGCCAGTCGTTTGCCAGGTATGGCGCTAGCGCGCAATTTAGGACTTATTGCAGTGGACAACCTTGCTTTTTTAAATCGATATTTAACCCATTATACCTGTGGTTTTGGGGGCTACATACCCGATTTGGTTTGCGGGCTTCCCTTGCAGGCCGGGAGTGACAATGAACCAGTATTTTGATGTGGCTGTTATTGGCGGTGGAGTGGTAGGATTATGTGCGGCGGTGGCAATGGCTCAACGTGGATTTTCTGTTGCTATCATTGATGCAGGTACTTTGCAGGTCGATTTAACCAAACAGGACCCTCGTGTTTATGCAATCAATCAAGCCTCACAGGATTTGTTGCTTGATTTGGGAGTATGGCAGCAGTTAGATAAAACACGGACTTCTCCTTATCGACATATGTACGTCTGGGACGCAGCAAACGGTGCTCATATTGAATTCGATTCCCGTTTGATTGCAGGGAGTAATCTGGGAGTTATTGTCGAAGAATCAGCGCTCAAACAAGTTTTACTGCAAAAATTAAACTTGGAGAAAGTAGTTTTTTTTCCGCGAAGCTTAATTACCACATTCGAAACAAACGCTGATTTTATTCAGGTGAATAGTGATAAAAAAAGCTGGCAAGCAAAATTAGTCATGGTTGCGGATGGGGCCAACTCCCCTTGTCGTCAGCTCCTTAATGTACCTTTAACAAGCTGGCCCTATCATCAGCAAGCTCTTGTTGCTTCAGTTCGCACAGAAAAAGCGCATCAACAAACAGCTTATCAGGTTTTCAACGCAGACGGCCCTCTGGCTTTTTTACCCTTAAATGGTGATAAACAATGTTCTATC
Organism: Legionella fairfieldensis ATCC 49588; assembly: GCF_000621525.1. GTDB lineage: Bacteria > Pseudomonadota > Gammaproteobacteria > Legionellales > Legionellaceae > Tatlockia > Tatlockia fairfieldensis. The sequence continues at coordinate 42,938 of NZ_JHYC01000020.1, read as the reverse complement.
GTGTGGTCAACTTCGCCCACGCACGCCAATCAATTAATGACGCTTTCTGATGAGGAATTTAATCGGGAACTGACCGAGGCTTTTGCCAGCAAATTAGGACAAGTTTGGGTACAGGGCAAACGTTACCAGTTTCCTTTAACAATGCGTCATGTCAATCAATATAGTGGCAAGCGCTGGCTGTTATTAGGCGACGCGGCACATACCATTCATCCCCTGGCAGGTCTTGGTCTTAATGTGGGTTTGGCTGACGTGAGCGTCTGGCTCGATTGCCTTGCCAAAAGCAAAAATTGTTTAACCTCCTCAACCGCTCTAAGTGCTTATCAACGGCAGCGTAAACAGGCTGTGTGGCAAATTATCGCAACAATGGAGGCGCTAAAAACCTTGTTTCTTAATCCCTTGCCTCCAGTGGTTACCTTGCGCAATTTGGGATTACGTGTTTGTAATCGTTTTTCACCTTTAAAACGAGTATTTATTGAGCACGCTATAGGTAAGAAGCTCAGTATGCTCTGATAAGTCAGGAAAAATGAGAAAGACTGAGCCTCACCGTAGCAAAATGTTTTGGAATGCGGTATAAAATGACTGGTTTTAAGACGACTGTGCTGAAGCATAGGCTATATATTACAGGATGTAGAATGATTATAAAAAAATTACAGATCATGGTACTTGGTTGTATTTTATCAGCGAATGTCTCAGCTAATAGAATGGATTCCGGCTATTATGGTGAAGGGGGCTGGCCTTTTGTCGGCTCTTTAAGCGTTGGTCCTGCCTGGACGAGAGCCGGAGAATGGGAAAGCTTTTCTCTTCAGCCCGATATAGAAAAAACATATGCAGCCGATCAGGGTGAGTATGCATTGAGACTGGTATCAACACCAAAAGGTACCCATACTCTTGCCACTGGCGAGTTATTTTTAGGCGTCTATGGCCCTATTAACTCCATCGTTCAAGGACAAATTGGTTTGGCGATAGCGACATCCAGTTCGGCCAAATTAACGGGCGACATTTATGAAGATGCGAATCCAGCGTTCAATAATTATAATTACAGCTATTCGGTACGTACGACACGCGTAGCCATAAAAGGCAAGGCGTTGTATGACCCCGGGTTTTACGATCTGTTTCCTTATGTCAGCGCGAGCGCTGGGGTAGGATTTAACCACGCTTCTTCATTTAAGGTTGCACCGAAAATTGAGGAAGAAGTACCAGCCCCCCTCTTTACTGATCAAACCTCCAAGGAATTCAGTTATACGTTGGGTATCGGATTACAAACCCCGGTAGATCCCAATTGGCAGGTCGGACTTGGTTATGAGTTTTCTGATTGGGGCCAGAGTAATCTTGGCCGCGCTCCAGGACAAACTTTAGGCCGCGGTTTGCATGTCAATACGTTCAGGGTTCATGGACTACAGGTAAGTTTGACTTATATCGCTTAAAAGAAAAAGAATTGAACCTCAGATGAGGAAACAAACTCAATGTATACACCAACTTAACTTGGGTTAACTAAAGAAATTAATTTGTGCAGACTTTTTGTCTTGAGTTTCCTCTCTCAACGCCTTAAGCTGCTGATTTTCTGAAATCAAAATCTTTTTATCAGTTTCTAATCGACTTATCTTTTCTGAGAGTTCCTGATTGCGCAGTTCCAATTCCTTAATTTTATCTAATAATTGGAAGAGACCCTCACAAGATTGAACGTTCCTGAATTCGGGTTGACCTGGCAAACCTCGATAGGAGTGAACTATATAATCTAAATAAGGCTCCTGAACTCTATAGGCTGACTGCATTGCTAATTTTAAATCCACCTCCGGGCGCTGATTATCTAATTTGGAGCGAGTAACATAAAGTATAGCCAACCTGCGTTGGGCCTCTGGATAATGAGGGTTAGCTACATTGACGTCTTCATAAAGTCCGATAATCTTATTTAATAACTCTAAATCACTATCAACATCTGAAGTATGATTATCATCAACGAAACACCATAAAAACTCATAATATCCATAGGCTTGTGCTTCTGATGCTTTTTGTTTTGCCAGGTTAAACTTATCTTTAGAGATAGCTTTATTGATAGAAAATAAATAAAACGCGGCTGGAATTTTTAAATCATAGTTTTTTTCTAAAAAGCGAAATAACTCTAAATCAATTTTTGGTTCGAAAGTTAATACTGTTGTGATAAATTTATCTACAGCTTCTTCAGTGACCCGACGATCCCAATGCCTGTCTGTTGAAAAAATATGATCTACTTCTCTTCCTCGTTCTACTTCTCCCTTACAAACGCAACCTAGATGTTCTAAAATAAATTTCTTTTCGCGTTCACACCACCAGAGGTCAATAAAAAAATACTTAATCACACTTTTAGGGTCTTTATTGTCAAACTCTATTCGGTGAGAGTAGTTGTAAGCCCTGGGGTGAGGCTGCTTCAACTCTTTATCAACAATATCCTTTATATCTGAACAAACAAACATGTAAACATTCCGCTCTATATAAGAAAAGTAATGCTAACATAGAAACTATCTTGTTTAGTTATGTTTTTTTCTATCCGATATTTCAGATTGCATGAGTTTGATTTGCTTAACCTGGCAGGGATTTCATCAAGGTTTAAAAACAAATAATTTAACCAAGGAATTGAGTCTATTTTTTAATAAAAGATAGGAAATAGCGGTTGAACGTGATTAGAATCAGGTGACTGCGTGGCGACAGGAGAGACAATGAAGTTTGCAACAATTCCAAAGTGAAAATCTGTATAACTTTGATAGGGGAGATTACTTTTATAAATCACTCAGAGGCTTGTATACTTCCTATGCTCTAAAATATACACCACCCAGGTTAAATGAAATCAATTCCAGGCGCCAGGCCCCAGCATTAAACCTTTCCTGCGCTTGATGAAGACAAAATAAGGTAATGAAGCATGAAAAACAAAATTATCCTCCTGGGAAACCCGCTTTTACGACAAAAATCCCAAGCTATTTTAGAAGAAGAATTTGGTACACCCGACCTTAAACAATTAGAGCAGGCATTGTTTGAAATGATGCAAGCAGAAAATGGCCTGGGTTTGGCTGCTCCTCAAATAGGAATTAATAAGCGAGCTATTGTGTTTGGTATGGAAAAGCATCCAGTGCATACTTACTTGCCAACGATTCCATTTACGACTCTATTTAATCCGTCGTATGAGCCAACATCAGATGAATGTATTGAAGATTATGAGGGATGTTTAAGTGTTGGTGCACTTCGAGGCAAGGTATCGCGATATAAGCACATTTGTTATCGGGGTTACGATGTGAATGGTCAGTTGATAGAACGAGAGGTATCTGATCTTCATGCACGTGTTCTGCAACACGAATACGATCATTTGGAAGGTGTAATTTTTTTGGATAAAGTTATAAACGTTAACTCTCTGGGTTTTCATGATGAATTAGTTCGAGCAGGTAAGTTCAAAACCAGAAAAGACGCGTAAAATTACATGTTTAAACTTTCAAAAAATCATCATTAGCAGTGCTATTGGCAACGTGCTTGAGATGTATGATTATGTGATATGAGGGTTATTTTCCGTTTTTTTATCAAAAGAATTTTTGCCATCACAATCCAACCTATCCGATATTTTCTTTTTATTCTGACTTTAAAGTACATTAAAATAGTTTATATTATATCAATGTAGAAATTAATTTGACAATTATGATGTATTTTTATACAATTGAGATTCTAACTGTTATCGTAGCGAAGTTACATAAATGAATACCTTACTCCACAATTAATAGGTTTTAATATTGGGAATGATTTAACATGGAAAATGAGCATAAAGCAACAACATCAGTTAGAGGTACCCAATAGTCATTTACTTTCTATCGAAGTTTATATTCAACAAGACGACCTTGGCGCAGAAGTATTGGCTCTTCCAGCGCAAAAGAGCATAGAGCAGCAACATCAACCGGAAAGGTTAAATAGTAGCCTGTTTTCTAACGAGATTTATATTCAACAAGAACAACAAGAAGAAGTTGATGCAGAAGTATTGGCTCTCCCGGTACAAAAGAACACAGAGCAGCAACATCAGCCAGAGGCATCAAGTAGTAGCCTGTTTTCTAACGAGATTTATGTTCAACGGGAACAGGTTAGTGAAGAGGTATTGGCTCTCCCGGTTGACTCATCTGAAAAACAACCTCATGCTGTAAAAAATGATAAAAATGAACGAAAAAAACAAGAGGTCATTGATAAATTAACTACTCTGACAAAAAAGTATTTAACTCATTTAAATACAGCCTCAAGGAAAAACAACGACAACTTAACACAAAGAAAACATACGATTATATCAAAATTAGATAATATACTAAGTGATACATCCCTGGACAGGAATGAAAAATTACATCTATTTTCAGCACATTTTCGGACAGCAGATAAAGACCTATTAAAAAACCACAGAGAGCCAAATTGGGTGGCTTTTAAGAAAGTTGCATTATTTTTCTTGAGTCTTACAGGAATTGGCGCTATTTTTGGTGTCATTGACTACAGTATAAGACGTCACCATTCTATCTTTTGCACTCCTAAAAGTCATGGAGAGCGGTTTGTTCTGGATATCGAAAATATACGGAATCCCTAGCCTAATAGTTTTTTCTTAGTTCATATTTTGCAAAAGCTTCTGTATTTGCTAAAAATATGGTTTAATTTTAAACATGAACGTTTATAGGGTTGGTGTGTCGTGTTTTTTTTGAAGCCTAAGCTGCTATTGAGTTGTGTTTTTGGCAGCTTTTTAGCAGTTGGGTATTCACTGGCTGCTAATGACCAATCCAGTCAATCTCATAAAACACCCTCTCTTTCTCGCTGGAGCAAGCAATCTGACACGCAAGTCTCTTCTGCCGATGAGGCTGAAAAACGCCTGGAAAAAGCAATCAACAATCCTGAGTATATGCTCGATAACTGGGTAGAGTTACCTGTTTCACCCGCGGCGCAGCATAAGAAGGTTCAACGATTAAGCCTGCGCGAAGCAATTCTACTGGCTTTACGTTATAACCCGAATGTCCAGAATGCGGAATTGGATCGCATTATCCAGCGTTATCAATTGCGTCTGGCCTATAATGAATTTGAACTACAATATGCTTTAGCGGGTGCAGCCGCTATTGAAAATAGCCGCTATACGGGCGTAGGCGCGACAACCAATAAAAGCTACATCGCTTCGCCTGAAGTGAATTTAAAGACCAAATCAGGCGCACAAATCGGTTTAAACATTGATAATAACGTTTCAAATTTTAATAGTTATACGCCGGTTCTCAATTTTTCGATTACTCAACCTTTACTGCGAGGTTTCGGGCGAAAGGTCAATGAGGCTAATCTTTTAAATGCGATTGACAGAGAATGGCTGAATAAGGTGAATTTACAGCAGGCCATTATTGATCAGATTACTCAGGTTATTACAGCCTATAGGGCATTAATTTTAAGTGGTAATAATTTAGAAACGCAACGATTGCAATTGCAGGAAGCAAGGAACACCTACGCAATTAATGAAAAAAAAATAAACGCAGGACAATTGGAGCCGACAGCCAATATTCAGCAATCGTATCAGATTGAATCGTTAAGTCTTATGGTTGAACAGGCCGAAAATGATTTTAAAACCGCGGCGCAGGATTTGTTGCAAACGATAGGATTAGATCCGCAAATGCGTTTATCCGTTCCTAAAGATATCGCATTACATAAGCTCATTATTCCGGATAGCAAGGTTGTCATTGCGCAGGCACTGGAACATAATAGTCAATATTTAGCACAAAAAATGCTTCTTCGTGCTGATGAAAGGGCTTTGGAAGTGGCAAAAAACGAGCAACTTTGGCAACTTGATTTAGCAGGCAATGTGCAAAGCGGCCGATTGAATAGTCTGGATGGTCAGGGAAACTTCCCCGGTTTGTATAACGGGCGCAATATTAATCAAACAGCTCGAATAAAACTAACCATTCCTCTGCATGATATCGGACGCCGTAATCAGCTTATTAGCGCCAAAGTTCAACTTGAAAAAGATAAATTAAATCTTATTGCACTTAAACGGGCTTTGGAAACGACAATTACCAATACCGTTAACACCATTCAGAGTCTGGCAAAGCGTTATCGGTTGGCTCAAAAACAAGTCGATTTAGCCGCTCGATCTTATGCACTGGAAAAGAAAAAGCAGCAAGCAGGGATTGCCAGCGCTCTTGATGTCAACAATACCCAAAATCAATTAATTCAAGCGCAGATGGGTTTAATTAACGCCAAAATAGCCTATCTTAACCAATTGTCTGCTCTGGAGCGTATTTCAGGCACAACGCTTGATCATTGGCGCATTAAACTGAGGTATGGTGGATGAAAACCCGATTAGCCTTAATCATTGCATTCGTTACATTATTAGTAAGTTGCAGTAACAGTGAAAGTAACAAAAATTCCGGGCGGATCTATACGGTAAAAAAAGAAGTTTTTCATAAAGTCTTGCATTTTACGGGGACTATTCAACCCTTGCGCGAAAGTGCTTTAAGCAGTCCGGTTGACGCAGTAGTAGAAACGATGCATGCCCATTATGGGCAGCAGGTAAAAAAGGGCGATGCCGTTTTTACCCTGAATTCCAGCGAATTACAAAAACAGTATAATGATACGCTGACCGATTACCTGAAAGCAAAGGACAATTACACTGTAGCGCAAGCAAAATTTACCGGCACCCAAGAACTTTGGGAGGCTGGCTTGTTGTCAAAAAATAATTTTCTTGGGGAACAATCAAGCCTGGCTACAGCAAGGGTCGGTTTAATACAGGCTACTCGTAAGCTTACAGAAATGCTGGAGAAAATGGATGAGACAAATACATCCAGTTTATCTGCTTTGACGATCGCTGAGTTTGATAAAATAAGGCAGGAGTTAGCTGGTAAGCATAATCTGATTCGCCTCAAAGCACCTTCTGATGGTGTATTGCTTTATCCACCTAAATCGTCCGGGGAAGAAAAAGCAGGTAAATTAAACATTGGCTCCACGGTTAAAACAGGACAAGTGTTAGCTCTTATTGGCGATTTAACAGGTGTCAGTGTGGAAATTGATGTCCCTGAAACCGATATTGACAAGATTCATACAGGTATGAAAGCGACTATTACCGGTATTGCTTTGGGTCAGCAGGTGTTAAACGGCGAGTTGGTTGCTGTTAATGTTCAAGCCTCCAATAGCGCCAATGGAACCTTGCCCTCTTTCAATGCGGTAGTGGAAGTCAAAAACCTGAATGACGACCAGCGCTCCTGGATAAAAGTGGGCATGAGTGCAGCCATTGAAATTGTCATTGATAATGACAAACAGTTACTTGTTCCGATTACCGCAATAAAACAGGAAAGAGGTAATTCAGTGGTTAAATTAAAAGAAGAAAATGGCTCTCTACGTACACATATTGTTACAACCGGAGCAGCACAAGCGGATAAAGTTGTTATTGCATCAGGGCTTAAGCCGGGTGACGTGGTGATTTATGATTGAGTCCTCATTAATAACACTCAGAAATATCACCAAAACTTATGAGATAGGCGGGGTGAGCTCTCAAGTATTAAAGAATGTCTCATTAACGGTTGCTAAAGGCGATTTACTCGCTATTGTGGGCGCCTCCGGTTCAGGAAAATCAACACTCATGAATATTATAGGCTTGTTGGATAAAGCCGATGAGGGGAACTATTTATTACAACAACGCAATATTGCTGATTTAAATGAAGATGGACTGGCAACTTTACGCAATCAAAGTATTGGTTTTGTTTTTCAACAATTCAATTTATTACCTCGTTTTTCTGCCAGTCAAAATGTGGCGCTACCGTTGATTTACCGCCATGTACCTGACAAAGAAATCAAGAAACGGGTGGAGAAGGTTTTAACTCGTGTAGGGATGCAATCGTTTGCAGCGCACCGGCCTACCCAATTATCAGGGGGACAGCAACAGCGAATTGCCATTGCTCGTGCTCTGGTTGGGGAACCACGGGTTATTCTCGCCGATGAACCCACAGGCGCCCTTGATTCGCGCACAAGTACAGAAGTAATGAATTTATTCCATACACTGCATAAAGAAGGCTGCACACTTATTATAGTTACTCATGATGAAAAAGTGGCGGCTCAATGCCAGCGGCGTATTACTCTGGCCGATGGACAGATTGTCACAGAGAGCAAACAATGACACTCTTTGGTCACGTTCAACAGGCACTTGTTAATTTAACGGCGGCAAAACTAAGATCGTTTCTGGCTGTGCTAGGTGTGTTAGTAGGTACGGCCGCAGTGGTTGCCTTATTAAGTTGTGGGCAGCTGGCTACTGAAAAAGCGTTGGAACAATTCAAGACGCTGGGCACAGATTTACTAGCCTTGTCAACGTATCAAAAAAACCCAGCACCTTCCCATAGTGTCAGTGAGTCAATTCCTGTTAACTTATGGCGAGAAATGCCAGAGCAAATTCCTGCGATTTTAGAGATTGCACCTTATAGCATGGCTTACCAGTCGATAAGTTTTCAAGGCCAGGTTTTGCAGGGGGTAATTATTGGCGCTGATGAAGCTTTAGCCAGTATTATTCATATTAAATTAGCGGCTGGTCATTTCGTGTCGTTTGTCGAATCCTTTGAACATTTTTGCGTTATTGGCCATACTCTCGCTCAACAAATGCAGCAAGTGAGCCTGGATAATCCTATTGGGCAACAGCTACGTATTGGCCCTGCACTTTATACGATCATCGGAGTAGCAGAGCCTTGGAAAGAAAATGGTTTTTTTAATGAAGACATTAATCAGGCAGTGATTATTCCAATAAAGGGTATCCCTCTTCTTAGCAGGGATAGTAAAATTAATAATGCCGTTTTGTTATTAAAACCGGATAGCAACATTGATGAAGTTATAACACAAATCAGGCAAGTTATTAATTCATGGGCGCCGGATTTGAGCGTATTTGTCCGCAGTGCCAAACAGATTATTGCCAGCATGGAAAACCAGGGTCAAATCTTTACCTTATTGTTAGCAGTAATAGGCGGTATTTCTTTGTTTGTGGGCGGCATTGGGGTCATGAATATCATGCTGGTTTCTGTCAGTGAGCGCAAAAAAGAAATTGGTATTCGTAAGGCAGTCGGCGCCAAAAATAGCGAGATTCAAATTCTTTTTTTGATGGAAGCAGTGATATTGTCGCTCTCAGGAGGAATGTTGGGAGTGTTTGCAGGTTTAGTTTTCACTCGTATAATTGCTTATTTTAATGAATGGCCTTTTATCCTTTTTCTAACTCCACCTTTGGCAGGATTTGCTGTTTCTGTAATAACTGGGGTTTTTTTTGGTTTTTATCCAGCAAGACGAGCGGCGAAATTGGAACCTATGGCTTCTTTGCGCAGTGAGTAAGTTAAATGATGGTCAAAGAGGGAGTTATAAGGGTGTTGTAGGAAATTTCATAACTTCCTGCAAAGAACCACTTATTCATTATAAAGCTCCAATTTTTTCCATTGTCCCTTTGAAGGTGATCATTATGCTAAAACTATTTATTTTTAGCTTACTCATCATAGTCGTGCGAATAATGAAACAGTAACATGGTGGTTTGGTCATCCAATTTTAGCAAGAGTTGTAAGCAGACATTATCCTGAATATTTGCTTGGCAGAGATACAAATATGCATATTATTCAAACACCGAAAGTATCAAGTTCTCGACATGCCGCTTATCATGCAACGGAATCTTACAGTGGTACCTATTGTGTAGTTGGCAATCATTATATGTACATGCGAGATGTTGAGCATTTGGTACAATCAGAGTCCGTGACTGGTTGTGATATTTACAATGGATGGTGGGATAACCCATGATGAATTTAAAAAAAATAATAACTATGATTCTAAGTTTAGCTGCTTTAAATGTGGAGTTGCCCCTGTTACGTCGCAAAAGATACGATAGCATTTGCTAGAACTTTGGGGTTCGAAGTTTGTACTACCGCTCCTTACAGCCCAGAATCAAACGGAATGGCTGAAGCCTTTGTTAAAACATTTAAGCGTGATTATGTCGCTTTTTATGAGCCCTTAAATGCTCACTCCTTTATGCAACAACTTCATGAATGGTTTGAGGATTATAACGAAAATGCCCCGCATAAAGGGCTTAATATGATGTCACCTAGACAGTTCTTAAATTGGGTTAAGAGATTAGTGGTCCGGTTTTATAGGGGCAACTCCAGCCTGGAACAAAATGAAAAAGGCCATATTTCACGTTATAGAGAAAGAGCAAAAGAACTAATCCAATTAGAAGATATTATACAATTTAAATATCTTGCCAGCTCTAAAAACAATGATAAAAATAGTTCAAACTAAGAAAGGATATCTCTGGAATTTCAATGGGCCGCCAACTATTGCTAAGAACAATTTTACTCTTTAAAAAGTTATGTGTTTATCTGTAGAGATTCGTCAAAGATTACATTTCATTTTATTGATTCAAATTAATTATATAAAGTAGTATCAATTAATACTATTTATTTTTTCAAGCTCAATAATTTTATCCGCCATGTTAATAGTTTCTTTTCTATGGGCTATTATTACTTGAGTAATATTTAACGACCGCAATGAGATATTAATATTTTTCTCATTCTCTCCATCTAAATGGCTAGTGGCTTCATCTAAAAATAATATTTTAGGTTTTTTATATAACGCACGGGCCAATAGAATCCTTTGCTTCTGCCCTCCAGATAACATAGAACCCATTTCTCCAACGCGAGTTTCGTAGCCCATCGGTAGTCTTTTGATTGTCTCATGTATAAAAGATAATTTTGCTACTTGATATACATGTTCTATATCAAGGTTTTCATCAAAAAATGATATATTATCAAGTATTGAGCCGTTTAATAAAGTATCCTCTTGCATGACAGAGGCTGTAATATCTCTATAATTTTTTAGGCCAAAGTCATCAATTAATGTATCATCAATATAAATTTCACCTTCGGTCTTATTTAACAAGCCCATAAGTACTTTCATTAAAGTAGATTTTCCACATCCAGAGGAACCAATTAATACTACTTTTTCTCCTGCATTAATTTTTAAATTGATATTTTTTAAAATGTATTTCTCTTCAGAATTATATTTAAAGGAAATATTACATAGCGTCAATGCCCCCATTACTCCAGCTTCTGTTACTGGAAGTCGAAGCTCTTCTTTTTCCATTTTTTCAGGCTGCTGAAATAAAATATCACTAAGTCTATTTAACTGAATAGAAATTAATTTATAGTCAAAAATGTTTTTTATAAAAGATGAAGATTTACTTACCAGTAAATTTCGATATGTTAAAAAAGCCATTAACATACCTATTGAAAACTTATTTCCAAGAACCAACGAAGCACCAACGCATATTACAATGATGTATTCAAAATTAAATAAAAACTGGTTTGCGATGTTATAATAAAGATCAATTTTTGAAATTTTTACGTTTTCGTTCAATGCATTAATATAACAGTTTCTCCATGTATTAAATCTAATTTTTTCTTTTGAAAAGGTTTTAATAGGTAAAATGCTCTGTATTGTTTCAAGAAAAATAGACGATGCTTTAGCATGTTGTAGAATAGATGATTCTGTATATTTTTTTAAAAAACGATATGAAAAATAACGTATAAAAAAATATATAAATAAAAAAAATACTACAAGCATTGTTAACACTGAACTATAAATCATCATGACAAATAAATTTATAATGATCATTATTCCATCAAGTACAGTATTGATAAAATCCGTTGATAGCTTCTTTTGTATATGATCGATAGATTGAAACCTTGATTGAATATCACCTTTATACCTTACTTCAAAAAAATTCAAAGGTAATTTTAAGATATGTTTTACTACATTAGATGAGAACTGCTCTGTTAAATTATTTGTTAAATATACCACCATGTTTCCACGCACATATTCGGTAAAAATCTGGAAAAAAAGAAGAATAAAAAAAGCACTGGCAATTACATACAAATTATTAATATCACTAAACACAAGTACATCATCCGTTACGTACTGAATAAATAAAGGATTCAACAATCCCAAAAATTCTATAACCAATGATAAAGAAAGCAGCCAAATCAGAAATCTATTAATACCGGAAACAGACTTAACTAAATCACTTAAACTAATTTTTCTCTTCTCAGAAATTGCACTAAAATCAGTTGTTTTTTCAGTTTCCAGAACAACTCCTGTAAATGAATTAGAAAACTCTTCCATAGTACAATGTCTTACACCCGAACCAGGGTCATTAATAACAATTATATTTTTTTTAACCTCCTTTAACACCACGAAATGATTCATATTCCAATGTATAATTGCAGGACATTTTATTAATTGGAGCTCTTCTAAGGGAACTTTTAATGCTCTTGTTTTAAAACCAAATTTTTCAAGGATATTCGTAATATTTAATAAAGTAACTCCTTTATTAGATGGCTTACTAATTTTCCTAATACTATATAAATCTATATTATGCCCCCAGTAGTTACAAACCATGGCAATACAAGCATGTCCACATTCAGCCATTTCACTTTGGAAAATCATAGGTAATTTGGACTTTCTCTTGAAGAAAAGATTAGTTTTTTCTATAGTCATACAGTAGCCCCACCATAAAAACTGTAAATCGGATCCAAAATCCATTGCCATACTTTTCTTTTAGCTCCTAGAACTATACCTGTAATTGTCATACCATCTTGCACTTTTACCTTTTTACCATAAAGAAATACACTTTCACTTTGCAGAAGAGCTGTTGCCTTATAATAAGGCTCCTTGATTCTTATAGGTTTATCCTCTTCTTCATCGGTTAAAATACTTTGACTAATATCTTTAATCACTGCTTTATATGTTCCAAAACGTTCATAAGGATATGCATCATAACGAATGATCACATTTGAATTTTTATGTATAAATCCTGATTTTCTAATAGGAATAAATAATTCAACTTCTAAATCTGAGTTTACAGGCAATATTTTTAATAATGGTTTGGTTAAGTTTATATATTGTCCTGTCTTATAGCTAATGCTAGCAATAGTTCCAGTAATAGGCGCCTTTATAATATAAGATCTGCTTTTCTTATATTTAATCAAATCCATATCAATCATATTCAAACTATTTTTAAGCGAAGCTATCTCTTCATGCTTTTGGTTAAATGAATCTAGAGAAATATATTTTTTCTCTAACAATTTCTTTAATTTATTTAGTTGATATAATTTATAATTAATTTCATTTTCATAGTATTTTTTCCTCTTCTTTAAGAGATAAAGTATGTCGTTATCCTGATTTTTATTCAAATAATCATATGAAGTATCAATAACAAATAATACTTCATTTTTCTTAACTTTTTTCCCATGGTAGACATTACTTTTTTTAATTATCCCATTTTTATTTGGAAAAACACGAACAATACCTTTACGTGAATTAACATATCCGTAAACAATGTATTTTTCAGAAAATTCACCAAAACAAATAAATACAATTAAGACGATGACTAGCATGAGAAAAACACCAGAAACAAATTGATATTTCACTGGAGTATTAATAAAAACAGAACCCCAGTTAGCATATCTTTTATTATCAATAACTTCTTGTCTAAATAAAGAATTTTTATTCATAAGAAACTACTATCCCTCAATTGTAGGTGCAACGATAAATGATAGATAACTGAGATCTAACCAATAGTAATTTCATGCCCTGTTCTTATTCATTGTATCAAGCCATTTTTCCCATGCATCAATGTTATTAGATCCAAAGTCTTTATCACTAATTTTCTTTAAAAGAGCATAGGTTACGTCATGATTATTGGGTTGTTTTAATCGCAACAAAGAAACAAGCTTCTTATTTCCTTTTTGAATAATTAGCTGTTTTGACAACGTTGAACTCGCAGCGTTCAGAAGTACTAATAAAGCTTTATTTCTATCTGTATCAAATGGTGAATCCAAAAGATTTAGGAATGGCATGACATTAATATCATGTATCTTCGCTTTATTCATAGTTTCACTAATTACGCGCATTGCACTATTTCTTACCCCTTCATCAGAATCCATAACATGCCTGGTTAATAAAGAAAGTATTTCCTGAGGATCATTAAAATACCCTATCAAATAAATAGCAGCCGTTCTTCTCTGTGGAAGAGGATCACTATTGATTGTCTTAACAAGAAGGTCTTTTTCTTTGGGAGCACTGTCAGTTAATACGCTAAACTCTTTTTTTAATTTAGGGTGATTAAATCCGGGCAAGCAATGATATACAGGACATTTAGTCCCTTTGGTATTTAGTTGATTATTTAGAATAAGGTTCATTGAACTATTATGGAATTCAATCATTTTTTCAATAAGATCATGCTTCGATTTTGTAGTAGGAACAGCTTTATCCTTTTTAGGAATAAACCGAAGTCTATCTTTATCATTCTGGCCAACAACTTCAATAGTTGTGTGAATATCTTTATCATTAGGATAGACAATTGTATCAAATTGAACATAAGCAAAATCGTATTGTTTTTTAATGTTATCAATCAATTGGTTTTTTTTAGGGAAAACTACCTTCATAAAATAATCATCTTTTCCTCCATTAGATATTTTAATCATTGCATCAATAAATCGAGATTCAATATCACCGACCTGAGTACCATAATTTTTAATTAAATCTTCGGCTTGTCTAAAATCAATACCATACACATCAATAATACTTGCAGCATTCAAACATAAAGAAAAAGCACAAAGTAATATAAAAAAATTAACTCTTCCCACAAAACCCCCTATTTAAACTGGTTGGTGCACCATTTAAGTAAACATGACGTTGCATATTCTGCTTATAAATTTCTTGCATTCTATATCTATATTTCGCGAGTGAATGTATACAGTTATGAGAATTCCAAATGTAATTCCTAGACTTATTTATAATAAAATTAACAAATATATCCAGGATTTTTATTTCAGAATTTAATTCTTCAAGCCACAAAAATTGACCTTGTTCATTGACTTCAAGAAATATATAATTATCATCATAAGTTACAATAAAATCAAAAGAGCCAAAGACAATACCTAATTTTCCCATAAAAATACGTAAACGATTTTCTATTTGAATGGGTAATTTATAAGGTTCAATATTTAGATTATTTCCTTGCATTGCGCGCCAATCTAATTTGCTATCTTCATGCAATTGTGAATTTAACTTTGCAGCAACAATATGATTGCCAAAACATACAACTCTTAATTCGTATTTTTTTTTAATTTCAGGTTGGTATATACCTGGGACAAGTTGTAATAAATTATTTTTTGGAAGATCATCTAATGTTATTTTATTTGTATAAGAAATTTTAATCTTCTCATCTTCAAACCAAAAGTTAGAACATAAAGGCTTATATATAACACCTTCATTTTCATGTACCTTTAAAAACTCTTGAATCTCATTAGGATCATTAGAACAAAGTGTTGTTGGAATAATGAACCCACATTGACTAGCTAATTTTAACTGTAACAATTTTAAATTAGCTCTGTAGGAAGCCTCTTTATCATTAATCCACCATGCATTAGGTGCGATATTTGATGTTAATGATTCATAAAATAGTACATTTTCTCTTGCGATAAACTTATAGTCTTCAGGATGAGCTTTGCCTTCGGGTAAATATGGCTTACGAGCACGTCGCCACCATACAATATCGTAATCATTTTCTTCGTAATTATTATACTTATCTGAACTTTTCCAATTATAAAACTTATCATCAATAAATACAGAGTTAGTCTGTTTGTAGGGCTGATCTGCCGTAAAATAAAGTCGTACCTGATGTCCTATTTCTTCTAAAGCGATTTTTACAATAATAGCATGGAGATCATCTGGCTCAGTGGGAATCAATAATTTCATAAAAAAACCTGGTTAATTTTACATTAAACTGTTATTAACGATTTAGCGAATCATCTAAAATGATTCGCTACTTAAGTTAATTTACCAGTCTACAGTAACATCCCCAGCACCATCAGGACTTGAAACATTACCAGTTACTTGAGCTGTTGTCTGTACACTTCCTCCGGAAACTTCATCCAGGTCTTTATAGTCAATTTCTTTGGCTAGCGTGTATGCTAAAACTCTTTCCTCTTTTTCCATTTGTTACTCCTTTTTATTTCATATATTAATAATATAAAAGTTTATTTTTGTTGATTTTCTAAATTAAAAACTTCAGGGTATAAATGCAATGAAGTATTTGTAGATAATTCAGAAAGGCACTCCAAAAATAAATCTTCCTTGGTATCCAAAAATAGTGTATTTGCCCACAATTAATGGATACCTTCCTACCTCAGCTCCATGAGCAAGATAAGAATCTTTTTTCCAACCATCTTGGAAATCCTTAGCTTTCATCATTGAGGAAAGTTTTATCTAACAATAACAATTTATTGCTATTTAACAGATACGAATACAACCATGATCCGCGCCATTGTCTCCGATTGATCAACACTCCTTTCAAATGATACACTTTAGAGAGTTAAAAATTGATTAATACAATTTAAAGTGTAAATTAACACTCTAAATTGTATTAATCAAGATGCTTATAACTTTTATTTCATAGCTCCACTAAAAACTTGAGTAACGTAATGAATTACATTGGCGAAAATTTAAAATATCTCTTAAAGCAAGAAAGCATAAGTGAAAATGAACTATCTAGACGGCTTGGAATTGCGCAGCAAATTATTAATAGAATAATTTCTGGGTCGAATCAAAATCCTAAAATAGCTACTTTAATGCCTATAGCAAATTATTTTAATATCCCACTACATAACTTTATTGAAAATCAGCTTGCCGATAGCAAAAATAAGGCCGAAGCAACCCACATTCATAGAATTCCATATATAGAATTTAGGGAAATAAAAAATTTAGGTGTTGAAGAAGCTATATTACTCACAAAAAAATACATATCTGTTGATATAAATAACAAAACGGATTATTTTGCAACATCAATGTACGATGACTCTATGGAACCAAAATTCTCCAAAGGAACTATTCTTGTTTTTGAAAAAACCGGAGAAGCTATTAGTGGGGACTTCTGCTTACTTAAAGGCGATAATAGTCACTACATGTTTCGCCAAGTTCTTATTAATTCTATGGATAAAAAATTTATTAAATGTCTTAACCCAACAGGGGAAGATTTTAGCGCCCTACCCTTACCTGTAAATTTTTATGTATTGGCTACTCTTTTGGAATCGAGGACTATTTTTAGCTCATAAGCAAAGAAAATGGATTTAATGACGGCTTTTCCGTTATTTCACGTTCCTTTCTTTTTAAAACGTATGCAATAAAACTCGCAGGCCATACAGCAAAAAAACCATAAAGAATTTTGAATAATAACGCATTTAACATAATTAAAAGTATGCTTTTATTTGGCATCATACCAAAAAAAGTCAGGAATCCTGCAACAAATGTTGCTATTCCTTCGCTAAGAGAAGATGCTATAAGGCTTCTTAACCAAAAGTAATTTCCTTTTAATTGATATTTCCATTTTGCTATTAAATAAACATTAAAAAAAGAACTAGTTAAATATCCTACAATTCCAGAATTAGTAAATCGCAGCACATGCCCCAAAACCAGTTCAAATTGCTCTTTCAAGTCCCAATATTCAGGAGATGGAAAAGCATTAACGATGGTAATTAAAATAGCAAATAAGTACCCTGACAAGATTGACTGCCAAATTAATTTTTTTGCATTTTCCGCTCCATAAAGCTCTGAGTAAATATTTCCTAAGAAAAACGTAAACGTGTATATAATAGTTGATCCTGGCTCTGAAAATCCCCAGATATTGACTATCTTATAAGCCATTACTGTCGCAGCCATTAAAAAAGTTACATAAACCATGGACAAAAAAGTTATATATTTAAATTCTCTTTCTTGTTTTACTATTTCTTTTTTTAAATACAGTCTCGTTAATTTATTTTCCATAGCTAACTCATATTGTTAAAATCTTGTAACGATTGCTCTTGAATTGCTGTAGAAACAACGTTAATCATATCTTTTTTGCTTATGTCATTTAAAAGATCATAATCTTGATATGCTTCTATAGCTCCTTTCTCAAACTTCTCTTTAGTGAACCAATTAAAAAATACAAAAACTGTCTTTCCTTCTCTCATGTATTGACCTTGAATCAGCAAAGAGGACTCATTAATCAATTTGATGTATTTCTGAAAAGACAAATAAGTAATCGCTCTTACATCACACGGAGAAAATTCAGTTAGTAGATGATCATTAAAAACAATTTCTTCAGGGTTATATTGTATGATCTGATTTTTAATACCACTAACTAAAATATCAAGTTCAATATTATTATCTTGATTCAAACGGACATCCAATAAGGCTAATCTGAATAGCATTCGCTCTTTCTTAAACTCAATACACCACATTTTTAATGTCTGAACCCATTTAAAAAATGAAAATCTTTTTACAGCAATCATTTTAATACTCCTCAAATACCCTTTGTATTTCTTGTTTAGATAGCCTGTGAGCCAAACAAACAGACAATAATATACTGGCTTTATGAGGAGAAAACTCTGAAGCAACAACAAATCCATATTTATTATCATAGGATGGATCAACATTGGTAATAGACAAACCTGAACGAGCACAACGCACAACAGGAATACCATTTAATACAGCTTTATTAAGTAATGTACTTATTTCTTTGGTTTGATATCCCTTCCCATATCCAGCACTTACGATACCATTTATTATGTTATTATTAATAATGTAATTAATATGATCGATAGCTATACAAAAGTGAGCATAGATCATTCCTATCTTGGGAAACGATTGCATCGCATGAATTGAAAACTCACTACTGTATGCGCATTTATGTAAAGGTTGCATTTTTTGGTGAAAAATATCTCCAACAACATAACCTATCCCTCCTATACCATCATTGGAAAAATCATTTGATATGCCTGGTTTATTCTTAGTAGCCCATCTCGCCGAGGTTACTGTATCATTTAAAGTTACGACAACGCCAAGATCTTGAGAATAATCAGATTGCGCGACTACAATTGCATTGAACAAATTCTTTTTTCCGTCAAAAGCCAAACTATTTTGGGGAAAATGAGCTCCCGTAAAAACGATGCATTTTTTTGTTTTAACCACGAGTCCAATAAAGTACGCAACATCTTCTAATGCATTAGTTCCCATTGAAACAACTAGCCCAAACACATTAGGATCATCTATTATGTTTTGAATTTTTCTTCCTAAATTCAAAAGATCATCTGGACTCAACTCATGACTAATTATATTACTAAAAGATTCATAGTTGACTTCAATTTTTCCTGGAAGCGGTAATTCATTAATAAAAGAATAAAGCGAAGCTCCTTTTTGACTATAAAATTCAGCCGTACTTTTTGGTGTATAATTAGAGATAGTTCCGCCAAGATCTAATACAGCTATTTTTTTCATTAATTCCTCCTATGTTTTAAGTAATCACTACTTAACTTCTTTTATTTTTTCCATCAATAAAGTAGCATCTTCATGAGTTTGTACAATTTTTTCCCATGCAGATTATCAATAGAAGACTCTTTACCGGTATATAAACTGTGGAATATCTATTATTCATCGCATCAATTACAAAGACAACGGACTCTTCATTTATTATTACTATTAAAAAATGCCTGAGGTTTATCACAAAATATAGCTTGTTTAAAGATTTATTTTGAAAACTACAACAATGAAGAAGCACCTGATAGTTATTGAAAATATAAACTCCTATGAAGTACAGCCTCATGGAAAATAAGATCAAAAATAGTCGAATTTATTTATCAACAATCGTTAATTCCGCCAACTATTGCTGAGAACAATTTTACTCTTTAAAAAAGTTATTCTTAAAAAAGATAACGGGCCAATTAAAAGTTTGCGCCAGCAAATTCATCATATAATTAATAATCGCTTCACCATTTTCTGAATTAGTCATAATAATCGCACCGTCTCCTGTGTTGGGAAACAGGATTAACTCGCTGTGATAGCCAAGATTATGGCCCGCTTTTCTAAAACTTAGTGTTTTACCTTGGCCGTTGATCACAACGCCCAAACCATAATTCGTATTGTTTTGTCGTTTAAGCATTTCTTGAGCGAGGGATTTGTTTATTAACCTGTTATCTTTACCAAAATAAGCTTTTGCAATAGCTATGGCGAATTGAGCTAAATCGGTCGGCGTTGACCATAATCCTGCAGCGCTGGCTTCTGTGTAATTATTCCAGCCGCCTTTGACCCTGTTCCCATGATTTAAAAAGCCTGGTACGGCAATAGAACGCCAGTTTTTAGGGAGAGGATTCTGAAAAATGCTTTGCTCCATGTGAAGGGGCTTAAGTATTTCCTTTTTCATCCACCGTTTAAACGGTTGTTTAGTTGTGTCATTTATCAGTTGTTCTAATACTTCATAACCTCCACCTGAATAAAAATATCGGCTACCTGGGCGATAAAATACACGTATCGGTGCTGTATTGGCTGGAGGGTGACCTTCGAGAATGTTGTTGAGTGTTGGCAGTTGACTGCCTTGAACATGACCAGGAAAACCAGCAACAGATAACCCTGATGTCATAGACAAAACTTGTCTTAAAGTGACTGGATTATTTTTATTGAATTTATTCAAAGGAATCTTCCAGCCCGCCAACTGCTTATTAATGTCTTTATCCAACGCTAATTTTTCTTTAGAAACCAATTTGAGTACACCGTAGGCGCTGACACTTTTGCTGATAGACGCTGCTTGAAAAATTGAATTTATTGAAACAGATACGGCAGGGTCAATGGACAACGTTTGAGAAATAATTATTTTATAATTTTGGATAACAGCATAACCAACAACAGGTACTTTGTGTAATTTCATTGCTACCCGCAATTTTTGATTAAGTTCATTGATACCATAGGGAGACGCCAGTGCACTGGAAGAAAATAAAATAACAACAATGAATTTAACAATTGACATGTATTAATTCCAATCTAACGAAGCCACCGTTCGTTAGATTTATCGATTAAGCAATCGAGACAATATAAAACCAACGCCTGCAGCAATCAATAAAGAGGACAATGGTTTTTCGTGAACCTTTGCTACAATTTTATCGGAATGCTGTTTCAAATTATTCTGTAATTCATCCATTTTATCTTGACCTTCACGATAAAGTTGAGAACCCATTTTTTTTGCTTCTTTTACTACGTTTTCCATTTGCTCGCTTAGATCAGGCTCATGGGATTTAGAAAATTGGCGCGTATTATTACGTTCATAATTCATGGTCTTCTCCTTGAACGATTAATTATGAATTACTTACTTAAATTATTTTCGGGTAGATCACAGCATTCAATATATTCATGCCATTCAAAATCAATAAATTTTTCTATAATTTTTTTAATTTCATTCTCTGCTTTTTTATTACTTAAAGCTTCTGTATGAAATTTGCTATCAATTTTTTCACCATCATCCATAGTACTTACTATAAAGCCGTCTGCTTTGTATAATTGGGTGCCGGGATCCTTTTTTATCTGATAACAAATTTTAAAACCTCTATAGGTATATTCACTCATTTATAAACCTTGTATTATCCAGTAATTATTTAATTATTCTCCTTATAGAATTAGGACATAAAGCGATCAAATTCAAGGTTTAAATTGACTTTATGATTTAGCTTATTGAATTAAATACTAATTTTTCTCTCTACAAAAAAGGATGCTAAAGCTCATCCAGTCTTAAGGACTGGCCAATCTTCCAAAAATTGCCCCAGGGATCAGTTTTTAAGTTCAGCAAGCGTCGAGGTAACGTATGAATAGTATAAAAGGTATCCTGATAGTTATTACTTAACTCATCCCAGCCAACAGGCGTAGCAACCGGGGCATGCAGCCTGGCACGCGTGGAATAAGCAGCAATGGCAGTAGCTCCACGTTGATTACGCAAATAATCAATGAAAATTTTACCTTTTCGTTTGGTTTTCGCCATATTACTGGTGTATTTCTGAGGGTTACACTTTTCCAGATAGTCAACAAAAACATGGGTAAATTCTTTTACCTCATTCCAATCATAAAGCGGTTGAATAGGAACAACCACATGCAGACCTTTTCCTCCGGTTGTTTTGACAAAAGCAGTCAGATGATATTGGTTAAGATGCTCTTTTACATCAAATGCTGTTTCTACAACAGCCTGCCACGCCAGATCAGGACCAGGATCCAAATCAAAAACCAGTAAATCAGGATTCTCAACGTGTTGAATGGTACTTCCCCAAGGATGGATTTCCAAAACACCCATTTGAACCAGACTTAAAAGGCCAGCTTTATCCTTTAAATAAATATAGGGTTCCTCTTCGCCGGATTTATTTTGAATGGTAATTTCCCCTAATTTTCCTGTAGCGTGATTGAGGTGTTTCTGATAAAAACAATCCTGATAATCCGAAGGACACCTGACTAAAGTTAATGGACGATCAGTTATAAACGGCAAAATATAATCGCTAATAGCCTCATAATAATCATAAAGATCGCGTTTGGTAATTTTATCTTCTTTATAAAGTACTTTATCAGGATGAGTGAGCAGAGGGTCTTTTTTCTTTGTCGGTTTATTTTTTCGTGTGGTTTTTGTTACTGTTTCCACAGCAAGTTCTTTTTCCTTGCTGATATCTTCAGGATTTTTATCACTACGAAGACCTTTAAAGCGCGCTTGTCTTAATCGCCCATCCTCTGTCCACTCAGAAAACTCTATTTCAGCAATAAGTTCAGGTTTAACCCAGGTCACTTCTTTTGAATCAGGGATCTTTTGGGAGAAAGGGTTTTTATCGGTAATTAGAGGCTTTAATTGCTCATGGATCGATTTTAACGATGCTTCGGTAAAGCCAGTCCCTGCTTTGCCACAGAATAGCAATTGATTTTCATTAAAAACACCGAGATATAACGCACCAAAATGCTGCCTTGTATTGCGGGGTTTTGAAAAGCCGCCTACCAGAAACTCCTGTCGTTTAATGCATTTTATTTTAAGCCAGGCCCGGCTTCGCCGTCCTATGTAATCACTTTCTATTAATTTCGATACAATGCCTTCTAAAGCAAATTCGCAGGAATTTTTTAGTATTTCCTCACCTTGACCAAAAATATGATCGCTATAGCGAATGGAATCTGGCGCCTGAACAAGCACGGATGCCAATTGCTCTTTCCTTTTAATCAGGGGAACAGCGCGCAGATCGTATTTATCAATATACAACAGGTCAAAAAGATACAAGACAAAATCAGGGTCAGGATCTCCTTTAATAGCATTTTGTAAGCGCTGAAAATTAGAACGGCCATTCTCATCCAAAATAACTATTTCACCATCAAATATCGCCGTATGAACGGATAGTTGTTGAATTGCAGGAATTAAACTTTTAAATTCATTGCTCCAATCATTATGATTACGAGAGACAAAACGTACCTGTTTGCCTTCTTTAAAAATAATCATACGATAACCGTCCAATTTGATTTCATGAAGCCATTCATCGCCTTGAGGAGGTTTGTCCACTAAAGTAGCCAGTTGGACCGAAATAGTATGGGGAAATGCGGCAGGAGCACCCAAAATTTCTTTAAGATCGGGATTAAGGGCAATTTTTTGAGAGCGACTTCTTTTTTTATAGCCGCTTGAACTCCAGATGCCCTTATAATATTCACTAATTTCATCCAATGACTGATGACTTACCACGCTAAGCGGCTTCTCTTTGGTTATATCGTAACGGGCCAGAGGCTTCGCATGCTCATCCTGATATTTTTTTAATAACCATTCTTTGTCTCCCTTGAAACGAATTAAATCCCATCGACCTTTTAATTTGCTGCCCTTTAACTGAAAACGTAAATGACCCTTTTCATAAGCTTTTAATGGCTCGTTATCCAAAGACTGCCAGGTTCCCTTGTCCCATAACATCACTGTTCCACCGCCATATTCACCCTTGGGAATAATACCCTCAAAGGAACCATATTCGATAGGATGATCTTCTACATGCATGGCAAGGCGTTTTATGTTCGGATCATAGCAAGGTCCTTTAGGCACAGCCCAACTTTTTAGCACACCATCAAGTTCAAGACGAAAATCATAGTGGAGATGACTGGCCGCGTGTTTTTGAATAACAAAAAGCGATTGATTTGTTTTATGAGAACGCCCTCCTTTGGGTTCAGATGTTTTTTTGAAATCTCTTTTTTGATGATAACGGTCAAGGCTCATAAGTATCCTTGCTCTGATATTAATTACTAATTATAGACAATCCGGTTTAATGCAGGTGTTCACTTGTGAAAACGACCAACTTTTCTCAAACTGCTCCATTCGGATTAATTTTATAATGACTAATGAGAGTGATGTTTTTTATCTGGAGTTGAGTTATTCTATAGTTTCGCAAATTTCAATAGGGATATTTATGAAATCAAAATTTATTTTGTCGTTGGCTTTAGGTCTTGGCGTCTTGTCATCTGGTTGCGATTTAAATACTTATTCCAGCAACTATTACGCTAATCAGGTTCCCGTCAATTCCAGGCAGGCTCAATTCGATGCCCGTGTTCTCGGCGCTCTTGTCGTATTAAATAAAAATGAGATAGCTGCGGCTAGCGAAGCACAACGAAAGTCGGCCAATCCGGCTGTTAGAAATTACGCAAGCTGGATGTACAGTGCTCATAATCAAAATTTACGGGAAACCGAAAATGTAAGCCGCAGAATTGGCATTATGCCCCAAAATGGTGACACCGCTCGGATGCTGCAAAGAAAAGGCCAACAAGAAATGGCTACATTAAATCGATTGAATGGTAAAGCGTTTGATAAAGCCTATATGACTGCCATGGTTAATGATCACACGAAAGCATTGGCGTTATTGAATAACAAACTTTCAAGCCGTGTAGCCAGCCCTTTATTGAAAGATCATCTGGAAGCTACCAGAGCACATATTCAGAAGCATCTACAGGAGGCTAAAATTGTTCAGCGAGAAGTCGCTCGTTCTTAATGACTGGCCATTATTAATCCGGGATTGAATAGTCAATAAAAGCCGCTAATGATGCGGCTTTTTATTTTTAATTTTTTGAGTCGCACTTTTTGGATTATCCGTACGTTTTATTCTTTTTCCCATACTTTTTTTCAGTAAAGTAATAAAATCGACTACATCATCGGGTTTTCGTATACGTGTTGTTTTTTTACCTCCGGATTTTTCGGCTTCCGCTGCTTTTTTATCAAGCCACCTGGTCATCGTCTCATAATACTCGTCATGATACTTTTCCGGTTTCCATGTTCCGCTTAAATCCTTAATTAAATCAACCGCCATTTTCATTTCACGATCAGAGATTTTATAGTCTTTTAGTGATTTGGTGGGTAATTTTAAATCGTCTTCTTTACGAATTTCATGCTGAAAACGAATGCGATTTAAAACTAAGGCTTCATCATGCGCCATGATTAAACATAAATATTCTTTTGTGCGTATAATTGCCTTGGCTACTCCTACTTTTTTTGTTTTCTTCAGGGCTTCTCTTAAAAGAACATAGGCTTTTTGATTTTTTGAATCCGGTATTAAATAATAGGGTTTATCAAAATATAAATTGTCAATTTCAGCCAGATTAATAAATTCTTCAATATTAATTAATTTAAAAACGTCGGGGCTTGCTTTTTCAAACGCTTTTTCATCCACTATAATATAGCGCTCTTTGTCATACTCATAACCTTTTACTATATTTTCCAGTGACACTTCCTTACCTGTTTCACTATTCACTCGTTTGTATCGAATACGCGCTTTATCGCGATTATCTAATAAGTGAAAATGTAATTCATTTTTTTCTTCAACAGGGATAATTTGTACCGGAATTGTGACCAACCCAAATGAAATATCACCTTTCCAGATAGCTTTCATAATCATTCCTTTTTTGAAGAACTTTCTCTAATTATAGTCAGTGCCTTTTGTTTTTATTAATCACTCAACATGTTATTATAAAAATCATAATGTCATAAATAAAACCGATGAAAAACAACCGGA
The DNA here is from genome assembly GCF_000621525.1 of Legionella fairfieldensis ATCC 49588. Lineage (GTDB taxonomy): Bacteria > Pseudomonadota > Gammaproteobacteria > Legionellales > Legionellaceae > Tatlockia > Tatlockia fairfieldensis. The sequence continues at coordinate 17,058 of NZ_JHYC01000020.1, read as the reverse complement.
ATACAAAAAACAGGGGTGCTATCAGTGCTATTCAGGGAAGATTTGAACACCTGACTTATGAAGCATTTGACGATGGATGGGATATTGAGGAAGAACCTCTTTCTCCTTTAGAAACCACATTACTACCTGAAAAAGCCAAGTCTATTATCAGTCGTAATAATTCCCCTGATCTTGGTTTTGAACAATCGATTAATCCTTACCGCGGTTGTGAGCATGGATGTATTTATTGTTATGCCAGACCTGCCCATGCTTATATGAATTTGTCGCCCGGGCTGGATTTTGAAACCAAAATTTTTTATAAAGCAGACGCCGCTCACCTTTTAGAAAAAGAACTTAACAAACCCAACTATCAATGTAAACCCATTCTTTTAGGCGCTAACACTGATCCCTACCAACCTGCGGAAGCACAACTCAAAATTACTCGTAGTCTGTTAGAGGTTTTAAACAAATACTCTCATCCTGTAATTATTATTAGCAAGAATGCTCTTATTACACGAGATTTGGATATTTTAACCTCCATGGCGAAACAAAATCTGGTAAGAGTCGCCATAAGCGTTACCTCCCTTTCCCGTCAATTAAAGCATATTATGGAACCCCGCACGACGACTCCATCAGGCAGATTAAAGACGATTAGTATTTTATCAAACCATGAGATTCCTGTTCGTGTAATGGCCGCTCCTGTCATTCCTCTGATCAATGACGATGAACTGGAAAGCATTTTACAGGCTGCCAAACAGGCGGGAGCTCAACATGCCAGTTATGTATTACTGCGCTTGCCTCACGAAGTTAAAGTGCTTTTTAAAGAATGGCTGCACCAACATTTTCCTCAACGTGCCGACCATGTTATGAGCATCATACGTCAAATGCGTGGAGGAAAAGACTATGATTCCACTTATGGAACCAGAATGCGAGGTGAAGGTCACTATGCCAATTTATTAGCTGCCAGATTCCGTCTGGCATGTAAGCGTTTACATTTAAATATTAATTCTCTTCCTGAGTTAGACGTAGGAAAATTTAGAAAAAAAGAACAGATGATAGCAAAACAATTAACATTATGGGATGATGAATTTTAGCTAATAATGAATAAAAATCAAATAAAAACAGCATCCTAGTTCAATATATTTTAATTAAAATTTAATGCTTAATTTTTTATGATAAATTATCTTCTATACTAATAAAATTCGGATGTTTTATTGTATTAGACAGGAGGTCGCCATGAACAAGAAACCATCTCATCCTCCAGCTCAGCAGCAAAACCGTCAACCTGGTCTTGAATCGAAAATGACCCCTGAGCCTGACTATTTCTCTGCTAATTATAAAGGAAGTGATAAATTAAAGGGCAAAACGGCTCTCATTACGGGTGGAGACAGTGGAATTGGTCGTGCAGTTTCCTGTGCTTTTGCAAAAGAAGGAGCAGATGTCATCGTTCACTATTTAAATGAACATGAGGATGCAAAAAAAACAAAAGAAATTGTGGAAAAAATGGGAAGAAAATGCTGGTTAATGTCAGCTAATTTACAGACCTTTTCCGCCTGCGAAAAACTGGTCAAACAGGCACAAGAACAATGTCCTCCTATCAATATTTTAGTGAATAATGCCGGAGAACAACATCCTCAAGAGAGTATAGAAGAGATAAGTTGTGACCAATTAGAAAATACATTCAAGACGAATTTTTTCTCTTATTTTTATATGGTCAAAACCCTCTTACCTTTTTTGAAAGAAGGCGATGTCATTATTAATACCGCCTCGGTCACCACTTATAAGGGTAGCGCACATCTTTTGGATTATTCTGCAACTAAAGGTGCAATAGTAGGATTTACGCGCTCACTTTCACAAAACCTGGTGTCGCGAGGAATTCGCGTTAATGCCGTTGCCCCAGGCCCTATATGGACGCCGCTGATTCCTTCAACCTTTACGGCAAAAGAGGTTGAAGAATTTGGTAGTCAGGTTCCCATGAAACGGATGGGGCAGCCCGCTGAAGTAGCACCTTGCTATGTATTTCTTGCCTCGGAGGATTCTTCTTATATGACAGGACAAGTACTTCATCCCAATGGGGGTGTAATAGTCAATAGTTGAACATCGATAGGACCCTCATAGTCATAGAAGCAAAGATATGGAGCTTATTAGTTTATTGTTAATTATTTATTATTAATTCATAATGGAGAGAAAGAGCAAATAGCATTTATTAGTAGAGAGCAATGAAAATTACCTGACTTTTTGATTTTATGGAGAAAATCATGAAAGAAATTCTTTTGGTAATGACAATAATTCCTTCTCAAAAAAAGCTAATTATTTGTAAAACAAAACAAATAATAAAAACATCGTCCTATTTAAGCGATTTTTCTATCCCAAAAAACGCAGGGAAAATAGAATTAATTAATTAATCTATCACAAGAGGAAAACCAATCAAGATCACATGAGCTGTTGAACAAGGTAAATGATGATGTCATAATGTTCTATTTTTAAGCACAACAATGCATCTCAATACTAGCAACATTAAATGGCTTGTGGTACTTCACGTTCTTATTCTTTGTGTAAGCAATACGCTCGTTCAATATCCCTTTATTTTTTTGGGAGTCCATACAACGTGGGGAGCTTTCAGTTATCCATTAATTTTTATTTTGACTGATTTAAGTACACGTCTATCAGGAGCAAAAACTGCCAGAACAATAATTTTTATGGCAATGATACCCGGCTTTATTTTTTCCTATTTTATTTCAAATTATTACGCGCAAGTGAGTTTATTCGCAGGAAATATCCTTGTATTGCGCATAGCTTTGGCAAGTTTTCTTGCTTATGTAATAGGGCAATTATTGGATATTCTGGTTTTTCAAAAATTGCGTTACTGGAAAAAATGGTGGATTGCCCCAAGTCTTGCGACTGTTTTTGGTAACTTGGTTGATACCTATTGTTTCTTTTTTATTGCTTTTTTTCATAGTAGCAATACGATTTTAAATGAGCACTGGCTTGAAATGGCAACAGCGGATTTAGCATTTAAACTACTCATAGGACTTCTGTCTTTCATACCCTTGTATGGTTTTATTCTGCAATTAATTTTGCGTCATCGTTTTAAAGCACTCTCTTAACTGATAAGATATTTTTCTCATCCTTTGGCTCTTGCTTATTAAGGAATGTCAATCAAAAATAACTATTCAAAAAAATTATTTCCAGTCTTTGCAAAATGGATTTCAGAAGAAGTAGGAAAAGCCTGGGTCTTTATATTTTCGTTAAGTTTCGTGATAGGCTGGCTTATTTTAGGACCTTTGTTCAAATTTTCCGACACCTGGCAATTAATTATTAATTCCGTCTCCTCCGCCGTAACATTTTTGATGGTATTTTTAATTCAAAATACCCAAAATCGTGAAAATAAGATTTTAAATTTAAAATTGGATGAAATAATTAAAGCGACAAAAACGGCTAATAATAATTCCCTTGATTTGGAAAAATTATCGACTAAAGAATTAAAACGTCTGGAGAAAGCTTATCAAAAACTTGGTGATAAAACCGATAAAAAAGCAAGTAATCCAAAAAAATTGGAGAAATAATAATTCAGGATCTTTCTGCCTTTTTCTTTTGAACCTTGATATTAAACTTCTTGTTCCATGGAGCTTTTATCCACCAAGTAGTTTAATATCTTTTATCCGACTGATAAATAAAGCTTATTTAAGTTCCCTTACTTTTATTCTGATCTATTAATCCTGTTGCGGTGTCGCTGCATTCGCACGTTCCTCCAAAATGGCAACGGCAGGTAAAGTTTTACCTTCCAGAAACTCAAGAAAAGCGCCACCTCCGGTGGAAATATATGAAATTTGCTGAGTCAAATCATATTGATCAACAGCAGCCAATGTATCACCTCCTCCAGCAATGGAAAAAGCATCACTATCGGCAATAGCTATTGCCAATGCTCGGGTGCCATAGGCGAATTGAGGAAATTCGAAGACACCGACAGGGCCATTCCAAATGATGGTTTTCGCCTGATCGATAATATCTACATAGCTACTTACAGTTTCAGGTCCTATATCCATAATCATATCATCACTGGCAATGTGGGCTAACGATTTATTAAAAGCAGGACAGGAATCAGAGAAGTGCTTGCCTACAACGACATCAGAAGGTAGAGGAATTTCACAGCCTTTTTCCGTAGCAAGCGCTAAAATTTCTCGTGCATCATCAAGCAACCCCTCTTCGCAAAGTGAAACGCCAATCTCGAATCCCTGTGCTTTAAGAAAGGTATTCGCAATACCACCGCCAGGAATTAAATAATCAACGATCCCTACTAACTGTTTCAGAAGCGTTAATTTGGAAGAGATTTTGGCGCCCCCGACAATAGCAATGATTGGTTTTTCCGGTTGCTTAAGTACTTGCTGTAAAGCTTCCAATTCACGTACTAAAAGAGGACCTGCCGCCGCTATGGGGGCATATTTTGCTACGCCATGAGTGGAGGCTTGGGCGCGATGGGCTGTGCCAAAAGCATCCATTATAAAAATGTCGCACAAACTCGCAAGTGTTTGCGCCAGTGCATCATCATTAGCCTTTTCTCCACAATTAAAACGTACGTTTTCGCAAATAACCAATTCGCCCGGATTAACTTCAATACCATTTAAGTAGTCGCTAACAAAGCGGACAGGGTATTGGAGGTGGGCTGCCAAATAATCAGCAACAGGTTTTAAGGAAAAACGTTTTTCAAATCGACCCTCTTCGGGGCGTCCCAAATGTGACAACACCATGACGGCAGCATTTTCTTCAAGTACTGCCTGCAAGGTCGGTAGAGCCGCTTGTAAACGTTGATCACTTGTAATAAAACCATCTTTAACTGGTACATTCAAATCTTCACGGATCAGTACTCGTTTATTGCGAAGACTGAGGTCACTCATTTTAATCAAATTCATCATGCTATCCTTTAACGATTCATCATGTAATTTGCTGTATCTAACATACGGTTGGAAAAACCCCATTCATTATCATACCAGGCTACTACTTTCACCAGATTACCTAACACTTTAGTCTGAGTTGCATCAAAAATAGCTGAGGCCGGGTTATGATTAAAATCGCAAGAGACCAAAGGATCATCGTTGATCTTTAGAACATCACTGGCTGCACGGCGCATGATGTTATTTACTTCTTCTGCGTTCGTTGTGCTCCGGGTAGTAAAAGTTAAATCAACAACAGAGACATTCAGGGTGGGGACACGCATCGCAAAACCGTCCAGTTTGCCGGCCAATTCAGGCAATACCAATCCTACAGCAAGAGCAGCTCCCGTTTTAGTCGGAATAATGGATTGAGTTGCCGAACGGGCACGGCGCAGATCGCTGTGGCTACCGTCCAAAAGCATCTGATCTTTGGTATAAGCATGTACCGTATTAACCAGTCCGTATTCTATACTCAAGGCTTCATGTAACGGTTGCACAACGGGTGCCAGGCAATTAGTGGTGCAAGAGGCATTGGAGACGATAATATCCGTTGCCTGTAAACGCTGATGATTAACGCCATAGACAATAGTAGCGTCAGCGTTTTTACCGGGTGCGGAAATCAAGACTTTTTTAGCCCCTGCTGCAATATGTTTCATGGCTGCGTCATACTGGGTGAAATGCCCGGTGCATTCGAATACAACGTCAACGTCAAGTTCTTTCCAGGGTAAATCCTGGGGAGAGCGCTCGGCAATCACTCGAATAGAATGGCCATCAACAACTAAATTGTGCCCATCCACCCGAACCTCCGATCCGAAATGACCGTGAGTAGAATCATAGCGGGTTAGATGAGCTGTCGTTTCTATACCTGACAGGTCGTTAATAGCGACCACATTAAACTGATTTTGGCGCTTATATTCATAAATAGCACGTAAGATACAGCGGCCGATACGGCCATAACCGTTTATCGCGACTCTTACAGTCATAGGGTTCTCCAAATTAGGCTGGCTCTTTTAAATACTTGTTAACATACCTCACCTGATTAAAGGTCTGATTTCAGCCGTTGCGTTTATAAACAGATGAAATCCAGACTTGGCTACATAGGCGAGAGACATGTCTACAACTCTTCTGACGAGTCAGCGTTTAAAATTGTAATTTTGTTATTAAACGTCCAGCATTTGCTCTATAGTGAAAAGAATGGTTTCAACAGTCAGATTTAAATCATTATAAGCCTGCGTGGCAGGTGCTGAAACACCAAAACAATCCAGTCCAATTACCGCACCATCCAGTCCAACAAAACGATACCAGTAACTGGTTGCCGCTGCCTCAATTGCGACCCGATGGCGCACTGATCGAGGCAAAACCTGTTCCTGATAATCCGCTTCTTGCATAAGAAAACGTTCACAGCAGGGCATGGAAACTACGCGAACCTGTCTATTTTTTATTTGTAATTGCGTTGCGGCAGCAAGTGCCAGCTGCACCTCTGATCCTGTTGCCAACAAGATAACATCCGGCTCTTTCTCACAATCCTTAAGAATATAACCCCCTTTCCTGATTAACTCCGCAGCATTGGGTGTATGCAGCAGGGCCGGCAGATTTTGCCGGGATAGCAATAATGCCGAAGGACCGGTGTGACATTCCAGTGCCTGTTGCCAGGCGATAGCCGTTTCCATAAGATCGGCAGGCCGCCATACCGCCAAATCAGGTGTCATGCGTAACATGGCGGCGTGCTCTATAGGCTGATGAGTAGGCCCATCTTCCCCCAATCCTATTGAGTCATGTGTAAGAACATAGATCACACGTTGTTTCATGAGCGCGCTTAAGCGGATGGCATTCCTGGCATAATCGGCAAAAACAAGAAAGGTTCCTCCGTAAGGAATAAATCCGCCGTGTACCGCTATTCCATTCATAATGGCTGCCATGGCAAATTCACGTACTCCGTAAAACAGATAATTTCCCAAAAAATTATTTGCAGTGATGGATTTCGAGCCGGACCAATCCGTATTGTTGGAACCTGTTAAATCGGCCGAACCACCTAACATTTCCGGCAAGTGTTTTGCAAATTCCTCAATACAAATTTGAGAGCTTTTTCGGGTAGCAAGCGCTTTATCGTTGCTGCGACATTGGTCAATAAACGCACTTGCCACGCTATCCCAACTATCTGGCAAGTCACCATTAATACGGCGTAAAAACTCATGATAATCAGTTTGATATGCTTGCTGATAAAGGTGACAGCACTGGAGCCAACCGTTTTCTTCCTTTTGTCCTTGTTCGATATGATTCCATTCGGCATAAAGCCTATCCGGAATTTCAAAGGGCGCATAAGACCAGCCAAAAGTTTCCCGTGCTTTAGCGACGCCTGCGCTTCCCAAAGGAGAGCCATGTGCTTTTTCACTACCGGCAACCGGTGAACCATATCCTATTATTGTTTTACAGATAATCAGGCTGGGGCGGGCGATTTCCTGACGTGCCTGTTCAATAGCCTGTTCGATTTCCCGAGGATCGTGACCATTAATGGGGCCAATAACTTGCCAATTGTAGGCATTAAAACGTTCAGCAGTGTTATCTGTAAACCAGGTTTCTACATTACCATCAATTGAAATACCATTGTCATCATAAAAAACAATCAATTTTCCCAAGCCTAAAGTACCGGCCAAAGAACAGGCTTCATGAGAAATACCTTCCATGAAACACCCATCACCTGCAAAAGTATAAGTATAATGATTTACCAGCTCCAAGGAGGGACGATTAAATTGAGTTGCCAATAGCTTCTCCGCAATAGCCATTCCTACCGCATTGGCTAACCCTTGCCCCAGTGGACCCGTTGTGGTTTCAACACCAGGAGTATGCCCATATTCCGGATGCCCTGGTGTTTTGGAATGAAGTTGACGAAAATTTTTTAATTCGTCAAGGCTTAGTTGATAGCCGGTTAAATGCAACAGTGAATAAAGAAGCATGGAACCATGACCATTGGATAAAACAAAGCGATCGCGATCAAACCAATGAGGATTTTGCGGGTTATGTTTTAAAAATTTTTTCCATAATACAGTAGCAATATCTGCCATCCCCAGCGGCATACCGGGATGACCTGATTGTGCCTTTTCAACGGCATCTATACTTAAAAAACGAATAGCATTAGCTAAATCAGTGGGACTCATGCGTTCTCTTGTACAATCGTTAAGGCCGCTATTGTCGCTCAGAAGACTCTAATCGGCAAGTTAGTGTGCCATTTACTGTAATAATAATAGGCAGAAAGTATTTTTCTATTCAAAAATCGTAATAATTCCTACAAAATTTTACTTTTTGTTTATTTATTGGCATGATTTTCAAATTTACATTAACTTGGACTCATATGACAATAGCATCGCAACGATTACTGTCTTTGTTTAACAGGGAGAAGACAGATAAGGAAACAACAGGCATCGATGTGATTTTTATATCCTCCCCGGAGAAAGGAAAAACGCCTTGGCAATTTGGCCAGATCCTCCTTGAACAACGGGATGAATTTTTTTATTCTCTTTTACCCCTGCATCTTAGTTTAGCTTTTGAATACAGCATTATTTGCGACCATCTTAAGCATAATTTTGCCAAAAAAAACAATTCAGACATAGAATTTACTGATGTCGAAAAAAAGGTGTTTATTCAACAATTGAGTGCCGCATTAAGAATGGCTGAGTTGTTGACTCATCTTTATCGTTATTATCTTTGTATACCCCGTGAAGTAGTTCGCTTACAAAATGAACAAGAGATCTATCGTACTTTATTAAAAGACTACTATAAATTTGAATGCTTACTAAAAGATAATGATATGAAATCAACTTCTTTAACGCAGGAGGTAAAAAAAAAGGCGGCATTAACCCTCTGGCCTCGCCTGTTTATTGTACGTTTCAGGCGCGTATTAACTACCCTGGCTCCTCTTATAAAAAGCAGTGATCTTTATTCTCACTTTATCGGGTTAATGAACCGACATACAGCCCTTATTTTTAATTATGTAGGATGGGTTTTTTATTTGCCCCGATTGATAACGAACATTATTTTACTTTTAAAACATCTTATTCCTGGCCCCTGGATGAGTGATAAAGAAAAACAAATCCCCTGGTTGGCTCGTTTTAAAACTCAGTTACAACGCCGTTGGTTTGAATTAGGTAATGACATAATGTGGTTGACAGGCGGTTTACTTTGCTGTTTTTTACTCACAGGTGCGTTGACACCAGCAGGGATGTATTTAACTGTCGGCTTATTTTTATCCGATGTAATTATGGCCTCTGGCCGGGCCTATCATGAACTTGGCCGCTTGAAAAAGCTACGCAGCAACTACGCTGAGCTGGCTAAAAGTAAACATTCTGAAATAAACCTTAATCTTATTACTGAACAAACGCTTTTGGATAAACATATTCGTTATGAACAACGACGTTTGTTATTCAGTGTGGCAAGCACCACCACTTTATTTTTAGCCATGTGTCTGGCTATTCCAGCGTTAGCATTTAATCCATGGTTTTCTTTTATCGGTGCAGTAATAGTTATTACTGTGACCTTATTTAATTTTCTGGCAGTAAAAAAACTTGAGCAACAAAAACCTGTAGTGAACATTAAGAATTTAAAAGAAGAAGGCCAATTAATTCTGCAGGCCAAAAAAATTGAGCGGCCATTTTCATCGGTCAAAACAAAGCCTATTTCTTCTTCCTCTTCTCTATTAATGTTTGGTCGCAACAATAATTCACAGCTACCGCATTCCGCCAGTGAATCAAACCTGCCCTCTTTTGAGCCCTTTAAAAGCCCTTAAGATAGAGACGCAACCCATTCGATGTTATGCTTAACCATTTACAATAGAGGAATGTATGTCAACAACAGTTCTACCGCAATTTACTAATTTGGATGTTGATAATTTTAGTACACGTCTTGAGGCCATGTTACAGGCCAATTTACAACAAATAACAACGATCCTTACCCAAAACAATCAGTTCACCTGGGATAATCTCATGCGCCCCCTGGAAGACATGGATAATGAACTGGAACGTTTTTGGTCACCTTTATCGCATTTACACGCTGTTGTTAATTCAAAAAAATTACGCGATTGTTATCAGGCATGTTTGCCCAAATTATCAGCTTATGAAGCAGCAATTGGCCATAATCAGGCATTATATGAGGCGATTAATTCATTAGATAAAAATGTGCTTGATAAAGTACAAGGCAAAATAGTAGAAGACGCCATTCGTGATTTTAAGTTAGCAGGCGTTGCTTTATCTTCGGAAAAGAAACAGCGGTTTGAAATAATTCAAACTCGTTTATCAGAATTAGCCAATCAATTCGAAAATAATGTTCTGGATGCCGGTCAAGCTTTTACTCTACCTATTAATGATGAAAAACGATTGGCGGGTTTACCCGAACATGCCATCCATACGGCACGTGAACTTGCGGCAGAAAAAGGACTATCAGGGTGGATGTTAAATCTGGAGTTCCCTTGCTATCTTGCCGTCGTGACTTATGCAGAAGACCGATCACTGCGTGAGCAGATGTACTACGCTTATGTAACACGCGCCTCTGATCAAGGACCTCATGCCGGGCAATTCGATAATACCGCATTGATCAATGAAATATTAGCGCTGCGTCATGAAAAAGCTGTTTTGCTGGGTTTTACCAATTACGCCGAATTATCCCTGGCTACCAAGATGGCAGGATCAGCAAAACAGGTCATTGATTTCCTGAATAACCTGTCTGAACGCGCTTATCCTCAAGCAGAATATGAATTTAACGCCTTGAAAGCATTTGCCGCAAAACATTATAATCTTCCCGAACCTGCTCCTTGGGATTTGACCTACTTATCAGAAAAGAAAAGACAATCGCTTTATTCAATATCACAGGAAGAACTACGCCCCTATTTTTCGCTAAATAAAGTGATGTCTGGCTTGTTTACCATAGTTAACAGGCTTTATGGCATGACTATGAAAGAGATTAAAGACGTTGATGTTTGGCACGCTGATGTAAAATGTTATGAAGTACTTGATGAAGATAAAACGATTCGAGGCTATATTTATGTTGATTTATTTGCTCGTCAGCATAAACGCGGAGGCGCCTGGATGGATTCTTGCCAGAGCAGATATAAATTAAGTAATGGCGACATTCAGTTACCCATTGCTACACTTACCTGCAATTTTGCCAAGCCCTCAGCAAACAAAATGGCAACGCTTTCTCACGATGAAGTCATTACTTTATTTCATGAATTGGGCCATTGTTTGCATCATGTTTTGACGAAGGTAGATTATTTAGGAGCTGCTGGAATCAATGGAGTAGAATGGGATGCTGTGGAATTGCCCAGTCAATTTTTCGAAAACTGGTGCTGGGAACAGGAAGCCCTTCAGCTATTAACCGAGCATATTGATACGGGCGAGGTATTACCTGAAGGCTTATTTAAAAAATTATTGGCAGCTAAAAATTTTCAGTCCGCAATGGCGATGATGCGTCAACTGGAGTTTTCCTTGTTTGATTTTCATCTCCATTTGGACTTTATACCTCAAAGCAAAGGTTTTGTAGAAAAAATTCTCGCCCAGGTACGTCAACAAACCACAGTCGTTCCTGTTGCGCCTTATAACCGTTTCCAGCATAGTTTTTCACATATTTTTGCGGGTGGTTATGCCGCGGGCTATTATAGCTACAAATGGGCCGAAGTTCTTTCCAGCGACGCCTTTGCCCGTTTTGAAGAAGAAGGAATATTTAAACAACAAACCGGTCGAGATTTCTTACAGGCCCTATTAGAGATCGGAGGATCACAAAAAGCGGCCGATGCCTATTTAGCTTTTAGAGGACGCCAGGCAACAATTGATGCGTTGTTAAGGCATAACGGTATTCATTGAATTGCTTAGAGGTGTATTGAAAAAATTCATACAACAAGACATTTATGCTTTTCTCTGTGTTATAATTAATACATGGGGGCGACCTGGCTTCGACGCGGGTTGCGAAACCTGAGGGGCATGCCGAGAATGAGAACTCTCGTAAATCAGACTCACTAAATATAAATGCAAACGATGAAAACTTTGCAGGTGAAGCTATCGCTGCTTAAGCTTTGATAGTTTAACCGCACCGTGCGCTGCCATAAAACCAGCGCCCCGTTGACCGAGCTTGCTTATCGGTATCGAATCAACGGTCATAGAAGATAAGCTCGCATTTTGGTACGTCCCGCATCAAAATGTTAAATTAAGGGAATCGCCGTGTACTATCCTGCCTGTCGGAGAGTCCACGGTTAACATAAATAGACAAGGCTACGCATGTAGAACTGACGGCAGAGGATTTGCGGACGCGGGTTCGATTCCCGCCGCCTCCACCATATTGACTTCCAAAGAATTCCAAAAACATCTTATAGGCCTTGAAATAAATGCCTTTTTTATTTATCCCGCGTCCAATAATGTTTAGGGAATGGCAAATTGACAGAGGAGCAACTTGAAATTCGCCGTTTACGTGAGGAAGTCCGACGGTTGCAAATTGAGAAAGAAATATTAAAAAAGGCAACGGCCTTCTTCGCGAAAGAAATGAAGTGAAATATTCATTTATTGCTCGTTAGAAGAAGGCTTTTACTGTTGATATGATGTGTCAATTATTAGGTGTTACCCGCTCTGGATATTATAGTTATTACCAGCGGGAAAGAACAAAGCCGGATGCTCTGGAACACAAAGAGTCATTGTATGGGGTAAAAAAAATTGCTGAATCCAGCCAGTTTACTTATGGAACACGTCGGATAAAAAAGGATTGAATGCAATGGGGTATCCAGTGAGGAGGAGAAAGACACGCTCCCTAATGCGAGAAGCGCACGTATTTTTTCGATATCGAAAAAAATACAAAGTAACGACGAACAGTGACCCCAAAAAACCTATTTTTGAAAACGTTTTAAACCGACAGTTTCAAATGACCGAACCTGATCGTGCCTATGTTTCCGATATCCCTTATATCTGGACACATGAGGGCTGGTTATATCTGACAGTTATGATTGATTTGTTTTCCCGAAAAGTGGTTGGCTGGGATATGAGTTCCAGAATGAAAGCCGATGTTGTTTGCAATGCGTTGACCATGGCGACATGGCGCAGAAGACCTGAAGCAGGTTTGATTGTGCATTCTGACCGAGGCTCTCAGTATGCCAGTAACCAATATCGGAGCCTTCTGAACAAGCATTATTTTGTCGGCAGCAGGAGCAAAAAAGGCGATTGTTGGGATAACAGTGTGGCGGAAAGTTTCTTCGCGCGTCTGAAAGAGGAACGGGTTCATTGGCGCAATTACCAAACCAGACAGGAGGCTAAACAGGATATTCTGAATTACATTACGATGTTTTATAACAGCCAAAGATTGCATTCGTCTTTGGGATATATGAGCCCGAATCAATTTGAAAATCGATATCGGGATTTAATGAAAAGTTGCTTAACTGGGTTGTACAAATTTGCTTGACCACATCAATTCATTGTTTTACAAATTAATCCAAACTGTAATAAATGAGCATGTCTTCCCTCTAGCTCTTCAAAAAATAAGATATCAGGTACAGCAAACTGATAAGATAGACTAAACATAGCGCTCGTTAATTTACCGCACTCAATATCAATTAATACGCATGCATCACTGATAACAAGCAACATCTTGGCTCTCCATAGCACGCAAAGATCTAAATGATTCAACCGGAATATTCATTAGTTCAGCGGCTTTAGATTCACCAATATATTGTTCGGCAAGTGCATGAAAAATCATTTGTTCAAAAATGTGAGCTATTTCTTTTGGATATTGTTGGCCTGGTTCTTTTTTTGACCATCCGCGATCATTAAATTCTGCACGTATTTGACGATAAATATTATTAGAGATAATTCCAGTTTCTTCCGCGCGGTGCAAAATACTAGTCATACTAATCCCAAATTCTTGCTTCAATAAACTTAGCTCACGTGGTTCAATTGAATTTCGGCGTATTCCTAAAACATTTATAAGAGACTGTCTTGGTAATAGGAATGCACCGGCAAATCTATTGCAGCAACTCTCAATATCTAAATTATCCCCAAGACGGCTATCTAATAAAAGATGGCCTAATTCGTGCGCTAAAGTAAATCGTTGCCTATCACCAGGACTTTGATTACTAACAACGAAAATAGGCATTTCATTGACCTTTACATAGAGTCCATCAATTTTGGGATATTGTTGATTGTCAATTTGAAATACTTTTATACCATTTTCTTCAAATATATCAATTAAATCAGGAATAGGATCAGAGCCTAAATTCCATTGTTTTCGGATCTGATCGGCTAACTTTTCAATATCATCAATATGATTAACTATCTTAGGTAGATTTTTAATTGAAAATGGTTGCACTGGTGGGGTTGGAAATAAACCTTCAAGTTCAACACGGCGTTCAATTTGATCTAATACTATTGCACTGATCTCTTCCAGTTGGCGCGCGGGCATATCAGCGTGCTTCCGATATTGGATGTTTTTCAAAGTAAAACGTTCTGGTCTAAAAAAATACTCCACTTTGACGTGAAGCGCCTTCGCCAGCTTGATAAGAACATCTGAAGAAGGAGTCACCTCATTGTTTTCGTATTTCTTAACGGCAGCATGACTCAGCGCAATTTGTTCTCCTAAATTACGTAGAGACAAGCCTGATGCTTTTCGTGCTCTTTGAATTCGATTACCTAACATGATCAATCCTCGTAGTTTACATTTATAATTATATACTATATTTTTGTAAACTTTAAATTTATTTGATATATTCATCACAGGTGTTGGGTGTTCGCGAACAGAAGAACATTTTAATCTATTGATAATAGTAATAATAAGAAGAAATCTATGGATTCCGCGCGTGATATATCTACTGGCAAAATCATTGAGGCTGAACAATTGTGGCTTCTATCGCCTATCAATGCTAATAATTATATGTGTAGAGGTTGTAATGCAATAGTTACTCCTTGTTCATATCAGCCAAAAAATAAAAAGCGTCCTTATTTCAGTGCAAAACAAGGGCATAAAATTGATTGTGATGTAGATGGTGAAATTGAGTTAGTTAAGCGAGCAAGAAAAGAGCGTATTACCACTCAAGAAGGTTTCCCTGGCAATTTCCCAAGGAAACTGGTATTGCATGACAAGCGCCCTGTAGTCGCGGCTATTTGTACTGGTTCATCTCATATAAGCGAATCTCAAGCGACTCAATATAAGCCAATCAATATAGATAATAACGACCATTGCCGAACTGCATCAACTATACGGCCAATTTGTCGCGTATTTATCAATTTTCCTTTTGATCGTGATCTCCCTTTAACTGTGCCTGAAATTTCGAGTAATACTTATCAATATGTTTTTTGGTCTCTTAAAAGAAATCAAATTATACTTTACCCACAATTAAAAATTTTTTATGCGCCTATTAGTTGGAAAGCTTTGGTTATAGAGAGTGATCATTTAGATATTCAATTGAATGCTGGTGAATGGGGAGAAAAAGGATTTAGCCGCTCTTACAAAGTCAAAATCAATTGGAAAGACTGGGGAACAGCAAAACGAAACTATGTTACTAAAGAAATAGAAATTGCCAGATTAGAAGCTATAGAAGCTGGTAAGTGTGGAGATAAGCAGAAAGGATGGTTATTTTTTATTGGAAAACAGGATAGCATTGACCCATCAATTTTTCATGTTGAGGATCACAGACTTATATGTTGTTTGGTTGCGGAAATACTCTATCCGAAATAAGGTGCCATGAGGAGTCTGTATTTAATTTTGCTTTTGTAGACATGTGGAATTGGGTTCAATTCCAAGAGTAACACCGCCCAAACAGGGGCCTATTTGGGGGCTTATTCAAAAACCACATTGAAATAATTATTTATTATCAATCAATTAGATATCCAATGTTATGGACGCCTCCCCATATAACTTATTGACTTATAAAGAATAAATAGAAGAACCTTCAAATCGCGGCACCATATCGGCACCATTTCTCATCTAATAATTATTAAAGGGTTTTAAGTGGATTTAATCCAAATTGGTGGTATTGCTGGTGCTATCACTGGTTCCATATCATCACATTTTTGGGCAAAAAAGCGAACTAAAGACTCGGGTTTAAAAAGATTAGAACGTGAAATATACGGATTATTAAATATAATTTCATTTTCATTTCTTATGCAATATTCAGAACTATTTAATTTAAAAAAAAATTTACAACTTCGATTAGATGTCTTGAACACTCCAGAAAAAATGCAAATAAGAAATGAAAGGATTAAAGTATTTCAGGATTTTTCACTAGATTTTTCCATAGGCATAAAATTTCAGCATATAGGCGATTTAGTAAGTCTAATTTCAAATCGTTTTCCTGACTATCAAATTAAAACCCGGCCACTTTTCAAAGTTGTTATATAGCCAATAAAAAATATACAGAAATGCTTTCCATGTTCCTGAAATATGGCGATATGAAAAGGAGCATTGATAAGGAAGAAAATATTACCTGAGTACTAGACATGGCGCGCATCTTGTTTATTTTTTTTTCAAACAAATACAGGTAACCGACCACAATGATAGCGGTCACGCCTACCCCTCGGGCGAGCAGAGGAATCCTGTCATTTAATTGATCAATAAAGAGATATACCCCGGAGCATCGAGAAAAAAAGAATTGAAGTGCATACAACTTTATGATCAAATTTGTTTACGAAGACAAAACTTATCAAGAGATGTATGCACAAGCAGTTATTTTGCCAGAACTTATTCGATAATGCACTAAGCACCTGTATTCATGCTATAAGAAAAAAATGTTTGGTTCGCTTCTTAAGTGATCTAATGGACTATGATACCACGCTATCTGTGACAGAGATTGGCAAAAAGTTAACATCGAAAGCCACGGTTAATCGGTATTGCACAGGCGTCATGCTGTTTAAAGCCTGATGCGGCCGTTCCTCATTGTACTCCTTTATCCACGCTTGGGTGATTTCTTTCACCTCCGTTAAACTTCTGAATGCGTACCTATTCAAGACTTCCGTTCGGTAAGTCCGGTTAAATCGTTCTATATAAGAGTTTTGCGTAGGCTTTCCGGGCTGGATGAACTCAAGCTTAATACCATGTTGCTCCGCCCATTCAGTCATCGCGATTGAAATGAATTCAGGACCATTATCCAGTCGCAGTTTCTTTGGGTAACCTCTTATTTCGGCAATTTGAT
>NZ_JHYC01000019.1 GCF_000621525.1 Legionella fairfieldensis ATCC 49588 | reverse complement strand
ATCTTGTAATAAAAGAACCACAGAATGTTGTTTCATTCGAGAAAATGTTGATTCTATATGAGGTATTAAAATGCTTTCTGTAGTCACTGCCTCATGATCAAAGAAGCGATAAGCTGCTTTTGTTTCGTGCCATCCTCCACATGCTGCTGGAATACTTAGATTCGCTGAATTACCTAATTTATCAAATAAAGTAAGAAGCCGCGCGTGAAGTCTTTTGTCACCTGGCTTTACCGTTTTCATCTCTTCTGCTGCCCAACTCATATTTATCATCCTGATATACGGACGAGCAGTATACTATTATTGAATTGAATAACAGTAATTAATACTTATGGGTAATGATGTGCAAATCCGGGGGCACTTCACTCATCCACACAGCACTCTAACTCTTAATCTATAATTTTCAAAATTTCTAAATCCATAAGTCCGTCGTTGAATCAGCTTCATCTTGCGATGGAATCCTTCCGTAATGCCGTTGTTTTTAGTAAACCGCCACATTCTAACCACTTCTTCGCGCCATTGATAATGTCTGTTCACGAATTACAACAACGAACAATGGCTTATGCAAATGCATGTGATGACTTGGAGCTAAAAAAGTACTGTACAAATACAACAGTAAAATTGGCTAATTGCTTTGTTCAGCAAGCAAACATTCTTGCAAAACTACAAGAGGTTGGGGGGCAAAAAATAATAGTTGAAAGAGTAGAGGTGCATCAAGGTGGACAAGCAGTGGTGGGAAATGTTCAAGGGAGTATGGGCAATAGGGATAAAATATGAAAACAACCTCAAGAACCGAGAAAAAGAACTATGCGTTTGAATCTGCTCCTCGATGTGGGGCACGAACAAAAGGAAATGATGGTAAACCTTGCCGTTGCCCTGCTATTAGAGATAAAACTCGTTGCCGCGTTCATGGCGGAGCAAGAGGCTCTGGAGCTCCTGAATTAAATCAAAATGCATTAAAACATGGGAGAACCACAGCAGAGCATAAGATTTTTAGACAGGATATTAGATTAGCAATTCATCATAGTAAAATTCTTACTCAGAAGTTTAATTAGATAAATAAAAGCCGCTAGCGGCTAATTTACTTTACCTGCGGAATCGTGTAAATCCGCCTCAATATAACTGAAATCATCAACATGAAGAATACAATTATCGTAATAAATAAAGTAAGTGCACTATAATTATCTGCCGGAATTTTTGCTACAACAATAGTGAGAAATCCTCCTAGCAAGGTTAGTAAACCTAGAACCAATGAAGATGCAGCCCCGGCTCTATTAGGAAATAGAGTGAGGCAATTGCTAATGCAGTTAGGGAAAGCAATCCCTGAACCAAACATAAATAACACCATAGGAGAAATAAACATTGCTAAGGTATAATGATTAAAACACATAAAGAA
Organism: Legionella fairfieldensis ATCC 49588; assembly: GCF_000621525.1. Lineage (GTDB taxonomy): Bacteria > Pseudomonadota > Gammaproteobacteria > Legionellales > Legionellaceae > Tatlockia > Tatlockia fairfieldensis. Next base: position 67,876 of record NZ_JHYC01000019.1, on the reverse strand, counting down.
AAAGGCTAAACTTATTCCCAATAATGCAAATAATACTCCTAAGTAAATAAGAGCATTTACTGAAATATAATTTATCGCAATCGCAGAAAAACCACTGCCTATAAAAATAGCCACAGAAGTAAATAAGACTAACCATCCAGTATCAAGTGGTGAGATTCCAAATAGTTGCTGTGCAACCAAAGGCATTTGAATAATATAAGAAACTTCACCCGCATAAAACAAAGTAGCAATGAACAAATTACAACAATACTCTTTATTTTTCAAACACAAAACATAAACCCTTAATAAGGTTTTGATACGAAATTTTTCAACTCCGGTACTCGTGTTCGTTTCGATAAAAAATGGTTTGACCATGCAAAACATTAATAAACCAGCAATAAATAAAAAACTAAAATTAGCCTGCCAGCCAATGTAGGTTTGTATTGCCCCTCCAATAACTGGAGCAATTACCGGCATTACCGCATAAACAGCAGATATAATGCTAATTGACTTGTTTAATTTTTTTCCTTCATAAAGATCACTAGCTATAGCCGATGCTATGCTTAATCCAAACCCCAATCCCAAACCTTGAATGAGTCTTCCTATAAGTAATAGGCAAGAGCTTTGCGAAAAAACAAGCAAAGAACTACCTATAATAAATATAAGCAACCCGTAGAGAATAGTTTGCTTCCTGCCAATACTATCTGAGAGAGGGCCATATATTAGTTGTGAGCAGCCAAGCATCATGATCATAATGGTCAAGGATAACTTAACCATTGTTTCATTCGTGTTTAAAGCTTCGCTAATCGCTGGCACTGAAGGTAAATAAATATCTGTACCCAATTGTACTAACATCAATAATAGAATCGACTGAACAAATAAAAATAATTTTGTGTTATCTGTCATAAATAACATGCTCACCTAACGACGTTTAAATGATTAATGAATCAATGATAAAAATTCCGCTCTAGTACATTGAGAATCTTTAAAGGCTCCCATCATAGTTGATGTTTTCATCAAAGAATTTTGTTTTTCAACTCCTCTCATCATCATACACAAATGTTTTGCTTCAATTACAACAGCAACGCCACGAGCCTCAGTAATTTTTAAAATTTCTTCTGCAATTTGTGTAGTCAAGTTTTCTTGGATTTGTAATCTTCTGGCATAGTAATCAACAATCCTAGCAATTTTTGATAATCCTAAAACTTTGCCATTAGGCAAATAGGCAACGTGACATTTTCCAATAAAAGGTAATAAATGATGCTCACATAGAGAGTACAGCTCTATATCTTTTACAATGACCATTTCATCATTAGTAGTTCCAAATATGGCACCATTTACAATATCTTCAATTGACTCATGGTAGCCTTTTGTTAAAAACCTAAATGCTTTTTCTGCACGTTCTGGTGTTTTTAGCAATCCTTCTCGCTGAATATTTTCTCCTGCCTCCGTAATAATTTTGGCAAAATGATCTTTCATGATAATACATCCTCACAATTTTAATTAATATTAATACTCTATTTGACCAAGGTTTGCATGCAATACAGACCCATTTACAACAGGATTATTTGCGGTAAACAAAACAATCTTGGCAATCTCAAGCGGTTCAATAAATCGACCATAACAAGATTTATTTATAATTGACTCAATATCATCTTTATTTTGAAGATGTTGGGTTAGCATTTCAGTACTTGTAAAACCTGGACATATACAAGCGGTGTGAATACCAGTTTTAACTAAATCTTGGCAAGTTACACGCATCATACTTATACTTGCATGCTTTGAAATTACATAAGAGGCAGCACCGTGTATTGCTTTTTCAGATAAAGTGGAGCCAATATAAATAATTGAAGATTCAACAATCATTTTTTCTAATAAATATTGATTAATAGCTAAGGGAAATATAAGGCTTATTTCAAGTACTTCTCTCAATTTTTGAATATCTAAAGACTGTAATGTATCTTGATTATAAAGGGCTGCATTATGTACAACACAAATAATAACTTTAGATTTAATTATCGAGTCAATTTGTTTTTTAATATCACTAACTACATCTGAACATGCCAGATCTGCAGAAATATTAATTACTTGTTCTAATTGACAAGGTGAACGAGAAATATTTATGACATTCCAATGATTTTCAATAAATAACTTCGCAGTTGCAAATCCTATACCCTTACTTGCACCGGTAATAATTAGATATTTCTTTTCCATTTGATCCCTCTTTGAGAAGAACTACTAAAAACCGATATTTCCATAGCAGTTATTGAGCAAGTATGTAATAGACTGGTTTTTGCTTTTATTTGCTCTAAAAACCACCTTGCTAGTGCTTCTATCGTAATATTTGCAATTGGTAGAATTACTACATCCTTATTGGGAAATCGCATTTCTTCAGAACCATACCAACAATAAACAGAAGAGCTATCTTGCTTTATCACCAAATATGGCGAGTTTTTGGGAAGTAATAACTTTTCATCAAGGAATGCACAAAGCTGTATAAATTTTTTTTAAAAATTTCGTAATCAAAAACTAAGTCATTTTCCTTTATTTTGGATTCAAGTAAGCATTCTACTTTAAAGTTATGCCCATGGATTGTTTCACGAGCATTTGCCGAAAATATCGTAAAGTGTCCTGCAGAAAACTTCATTAATGAAGAAGAAAGCAATATAGTTACGATTTGTTCATGATTATCCATTTTTTAATAAGTCTTCTATATAAGCTAAGATAATTTCAGGTTTTTCCAGCGCACCGACACCAAAATCACCCCCTGATAACATTTTGCATCGTGGAGGTATTTCACGAATACCCCAGCTGTGTAATTCAGTAAGCTGGCGCCTTGTCAGAGGGTGCTCCCACATGAAGCGATTCATCGAAGGAGCCACAATCAAAGACTTCTTGTTTAAAACCCAAGCCCTAGCGACAGTTAAAATCAAGTTATCCGCGATTCCTTGTGTCATCTTTGCTAAAGTGTTTGCAGACAAAGGTGCGATTAAAAATACATCGGCCCAATTTCTTAAAGATATATGTAACACTTCATCACCACGTTTTTTCCATGTATACCATTCACTATGATCATCAAAGACTGGCACAAGTGATTTCAACTCATTTAAATCAAAAAAATTTTCAGCTCGACTGCTAACCATTACTTTTACGTTAAATAGCGTAGTAAGTAATTGAATTAAATGAATCGTATCTTTTGCCCCGATCCCAGAACTTACTCCAAGTAAAATATTTTTTTTCATAATTCTAAAGGCTAACTTCTTGAGATACAGAAGGACTGCTATAAGTGTTTTTTTCTTTCTGCCAACCTCTTTGTGCTTTAATATTCACCGTTGCTCCATCAGGTAATTCGGATTCTACAATTACCATCGCATAACAAGGTTGTAGTTTGTCAAAGATATCATCAAGTATAGACCAAGCAGCGACTTCTAAAGAAATAGGAATGTTGATGTATTGATCAATATAAGTTTGCAATGAGTGAAATTCCAATAGAGAATCTTTCGGACAATAAATAAACTTCAGTTTTGCAGCATTAACCTCCGATACATCTTCTGATTCATTTGTTCTAAATGAAGGAAAATTAAAGCATATTTCATAAGCTCTTTGCCTTCTTTCCATTTTTATCTTGTTGGCTAATACTTTAAACTCAAACTCTACGTTCATAAATACTCCGATACAGATTACATCTAAGCTGCATTATTGCACTGCGTAGAGTTAATAGTTATCCGTACCAACTACGTATATTTTTTAATGCATTTTGTAATTTATTGTTTATTTTTGATTTATATTAATATTTTTAGAGATAAAAAATTACATTTTGTATGTGTGGGAAATTATTTTAGAATGTAAACAAGCTAAAATAAGATTTTAAAAAGAAAGCATTAAGTTTAGTAAAATAAGAAGTAAATTTTTTAATCTAATCATTCATTACAATAGATAATTGAGTTTTAAATATACTTTCTGGGATAGTATTTAAGAATCCTTCGGCAATTACTTTTGGTCAAAAAGAGACTTTAACTTTAAATCTATTTTACTCACGACGCTTCCTGCTTATTTATAGCTGTTGATAAAAACCCACAAAGAATAATACTTACGCATCTCATAATCTGTCAAACAATGCTTCAATTATTTGTTATAGTTACGCCTCTTAGTTATCAATAACTCCCGTGTTTTGCTAACTATAAATACTGATTGTCGATAAGCATTAAATTTTATTCAAGAGAGTCTTATGTCACAAATACCATCCAAAATAAACAAAAATGATTTAGATACGCCATGCTTAGTTATTGATAAAAGTGCATTGGAATTTAATTTAAATATCATGCGCCAACATTCGCACATGACTCAAGTAAACATTCGCCCCCACGTAAAAACGCACAAATGCTCTAAATTGGCTAAGCTGCAAATAGAATATGGCGCAGTAGGTATTAGTGCTGCGAAAATTTCGGAAGCGCAAGTCCTAATTGATTCAGGAATAAAGAATATTTTAATTACTTCACCCATTGTCACTAAAAATAAAATTGCATGCTTAATCACTTGTATACAAAAAGCGCCTGAAACCCTTGTGGTGGTAGATAATGAAAAAAATTTGCAGGATTTAAACGAAGCCGGTCAAACGATTCAGGCCAAAATCAATGTGTTAATTGACTTAGACCCCGGAATAGGTAGAACAGGCATAAAATCAGAAGATGCGCTAAATTTTGCTAATAAAATAGTATCATTACCATGGTTAAACCTTATGGGGATTCAGTGCTATGCGGGCAACCTTCAACATATATGTTCCTACGATGAAAGAAAGAATCGTTCATTAGCGGTCATGGAGATGGCAAGTGCTGTGGTGAAACAATTTAAAAAGTCTGGACTGCCTTGTTCAATCCTTACAGGTACAGGAACCGGCACTTACGATATCGATGTTGAAGCCTCGGAAGTCACAGAAATTCAACCTGGATCTTATACGGTTATGGATGTTGAATATGGCATAATCGGTTCTAAAACTGATAGTTCTTCATTCACTACATTTAAGCCTGCAATGACTCTTTTGACTACAGTCATTAGTAGTAATAGAAAGGAGCATGTCACCGTTGATAGCGGAACAAAATCCATTTATTTTGATACCCAGAATAAGCCTAAAATTATCAGTCACAAAGGGTTGCATTATGACTGGGGCGGATTTGGTGATGAACATGGAAAAATCACTGCCGAGAAGAATTGCAAACTGCCTAAAAGTGGCGAGGTTCTAGAGCTTATTGTTCCTCATTGTGATCCTACAATTAATCTTTATGATAAATTTTATATTGTAAATAATGGTATGGTTGAAGACATTTGGGAAATTGACCTGCGGGGTAAGTCACAATAAGTTGCATAAAGCATTGAGGAGTGGTGCAGGCACAGTTTCTCAATAAACATCTAAAAATATATCAATTTAAAATTGATTTCTTGGGACACTACGCCACAAATAATGGCAATAAATGATAACGACTAGCAACAATAAGCTTGTTAATAGATGATTGATTTCATTATTGTTATTTGTTGTAGCATACTGCGATTGATGGCTAAGGCGGCGACTGTTAATCATTAGGTCGGCGGTTCGAGCCCGTCCCGGGGAGCCAATAAAATCAAGTAGTTACGTGTTGAATTTTCAACATGTATTAAATGTGTATGGATGTGTTTAGCACGTTGGAGCTCATGTTGTTCGCTGGAAGGAATTTGAAAATGGCTCGTTTAAATCATTATTCCCTACTCTTAATTGGAATGTATGTTCTGGCCTATATTGTTATGCAATATGGAGCAAGCAATAACTGAACCGAAGGACTTAATGCATTACCTGTTATTATACTCGTTGTATTTTGGTCAGAGAAAATGACAAATTATTTAAACCACGAAAAAATCGCTCTGCTAAAATAATATTTTCGAGAGATATTTTTATTATCAATTATAGTTTTTTATTAGCTATTATTACGTCACTCATATTACAAATCAATAATATTGATGCCAAAGGTTGGTGACCTTTTATTATTATTGTTGGAGAGGTTTACGCCATTATAGTAGGGCTAATATTTGGCGTAGTCGCTAATTCAAATCCCGCTACAGGGGTTCGAATCCCCTTGGGGGACGCCATTGCTTTAAAGTCGTTCAAAAATAGTTCTTGTATTAAAACCAAATAGACGTTCGTGCATGCGATGCGCATATTCATCAGTCATATTTGCTATATAATCACAAATTACTCGATGAGCTGCTGCTTCATCATTGTCTGCGGCGAGAAATAAAAGACGATTTTTGGTATCTAATAAACTTGCAGGATTGGAGCTTATGGCTTCAAAAAGGCGCAGTACAACAGTTTGTCCACCGTATTCAAAAGTGCGTGCCTCTTGTGAATCGATTACATGTTTGTAAATACACTGCATCAGGTAATTAAGTAAGGTTGCCGCTTCGGGACGCAGGGTAATATTATGTCGCAGGAGACTGTTTTCAAAGCCTTCATGAGTCAGGGTAATATGAGTGCTGGTAATAAAATAATTAACTAATTCTCCTATGGCCTGCTTACGTTGATAGAGTTCCTGGCTAAATAGAGAGTCAAGAAGCTGATTTTGGTTTTTTGCTAAATTCGTTTCTGCAAGAAGTTCGCGAAAAACGGCATTATCCAGGTGAACACGATTGATTAAACGTAAATGAATAGCATCCTCAAGATCATGTACTCCATAGGCTATATCGTCAGCCGTATCCATAATGGAACAATCGAAACTATGATAAGCGGCCTGTCCATGCTGTTTAGCTTGAGGCGCTTTGCTTAGTGATTGAAACAGGATTTTATCTTGCTCGCTAAAGGAAGACAGAAGCCAGTCTACTTCAGCCTGTTCGCAATCAAAATAAGCTTTGGGAGGTAACCAATCATTAATACGAATAGTTTTATGCAACGTTTCAACCGTTTTTGGCAATTCGGTTGCAATGATCTGTGATCGTTTAACCGGATATTTGAGAATACCTAATAGCGCACGCCGTGTTAAATCAAGTCCATAAATCCCATAACTGTTTTCTACCTTAGTCAGCAGACGCAAGGTTTGTCCATTGCCTTCAAAACCGCCGTGATTTCTCATCATATAATTTAATGCCACTTCACCACCATGACCAAAAGGAGGGTGCCCTATATCGTGTAACAAACAAATTACTGAAATTAAATCATCATTGGGGAGTAAACCCGGTAAGATAGAGGGTGGTTGATTTATAGTCAGATTTCGTACAATACTTCGGCCTATAGAAGCAACCTCTAATGAATGGGTAAGTCGAGTACGATGAAAATCGCCTTCATCAGTACCTAAAATTTGTGTTTTTCGTTGTAAACGGCGAAAGGCAGGACAATGAATAACGCGGGTTCTGTCCCTTTCATAAGGATCGCGATGATCTTGATTACCTCGTTGATGAGTTTGCCCGGAGCGTCGGTGAGTCCACATAACTAATCACTCAATTAAAACCAATACTGTATGCGATACGCTGAATTAAAACAACTCAACAGATCTAAAGTTTTTTCAGATTAGGCAGATAACAATTGTAAGTCAGGGTAAACGTTAAAAATAAAGGCGCCACAATGAGAAACCTCCACTTTTTAACCCTTTGTCTTTGTGCGGCCAGTTTATCTTCCTGTAGTAGAGTGGCCCCTTATGATGAAAGATATATCAGTTATAAACCTTATGCTTACGAAAATACAAAGTTTGCTAATGAAAGAGATTATGAACGCTACATGGAACGTCATATGGAGCAAAAGGATTATTCCCGTTCGCCAATTGATATCACTTCTCCGGAATCTTATTATATGCATATCTATGGTTCGTCTACCTCCCGTAAGTCCACCTTATACAGACCTGTCTCCCATAAAGAGGTTGATGAGAGATGGGTGAGAGTGCAAAATCCCAATAGTTATACTATTGAAATTGCTAATGATGCAAAAGCATCGTGGGTGGCCAATAAACTTTATAGAATGCCGAAAAATAACCGTAGCGCGCAGATTAGATATTATCGTAATGGTAAGTCTTATTATTCGGGGTTGTATGGCAGTTACCTGAATTATGAAGAGGCACAAAGAGCATTCAACAATTTACCCCCGGATATGAAACAAGGAGCGGTAATAAAAAATTGGAATAATGTCCAGGGAAATATCAATATATCTTATTGATTTGCAGTAATGACAATATTTAATTTTACAATCCCCGCTGTATCCGTACGCTCACTGGTATATTGTTTAAGAGTAATCGCGTAATCTTTATTTAAATTCCATAACCAGAATAAGAAAGGGTTAAAAGGTACCCGTGCATAAGATAATTGGATATCCCCACTTCCCGTTTGCTCCAGTTGATACGGAAATTGTTTTAAATTATTTTGTGTTAATTGATTGCCAATTAAGGCGAGCAACCTGGTGTTTGTAATAGGTTGCGTTGTCTTTTCATTTTTAGATTGTTCACGAATTTGTTGCATCCAGAGAAGGGTTGCCTGTTTTTCTTTAAGCTGCGCTGATTTAAAGTGAACTGTATTAATGAGAGGATGATAAACCAAAAGATAAAATAAGTAGATTAGAACGCAAGCTATACCTATGCTCACTATTATGCGTTCCCGTTCATTCAGATTATTCCAATAGGTTATTATCACAAACTTAACTCCAATGTACTGACTACCTGTGCATCATGTGTGGAAGCTTGTGTTTGTTTGACTTTGACTTTAGCTTGCTGTAAGCGAGTTTGCAGTGCCTCCAAACTTTCAAAATTCTTCGTAGACAGCGTAACTAACAGGGTTTGATTTTGAAACCGTAATTGTTCAATGGTTACTGCCGCACTTTTAAAAACGTTAGATAACTTGTTAAGAAGCAGCCAAAAAAGGTCGCTGGTGTGATTTTGATTGGCTTTAATAAGTTGGCTGATGCGAAACTTAGGACTGATTACCTGTTGAGATTGCGGGAAAAATTCGCGGTAAATGATAGCGATCTCTGTATCTATAGCAGCAATCTGCTGATTAAGGACGTAAAGATTAGCTATATTAACGACAAGAAAACTTAATAACCAAAGCAAACTCATTCCAATAGCCGCCTGATACAAACGCTTCGTTTTTGTTTGCCCCTTACCCAATTGTAAATCACCCTGGCAAAGGTTTATTGGTTTTATCTGTTGCAAACGTTGAGCCAGCCAATGGCAGGAGGACTCGTGAATTTCAGTAGCTGATAATTCTCTTTTTACAGAGAAGGCTTTGTTACTATCCGGGAATACATAAAATGTGTGAGCTTCTTCCTCTTTTTCCCCATAAAAAGTACTTAGATCGAGACTTAGAGCGCCTTTGAACGCTTCGCTATTTACCAGTAAGCCAGTATCAAGGACAGCAGTTTCACTTATTTTAAGTGCAAACCAGTCAACGGTCAGGGTATTAAAATAAATCTCGTGACTTTTAAGTGTTTTTATTAGCTCTTGTAAATAAATTTTGTCACTTACCAGGACGAGATAATGGCCATTTTGATAGTAGTCGCGTGAAAAAGCAAAATGAAGGGTGTCAACACTTTGGGCAAGCTTGTCTTCCAGAGCATAAGGAATAGCTACACGTGCTTTTTTATCAGAGAGCCGTGCTAATTCGAGTTGATGGAAACTGAAATGTTTCCCTGAGATTACAATGATTGTTTGGCTATTGTTAGTCTGTAAGGCTATAATTTCAATAAAGCTACGCTGTGCCAGGGGCGCTATCAGTTTGCCTTGTTGATCCAAACATAAACTTAAGCATCCTTCTTCATTAAGATGTTGGGCAAAGAGAAAACAGGTGTCCACATTAACATCCTCCACCGGAGCTGTCACTGTCCTTCCTGAGTTGAGAAGTGATCTTTCTCCTCAACCTTTTAAGTTCCGAATGGTTTAAATTAATACCAGAGAGACTAATCATTCGGGACTCTGCGGATCACACATAAGCGTATTTCTTATGAGCTGATGATGTTGCCGCCCATTGGTTTTTCAACTGTAAGGACAATAAATAAACAGCCATTGCATACTGGGGACTGGAATTATAACGAGTAATGACATAAAAATTAGGATAAGCCAGCCAAAACTCTTGTCCGGTCTGAGTTGTCAGTTCGATCAAGCCAACACGAGAAGGTGTATTTGCTGCAGCAGTGAGTGGTTTAATCCCTGCAGCTTCCAATTGTTTTACTCGGTAAGCGGCTTGTTTATTGGTAGTGTTAATTCGTTTATAACTGCCTCCCTGTACCTGAGCTGGCTGCGCTATACCCTGATTCATTTGCCAGCCGTGTTTATGAAAGTAATTGGCAACACTGGCAATTACTGCGTCATCATCATTCATTAAATCTTTTTTAGGATTACCACTGAAATCTGCTGCATAATAGCGATAACTACTTGGCATAAATTGGGGTTTACCCATGGCACCCGCATAAGACCCCAAATATTGGGTGGGGGAAACCCGATGTTCACGACACAACAGCAAATATTCGCCTAGTTCTTTAGTAAAGAATGCTGAGCGCTTGGGATAGTTAAAAGCAAGAGTCGACAAGGCGTCCAGAACGCGATAATTCCCTTGATGTTTACCATAAAGTGTTTCAACACCAATAATGGCAACGATAATATTAGCGGGCACACCGTATTGTTTTTCAGCTTTCTCCAGAGTAGATCGGTTTGCTTGCCAAAATTCCATTCCTGCCTGAACTCGTTGAGGCGTTAAAAATAACTGCTTATAAACATCCCAGTTTTTTTTCTCATAAGGCTTATTCATTGATTCAATGATTTGGGGTTGTAATTGAACATTACTCATGACGTCAGAAAGCTCTTTTTTGTTAAATCCATGCCGTTTAACCATAAAATTGATAAATTGCTGCACGTCTTTACGCTGAGTAAATGCAAGGTCTGCATAAGAGGAATAAGAATTGAACAGGATCAAGAGGCTGAAGCAGAAAGTGATTAGCCGTCGCATGGATTATCCTTCTCTAGGAATTCAAAAAATTTCATTGTAGTAAAAAAATAAATCAGCAGCAAATTTTTTCGTATCTGATCAATAGACCTGCGCAGTTTTTGCAGGGGTTATTCATCTTCTCCCATAATTAAGCTAGAATAGCGCAATTTACCACTAGGTTTTTTCCGTTGACTGATCTAACACAAATCCGCAATTTTTCTATTATTGCCCATATCGATCATGGAAAATCGACTCTCGCAGACCGTTTTATTCAAATCTGTGGCGGCTTATCTGACAGAGAAATGTCAGCACAAGTGCTTGATTCCATGGACATTGAGCGAGAACGGGGAATTACCATTAAAGCCCAGAGCGTTTCTCTCAATTACAAAGCGCGCAACGGTAAAACTTATTTGTTGAATTTTATTGATACACCCGGTCACGTCGATTTTAGTTATGAGGTTTCACGCTCACTGGCTGCTTGTGAAGGCGCTATTTTAGTGGTCGATGCAGCTCAGGGAGTTGAGGCACAGACTGTCGCGGTCTGTTATACGGCTATCGATCAATCATTGGAAATATTGACTGTTTTAAATAAGATTGATTTGCCGCAGGCTGAGCCTGAGCGAGTGATTGCCGAAATTGAAGATATTATTGGTCTTGAAGCGCATGATGCAATTCGTGCCAGTGCCAAGAGCGGACTTGGTGTTGAAGATGTTCTTGAAGCGCTGGTAGAGAAAATTCCACCACCTCAGGGGGATGTTGAGGCTCCCTTGCAGGCTCTCATCATTGACTCCTGGTTTGATAGTTATTTAGGCGTGGTTTCTTTGGTACGCATTGCCAATGGCAGTTTGCGAAAAGGGGACAAAATGCGTGTGATGTCAACTGGTCGTACCTATGAAGTTGATCAAGTAGGTATTTTTACACCCAAACGCACGAAACTTGATGTCTTGCAAGCTGGGGAAGTAGGTTATGTTGTCGCAGGCATAAAGGAAATTCAGGGTGCTCCGGTAGGAGACACCTTAACGCTTGAAAAAAATCAGGCATCGGCTCCTTTACCAGGATTTCAACGGGTTAAACCACAAGTCTATGCCGGACTTTTTCCTATTAGTGCGGATGATTTTGAAGCGTTTCGAGAAGCTTTGGCAAAATTAAGCCTTAACGATGCTTCATTATTTTACGAACCCGAATCCTCTGAGGCTTTGGGTTTTGGTTTTCGTTGTGGTTTTCTTGGCATGTTGCACATGGAAATCATTCAGGAGCGGCTTGAGCGGGAATACAATCTGGATTTAATTTCTACAGCACCCACTGTAGTTTATCAGGTCGTTACCACCAAGGGTGAAACGGTTATGATTGATAATCCTTCTCAATTGCCGCCTACCCAGCAAATAAAACAGATGTTTGAGCCGATTGTGCGAGCGAATATCCTTGTTCCGCAAGATTATTTAGGCTCAATTATCAGTTTATGTATAGAGCGTCGCGGCGTACAGGTTAACATGATGTATAGTGGCCGTCAGGTTTCTGTAAGTTATGATTTACCCATGAGCGAAGTGGTTTCCGATTTTTTTGATAAATTAAAATCAGTCAGCCGCGGTTATGCTTCACTCGACTATAATTTTGTACGTTTTCAGGAAGCTGATTTGGTAAAAATGGATGTATTAATTAATAGCGAGCGGGTAGATGCTTTAGCTGTTATTGTGCATAGAGATTCAGCCTATAGTCGGGGTAAAGCGCTGGCTGACAAGATGCGAGAACTGATTCCACGCCAGATGTTTGATGTGGCCATTCAGGCGGCTTTGGGCAATCATATTATTGCCCGGCAAACCGTGAAAGCGCTACGTAAAAATGTGACTGCAAAATGTTATGGCGGAGATGTCACGCGTAAACGTAAGTTACTGGAAAAACAAAAAGCAGGAAAAAAACGTATGAAACAGGTGGGCCATGTAGAAATCCCACAAGAAGCATTTATGGCCGTTTTTCAAACCGATAGAAAAAAATAGAGTTGTAAAATAGAGTCTTTTTTCTAAAGCTGTAAGCAGAAATATCAGCCAATTTTTAAAATTGGGACCGGTTTCTGTGCAATAGAATAGTAATAAGGAAAAATTAAGCATGAATTTTGCTCTGTTGTTAGTTGTTCTTTCTTTGGTAAGTGGAGTTATTTATTTATTCGATGTGCTTTTTTGGGCAAAAAAACGTACCCCAGAGCAAAAACCGGGGAAAATTATTGAATATTCACGTTCTTTTTTCCCCGTTTTTTTTCTTGTTTTATTATTACGCTCTTTTTTGATTGAGCCTTTTCGTATTCCTTCGGGTTCTCTCGAACCTACTTTATTGGTAGGCGATTTTGTTGCTGTCAATAAGTTTGCTTATGGACTCAGATTACCTGTCTGGGAAAAGAAAATTATTCCTGTTGCTAATCCAAAAACCGGGGAGATTGCTGTTTTTCGCTGGCCGCCCGATCCGGGCTATGATTATATTAAACGCGTTATCGGTGTGCCTGGCGATAAAGTGAGTTATCATAACAAGGTTTTAACGATTAATGGTAAAGAAATGAAGCAGAATTTTCTCGAATATACTATTGATGAAAGTTCAGGCAGGGCAGTTGCTAAATACCGAGAAAATTTAAATGGAATAGAACATGACATTTATATTCGTCCAGATGTTCCCGCCGAAAATTTTGACATTGAGGTACCTCAAGGCCATTATTTCATGATGGGAGATAATCGTGATGATAGTGCGGATAGTCGTTATTGGGGTTTTACCGCTGATAAATATTTACGTGGAAAAGCGTTTTTAGTATGGATGAGCTGGGACGGCAAAACGGATAGGTTACGTTGGTCGAAAATAGGTCGACTGATTAAGTAGACTAAGCTATATGTTTTTAAGAGGTAAAGTTTGGTTCAGATCAATTTACAACGCCTGAGTAGACAACTGGGTTATGAATTTAAAAACCTTGCTCTTTTAAAGCAGGCTCTTACCCATCGGAGTGCGGGTAGTGAAAATAACGAGCGCTTTGAATTTCTAGGCGATGCAATCTTAAGTTTTGTTATTGCTAATACTTTATTCGAAATGTTCCCACAGCAAAGTGAAGGACAATTAAGCCGCTTGCGTGCTCTTTTAGTAAAAGGGGACATGCTGGCAGAAATTGCTACCGAAATTGGATTGGGTGATTATTTATACCTTGGTCAGGGCGAATTAAAAAGCGGTGGTTTTCGTCGTACTTCCATTCTGGCTGACGCTTTGGAAGCGATCATTGCGGCTGTTTTTCTGGATGATGGTTTTCCTGCAAGTCAAAAACTTATACTTAAATTATACAACTCGCGTTTAAATGATGAAAATTTAGGTAACAGTACAAAAGATGCGAAAACGCAATTACAGGAGTATTTACAAGCAAAAAAACAACCCTTACCTGACTACAGTTTAACTAAAGTAGAAGGGGAAGAGCATGAGCAAATTTTTTATGTAACCTGTAAGATAAGTGGTAATAAAAAAATGGCAACTGGCTATGGCACTAGCCGACGTAAAGCGGAACAGCATGCAGCCACCCAGATGTTACAAGCCTTGAAAAAAAATCTATATAGCGGCTGACTTCTTTTATAGAATAACCTGCTTTAAGAGGAGACACACCACTCACGGGTAAATCTGATTTTGAGAAGGATCGCTTTCCTTTTCTATTTCTTCAAGGCTGTACTTTTCTTCATCAATTCGATTGAACGAACCGTCTGAAGACTTCACATATCCCAGTGCACCCCATTTGTTTTCATCAATAGGAGTAGGTGTGAAAAAACTTATTGTTTGTCTTCTAATAACCTTGGCTTTATGAGGGTTGTCTTCTTCTACCAGCCACTCCTCTTTGTTAGATACCCTTGTTGCATGATAAACCTCTGAGGGAATTTCTTTTATTACCACACTAATAGGTTTGCCCGTCATCAATCGCTGAGAGAGTAAATAGGTATTTGTTTCATTTACCTTATTGATATCCCTGATCGATCTATCCTGAAAAGACAATTTATATTTTTTCTCGATGGGAACAGGATTTCTCTGGGGAGGGGTAACCTTCGATACTGCTTTTAATTTATCTAACCGTGTGTCGTCATCAAAGTCATCTATTCGAGCCTGAGGAAATTTACTTTGCACATACAAGCTGGTTGGTTTATGAATATCGCTTCTTGTTAACTCAAGAATGTTTTTAAATGTTATCCACTCTTTTCCGGAACGCTGTTGGTTAGCAATATGGCTGACATGGCGTGAAATCTGGTCAATCAAAATATCAAGAGATTGTTTTTTACTCGCATTAATAACATTGAGAATTTTTTGACTTATCTTAATACTGATTTCGGTAGATTGTAATTTATTATCCACAACAAATTGGCGTAATTCTTCATGAATGATACGATGTATGGTATTTTGATTTTTATCATACACCACCTTTTTAAGTTGCCGAGTTAAATCACACAGAAGAGAGTTAAATTCTTCTTGCTCAATGTTTTTAGTAGTCAGTTCTTGAATATATAAATTTAACACCTCCTGGATGCGAAGTAAGGTATCAGGATCATTAATAATAGTCTGAATTTGTAAACGTAAATTTTCCTGAATAGATGAGACTTGCTCTTTATCGGCATGAAGAAGCTGTTTAGTAGCATGATCTATTATCTCATAGAGCGTTTGTCTATTTCCAAGCTGGTGCTCTTTTGCTTGTTTTTTTTGTTTTTCCCTATTCTCATCAGGTGGTTTATGCCCAACAAGGTTTTCCATTTTCTGTTGCAATTTATTCTTTAATGAGTTGACAAGATTATAATACTGTTGACAAGCAGTAGCATTCCAGTTTGAGGAAATGTTTTCAATTGTATTCGTGTCATTTTTAGTAAGAGATTGGTCTGTACTATCGAGAGCGGTTTGAATCTTTCGCAACTGCTCTTTTATTTTTAGAATTTCACTTTCGTCGGTTGTCATTTTTAATTGATCATCTAACTCTTTAAAAATGTTCTCTAATGTAATTTTTAATTGTTCATTTATCCCTTTAAGCGTTTTCTTTAAATAGGACATTTCGGAGCTTGCCTTTAAAGACGCTTGCACTGTTGCAGGTAAATACGTAAAGACAGGATCATAAGTCAGGTTGCGAATTTGTTGATCAATGGAGAAGGAAATATCTTCGAATTTTAAATGAGTGTTTGTTAATGTTTGAATCGTGTCGTTCAAAATATCCATTACGTTTATATTGGACAGGCGCTGTGTTAGTGTAGTTTGATCTTTTTCGGTGTGCAAAGACCACTCATTATTTGAAAAAGGTTGCAGTGGATCACTCCCTGCATTAAATAATTTCAATGCATAAACCATTGTTGGATGGTTATTATAACCTTGATTTTCGTTGAAAAAGAGGTCGTGGGTCAGGAGTCTACCTAAAGGAGTGACTCCTTTTTTGTTAGACCAATTTAAAGCGGTATGGTTTTTCTCGGTTCTTTTTAACAAATCTTCAAGTAATTTCTCATGATACCAAATACCACGGGCATAATAAGCATTAACGCCCATATGTAGAGCGTTATTGCCTTCATTATCATTGTTATTTAAATCCAAATGAGGTGCAAAAGCAAGTATACGGCCAGTAATGGGGTCAAAATATCCAGATTTGACGTAAACATGGAGTAAAGTGTCGCCGTTTTCATCTTTTTTATTGATTAAATGAGGATTATTAGCTAAAGCCAGGAACAACTCATAGCTATTTTGATGATCAAGTAATTTTTTAAAATATTCAGATTTGGTTTTTGTTTTAGGAATAAAGTCAATTCCAGGTAGAGAAAGTTTACCTAAAATATGGAGTTGCCAAAGTATGTCAATGGTATTTCTATTTTGAACAAGTAATTCAGCTAAATGGTATTCTTTTTCTTTATAGTTAATAACAGCTTGAATGAGCTCCATGTTGTTATTCGGGGCTAGCTGAACGAAGCAGTTGCAAATGAATTGGGGATCTAAATTCAGTGCAAAGGTTTTTTCAACCGCTTTTTTAATTAATAGGCTATCATTTTTTTGTATAATTTGTGCGAATGCATTACTAGCCACATAAAATTGTTCGATGTGTTTGGCATAATTCAAGATTTGAGTATAGACGGAAAGGATTTGTTGTGAAGTACCCTTTTTTGCCAGTTCTGAAAAAGCCTTTTGTATTACAGCATTGAAGCGAGCATTGAATCTTTGTCCGCAAAGAGAAGTAAGAAGTTTATCAAGGGGAGTGATTCCTTTGCTATTCGGTGCATGAAATGTGTCATAATTTATATTTTCTCTTTTTAATAATGCGTTAAATAAAGGCGTGTCAATTCCTATATGTAAGGCATTATTACCTTCATTATCGGTGAGGCTCAAATCTAAATGAGGTGCAAAGGCAAGTAAATGGAGAGATACTTTTTCAAAATGTCTCATCTTGGTATAAACATGTAAGAGCGTATCGCCCTGGTTGTCTTTCTCAGTGGTTAATTCCGGATGATGAGCTAACACTAAAAATAATTCATAATTATTCTCACCATTGAGTAACTCCTGGATAGAGCGAATTGATGGTCTGGAAAGTGAAAGTTTATTCGAGGCTTGGAGTTGCCAGAGTGCTTCGATACTGTCGCTGTGTCTGGAAAGTAACTCAGCTAGAGAATATTCTCTATCTGTAAGCACAATTCTGTTATCAGACTGCTCTATGAGGTCAGCCTTGCCCTCTTTAACCAATTGCACACAACCGTTGCGAATAATTGCTTCGTTTTGATAAGCAATAGATTGTTTGAAGGCTTGTTTAATCAGACTATTGTTCTTTGTTTTTATAATATTTTCAAAGATATCGTTCACAATATAAAATCTATCAGGATTCTTAATGGAAGCCAGAATGGAATCATAGGCGTCAAGAACTTGTGCTGCATTGCTGTTCGTTAATAAGGATGAAAAAGCAAATCGAACCTCATCATAAAATTCCTTGTTAAGCAACGTCTGAAAGAATAAGCTAATCTCGTCCGTCGTATTGTTTTCCAGAGTGTGTAATAGTTCTCTTAGTTCGGCAGAATAGGTTTCAAAATTGTCTTCGGTGTTAATTTTTTCAATAATCTGCTGAATAGTCATAATAATTCCTTTTAAATCTAATTTAAATTGAGCGCCTTTGTACTGGACAAGTTTTCTCTTTCCCGCATAGGCGCTAAGTGATCCTCTCATTTTTTTGTGTAATTGATGTTTAGTCTATTTGAAATTATTTTAACCACCTATGATTTTATTTTTGTCGCGAAGGCGAGGATGGATCTGTCTTTCAATCAGAATAACCGTAATTTGAGAAATAGATTCCCGTTTTCACGGGAATGACTTAAAAATAATTGAAAAAGGTATTTAACAATAACACAAAAAAATGAGAGGATCACTTAGCGCATAGGCGGGAATCTATTCATCACATTACTTTTTCATTTTGTTTGTGAGGTGGTTCGCCTTCGCGGGAACAGGGTATTTGTCTGGCACAAAGACAAATCATTAGAGTTCTTGCATAACCTGCATCTTTTCCTTTATTGCCGCGTTACAAGCGTTCTCCGGTGCTCATTGCTCACCTATAAACTCCGCCCCTCGAACGTTTTGTGCCTTGCACTAAAGCAAAATCTACAGGTTATGCAAGAACTCTATTGAAAGAATCCAGAAGTAAATTAATTGAATTATTTTTTATTGTCTATCTCTGTCTATTCTTTTAGAATAATTTCTTATCATATGCGCGTAAAACCCCGTCCTTTAGAGCGGGGATATAAGTGCCTCCTTGGGCAGCATCGTTGAAGCACGAACCTACTGATGATCTCATCAGGAATCCCTGCACTTTAGGGTGAGGAGGATGTCAATATAATGATTCCAAAGTAGTCATCACTCCCAACCATTCTTCTTCGGCCTGTAAGTATTCTTTTTGAGCGATTTTTTGTTGTTCCAATAACAGCTTCAACGTTTGTCGTTGTCCTTCTTCGTAAAGGGATAAATCAGCTAAAGTGGTTTCGAGTTGTAACAGGCGTTTTTGACCTTGATCAATCATTTGCTCCAGCTTTTTCAGGCGATTCTGTAGACTCTTTTTTTCTCGATAAGGGTTCTCGTTCTGAGTTTGCTGACTTTCTTTATTACCCCCTTTATTGAGTAACCATTGATGATAATCATCCAAATCACCTTTGAATGGTTGCACCTGTTGTTGATAAATCAAATAAAAATCATCCACCGTGGTGCGTAAAAGATGCCTGTCGTGTGATATCAGGATTAAAGCGCCTTCATAACTTTGCAGGGCGATTTCTATCGCGGCTCGCATCTCCAGATCAAGGTGATTGGTAGGTTCATCAAGGAGTAAGAGATTGGGTTTTAACCAGACTAGCTTTGCCAAAGCCAAACGTGCTTTCTCGCCGCCTGAAAAGTAATGAATTGGTTTGGTTGCCATGTCACCGATGAAATTAAAACCACCTAAATAATCACGGATGGTTTGTTCCCTGGCTTCGGGTGTCAGGGCCTGGATTGTTTCCACGGGACTAAATTCATTATCCAGTTCTTCCAACTGGTGCTGGGCATAATAACCTGTTTCCAAATGAGGTGAACGATGAATAGTTCCTGCAAGTGGAAGCAGGGCATTAGTTAATGTTTTAATAAGCGTTGATTTTCCTTCACCATTGGGACCAAGTAAGGCAATTCTATCGCCTGGATTAATGACCAGATTTATCTTTTTTAGAATAGGGTTATCGAGATCATAACCTGCAGAAACCTGTTCCATACGAATTAAAGGATTCCCTGCACGGGGGCAGGGATAAAAACTGAATGAAAAAGGGGAATCAACCTGAGCTTGCGCCACAAGGTCTATTTTAGTAATGGCATTAAGGCGACTTTGAGCCTGCTTGGCTTTCGATGCCTTGGCGCGAAAACGATTCACATAAGCCATCATGTGATTAATTTTTTGCTGTTGCTTTTCATACATCTGCTGTTGTAAGGCTAATTGCTGCGCACGGGTTTGTTCAAAACGACTGTAATTACCGCTGTACAAATTCATTGTTTGATGTTCTATATGCAGAATATGAGTCACAAAAGCATCGAGAAATTCGCGATCATGAGAAATAAGAAGAATGCTGCCAGGGCATTGTTTGAGCCATTTTTCCAACCAGAAAATTGCTTCCATATCCAGATGGTTGGTTGGTTCGTCTAATAAGAGAAGATCAGCCGGTTTCATTAAACAGCGAGCAAGGCTCAAGCGCATGCGCCAGCCGCCTGAAAAACTATTGACAGGCCGTTTTTGTTCGTCAGATTTAAAACCCAGGCCCGCCATGATTGATGCTGCTTGGGCTGGTTTGCTGTAAGCGGCTGTTTGAGTGAATAATTCGTGACAAAGCAGCACTTCAGCATCATTACCTTGTTGTTCTGCTTTAGTTAAGCGGCGTTGGAGTGCTATGTAGTCCTCATCGCCCGCGAGAACAAAATCAAGAGCAGGTTCATCACTATCAGGCAGTTGTTGTGAAAGGTGGCTGATTCGCAATTGAGGATTAAGAAGACATTCGCCAGTATCTGCCGTTAAATGACCTAAAATCAAGGCAAACAATGTGGATTTGCCACATCCATTATGCCCAACCAAACCAATTTTTTGTTTTTCCTGAAGAGTTACATTCGCTTTGTCCAATAATAGTTTATTACCGCGGGATAGAGTAATTTGGCGCAAGGTTAACATAGTGTGAAAACAGTATTAAGTTGCGGCTATTCTACCACAACACAGCTTAAATCCTGACTATTATTTCCATATCACACTACACTTGTTTTTACTGGCTGCCTTAAGCATGTTAATCAAAGGTACAGCCCGGGTTGCCAGACTGATTGGTGGTTCTTCGTCATCGTCTGATTGAACAGAAGGGGTGTTTTGTAGTCTGGTTTGTGCAATCCCATTCTCCAGACGAGCCAAGGCATCAGGTATTTCTTCGGCCTTAAGTGCTCCGGGCACCGTGGCACTATGTCCCATTAAGGTTAATAAGCGTTTTGCAACCTCGCCAAACATCGTGATATTTTCATAAGCCTCACAAGAAAATGTTACCAACATAGGATATTCCTTTATTTGTTTTAATTTACTTTGTGAAAAATAATAAGCGCAAATTTTCTAAAGATTCAAGCAATAATTTAATTCTCCTAATTTGATTGCAGCGCCACATAAACGCTAAGTCGCTTTTTTATTCCATGTGAAGTTAAACTTCGCCCTGCTTTAAGCTATAATGGTTAATTTTAGTTGTCGCTCTCAATGAACAAAAGTGATTTTTATTTTGATTTACCGCAAGAACTGATCGCTCAGTACCCCTTAAAAAATCGCAGTGATTCCCGTTTGCTGACCTATGATCGTAAAACGGGTTTAAGTACCCATCAGCACTTCAAAGAAGTAGGTAATTTTTTTCAGCCTGGCGATCTTCTGGTAATGAATAACTCGAAAGTTATTCCGGCACGTTTGTACGGTCATAAAGCAAGTGGCGGTAAGGTTGAATTATTAGTCGAACGCATGCAGGATAATTATTCCTTTTTAGCGCATATTAAAGCCAGCAAGGCGCCAAAAGCGGGTACGGTTATCCATTTGGAAAATAACTGGCAATTAGAGGTGCTTGGCAAACAGGATGATTTGTATCATTGTCAGGTATCAGGGGATGCTGATACGATGCTTCATCAAATAGGCCACATTCCGTTACCGCCTTACATTACCCGCCCGGACGAATCGATGGATTCAGAGCGTTATCAAACAGTTTATGCAAAACACAAAGGCTCTGTTGCGGCCCCCACTGCCGGGTTGCATTTTGATGCCTCACTTATTCAGCAGTTGCAGGAAAAAGGGGTAAATATTGCCTATTCTACCTTGCATGTGGGAGCAGGTACGTTTCGCCCGGTTCGTTGTGAGGCTATCAAAGAGCATAAAATGCACAGCGAGCAATTTACAGTCAGTGAAGAATTATGCCAGGCGGTACGCCAGACTCAAACAGCGGGCAAGCGAGTAATCGCTGTAGGTACAACGGCATTGCGTTGTTTGGAGAGTGCGGCTATTAATGGCGTATTATATCCTTCCTGTCGTGATACTAATATCTTTATTTATCCCGGTTATCAATTTCAGATTTGTAATGGGTTAATTACCAATTTTCATTTGCCAGAATCTACTTTAGTCATGTTAGTCGCTGCTTTTATAGGTTATGAGCAAACCATGAGACTTTATCGGGAAGCAATAAAAGAAGGTTATCGATTTTTTAGTTATGGTGATGCGAGCCTGTTACTTTAGGTGATTTTAATGAAGCAAAAAAACGACAGAAGTTTTATACCGGTGCTTACGTCACCCGCTGGGTCATGTTTAACTTTAGCCAATTGGCAGGAAGCAGGTATTAACACGGTAGCCTGCTATCTTGATACTTTGTTGATAAAACCCGGGCTTTCTTTTTTAAAATCGCTTAAAAATTTACGTGCTTATTGTGGATGGCAGGGCGAGTTGGTATTAAATGCAAGTACCATAACGGCGACTAGGCGAGGTACATACACAATACGTTCTCCTTATGATGGCAGTATGGTAAGTATTGATAATAAAGCACTTGTATCGTTAATGATTAGTTTACAGCCTGATGTGGTTATTTTACCTGACGATTTTATAGAACATGGTTTCGTTTTGCCTGAAACAATCAAATGGTTTGCCGCTCCAAAAGAAGTGTCTCAGGTTGCTGGATGTGGCAGGTATCTGTTTTATGACGAAAAAAGGCTGTTTTGCGAATTTATTGAACTCATCAGACAGACCAACCCGGAATTGGTTTACGTCAGTGGTAATTTTACGCTATCGCAAATCAGGGAATTATCAATGTTGGGTGTTCTGTTTGTAGAGTCCGATAAACCCGCAACCAATGCTCTTTCAGGTCAAGTGTATACAGAGCAGGGGTTACTTGATTTATGCGATGTAAAAATGGCGCATCAACAGGAACGAATTGAGCCAAACTGTTCTTGTCCTACTTGTACACAAGGATTCAGTCGGGCTTATTTACACCATTTGCTAATACAAACACCACTCCTGTGTCAGCGGTTTCTTATTCATCATAACAGTCATTATTATCAAAATCAGTATGAAATACATAAGACTTCATTTACGTGAGATGGAAATCTCGCTATGATGTCACGCTACTTGCGCCCGTTCAGAATGGCGTACTCATTAAACAGTGAATATGAGGAGAGAAAGGATGAGTTTTTTTATCAGTGATGCAATGGCTGCAGCCCCGATAGCTCAGGCGCCACAGTCTGACGGTATGTTTTCGCTCATAATGATCGCTGCTATTTTTGTACTGTTTTATTTTATGTTAATAAGACCGCAAAACAAACGTGCGAAGGAGCATCGCCAGTTGATTGGCAATTTGAAAAAAGGCGATGAAATTGTAACGTCAGGCGGTTTACTCGCCAAAGTAGTGAATATTGATGAACAATACATCAAAGTATCCATTGCCGAGGGTGTGGAAATCAGTATGCAGCGTGCTGCGGTAAGCGCAGTTTTACCCAAAGGCACTCTTAAATCCCTTTAAGTTTGGATATAGGGACAAACTCATGCAGAACAAATATCCTCTCTGGAAAAATATTATATTAATTGCCGTTGCAGTGATTGGTTTGATTTATGCTATTCCTAATTTATACAGTGAAGATCCGGCTGTTCAGGTCTCTTCACAATTACCGGTCGACATGGAACAGTTAAGTCAACAGGTGGCAACGCTTCTTGATAATGCGCAAATTCCCCATGGGTCAATAGTTACTTCAGGTGATCATTTGGAAATACGTTTTGCCTCGACTGATATTCAGTTATTGGCGCGTGATGCAATAAAAAATGGATTGGGTTCGGAATACACCGTTGCTTTAAATCTTGCTGCCGCTACACCCGGCTGGTTTAGCAAAATTGGTGCAGAACCAATGAAGCAGGGGCTTGATCTGCGTGGTGGTGTGCATTTTTTACTGGAAGTCGATGTCGATAGTGTCATTAATCGTCGTTATGAAGGTCTCATGAAAAGTCTGAGTCAGGATTTACGTGAGGCAGGCATGCGTTATTCGGGAATTCGATATCTTGCCGATAAAGGAATCGATATACGTTTCCGTTCGCCGGAAGTGATGCGTGAGGCTTTTGTAACGCTGAAAAACAAATTTCCTGACTTAAGTTTTACCAAATCTGAAGTAACGAATTCGATATCTGCTTCTCTGCTACCCACAGAACTAAATACTATTCGGCAAAATACTATTGAACAAACGATGAGTATTTTACGAAACAGGGTTAACGAGTTAGGTGTTGGTGAGGCTGTTGTACAGCAGCAAGGCGCTACCCGCATCGGGGTGGATTTGCCAGGTATTCAGGATGCGGCTCGGGCACACCAGATTTTAGGAGGTACCGCAACCTTACAATTCTACCTGGTTGATCAGGAGAACGATGCACAGATTGCCAAACAAACGGGTGTGGTACCTGTGAACAGCAAATTATACATGATGGATGGTTATCCTATTCTTTTAAAACGCCAGATTGTATTAAGCGGCGATTCTATCACCAGTGCCGTGTCCAGCTTTGATCAGCAAACAGCGACGCCTTCTGTCCAGATTCAACTCGGC
This sequence comes from Legionella fairfieldensis ATCC 49588, assembly GCF_000621525.1. Classification (GTDB taxonomy): domain Bacteria; phylum Pseudomonadota; class Gammaproteobacteria; order Legionellales; family Legionellaceae; genus Tatlockia; species Tatlockia fairfieldensis. Next base: position 43,387 of record NZ_JHYC01000019.1, on the reverse strand, counting down.
GGAGGAGGAGAAACGTTGTTTACCCGAATTACGCGGGATAATATCGGTAAGCGGATGGCTATTGTTTATGTAGAAACAAAGTCAACTACCCAAATGGTGGACGGTGTTGAAAAGCGGGTTAACCATCGTGAAGAACGCGTTATTTCTGCTCCTGTCATTCAAAATGCGTTAGGTAACAATTTTCAGATTACCGGTCTTAAGGATAGTAAAGAAGCGAGTGACTTAGCCTTACTATTACGTGCAGGTGCTCTGCCTGCGGTAATTTATCCTGTAGAAGAGCGAACGGTGGGGCCTTCTCTTGGAAAGGAAAATATTCATCGTGGACTGGTTTCTCTTCAGGTGGGGATGGGGCTAATTTTGATATTAATGTTACTCTACTATCATTTTTTTGGCTTGGTTGCTAACCTCGCGCTGTTTTTAAATCTGATTTTACTGAGTGCTTTAATGTCTATTATTGGCGCTACTCTGACCTTGCCTGGTATTGCTGGTTTTGTATTAACAGTGGGGATGGCGGTTGACGCGAATGTTCTCATTTATGAACGAATTCGTGAGGAATTACGTCGTGGTTTAACGCCGCAAGCGGCCATTTACGCTGGTTATGACCGTGCTTTTGCAACGATCATTGATGCAAACGTCACTTCCTTGATTGTGGGGATTATTCTGTTTGCAATAGGGACAGGTCCTGTTCGTGGCTTTGCTGTCATTCTCTGCCTGGGTTTGCTGACTTCCATGTTAACGAGTATCACTTATACACGTGCTATTGTAAATTGGTACTATGGTGGCCGGAATGTAAAAAAATTATCAATCGGTATTTAGACGAGGCGAAACTTAGATGGAATTTTTTAATCCAAATTCAAACATAGATTTCATGGGAGTCCGTAAGTGGACTGCCATTCTGTCTACGTTTATTTTCGTGATGTCCATTGGGGCATTATTAATTAATGGCTTAAAATGGGGTTTGGACTTTACAGGTGGGACACAAATTGAAGTTGCGTTTCCTCAAACTGCTGATTTGGTGGCCATTCGTGATAATCTGTATAATGCAGGCTTCAAAGAAGCACAGGTGGTCAGTTATGGTACTTCAAAAGATGTATTAATCAGCATTGCGCCTCATGCTGATCTGGATCAGACCAAGTTGGTTGACAGAGTTATGCAACAGTTACCAGCCGGGGCAATAAAACAGCGTGTTGATATTGTTGGGCCTCAAGTGGGACAAGAGTTAGCGACCAAGGGGGCTTTGGCCATTATTGTGTCCTTACTTGCCACCATGATTTATATTGGAATGCGTTTTGAATACCGTCTGGCCGTTAGTTCAGCGGTAGCCTTGATTCACGATCCTGTCTTGATTCTTGGTATATTTGCTATGTTTGGTATTGAATTTGATCTCAAAGCCCTTGCAGGTTTGCTTGCAGTCATTGGCTATTCACTTAATGATACTATTGTAGTTTTTGATCGGGTTAGAGAAAACTTTATTAAGATTCGCCGCGCCAGCTCTTTGGAAATCATGAATATTTCTATTAATCAAACCTTATCAAGAACAATCATGACCTCGGTATTAACCTTGTTTGTTGTGGTCGCTTTGTTTATATATGGTGGCGAAACGATTCATGGTTTTTCTTTAGCGCTTATCATAGGGATCGTTGTAGGAACCTATTCTTCTATTTATGTCGCCGGTGCTTTAGCTGTAGTCATGGGATTGGATAAAAAAGATTTTCTGCCGATTCAACGTAAAGAGCTTGACGACAGACCTTGAATGGTTCAGTCAATAGAGCAAGTTCAGGCAGCGGGAATACGGACATCAGGAGGCAAGTTCGGGTTGAATACTAATGGTTTTGCTTAGCCACCTGAGTTATTGCCGGTTAGCATCCTCGTTCTTTGTGTCGATATATGCTGCTTGCTTGACATGATTCAGTTCTCAACTAAAGCATCTACTTTTGCTGCACAGATGAAATCATTATGTGTTAAGCCTTTTAAAGCATGGGTCATAAAGCGCACATGGCAATAATTATAACCAACTTCCAAATCAGGATGGTGATTTTCAGTGTTGGCTATCCAGGCCAGTGCATTGACAAATGCCATGGTTTCATAAAAATTTGCAAATTTAAAAGAGCGCTTAATCTCTTTATGACTACTCTGAATTTGCCAGCTTTTATTAAGTTGTGGCATTAAATTTTGGATCTGTTCTACGGTTAATGCCTGACCTATCCCTTCACAGGATTCACAGTGTTTTCGACTTAAATCACTTTTCATAAGTTCTCCTTAGGATTTTTCACATACTATAGTTTATTTATCCTAATTAGAAAACAGCTTATAAAAGGCGGAGGTTGAACAAATTTACTTGAAAAGTATAGCGTCTGTTTTCAAGACGATTTAATCAAAGGTTAATTGTTGATCCCACTATTAAGATTTAAGCCATCAAAATTTAACTCTTCTGGCTCTGGTATCGGCATATAGGTAGGCAATGATTCTTTTGTGAGTTTGTTTCGTTGAGCGCGAAAGAAGGATGTATTCTCGCTTTTAGAATGATTATGCTTTTCAACAAGTGTGTTCAATACTCTAACATATTCACGGTATTTGCCTTTCACTTCGATTTGAGTATCTAAAAATTTTTGTATGGAGCCGCCTGGCTCAATAGGAAGATTTTTTATTCGGTGACCCTTAAGTGCATTTAGCACCTTACAAAAATGCTCATCCAAGTCTTTTTTACTTTCCTCTGATTCAGAGAAGTGAGAATAAAGCATGTGTAAATTTGTATAAAGGATTTTTAACTTCTTGAAAAGTTCAATTTTTTTATCAATTAAATCCACATCTTCATTATTCTTCAGATCTTTTTTAGTTTGATTGAGGAATTCAGTTAATGGTGTTTCTATCTTTTTTTTAAGATTTCTTCCAAATACTTTGTCAACTATTCCAGATTGCATAATATATTTTTAGTAACTTAATAGATCTTTAATTATACACTGGTTTTTATTTTTAAACAATAAAAGTCTAACAATGGAAGAGAAATAAATTGATTGACTTCGGGACTTCATCGAAGGCTTATTTTTGAAAACAGGCCGCAAGTTTATTAATAAAACGAGAATTTTGTTCCGTAGTACCTATACTGACACGCAGATATTGCATCAGCCCATAAGGTAATAAAGGGCGAACAATAATACCTTCTTTAAGTAAAGTTTGATAAATCGGTAGAGCGTTAGTTTGGCAGTCAATTGTAATAAAATTACAACTGGATGGTATATAGTTTAGTTTTAACTCCTTCAAACCTCGCATCATCTGTTGCATCCCTTGCGAATTAAGCGCCACGCTTCTGATTATAAAACTTTCATCGTCAAGCGCTGCATACGCTGCTGCCAATGCTGCTTGATTCACAGCGAAAGGGAGTTGCACACGTTGCAGAATTTCAGTCAGTTCTGGATGAGCTATGGCATACCCTAAACGTAATCCTGCAAGCCCGTACGCTTTGGAAAAAGTACGGGTGATAATTAAATTTGGATGTTGTGCAAGTAAATTGATGCTTGTTTCATCATCTGGACTAAAGGCATATTCATAATAAGCTTCATCCAGAACAAGAATTGTAGAAGAGGGAACATTGGCTAAAAGTTGTTTGATATGAGGATGAGGAATAAGTACACCTGTAGGATTATTAGGATTAGCCAAAAAAATGATGGCGGGTTTCCTATTACAAACATTAATCATTGCCTCAATGTCAACCTGCCAATCCGACTTCAACGGGGTGACTATTATGGGTATACCTAAAGTTTGCGCTTGAATATGGTAAGAAATAAAAGCATGTTCATGCGTGACCATGCTTTTATCGGTATGCAAGGCAAATGCTGTTAACAAGAAGAAAAAGAGTAAATCGGAGCCGTTACCCACTGTAAGCATCTGTTCACTAATGCCTAATTTCTGACTAAGTTTGGTTAATAAAGGATGATTAGCCGGATCGGGATAATTGGTTATCTGCATGTCAGATAGTTTCGCTAACGCCTCATTGACTAAAGGGCTGCATCCTAATGGATTTTCGTTGCTGGCCAGTTTAATAATATTACTTATTCCTGACTCATTGGCTAATTCTTCAATAGATTTACCTGGTAAATAAGGAGTCAAGGTTTGAATGCCTGCGTGAGGAAGTTGCTGATAATTGCAAGACAAGAGAATTCCTTAGCATTGATATCATGTAATTTATTAATAATACAATAATATTTTGTTAAAGATAGATTTCCAGCTCTTGTTTTTACCGTTCAATAAGCGTTAAGCTACGCATGGCAAACAATCTCAGGAATGGAAAATGATTAAACAGCACGGTTTTTCTCTAATAGAAATAGTAGTTTCCTTTTTACTTATTTCCGGCATAGCACTCACCCTCTTGCGCCAACAGCTCCAACTCAATCAGCTCATGAATCAAATGTTAATCACTTCACACCGGTCAATACAGAAAGATAATAATAAAGAACAGCTATTTACCACCTTATGAGCAGGCAACAAGGTATAAGTTTGGTTGAGTTGCTAATCGGGCTGTTTTTGACAGGCTTTCTGGTCACTATAATGATGCAGCATTATTTAGCTTCTAAACGTCAGTACCGGTATGTGCAAAGCCTATTGGATCAATCTTATGAGTTGCAGTTAGTGAGTGATTTGATTCGCAATAGTGTAAGGCATGCAGGTTTTACACCTTGTAGAGGTCTTAATGCATTACAGGTTGTGGACAGACGGGATAGCCGATCGGCTAGCAATTCTGCAATTGCAATGCAAAGCGGGAAAAAAACGGGATTTTCTATTCATAGAATGAGTGAATATTTCTCCTCAGTGATTAAGTCAATCAGTCCCACTAAATTATTTTTAAAAGCAGGGGTTCTTTATCAAGAGGGACAAACTATCCTGATAGCAGATTGCTATCATGCTGAAATCCAACAAATTGAGCACGTTCAAAGTAATAAGACGGGGAGTATTATTCGTTTAACGAAACCTTTAATGTTTGATTACGTCATGCCCGTTTATGTGGGTGAATGGATAGAAGAAGCTTTTTTTATACAAAAAAATCAACAAGGTCGACAAAGTTTGTTTTACCAGCAAAAACACGCAGAAGAACTTGGCTCTCTAATTAATAATCTGTCAGTCGAAATCAACTCTTTTAAGGAAAAAAAACGGGTAAGGGTCATTTTAAGTATGAACACCTCACAACGTATAGAAATAGACACAGGAATTCGTACCTTGTAATAATTGGATCTTTAAAGGATGTTGCTTGAATAAACAAAGTGGGATGGTTTTAATAACTATTATTCTGTTATTAGCCCTATTGACTCTATTAGTATTATCTCAAATGCAGATGGTGTTTTTATCTTATAAAGGATTGAATCAATTCTATGCGAAGCACCAATCGTTTTACCAATTGGAAGCAGCGGCGTTTAAACTGGCTTCAGTAATTAATCAAGCTTGTATTATTAAAGAGACAGATCCCGATGATTTAATCAGTTTATTAACAAGTAAACAAGGGTGTATCTGGGTAGAAGGACACGAGCAGTTTTTTTATTTAATCGAAAACCTGGGTTTATTTCCTTGTTTGCAAACGAAGATAGGGGAGACAATGTATAGTACACAACATTGGCGTATTACTATACTGAATGCAAAGGATAATCCTGCTTTTTTACAGTTACGGTTTGCCAGAAGAACAAAATTACTTGCCTGCGACAAAGAGCCTGTACCCATTAAAACAGGATTACTTAGCTGGCGTCATGTGCCTGTAATGTCTTTATGAACACTTATATTGAATTGCGTCCTTCCGAGGACGATGGATTTAATTTATACTGTAGTTGTTTAAATTTTTTAATGTCTGTATATTTTATTCGGTTTTTGAACATGGGTGTAAATTATGAAAACTAATAGGATAAGAACAATGTTATTTGTCATTGGCTTACTGATCAGTTTTATTGGCAATGCCTGGCATGGTGGCTATAGAGGACCTTATCATGGTCATGGCGGTGGTTTTTATTTTGGAAGCATTTATCCGGGTAATGGATTTTACTACAATAATGGCGGCTGGAGACCTGATATTGTCATCAATGTACCTCCTCCTCCTCGATATTATGCGCCTGCCTGCGAAACGGTTCGTATCTGTAATCAATTCGATGAATGTTGGTTAGAGAGAGATTGTCGCTGAGCAACTTTATGCAAAAACTGCCTCGAGAATTTTATAACAGAGAAACCAGCAGGGTTGCCAAAGACCTTCTTGGTCATCATATAGTGCATTATTCACAAGGTATAGCGAAAATAGGTAAAATTGTAGAAGTTGAAGCTTATCTGGGGCCGCATGATCTTGCAGCCCATTCTTCCAAAGGACTCACAAAGCGTACAGTGACAATGTTTGGTCCGCCTGGATATGCGTATGTGTATTTAATTTATGGTATGTATCATTGTTTCAATATTGTAACGGAACCTTCGGGTATTGGAGCTGCTGTACTAATTCGTGCTGTGGAGCCGGTTGCAAACATAACTGGACGAACGATGGGACCGGGATTGCTCTGTAGGGCCATGATGATTGATCGTCATTTAAATGCCCATGATCTTTTAAGTGATGATCTTTTTATTACGGATGCTGATTATGAACCACCAGCACACATTGTTGAAGCGCCGCGTGTTGGAGTTCATTATGCAAAAGAATGGGCAAATAAATTATTAAGATTTTATATTCAAGGAAACGCTTTTGTCTCTAAACCTAAAGGCAATTAGCTTCCCGACTCTCGTATATTATTTGAGAAAAACCCATTTTTTATAAAAAATGCCTTTACTTTTGGAGGTAATGAATTTTGAAACCCTTAATAGCAAAGAAAATATCCTGTCTACTTTCGTTGGCCTGATAATATCAACAAACATACAATGCCGTATTTGATCCGAGTAATTGACTGATTGATGTTGCAGGGTATCATCAAAAATAAATAAAGGATTATCCTTCCAGTAATGTTTTTTTCCTCCCACTTGAATATAAATTTCTCCTTCACTGGCGGGAGATAAATTATAAAGTAAACGGAGTGTGATTCTTAAGGGGCCAAAATGAGTGGAAGTAGCTTTATGTTGATTAAACGTGGATACCCCGATTGTTTTGATGAATTGATATTTTCTATGAAAACAGGGTAGAGCAAACGAGGTTTTTAAATTATCTCCATACCATTTGAAAAACAGCATGCCGCGCTCAATTTCCGCAAGTCTGCTGGTCATCGCTTGTTTGATAAACTCTTTATTAGCTTCAACGTCGCGGAGTAACGAGGAAATTTCTTCCTGATAAGCTTGAGGAAAATCATTCACCTGATAAATCCCTTTATTCCTGAATGAAATCAGATCTAAAAATAAATTAAAGGGGGAGAGTAACCAGGTAAAGATGCCATTGCCAGTAAAATAGCGTTTAAAAGTATCAAAATCAGCAGGTTTATTACGACTTACATCGGCCAGACCACAGAGTAAGTAGAAAAAAGAAAAAAAAGGAAAACATACACAAACGGAGATTAATACAGAGATTTTAAGGATTTTCTTTATAATTTTTTTTGTTAATTGGGGTAAATAGTTCATCGATTTTAATGTCCTTAAAAATCGCATTTTAATATAAAATCCGGTCTGTTGTAAAAGATGATCGAAGTTAGAACATAAAGTGGTTCGAAATAATAATTTTTCATTTCTGGTATCAAATACACAATGCGTTAATAAAATACTCGATTTACGTTGTATCGTACAATTATAAAACAGTAAAGGAGTTGATAAAAATAATTCCTTTTCATAAGAGGTTTGGGTCACCCAGGGTTTGTGCTATTATATTAATACGCTATAGAACCTCATTAGAGCATGACTAAAAAACTGAATTCAAAAATAGCTGAATTAATGCATGCTGTTTCCCTGATAGAAAATCAGGAAGAGGCCTTGCGTTTTTTTACTGATCTATGTACGCCTGCGGAACTGGAAGCAATGGCTGACCGCTGGCAAGTGGTTCCTATGGTTCGATTAGGTATTCCCTATCGTACAATTCATGAACGCACAGGGGTGAGTGTTGCAACAATTACTCGTATTGCCCGTTGTATTAACTTGGGTGAGGGAGGGTATTCTCTCATCGCTGACAGACTCGATCACGCTTAAATATCTTCCCATCTCTCTTTAAACGCTATTCTTGATTGTCTAAATCATTGACATTTTTTTAATTCGGGTGTTATTATGTGCTAATGTTATATCATATTAGAACATTATTACATAATTACATGCGAGCAGAATGATGAATACGCGATTGAGAATAGCCTTACAGAAGAAAGGTCGACTTGCAGAGGATTCACTTTTTTTATTGAAACAGTGCGGATTACAGTTTCGATTGAAAAAGAATGGTTTGCTGGCCCATGTTGATAATTTTCCCATTGATTTGCTGTTTGTCCGTGATGATGACATTCCTACTTTGGTATTTGATGGTTTATGTGATGCGGGAATCGTTGGGGAGAACGTGCTCTTGGAAAAGACGGTGGAATCTGATAGTTATCAGTATCAACGACTTGCAAAACTGAACGTTTGTGTTTGTCGCCTATCCCTTGCAGTACCTTTGCAATTTGATTGGCAAGGTCCGCAGAGTCTCCATGGAAAACGGGTTGCGACCAGCTATCCTAATCTATTACGGGCTTATCTCAATCAACATGCAGTGGTTGCAGAATGTGTTGTGCTTTCCGGTTCCGTAGAAATGGCACCTCGAATGGGTATGGCCGATGTGATTTGTGATTTGGTGTCCACAGGTCAAACGCTGGAGGAAAATAAACTGTTGGAAGTTGATACTGTTCTTCACAGTGAGGCAACATTTATTCAAACGATGAAGCCATTGGATCTGCAAAAAGGACAATTACTAGAGATGCTGCTTCGGCGCATGGAGGCTGTCAATGAGGCGGATACGCGAAAATACATTCTATTTCACGCCCCCATCTCAGCCCTTAAAAACATTTGTGAATGCTTGCCGGGGGCGGAAATGCCAACCGTACTGCCTTTAAGTGAATCACAAGATAAAGTAGCGGTACATGTTGTTTCAAGAGAGCAAATTTTTTGGGATACCCTGGAGCGTATTAAGCATTTAGGCGCTACTTCTATCCTGGTTTTACCCATTGAAAAAATGCTGGTGTAGGAGAAAATGATGTTAAAGCCGTTATTTTGGAATAAATTATCCAACGATCAGAAAAAAACGCTGTTACAAAGACCTGGCGCATCGTTGTTTCAAGAAACAAAGCAAGTAAGTGATCTGATTAAAAAAGTTCAAACGCAAGGTGACAAGGCTCTTTTTTCATTAACGCAACAATTTGATAAAGTGCGTCTGAGTACTTTACGGGTCACTCAGGAAGAGTTTGATGCGGCAATGAATCGGGTGCAGCCTTCAGTGATTCAGGCATTGGACCGTGTCATCTCGCAATTGACTGCTTTTCATCAACCACAAAAAATTTCAAATTATACGGTCGAAACATCACCAGGTATTATGTGCGAACGTCTCGTTGTTCCCATTCAACGGGTGGGTATGTATGTACCTGCCGGCAGCGCACCGTTGGTATCTACCGTATTGATGTCAGGTGTTCCATCACGTTTGGCAGATTGTCCATTACGTATAGTGTGCACGCCCCCCAATCAGACAGGAACAATTGATCCTCATATATTGGTTGCAGCACGTCTTTGCGGCATACAGGATGTTTTCAAAATTGGAGGCGCGCAGGCTATTGCAGCAATGGCTTACGGTACAGAAAGTATTCCCAAGGTCGATAAAATTTTTGGGCCGGGAAATCGTTGGGTAACCCAGGCGAAAATGCTGGTTTCACTCGACCCGCATGGCGCACAACTGGATATGCCCGCCGGTCCTTCTGAAGTGATGGTTATTGCAGATGAGGAAGCAAATCCCCAATTTGTCGCCGCGGATTTACTCTCTCAGGCAGAACATGGCGAAGATTCGCAGGCTGTATTGGTTTGCATGAGTGAATCTTTTGCAAAGGCTGTCAATCAACAACTTGAAATTCAATTAAATGCTTTGTCAAGAGCCAATATAGCAGCTCGGTCACTGCAAAACAGCGTATGTATTATTGTAGAAAATCAAAATGAAGCAATAACCATTGCAAACGACTATGCACCCGAGCATTTAATTTTGCAATTAGCCAATCCAAGACATTATTTGTCATTAATTGCTACTGCAGGCTCTATATTTTTAGGATCGTATTCACCGGAATCAGCCGGCGATTATGCGAGTGGAACAAACCATGTTTTACCTACAGCGGGATTCTCAAGAGCTTGCAGTGGCTTGTCCGTGCAGGATTTTATGAGAACGATGTCCGTTCAGGAGCTCACTCAGGAGGGACTTTCATCGATTGCTGAAACAATACGTGTTATGACGGATATTGAAGGTTTGGATGCGCACCAGAAAGCAATTGATATCCGATTACAAGCAGCGCGAGGTGAATAATGGGATCTATTATTCACCTCGCGAGAGAATCCATACAAAAACTGGTTCCCTATAGTTCAGCACGGCTAGAAAGCCTACAGGAAGGAATACATCTGGATGCTAATGAGAATCCCTTTATGCGTCCAGATGGATTAAATCGATACCCCTGTCCTCAACCCGTTTTATTACGGCAGATGTTTGCAAACCTATATGATGTGGAACCAGCACAACTTCTGATGACGCGAGGAAGTGATGAAGGAATTGACTTATTAATACGCTCGTTTTGCGAAGCAAATAAAGAGGCTATTGTCATTACTCCACCTACTTACGGTATGTACGAAGTTGCCGCCAATATTCAGGGGGTACGTATTATTAAGGTACCTTTAGAGCAAGATGCCGGGTTTGCTTTGAATAAAGATACTATTTTAAATCAACGAAATTCCGCTATAAAATTAATTTTTTTATGTTCACCTAATAATCCAACTGGAAATGTTTTAGATAGTAATGAAGTGCTAACACTATGCAAAGCTCTTCAAAATCAGGCTTTAGTGGTGCTCGATGAGGCTTATATTGAATTTTCAACCACAAAGAGCATGAGTGATTTTGTATCCCAATATCCCAATTTAGTAATCTTACGAACACTTTCAAAAGCATTTGGTTTGGCCGGCGCCCGGATAGGCGCGCTGATTGCGAATCAAGAGGTAATTAAGTTACTCATGAAAGTGATTGCTCCCTATCCGATTCCCATCCCGGTAGAGCGAGCAGCGATGGAGGTGTTATCGATAGAACATCAGGCAATAGTACATGCTCAAATTCAAAATATAAGAAGAGAACGAGAAAAGTTGCGGGACTTTCTCATCGGTCTTCCCTCAGTAGAGTGCGTGTATTCCTCTCAAGCTAATTTTTTACTGGTTAAAGTCCATGATGCGTCAAAATGGATGGATACCTGCAAAGCACATCAAATCATTATTCGCTCGCGAGTCCATCTTCTCGGGCTTCACAATTGTGTACGCATTAGCGTAGGCACAGATGAAGAAAATAAACGTTTAAAAGAGGTACTCTCTTATGTCTAAACAAAAAATTCTCTTTATTGACAGAGATGGCACACTCATTGATGAACCAGTCGATAAGCAAATCGATTCATTGGAAAAATTAGAGCTGGAACCTGAAGTAATTCCTGCCTTATTGCAGCTGAAATCACGAGGGTATCGTTTTGTAATGCTCAGTAATCAGGATGGGTTAGGTAGTAGTCGGTATCCGCAAGCGCAATTTGATCGTGTTCAGGAAAAATTATTGAGTCTTTTGAGTTCGCAAGGCATTACTTTTGACGCTATCCATATCTGTCCACATTGGGAGTCTGATGAATGTGAATGCAGGAAACCCAACCTTGGTCTGGTGCTTGATTATTTAGCGATGCCTGATTTGGATCGTCAACGTTCCTATGTGATTGGCGATAGAGAAACAGATTGCCTGTTGGCAAAAAAAATGCGACTCAAGGGTTTTTTGTATCATAAAAAGCAGAATAACTGGGCAGCGATCGTCGCGCAAATAGAGAATAAGAATCGTGTTGCCAGATTAGAGCGCAAAACGTCTGAAACGATGATAGAGGCTTCGGTGGATTTGGATAAAGAACAATTTCTCACTATCGATACCGGTCTTGCCTTTTTTGATCACATGCTGGAGCAGCTTGCGCGTCATGCTGGTATCAGTCTTGAGTTAAAAGCGGTCGGTGACCTGGAAGTCGATGAGCACCATTTAATAGAAGATACGGCCATCGTTCTGGGCGAAGTGCTGCGCCAAGCCTTAGGGGATAAGTGCGGTGCAAATCGTTATGGATTTTTATTACCAATGGATGAGGCCATTGTGGAAGTAGCACTTGATTTAAGCGGGCGTCCTTATTTTGTTTTTGAAGGGGATTTTTCTCGCGAGCGAGTTGGTGATCTGCCCACAGAAATGATCGCCCACTTTTTTCAATCACTCGCCTGTTCATTAAAGGCAACATTGCATTTAAGAATGCGCGGAAGCAATGCCCACCATCAGGTAGAGTGTTTATTTAAAGGATTTGCGCGAGCATTTCGTCAGGCAAAACAATGCGATGGTATTGGCATTCCGAGTACGAAGGGGATCTTATGATTGTTATTGTTGATAGTGGCGGGGCTAATTTGGCCTCGATTAGCAATGCTATAGTGCGTTTAGGTAAAAAAGTGACAGTAAGCGGAGCTATGAAGGATATCGATCAGGCCAGTCATATTATTTTACCAGGGGTTGGATCAGCAGAAACCGTCATGACCCGGTTGAATACTTTGGGATTGGTGGATGCATTAAAAGCAACAACCAAACCAGTTCTTGGAATTTGTGTGGGCATGCAAATTTTATTTGAGTTTTCGGAAGAAGAAACAACAACCTGTTTGGGTATTTTGAAAGGTACTGTCAAAAAGCTATCGTCTGCTGCTAATTGTCGTTTGCCTCACATGGGTTGGAATACGATTAAAATTTGTGCCTCTTCCGTGTTGATGCAAGGTATTCCTCAAGAAGCCTATGTTTATTATGTCCATAATTTTGCCGTACCTGTTTCTGGCAATACCATTGCAGAAACAGAGTACGGCTTCTCTTTCTCTGCCGCGGTACAGCATCGCAATTTTATGGGTGTACAGTTTCATCCAGAGCGTTCGGGAACAACAGGTAGTCAACTATTAAAAAATTTTTTGGAGCAAGCTGTATGATTATTTATCCTGCTATTGATATTCGGGCTGGTAAGTGTGTGCGTTTATACCAGGGAAATTACGCCTGTGAGACAATTTACAGTGAGTCTCCTTTTGATACTGCAAAACAATTTTTAGATCAAGGAGCTACCTGGTTGCATCTGGTTGATTTGGAGGGTGCTAAAAATCCCGGGGCAAATCAAGCAAGTCTCATCAAAGAATTATTACGGCTTATTCCCATCAAGATTCAAATCGGTGGAGGTATCAGAACAAGATCCCAGATTGATACTTATTTGGCAGCGGGTGCAAAAAGAGTTGTTATTGGTAGTTTGGCTATAGAGTCACCTCAACTGGTAGAAACCTGGTTAAAACATTATGGAGCTGAACAAATCGTCCTGGCATTCGATGTTACTTTTGATGGGATTACTCCTTATGTGATGACTGAAGCCTGGCAAAAACTTAATAAGATTGCTTTGTTTGACGTAGTGAGTCATTTCTCAGACGTTGGTGTCAAACATGTTCTTTGTACTGATATCAGCAGAGATGGAGCCTTAAATGGGCCGAATATTGATTTATATCAACAGATGATCACGACATTTCCAACACTCAAAATTCAAGCATCAGGGGGTATTAGTCAGCTTGATGATATTACCCGTCTTAAAAACCTCAATTTGGCAGGTGCCATTATGGGGCGGGCGCTGTATGAGAAAAAATTTGAGTTGTCAGAGGCTTTATCATGTTAAGTGTACGAATAATCCCTTGTCTGGATGTCAAAGAGGGGCGTGTCGTGAAAGGCGTTCAATTTCGTAATCATCGTGATCTTGGGAGTATTGAAGAACATGCTGTTTTTTATAGAGATCAGGGCGCAGACGAATTGGTTTTTTATGACATTACCGCAAGTAGCGAGAACAGAATGCTTGATAAGGATTGGATAACGCGTGTTTCCCAATTGCTCGATATCCCCTTTTGTGTTGCAGGAGGCATCCGATCAGTTTCTGATGCAAGAACGGCATTTAAAGCAGGAGCTGATAAAATTTCCATTAACTCCCCTGCATTAGAAAGACCTCAATTAATCCGTGAGCTAGCTCAGGAGTTTGGCAGCCAATCCATTGTCGTGGGTATTGATAGCTTTAAAAACGAGCAGGATTATGAAGTTTATCAATACACGGGTTCTATAGCAAAGACACAAAAAACAGGCCGAAAAACCATCGAATGGGTGCAAGAAATACAGGCATTAGGCGCGGGTGAAATTGTATTGAATTGCATGAATCAGGACGGTGTAAAAAAGGGTTATGACCTGGCGCAATTAAAAAAGGTTCGCGAGTTAACCCATACTCCTTTAATTGCTTCTGGTGGCGCAGGCAGCGCACAAGATTTTTTGGATGCATTTAAGGAGACACAGGTTGATGGTGCATTGGCTGCAAGCATATTTCACGAGAGAGAATTGTCCATTCGTGATTTAAAGAAATTTTTAGCACAACAACAAATCGTGGTGAGATTATGACAGCATTTAATCCTTCTGATATTGATTGGAAAAAAATAAACGATCTATTGCCCGTTATTATTCAGGATAATCAAACAGGTCAAGTCTTAATGTTAGGTTATATGAATCAAGAGGCGCTTGATTCAACGTGTGAAACCGGACAAGTTACCTTTTATAGTCGAACAAAGAAACGGCTATGGATGAAAGGTGAGACATCAGGCCATATACTTCAAGTGGTGCAAATTTTAACTGACTGTGATAACGATGCCTTACTTATTCTGGCTGAAATTAAAGGTCCTTGTTGCCATTTAAATCAACCGAGCTGTTTTGGTGCTTATTCTGCCGTATTTTCTGCTTTAGTTGAGCTTGAGAAAGTCATTCTTTCCAGATATCAAGAGAGACCAGATCAACATTATACGACTCAGTTATTTGATCAAGGATTGAAGCGGATTGCACAAAAGGTCGGTGAAGAAGGCGTTGAGGTTGCTCTTGCGGCAAGTTGCGGTGACAAAAAGGAAACAATCAATGAAACGGCGGATTTATTATATCACCTTCTAGTATTATTGATTGCAAAACAAATATCTCTGAAAGAGGTCAATAGTCTGTTGAAACAGAGGCAAATGTTATGAAAACAGCGTTTATTTCGGTAAGTAATAAAGAAGGATTGGTTGAGGTTGCCAGGGTTTTGATTAATCTTGATATACGATTAATTGCTTCAAAAGGAACCGCAGCATTTTTAAGCGAAAACAAGATTGAGGTATTGTCGATAGAAGATTATTTAAATTGTTCACCTCTATTGGATGGACGGGTTAAAACATTACATCCAGCATTGTTTAGTGGAATTTTGGCTGATCGAAAGAATGTAAAGCATAGGCAAGAACTTCAACAAATCAATGTCGAACCTATCGATTTTGTAATTATCGACTTGTATGCATTCTCACAATACCAGGACATGGAGCATATCGATATTGGCGGCGTTGCTTTAATACGAGCTGCTGCTAAAAATTATGAATATTGCACGGTTGTTAGTGATGCAAATGATTATCCTCTCTTGATTAAGGGCTTGGAATCATTAGGTGTTGAGACGAATTTAGAGTTCAGGAAAAAAATGGCAGCACGTGCTTTCTCAAAAATTGCACAATACGACGGTGAGATTAGTCAATGGTGTGATGGAGAAAATATCAAATCTCTCCAATTGCAAAAAACAATCGATTTGTCTTATGGTGAGAACCCCCATCAGGCAGCGAATTTTTATAACTGGCGTGATACGTGTCCCAATATTACCCTGCTTCAGGGTAAACCGCTTTCTTACAATAATTTACTCGATCTCGATGCGGGTATACGCTTGATTTCAGAATTTGATACGCCTGCAGCAACGATTATTAAACATACTAACCCGTGTGGTGTTGCATTAGCTCAGTCTGCAAAACAGGCAGTGCAATCTGCATTTCATGCGGATGAAAAGAGCGCATTTGGTGGAATTGTTGTTTTAAATCAAGTTGTTGATAAAGAAACGGCATTATTCTTGAAATCGCATTTTTTTGAAGTGATTGCAGCAGTTGACTACACTTCAGACGCTCGGGAAATTCTTGGAGAAAAAGCAAAATGTCGTATTCTAATCTTTATGAAACAGCACCCTGCAATGGAAATGCGTTCCGTCTTGAATGGTTTTTTAATGCAAAGGTCAGATGCCAATTTTTTAGAGATTGAAAAAGCTGCTGTTCCCACATTAAAAAAACCGGATGCAGCATTGTATTCAGATCTATGTTTTGCATTTCAGGTCGTTCGTCATATGAAGTCAAATGCCATCGTTATTGTGAAGAACGGCATTACCTTATCGATGGGAGTTGGGCAAACCAATCGAGTGGATGCTGTACATCATGCGTTGCAACGTGTAAAAAATTACGACTTACAAGATGCCGTATTAGCTTCTGATGGCTTTTTTCCTTTTGAAGACAGTATTGAGCTGATTGCCCAAACGTCTATCAAAACCATTCTCCAACCCGGTGGTTCACGCCGTGACCACGCTATCATCGAAACGTGTAATAAATATCAGATTAGTATGATGATGACAGGTATAAGAGGATTCAGGCATTGATAAAGGATCATCAGCGACTTCCCTAAGACTCTGTTTTTAGGGCAAAGAGCCTTCGGAGATGCTTGTTTTTCTGGTTCATTTGCGATGTGGATCGACTTGGAAAACCAGATGCTATCTGGAGTCATTCATAGCGGTTAGTTTAAAAATAAACCTGTTAGCAGAGCATAAAGTTGAATATTATTTGGTGAGAAAGTAATACTTTTTTGCCAGAATAAAAAACAACTCCATATTGAAGGTTGCCGGATCAAATCCTGCCAGTTTGTCTGATTTGTTGACTTTAATTTGCCTAAATATTAAAATTTGTGTTCAAAAAATTTCATATATGTGAAAAACTTAAGGGTAGGTTGAAGAAGGTATATTTAATTATGAATAACGAACAAGATATAATCAAACGTGCAGCCCAGCATGTTTATGATAATTTTTTATCCAAACCATATACTGGAACTGCTAATAAAAATAACCAAATCTACCGTTGCAGCAATGACAAAATCATTCACCGTCCCAATCATGGTCTCGCTCATAGTTTGCGTAAAATGAATTATTCAAATTCAGTTATCAACTTTTTCAAGCATCACGGTAAAACTAACGATGCCTCTGCTTTCTGTTTTACAAACGACGAACAGTTGGCTATAAAGCTGTGCTTATTATTTTCGGTCAGTGGCCGAGATGATGAAGCGGGCCATACCGATTCGCCAAAGGCGTATAGAAAGTACTTAGTAGCAAGCGCTAATCATTTTGAGGAGTTTTGCAAAAAGAATACTACTTTTAGTTCAGAAGCCATTGATAGATTTAAAAAAATTATCCTCGCAAAACATGATCAAAATAATCCTGACCCTGCAAGAGCGGTTGTTCACTTCTGTCATGAACTGGATTTACTTCGTTGTTTTCCACCAAAAACCATGATACCTCATTTACGTGCACTTAACTCCAATCTTAACTCAGTGAACAGTCGGGACTTTACGCAGCTAGTTCTATATGCGCAACAATGCATTATCCAAACCGGTGACTGCCTAAGCACTAAATTCAAAGAACGCCATGGACGAGTGCTAACTTTAGATGGGAGTTTTCGAAATAAAATTAGCTTTTCAATGCCTTACTTGAGCTACCGGAAAAGAGATGACCTCCGTTTTGCTGCGTGTAGTCATTCAGTAGTGAAGTGTATGGAAGCGATTGCAGAGGTCTCCTCACCCGTTTCTTATGCTTCCGGGATACCTTATATCACTAAACCTGAAGAAGAAAAGGAAGAGAAAGAGAAGCGAATAGCCGACTTTGATGTTCTCTCAGAGACTAATGCCGTTCTGGAGTTAATAAAAAGTACCGAAGCTTGCATCCGACTGATAAATTTCAAGCCAGGCAATGAAAAAAACTTTGCTTTTGAAATGAAGCAAATTTGCGATCCTGTGTTTTTTCGTCCAACGAAACCAGAGCATAGCCATCAAAAGATCGGTGATAGAAGGCACTATATCGACCAGACGAAAAGACATTATATTTATCGCTCGATCAAAGATTATGAACCGATAGAAAGTCAGCCTCTTGTTGATAATAATCCTCCCCGTTCCGACTACTTTCACGAGCTTGGGCAACCTTTAGTTCGCTCTATTCACAAAGAAGAGGACCGTGGTAAGCCTAAAAATACCGTTTTTGCTAAGAAAAAAGCATACTCATTATTACGACCGGATGGTAAACACATGCACTTTCAAGGGACTACTTTTAAACGAGCCAAATTTAATCCCATAGGTATTATCAATGATGTGCGGCAAATGCATCTGCATGGCGAGCGCTATATTTGGCTAAAAGATGTGTGTAGTGATGATAAATTTTGGACAGGCGAAAAGGCTCGTCAAGCTCATGAGTATGAAAAAGTCTATTATGATGCATCCGTGGGAAAAGTCATCGATGTATCTGAGCGTCATCAAGGAGTTAGCTTACAAAGACTACAAGATAATCTCAAACAGAAAACATTAGAAAATCTCCCGGCAGATAGGCGAAATGAAATGCTGATAGGACCATCTAAAGCATCAATGCGAGGATTGTTTGCACCAGAAGATACGATTTATTCCAGACTGAATGTGCTGTATGCAAATTTGTTATTACGAGAAGATTACGGAAAGTCTGTGGCGATGCTCATTATCGACGGAGAACAATCGCCAAAAGCATACACTCCTAGAATGATCCAAAAAGATTTAGTTGCATTGGTGTCTAATTATGCCACTCCTTCCCCATGGATTTCATTTAAGCAACTTTTGGGATTTTCTGATCAAGGTAAAGATTTATTTGATGCCCTGTCGCAAACAACCTCGGTTCACCCCAGACATGATCCAAACGAATTTATTTCGTCGATATTAACTAATGCTGGCATTGCCAATGATTTATTACTGAAAGACCGCTCTGCCGTTCGCTTAGCATCTACTTGGGAATGGTTTTTTAAACGCTTTCCTCTACGGTTTGTCGTTGAACTATTAAAAACATTAGCCGCAACCAGCGCTGTCTTCGTTTGTTTGATACCGCTGATAACCTACACCTTTTTGGCTGCGATGGCTACATTGTTCATTGCACCGTTCACTGGTTTTATGAAGGCATGGGAATTGACAACCAAGCCGATATCAAAACTATGCGCTTACTTCATTTTTCCTTCGCGACACAGGGCTCGACTGACCGAAGATCCTAAGGTGTCGTCAATTAGTCGGATAGACCCCAAACTGCAAACACATAGAGGCGATAAACTAGAGGCCGTTCAATTTAACCCGAATAACTTTGCACAGAGAAATCCAGCTGATCAAAAATACATAATATGTATTAACGGTCGCGATTCGTTGTTTGCTGATGATGATAAACTTTCTCAGATGCAGGAAGATAGTAAAGTCACTGATGCGGCCGTGATGTCCTTTAACATGCCTGGCATGGGAAATAGCAAGGGTAGTTCATCGCACGCCGCAGATTTGGTAATAATTACAACAGATATCGTAAAAACGCTAATCAATAGAGGAGTTAAGCCTGAAAACATTATACTTAAAGGCCATTCTTTAGGTGGGGCTATTGCCACATTAACTGCCGCCAATTTACACCAGGAAAAGCATCCAGTTCGTCTTTTTGTTGATCGTTCCTTTTCTTCTTTGTCGAATGTCATGAGTGATAAGCTTACGACTATTTGGGGTGGTAAATTACTTTTTAAACCAGTAATTAACTACTTGCTATCGCTTGCCGGATGGAACATAGATTCTGCTGCTGCATGGCACACAATTCCAGATGAATATAAAACCTATGTCACTATTCAGGGGAGAGCTGGGCATCACCGAGAAGAGAAACGATATGATGGCGTGATCACTGATAGCGGCGCTCTTCATAATGATCCCAAAATCAAAGAAGATCGAAAACACACTAAATATATCCTAGAGCAATTACGATATCGCCCACAATACAAAGAACTAGCCGAAGCTAAACTCAACCTGATGAAAAACAGTAAATTGGTTAAATTGGAAGATGCAGCGCAAACAAGCTTACCAACTGGAAGCCATAACCTATCGTTAGCTCACCTCAGATCAAGAGGAGCACGAAATACTTCAGCAGCATGTTTTTTTCATAGTTATGCACGTCAAACACCTGAGAATATTAAAAGTATACATCAGCTTGATGAAGCCTGTTCTAACATTTAGGATATTTCCAAGCATAATTCTGGCTCCACCCCAAATGTAGGGCGGCTTGGAAAACCTATGTTATTTTTGAGTCATTCATAGCAGTTTAGTTTAAAAATAAACTTATTGGCAGAGCATAAAGTTGAATATTAGGTAATACTTCTTCCATATTGAAAGGCTGGGGGATTAAATTCTGCCAGTTTGATTAGTCCTTTAAAGTCATGTGCTTTATAGTAAAAGAAGCCTATGCTTTGTTAAAGTATACTTCTGTTTATTCCGAAAAATCCAATATTCTATCCCGATATTTCCGTGAGAAATACATTGAAATACAAAGTCGAGTTGAATGAATTTATCGCAAAATTTCCGGGGGAGAAACATTTAAATGCTTTAGAGATTAGGCAACATGATGAGGTTTTTATTTTTGGGTAACCACCACGTAATTGTTTGACTTACATGGTGGCCAGAGGCAGAATCGAACTGCCGACACGAGGATTTTCAGTCCTCTGCTCTACCGACTGAGCTATCTGGCCCCAAGAGGTTGCTATTAAACTCTGATAATGATTTTGAGTCAAGAATTGTTTGTTGTTTTTTTATAAAAAAATAATTACCTGGAAAAATTTGTTTAATAGTATTTCGAAGAGAAATAAATTTAATCGATTACGTTTAAGTCGATGCAGAGGTTATTGTTGTTGCTGGTAAGCAATGGCAATTTGTGCGCCTAGAAGCGCATTATTTTTAATTAGTTCGATATTTGCCTGTAAGCTCTGACCGGCAGTTAATTCGGCTATGCGACGTAATAAAAAAGGAGTGATGGATTTGCCGTTAATATGTTGGGCTTCGGCTTGTGCCTGCTTGATAATGGGGGTAATCTTTTCATCAGGAATTTCTGCCAGTTTAGGAATGGGGTTGGCAATAACTATACCGCTATTAATAGCCAGCTTGCGCTGATGATGCATTAGAGTAGCGATTTCTTTGGGGTTATCTAATCGATGAACAAGCGATATACCGCTTGATTGACTATAAAAGGCAGGAAACTCATCAGTACCGTAACCAACAACCGTAACTCCATAAGTTTCTAATACTTCCAGTGTTTTTGGTAAATCCAGAATAGATTTTGCGCCTGAACAGATAACAGTAACAGGCGTGGAACCCAGCTCAATTAAATCAGCGGAAATATCAAAACTTTCTCCCACATGATGATGTACTCCTCCAATACCGCCGGTTACAAAAACGGACAAGTTTGCCAGATGGGCACAAAACATGGTTGCTGCCACCGTAGTACTGGCAGTCAATTTTCGGCTTAACGCAAAAGCAATATCTCGTTTCGATGCTTTTACCACGTCTTCACAAGTTGCCAGATTTTCCATAATCTTGTGATTGATTCCAATATGAATTTTTCCCTTATAAAGGGCAATGGTCGCGGGTATTGCCCCATTGTCACGAATAAGTTGCTCGACTTTTTTTGCCGTGGTCAAATTGTCTGGATAGGGCATACCATGAGAGATAATGGTGGATTCTAATACAACAACGGGTTGTTGTGCATGAATTGCTTCAGCGACTTCTTCACCCATCTGTAACAGTTCATGAACCATAGTCTGCCTTATTATTCAGGAACAAAACCTGCCGGTTTCGTTGAACCCTCGCCAAAGAAGTATTTTTGCATCTCTTCCTGTAGAAACTCTTTGGCTTTTGGATCAATTAAGCTAAGCCGATATTCATTAATCAGCATGGTCTGATGAGATAGCCACATTGTCCATGCCTGTTTGGATACGTGATTAAAGATTTTTTCTCCTAATGATCCTGGAAAGGGAGGGGTGTTCAATCCTTCAGCCTCCTGGTTTAATTTGCAACAAAAAACATATCTTGTCATGTTATAATCCCGACTTAATCATAATAAACCTTAGCGTACTGAGACATTAAAATCAGTTTAAACTCCATAGTAATGAATTCAGGGAAGCATGGCAATCTGCTTTAAGAAGGAAATGAACGTGCCAAGCTGACTTCTTAAGTGAGCAAGAACAAGATTAAAAGAGCTTGCTGAGTAAATATAGCACATACAAGTGAACAGGATAATAAAAATAAAAAAATTGACGGATTCTAGGTAAATGTAATTCAATTTTTGTTGCGATTACCAGAAGAGGTAAAGTCAGTAAAGCCCAATTATTGCCGTTTAATTGATTTAATAGTCCATAAGCTATCAGACTAGCTAACAAAGAAAAAAGACCAGGTTTTTTACAGTATAACCACGCCGAAATACAAAAAAAAAGTCCTACCCAATTATATTCTACAAATAGCCCCCCTGCTAAAAAAATAAAAATAGCCAGTATTTTATTTTTACCTCCTTTTTCATAGAAAAACAGGGTGGCAGTTGCGAAAGCCAGCATAAACATAATATTCAAGGGTAACCAGTACAATAAATGCCGCATGGCCACATAACCCGGTGTTGCGATTAAACCGAAAATGAGCAGGCGTTTTAAAGTCTTACTGTAAAGTCCGCGCGAAAAGGCACCAGGTTGAGCAAGATTATAGGCAAAAATGAAGGCAAATAAGGGCATTGCAATTCGGCCAGCACAATAAGCTGAATGAAGCATGGGATTAAAAAAAAACCGATTTGCATGATCAATTGTCATGGATAACAGGGCTAGCCATTTAATCGCTTCCATTGTACCACTGCTGATATGAACAGAAGGAAGATTAGGAAGGCTTGTCCATTTCAGATTTTTCCCTAACAATGAAACTCTCCAAATTCAATGATTTTTACTGTTTGTTTATCTTCTTCTTTACATTACCTCGTAGTATTTATTGTTTCAACGCTATTGGAGATCACCCATTTAATAAAGAGTGAATTATTTTCTTGAGTCTTATTTTTTTGTTCTGTAACATAAGTCAGCTAAATCAAGTAAGGATAGATACAATGGATGGTCATACAATAAAATCATTAAAAGTAATTACGTTCTTGATTGCAGGGCTAAGTGCTTCGGTTGCCAGCTCAGGTACAATGGGTGAGGCACCTGTTTCTCGTTCAAATTATATTGCTACTATTAGTGCTGGACCTGTATGGCAACGTGGGGGGCAAACGCAGACTTTTTATCTGACCCCTGAAATTGAAAAGACTTATGCCGCCAATAAATCGACTAAAGCGTTGGGTGAGGGGGAGTTTTTTTTAGGATTACAGAGTCCATTATACGCGTCTTTCCTGGGACAGTTGGGAGTCGCTGCAGGAGCAACTAGTAATCCAAGGCTAAGAGGCGAAATTTGGGATGATGCTGATCCTGTGTTCAATAACTATATTTACAGTTACAGGGTGCAGCATACTTATGTTGTCTTAAAAGGTAAATTGCTCGCGGATGCAGGCTATATGCTCACTCCGTGGATAAGTGGCAGTGTAGGGGTTGGATTTAACCGCGCTTCATCTTTTAGCAACACGCCTACTATTTTTGAAGCGCTTCCTAACCCTGATTTTTCATCGCATACCAAAACCAGCTTTACTTATGCTGTTGGTGCCGGGGTGCAGACCTCAGTGAGTAATAACTTGCAGGTGGGTATTGGTTATGAATTTGCAGATTGGGGCAGAAGTCAATTAGGCAGAGCGGCAGAACAAACCTTAAATAGCGGACTTCGTCTGAATCACTTGTACACTCACGGATTTTTATTCAATCTTACTTATCTTGTATGAAAATTTTAAGTGGAAATGGATCAGTCTGTTTTCCACGGCGATTTGATGACCGGTCTTCACAAAGACCCACTTTTTACATTTGAATTTTGAGCCGGATGATATCGCCCGGCTTACTTTTTAGAAAGAATGATAACATTCGCGTTTTTATAGGTATTAGCTATATCCTGATCCATTAAATTTCACTACAATGGATTTTTCTATGAAATTCATTAACTATGTTTAAGCCACTGGCACTTTATATCGGATTGCGTTATACGCGGGCCAAAAAACGCAATCATTTTGTTTCTTTCATCTCATTAAGCTCCATGCTTGGAATTGGTCTTGGCGTGATGGTATTGATCACCGTTCTTTCGGTAATGAATGGCTTTGATATAGAAATTCACAAACGTTTTTTTGGTATGGCGCCTGAAATTACTATTAGTGGTCGAGATGGCAAAATCAATAATTGGCCCTTGCTGGCACAGAAAGTAAGTCATATGCCCGGAGTCGTAGCCGTTTCTCCTTATGTGGGAGGACAAGGATTACTTGCTCATGAAGGACAGGTTTTACCTCTGGTATTGACGGGCATTGATCCAGCAAAGGAAGAGGCTGTTACTCATTTAAAAGACAAATTATTGGCAGGTGATATTGCTGACATTGATCATTTTGGTATCATTTTAGGTCGTGGTTTGGCAGATACACTTGGCGTAATGGTGGGGGATAAGGTCACCATCATGATTCCACAGGCGACTGTGACTCCTGCAGGCATGATTCCTCGTTTTAAACGTTTCAAT
This sequence comes from Legionella fairfieldensis ATCC 49588, assembly GCF_000621525.1. Classification (GTDB taxonomy): domain Bacteria; phylum Pseudomonadota; class Gammaproteobacteria; order Legionellales; family Legionellaceae; genus Tatlockia; species Tatlockia fairfieldensis. The sequence continues at coordinate 18,597 of NZ_JHYC01000019.1, read as the reverse complement.
GTCGCCGGCATATTTTCAGCAGGCACCGGTTTTAATTTTGATGGAAAACTTGCTTTTATTGACCTCGTCGACGCACAGAAACTTTTTCAGTTAGGTGATAGTATTACCGGACTTAAAATGAAAATCAAAAATATCTATGAGGCTCCTGTTCTTAGTGAGCAATTAGGGTATCAGCTCGGTGAGAATTATGAAGTAGGCAACTGGACTCAACAGTTTGGCGAGTTTTTTCATGCGGTTAAACTGGAAAAAACCATGATGTTTCTTATTTTACTCCTGATTATTGCCGTTGCTGCGTTTAATCTGGTTTCTTCTTTGGTTATGGTTGTTAATGATAAACAATCAGAAATTGCTATTTTAAGAACGATTGGAGCAACCCCATCCACTATTCTTTGGATATTCATTGTGCAGGGGATGATGGTAGGGCTAGTCGGTACGTTGCTTGGATTATTGGGAGGGGTACTTTTAGCGTCCAACGCTACCTCTATAGTCAGTGCTTTGCAATCGCTTTTTCATACTCAAATTTTATCGTCAAATATTTATTTTGTGGATTATTTGCCCTCAAAAATCATGTTGAGTGATTTATGGCAAATTTGTGTTGTAGCCTTATTAATGAGTTTTTTGGCCACTATTTATCCGGCCTGGCGCGCCTCAAGAACAGTGATTGCGGAGGCTTTGCATTATGAATGATGTTATTTTTAATTGCCAAAATCTTGGTAAATCCTATTATGACGGTAATGAAACAGTAGAGGTCTTAAAAGGGGTCAATTTAATCATCAAGCGTGGAGAAAGAATTGCAATTATTGGTCCTTCCGGTTCAGGTAAAAGTACCTTATTGCATCTTCTTGGGGGATTAGATAAACCGACCACTGGTTTATTATTAACTCAAGATGTGAATTGGCAAACACTTTCGGAAAAACAGCGTTGTACCTTACGTAATCAACGCTTGGGTTTCGTTTATCAATTTCATCATTTGTTACCCGAATTTACTGCATTAGAAAATGTTGCCATGACGTTGTTATTGGCCAATAAAACCGTAATGGAAGCTGAAACTCAGGCAAAAATAATATTAGAGAAAGTAGGATTATCTCATAGGTTGCAACATAAACCTTCACAATTATCGGGAGGAGAACGGCAGCGAGTAGCAATTGCCAGAGCGTTGATCCATCAGCCTCAATGCGTTTTGGCAGATGAACCTACAGGAAATCTGGATCACGCTACCGCAGCCAGGGTTTTTGACCTTATGCTTGATTTAAATGAGCATTTGGATACTGCATTAATTATAGTAACACATGATCAACAATTAGCTTCAAGAATGGATAAAGTGCTGACTATTCAAAATGGTTATATAGCTGAAGGATAATTTTTTTCTTTTTTTATCCTTAAATACGCTTGACTTGAATTGCCCCCACTTTCTCTGGCAATATGCTGATTGATTGATATTCCAGTGAGGACTCATGAAAATTCTGGTTGCAGTGAAGCGCGTGATAGATCCTTATGTTAAAATACGGGTCAAAGAAGATGCAAGTGGGGTGGAAACTCGACAAGTTAAAATGTCGATAAATCCCTTTGATGAAATTGCATTAGAAGAAGCAATACGCCTGCAGGAACGGCAAATTGCTACAGAGATAGTAGTAGTAACAATTGGTCCCGATGCAAGTCAGGAAGTGTTGCGGCATGCATTGGCATTAGGCGCGAATCGAGCGATTCTGGTGAATACTGACAAACGTTTTCCCAGTATCAATATTGCTCAAATATTACAAAAAATTGTTATTGATGAACAGCCTGATTTAGTATTGATGGGTAAACAGACCATTGATGGGGACAATAATCAAACACCCCAAATGCTGGCTGGTTTGCTCGATTGGCCACAGGCAACTTTTGTCTCTAAACTTGATATAAATGGACGGTCTATTGAAGCGACTCGAGAAATAGACGGGGGGCTGCAAACCTTAAGCATGCCTTTACCCGCAGTGGTTAGCACAGATTTGCGTTTGAATGAGCCACGCTACAGTACTTTACCCAACATCATGAAAGCCAAAACCAAACCTCTTCAAACAATTGCCCTGGAGACTCTGGGTTTAACTTTAAACGATCATGTTGAAATAATTAAAGTAACTTCGCCTCCTTCCCGTAGTGGCGGGGTGAAAGTAAATTCTGTGGAGGAATTAATTGATAAATTGCAACATGAAGCCAGAGCGCTTTAATAGGGAAGCTAATTATGAGCACTTTAGTAATCGTTGAACACAATAATAAGGTCATGCATCCTGCAACAGGTAGTACGCTTGCGGCTGCTTTGCAACTGGAACAAAAGGTGGTGGTATTAGTTGCTGGTTATAAATGTCAAAGTGTAGCAGAACAGGTTGCGAAAATAGCTGGCGTAAAAGAAGTATGGTTAGTCGATCATATTGTTTATGAACACCCACTGGCAGAAACAATCACTGAATTAGTTATCTCCATGGTCGATTCCTTTTCGGCTATATTGGCACCTGCAACTACTTTTGGAAAGGACGTATTACCTCGTATAGCGGCTCAGCTAGGCGTGGGACAAGTATCTGATGTTAGTCGAATCCTTGACCAATCCACTTTCGAACATCCTGTCTATGCAGGGAATGCCATTGAAACAATCCATGTTTTGGATGCGATCAAGGTTTTAACTATTCGTACCACTGCTTTTGATAGCGTAACTGCTGAACAAAACTCCTGTGTTATAGAGCATATGAATGCGGTTATAAAGGAAAATAAAACGCAATTTATTAAACAGGAATCAAGTAGTACGGGTCGACCTGATCTGGGTAGCGCAAAAATCGTGGTGTCGGGTGGTCGTGGCTTGCAGGATAAGGAAAAATTTAAATTAATCGAAGAACTTGCGGATGTGTTAAATGCCGCTGTAGGCGCATCTCGGGCTGCAGTCGATGCCGGTTTTGTGCCGAATGATTATCAGGTGGGTCAAACCGGACGAATAGTTGCACCTGCTTTATATATTGCGGTAGGCATTTCGGGTGCGGTTCAACATTTAGCGGGCATGAAAGATTCAAAAACTATTGTTGCTATTAATAAAGATGAAGAAGCGCCTATTTTTCAGGTGGCGGATTATGGGTTGGTGGGTGATCTGTTTGAAGTGGTTCCCCAATTAATTACTCAACTAAAAAAGAAACAGGCTGTTCATCAGGGATAATAATTTTTTACAGACAGGATTATTGGTTTACAGTGGTGCTAAACAATTTTTAAAAGGATGAAACTATGTTCGTTGGCGTGCCTAAGGAAATTAAATCTCAGGAAAATCGAGTTGGTCTTGTGCCTGCCAGTGTAAGAGAAATCGTAAGAGCCGGGAGTGTTGTTTTAGTTGAAAAAAGTGCTGGCTTGGGCATTGGTATCAGCGATGAACAGTATCAGACGGCCGGTGCTGAAATTGTAGATACGGCTGATGAACTTTTTGAGCGCGCTGAACTTATTATTAAAGTAAAAGAACCTCAGCCTATTGAATGCCACCGTTTGCGAGAAGGACAAACTTTATTTACTTATCTGCATCTTGCCCCCGATCCGCAGCAGACACGTTTGCTTAAGGAATCAGGGGTGACTGCGATTGCCTATGAAACGGTCACCCAAAATAATGGAGGACTTCCTTTACTGACTCCTATGTCGCAGGTGGCCGGCCGTATGTCTATTCAGGCCGGTGCGCATTGTCTTGAGATGGCTCAAGGTGGATCAGGTGTTTTATTAGGTGGTGTGCCCGGAGTTGCACCGGCTAATGTCGTTGTAATTGGTGGCGGGGTGGTTGGTACCAACGCAGTGCGTATGGCCATGGGAATGGAGGCGCGGGTTATTGTTTTAGATAAATCGCTCTGTCGTTTACGTGAACTGGATTTTCAGTTTGGTTCAAAGTTAAATACCATTTTTGCTACGGTAGAAGCATTAGAGCATTATGTTGCTGAAGCTGATTTGGTCATTGGAGCGGTTCTTGTACCGGGTGCCGCTGCACCAAAATTGGTATCTCGAAGCATGCTAAAAACTATGCGTCCAGGCTCCGTAGTAGTGGACGTTGCTATTGATCAGGGAGGATGTTTTGAAACCAGTCGACCAACTACGCATCATGAACCCACGTATGTCGTCGATAATGTTGTACATTACTGTGTAGCCAATATGCCAGGCGCTGTTCCACGCACTTCAACTTTTGCGCTAAATAATGCCACCTTACCTTTCATCACGAGCTTGGTAACCAAAGGAGTGAAATTAGCTTTATTAAGCGATGGTCATTTATTAAATGGTCTAAATGTTCATAAAGGCATGATCACCTGTGAAGCTGTAGCTCGTGATCTTGGTTATGAATATATTGCAGCGACCGATGCTTTAGCCAGTTGATTGGCTATAGCATTTCGTAATTAAAGAAAATGGCGCAATAAGACGAGCTAATATATCAAAATTTGATAGAAAGTAAGGAATATTAGATGTCTAAACCTATCAGAATAATCGATTCACATATTCACTTTTATGATAACAAAGCAAATGTGCATCCTTTTCTAAATGAATACGATGCAAATTATGCTGCGTTTGTGGGTGATTACTCAACAATGGCAAGAAAATATTTGTTAGACGATTACTTACGAGATAGTTTTGACTATCAAATTGATGGGGTTGTTTGGCATGAGTTTTTATCGACAGATCCTATTAAAGAAGCAAACTGGGCACAAAATTTGGCTAACCAATCCAGTCTAGCTCAATCTATGGTAGTGATAGTTGATTTTCTTGATCCAACATTGGAGAGGAAACTGGAGTTTTATAGCAGCTTGTCCAATGTAACCGCTATACGCGAACACATGGTCTGGGATAATGAAAACCCTAAGAAACGCTTCGCAAAACGCCCAAATCTTTTATCTGATCCTACCTGGCAAAAAGGGCTTGAGGTATTAAATAAATATGATTTTAAATGTGGTCTAGAAGTATTTGCACCGCAGTTGAACGAGCTTATGAATGTTATTCAGCGTTATCCGAATGTTGGTTTTACTCTTGCGGTAATGGGATGGCCATTGGATGTCAGTATAGAAGGTTATAAGCAATGGAGGCAAGATATAAAACGATTAAGCCAGTATCAAAATATATGTGTCGATATCTCAGCAATTGAATGTATTTTTGGAATGGATTGGACGTTAAATCAGGTAAGACCATGGATTTTGAGTGTCATTGAATTTTTTGGTACTACACGGTGCATGTTTGGAAGTCACATGCCTATTGCGAAACTGTCACGCAGTTTTGCTAATCTCTATAACACTTATGAAAATCTAACCGCTAATTTTTCCTCTACTGAAAAAGCGAATTTATTTCATAACGTTGCAGCCAATTGGTTTAAACTTTTTAAAGAATAAGCTCATCAGGTTTGAATTCTGCGATGATTAAAGGTTTCAATAAAGAATCAGCAAGAAAAATGGATGCCAAGGGAGAAAGATGTCCATAGTCAAAAGTAATGAGTCCTTCTTGCTTATTATTTCCCAAATAAGTGAGACATCCTTTTTTGTTACAGAAAAAATCAAATAGAGAAATATAGTCCCCTTTATTTTTATTTTGGGAATATTTTTCCTTCATTGCTTTATCGCTTACTATAATTTCTGGTATTAAATGAGTACCGATTCTTTTGGGTGTATGTTCCCAATATTTTCTGGCGATTAATTTGAATAAATAAGGTTCCCATTGAGGGACTGGTCCTAAAATTATAATGCGCGATACGCCAAGCCGTTTTAATTTTGCGGATATTTTCTGTAAATCATTATTTTTTTCATGGCCTCGTGCCTGAGCTAAAATGACAACTTTAGGTTTTTGTTTACGAATAACCTCTAAGGCAAATTTATTGGCTTTGGTACAAAAATCATGATTGGAATTAGTTTCATCAACAAGGTGTGGGATACAAGCTGAACTTGCTACTTGTAATATTGAAATTTCTTTGGGCAGAGTAGTTGCCAAACCATGATAGAGATGTTGTGCATGCGAATCCCCCCAAATAAATAGGGAATGATCTGTTTGGGGCGTATAGCATTCAGCATCAATATTACCTTCCGGATCTTGCAGTGCTTTTTCATAAAAATCACAATTGTGTCTGTATTTTTCCAGAATGCCATTGTTAATCACAAACTTCAGATTGTTGTTATCAAAAAAACTGACAAATTCGCTGCGATCTTTCAGGCGAAAATGGAAACCTTCATGTTTGTAAGTATTGTAACCCGTGAAACCTGTTAACATTAATAAGAAAATTAATCCTGGTTTTAGCTTGCGATGGGGATAGTGATTAAAACGAACAGGTATTTCAATGAATCGATAAGTAAGCCAGGCTAAAGCAATGCTAATGCCTACGATAATGATACGTGCTTTGATTGTAAGTTCAAATTCGAGAATTCGAGCAAAAGATAATAAAGGCCAATGCCATAAATATAAAGGAAAACTAATCAAGCCAAACCAAACCAATAAACGATTGGACAAAAATTTACGATTCACCCAGCTGTGAGGTCCTGCAGCAATTAATAGACAGGTACCCGATACCGGTATTAAAGCTCGCCAGCCAGGAAAAGCTTGTTTTTTGTCAATAAAAAGTAATGCTGCTGAAATTAAGAGAAAACCTGCTATAGCCTGGCAATTATTAAATAGTTTTCTTTTTTCAGCATTTGGATAGAAACATCGGGTTAATAAGGCATCCCAGCGTTGTAAGGGATAGAACGAGAGAACGCTTAACAGGCTACCCATTAAAAGTTCCCAGAAACGAGTTGCCGGTGAATAAAAAACTGCTACAGGATGTTGATGAACAGTTACAAGGTTCAAGCCAAAAGACAGTGACAGGGTGGTAATACACAGAGCCAACACATTAAATTTATTTTTCCACGCTAACCATAACAGTAAAGGCCAAATAATATAAAATTGTTCTTCAATCCCTAAAGACCATAAGTGTAATAAAGGTTTGGTATCTGCGGCGGCATCAAAATAACCTGCTTCTTGCCAAAAAATAAAATTGGCTATAAATCCTGACCCTGCTGCTATATGCTTGCCAAGTTGTTTGTATTCATCGCCTAACAGTTGAAACCAGCCTGACAGATAGCAACTTATTAACACCACAATAAGGGCAGGAAAAATACGTTTAATACGGCGAGAATAAAATTCAGCAAAACTGAAAGAACCTTTGTCCAGATTTTCCAGAATAATTTTGCTAATTAAAAAACCGGATAAGACAAAAAAAATATCGACGCCAACAAACCCCCCTTTTAGCCATAAGGGAAAAGCATGGAAGCTCACTACTGATAGTATTGCAATGGCGCGCAAACCATCTATGTCAGCGCGATATTTGGGTGATAGCAAGAGGAAACCTTTCTCATACTATAAGAAGATATCCTGCATTGTACTTAATAAAAATAATAATTTCGATAGAAGTCAAGGCGTGTTTATAATGACTTTTATAGCATTGAAGGCTACCTCCCCATCAGTCCTCCAAAATGCAAAAGTGCCTTTAGTAATTTGAGAGTAAACACCTAATGTTAATATATGGAAGATACTTTCTAAAAATCGCATTCCCACGGAGGAGTGATGTGTTGCTAAAATAGAAGCGGGAGTCATATATCCATACTCTTTACTCTTTGTACGCAAAAAAAGATCTACATATATAATTTTTGTATCATCATTCTTACTGGAATGTAATATATCCATTAGGGTAATTACAATTGATTGTTTAAATTCAGAGAGTTCAACTTTAGAAAAAGAAGTTAGTTTTTTCCCTTTTTTTAATTCATCCTTCCCTAAATCTAACATGACAGTATGTAGTATATCCCAACCTTGACTGATAGTTTTTTTATCTAAATGATTATAATAATTCTGGCATACAATAAGTAATCGCTTAATTTTTTCTTTGCTTGAGACCATATTACTTTTCTTAATTAAAACATATTATACAAATGATGGTTTAAGGAGTATTAAAAAGATTATGTCATAAAATCCCTGTCTTTTTATAGAAAATAATCGTATACCAGTAAGCGTTAACCGTTCGCCAAGTGATCTGAAGTATTCAAGTTATGTGTCATATCGTATTGTTGTTGATTTGTGAAAAAGGAAAAGGAATTATTGTTCATCCATGATTTATACTCATGTTCTCCCTAGGTTCATGCTCTAGCACGTTGTCGATAAAATGCCAGGTGGTTCTTATCGAACTTAAAATAGATCCTCCTGCTCTTCCTGCACTGCCGTTAAGGGTTGATTGCCTGTATTTTCCGGCGACTCCGAAGAATTATCGCTATAAAGAGAAGGAGCAGAAGATTCTTCAGCGCCAGGGATCTCTTGTTCGCGAAAATATTCAATAATAGAATTTGTTTGATTGTACCTGGCTAGTAAGCCGGTGGATGGATCAATTCGAACAGCCACTATATTTTGTGGTTGCGGCAGATTGAATTCTGAAGTGTTGGCAAGAGCACTTTTCATAAAGTCTATCCATAATGGCAGAGCAAGGTTAGCTGCATATTCATGTAAGGATTGTGGTGTATCAAAACCAACCCAGGTCGTGACTACGAGTTCGGAATTAAAGCCAGCAAACCATGCGTCCACCTGATCGTTGGTGGTACCGGTTTTACCTCCAAGGTCAGAGCGGTTTAACACTTTTGCCGCGTGTGCAGTGCCGTGCTGAATCACGTCTTTTAATGCGGAATTCATTAGAAAGGCAACATCGGCAGGGATCACACGAGGGGCTTGAGTAGAGGGATCAATATTTGAATTGTCACAGTTAGTATTGCAAACTACCATCGGTCTGGCTTGCAGAAGAATTTTACCGTCATTGTCTGTAATATGATCAATAAGATAGGGATCAATTTTAAAACCGCCATTTGCAAATACGGCGTAAGCAATAGTCAAGTCCATGGGACTGACTGATAAACTACCCAACGCTAACGACAATGCTTTAGGCAGACTTGATTTGCGAAATCCAAAATTACTGATGAAATTAATAGCGTAATCAAAGCCTATATCATCCAAAACGCGAATGGAAACCAAATTTCGGGAATGAACCAGCGCGTCTTTAAGGCGGGTTGGTCCGTTGAAAGTAAGATTATCATTATGAGGACGCCAGAGATTAGCCTGGCTGGGGTCATCTACCACGACAGGCGCATCATTAACAAGAGTCGCCAAAGTATATCCTTTATTTAAAGCCGCAGCATAAATAAAAGGTTTGAAACTGGAACCGGGTTGTCTTTCGGATTGGGTTGCACGGTTAAATTTACTTTTTTGAAAATTAAAACCCCCTACCAATGCTTCCAAAGCTCCATTATTAGGATTTAAAGCAACTAGCGCGGCTTCTACTTGAGGAACCTGAGTTAATTCCCATTGATCATTGTGGTTTCGTACATAAACGATATCTCCCACGCGGACTACTTGTCCTGCGTTGGTGGGTGCTTTGCCTGTCCAACCGTTTCTCAGAGCAGGTCTGGCCCAGGACAGACCTTGCCAGGGAATAGTAAATTTTTGACCATGTCGAATAGCAGCAGTCACTTCTTTTTCATTTACCGACAAAATAACAGCGGGTTCCAGATCATGTATGATAGGATATTGAACCAGAATTTTGTGTAAGGCGTCGGGTGACTGATCGCCAATATCATTAATATGAGCAACCGGCCCTCTATAACCGTGTCGGTGGTCGTAAGCAAGAAGATTATCAGTAACTGCTTTGTTAGCTGCAGTTTGGAACGAACCTTTAATGGTAGTATATACTTTATAGCCTTTAGTATATGCTTTGGGTCCAAAATGATCAAAAAGTGATTGGCGGATCATTTCTGCGACATAAGGCGCATGTACCTGAATGTTAGTGCCATGATATTTAGCAGTGATGGGTTGGTTTATTGCTTCTTCATATTGTGTATCGGTAATGTACTTTTCTTCAAGAAGGCGTTCTAACACATGATCGCGGCGTTTTTTGGCGGCAACAGGGTTGGCAATAGGATTTTGAGTAGAAGGGGCTTGAGGTAAACCGGCAATCATGGCCAGTTCGGCCAGATTTAATTCTTTTAAAGGCTTACCATAGTAAACCATTGCAGCGGCCCCTACTCCATAAGCCCGGTTACCCAGGTAAATTTTATTAAGATAAAGTTCGAGTATTTTTTCTTTACTTAATTCGCGATCTATTTTAATGGCCAGTAAAATTTCATTGAATTTACGTAAAAAGGTTTTTTTACGACTTAGAAAGAAATTACGAGCTACCTGCATGGTAATAGTACTGCCACCTTGAGATTTGGTGCCAGTCTGAATCATGCGGACAGTAGCTCGTCCCAAGCCTAAAATATCAACACCCGGGTGTTCAAAAAAACGTTGATCTTCTGTAGCAAGTAAGGCATGAATGAGCGTGGGCGGAATTTCTTCATAGGTAACCGGGATGCGTCTTTTCTCCCCATATTCCTGAATGAGCAAACCATCTTGTGTGTAAATGCGCAAAGGAACTTGCAAATGAACAGTTTTAAGCGAATCAACATTAGGTAACTGGCTTTCAAGATAAAGATAAAGCAAGCTTCCACCGACGAGAATTAGAAAAAAAAGGCTAGATAGCGCCCAAAAACCTTTGCGCCAGAAGTATGCTGGTTTTTTCATGGTGTAAATAGTGTAAGTCCACTGGCTTTAAAATAAGTTGATTATAACGCTAAATGATAATATTTTGCGAATTTTAAACTAAAAAAGCTTAAATAAAATGAGTTTTGAATTCTCTGGCACTAATATTTATCCATTTTAAATACATTGGGTGCTTAATTTATTTAATTTTCCCATGAAGGAGGGCTAGTTATGATGGATAATGGGAAGAATAGGTCTTTGGAAGTAAAGACGGCCTCAAAGGTGGTTGTGGCTTGGGAGGGGGAATGCGGTTTTGTTCCTGTTTTGATAAAGAAAGAGTTGTTAAATGTTTCTTTTTATCAAGCGCTGAGTTAATATTGCTTCGCTGTTAGAGGCTTAAGGAAACAGGCACTGGCAGTAACAGGATATAGTCCAACAAATTAATGGAGAACTTATGATGTTTCTGCAGTTCAGATCCAGGCGTTGTGCAATGCTGGGTATCGATATGAATCCAACATCAGTCAATGTTGTGGAAATTTCTCGTCAAACAACGGATCAATTTCGGGTGGAAAATTATGGACAGAGATCTCTTCCTCTTGGTCTTATCGAAGCAGGAGCAATTAAAAACACTGATATTTTAGCTTCTTGCATTGAAAATCTTCTTACGCAGATTAATTCATCTTGCCATCGTGTTGCTCTCGCATTGCCTGATTCAATAGTCATTAGCAAAACTGTCCAATTTATTAAGGGATTAAGTAATGGGGAACTTGAAGAGTTAGTGCGATATGAAGCAGAGAAATATTTAGCCTGTTCTTTGGATGAAATTGCCATCGATTTTACTGTGCTTGGGTCCAGTAGCAAAAAAGCAGGTATGCTTGATGTGCTATTCGTCGCTTCCAGGAGAGAAAATATCTCGAAGCGTATTGAGAGCCTACGTTATAATAATCTAAATGTTGAAATAGTCGATATTAAATCTTATGCAATTGCACGAATTATTAGCCGATTAATCAATAGAGACAAGGATAAGAGCAACATTATAGCTGCCATTAACATCAGTGGATGCTCTATTAATGTACTTGTTTTTTCTAACGGAAAATTAGTTTATACCAAAGAAGAGCTTTTCGAGTGCAGGCTTGCTCCTCGTGAGGGATTAGCCTTTCCCCAGGAACATTCGCATATTATGTCTCAAATAAAGCGAATGATACAGTATTTCCTATCCACAAATAATTACGATTTAATCGAGTGTTTTTTCCTGTCAGGAGAATTAGAGTTTATTGTGAATATTTCCTGTTTGATTCAGGAAGAAATGAAGACCAAAACAGTTATTGTTGATCCCTTTCAGTATATGGATATAGCGCCTCATATTAATTTAAAATTGCTTAAAAAAATTGCCCCGTCTTTCTTGATATCTTGTGGTTTGGCTTTGAGATAATTAATGATTGTTGAAATTAATTTATTGTCTTGGCGTAAGCGTGCGCGTGAGAGAGAAAAAAAGAAATTCATCCGGATTTTTTTAAGCCTTTTAATCTTTGCGGTAAGTATTGTTCTGTTCATGAATCATAAATTACATTCGAATATTAACAGGCAAGTTGAAGAGAATCAGTACCTAAGAAAAGAAATTGATAGATTAAATGACAAACAAAAAGCAATAAAAAGAATAAAAAAGAAGAATAAATTGTTACTACATAGACTTATTTTTCTAAAAAATATTCATAACAATCGTTTATTAACGGTACATTTATTTGATGAGATTATTAAAGTGATGTCCAAAGATATTTACCTGACGAAAATACAGCGGATAGGCAATAAAATAATTATAACCGGTTTTTCGCAGACAACGAATGCTATAACACTTTTAACGCAACGCATGGAATCTAACCCATGGATGAAATCTCCTGCCGTTATGGCGGTGAAAAATAAACATATGGAAGGCAATATTTTTAAATTAAGTTTTATTCTTCAGCAAAGAACTCAGGCATATGAATAAAATGACTACTCCTTATTTAAGATTTAAGAATTTTAACCAATGGCCTTTTGTTCAAAACTATTTATTACTTGGCCCTTTGGCTATTATTATTTTAAATTGCTGGTTAGTTTTATGGCCTGCTCATTTGCACTATAGTACATTAATTAATCAAGAAAGGTTGATGCGTTCTGAATTTGAAAAAAAATATTATTTAACCAATACAACAGCCTATTATAAACAGTTGAATTTGCTTAATAATGAATACAGAAGTTCTTTAAAATTATTAGTTAATAGTAAGGAAATGAATCAGATCCTTGATAACATTTGGCAAGCGGGAATTAAAGCGGGTCTTACTTTCAAATTATTTATTCCGGAAACAGAAAAAATACGTAAATTTTATATTGAAAAACGAATTAACATTATTGTAGTAGGCGAATATCAGTCATTCGCATTATTTTCCAGTTATATGGCTCAGTTAAGTCGTCTTGTAACCTGGTCTGATTTTAATATTACGCCAAGACCAGATGATTTATTACAGATGAAATTAACTGTAAAAATGTATAAATCAATCAATAAAAAATTAAACCATGAAAATAAATAAATTATTAATGGCATTTATTTCATTAATGTTAATGTCTTGTAATGCAGATAATGACAAAAAATTAACGAATTATATTAATAAAATAAAGATTAAAAATACATTACCAATAAAGCCAATTAAATCGTTAAAAATATTATCTGATTTTCATTATATTAAATATAAAAACAACCCTAATCCATTTAAAAAAATATTTGAAGTAAAAAAACAAACGTTGGGTCAATTTCCTCTATCATCTTTGCATTTTGTTGGTGTATTAAAAAAAGGAAGTGTTGTATGGGCTTTAATTTGCCCTGAAAGTGGGGATGTATTTCATGTTAAAAATGGAGATTATATAGGAGAAAATAATAATATTATATTAAAAATAAGCGACAAATTTATTCGGATAGAGGAAAGCGTTAATGTGGGGGGAAGGTCTATAAGGAAAATCAAGGAACTTACTTTAAGTTCCTCTGAATAGGGGCTAATTTTGCGTAAAATCATACTGTTTTTATTCGTTCTGGAGTGGGGTGGTTTATTTGCTAAAGATAATACAGCCGTTTTTTCAGAAACCACTTTTTTATCTGAACCTGTAGCGCAAGTAAAAAGAGTGACGCCTAAAATGGTTCAGCACAAACGGATTTCTCTAAATTTTCAAGATATTAAGATAAGAGCCGTTCTGCAAATACTGGCGGAATTTACTGGTATAAACCTCGTGGTCAGTGATACAGTAACAGGTAATATTACAATTCGTCTGGATGATGTTCCCTGGGAACAGGCTTTGGATATTATTTTAACAACCCAGTCGTTAAGTAAACGAAATATAGGGAATGTTACGCTTATAGCGCCTGCTGACGAAATAATAAACCATGAAAAAAAAGAGTTTAATATACAATTAAACAAAGGGAATTTAACCCCGTTAAGTTCTGTTTTATTACAAATTAACTATGCCAGAGCTTCTGATATCGCTATGTTACTGAATGCGCAAAACGCTGGATTTTTATCGTCCCGAGGCCGACTAAGTGTAGACACCAGAACGAATACGATATGGGTACAAGATACAGATACCAGCCTTAAAAAGATAAAGAAGCTGATAAAACAGCTTGATGTGCCAGTGAAACAAGTGTTGATTGAAGCCCATATTGTTAACGTGAGCAAAGATTTTACAAGGGATTTGGGAGTACGTTTTGGAATTTCAAATTTGAATCATCTGGGTGGGCGCTTAAGAGGAGCCAACCGGTTAAATACAGAAGCGCCCGATACTGTGCCTTTGGCTGATCGTTTAAATCTTGATCTTGCTGCGGCACCGCTGTCCGGATCACCGGCATCAATCGGAATTGCTCTTGCCAAATTGGGAAATGGAATCCTCCTTGATTTGGAACTCTCGGCGCTTGAAAGTGAAGGAAAAGGAGAAATAATATCAAGTCCTAAACTTATAACGACCAATCAACAAGAGGCTATTATTGAGTCGGGCGAAGAAATTCCCTATCAGGAAGCAACGGCTAGTGGAGCAACGGCAATTGCTTTTAAGAAAGCGGTATTAAGCTTGAAAGTAACGCCGCAGATTACCCCTGATAATAAAATTTTAATGGATTTGCATATTAATCAGGATATACCATCAGTAAAAGTATTTAATGGAGTACCCGCTATTTTAACCAAGGAAATTCAAACGGGTGTTTTAGTTAATAATGGACAGACTATTGTTTTAGGCGGTATTTATAAGCAGGATAAGCATCATGCGATTAATCGTGTTCCTTTCCTGGGTAATTTACCGATTGTGAGAAATTTGTTTAGAAATCATTCTACAATGATTAGAAATGAGGAGTTGCTCATTTTCATTACTCCTAGGATAATAACGAACAATTTGTCAGGAGCGATGTTTAAAGGACAATGAGAAGTGTTCACATGAGGGCGTCAACTTAAGGCTAATTTTTATTACCCATGTCCCACGGTTTGTTCGTGAGGTACAGGATTGACACGCGTTCTGGATTCCACGGATAGGTCGTGGAACGCAGGTATTCTTCTTAAGTTGACACTATTGAGTGTTCACAGGCAATGTTGAGTTGAGTAAGTTTGGTAAGCCAGTAGGATTAACTCATTAGATTTGAGTGGCTGATATTTGAAAATTCGCCAAAAAATCAAGATTTTTTTGGATAGGATAGTAGAAATGTCAGCATGTACTCATTAAAATCGAAAACTAATCCTATGCGTACTACGTTAATCAAACCTGGGGGTGATTCCCCAGGTTTCCGTTGAAGGGGTATGTAATTAAAAATGAGCATAGTTAAAGTACGAAATATATTTCTGATAGGGCCGATGGGAGCGGGTAAGAGCACAATAGGCCGTACTTTGGCAAAAGAGCTCAAACTTGAGTTCTATGATTCTGACGAAGTGATAGAGGAGCGTGCTGGAGCTGATATTTCATGGATTTTTGATATCGAAGGCGAAGAAGGCTTTCGTCGCCGCGAGCAAAAAGTAATCGATGAATTAACGCAAAAAACCAATATAGTGCTGGCAACGGGCGGTGGTGTAATAATGACTCCTGAAAACAGGAATGCCCTGGCTGGTCGTGGTACTGTTATCTATCTTAAAACTTCTTTGCAACAACAATATGAGCGAACCAAGCGGGATACTAAACGTCCCTTATTACAAACTGATGACCTCGAAGGTCGATTGGAAATGTTACGTGACGAACGTGAGCCTTTTTATGATGAACTGGCAGATATTAGTTTTGAAACAGATAAATTAACAGTGAAGGCTGTTGCAAATAATATTATTAAATATATTTATGGTGAAATCTGATTTGCATCAGCAATTGGTTGTCCGTATACAAGACTATGAATATCCCATTATTATGGGATATGGTACATTAACAGATCCAGAAATACTGCATGGTTATTTGCTTTCGGATCAAATACTGATAGTCACCAATGATACGATAGCGCCTTTGTATCTGAAGAGCTTAAAATCTGTTTTGACAGGCAGACAATGTGATGTAGTTATTTTGAATGATGGTGAAATGTTTAAAAACCAGCAAAGCCTGTTTGCTGTTTATGATACTTTAATAGCTCATCATCATCATCGTGATACCACCTTAATCGCTTTAGGAGGAGGAGTGATAGGGGATATCACCGGTTTTGCTGCCGCCACTTATCAGCGTGGAGTTCATTGTGTGCAAATTCCAACTACATTACTTGCTCAGGTTGATGCGTCTATTGGTGGAAAAACAGCGATTAATCATCCTCAAGCCAAGAATATAATTGGCAGTTTTCATCAGCCAGGTGCTACCATCATTGATTTTAACACGTTGCAAACCTTACCTTCGCGGGAGTTTCGTGCAGGACTTGCCGAAATAATTAAATACGCTTTTCTGACAGGTGGGGCGTTTTTAGAGTTACTTGAGAATGCTTTAAGAGAAGGTTTGGATGCCAGATCTGACAAATTGCCTGCAATTATTAACCAATGTTGTCAGATTAAAATTAAATTTATACAGGAAGATGTGTATGAAAAAGGAGTACGTGCTTTATTAAATTTGGGGCATACGTTTGCTCATGCGCTTGAAACTTATAGTTGTTATAAGCGCTGGTTGCATGGAGAAGCGGTGGCTATTGGTCTGTATTGTGCAGGTATGTTATCACATCGGTCAGGTCTGCTTGATGAGAAATCATTATATCGGATTGACAATGTACTCACGATGGCCGGATTACCCTCAAGAATTCCAGGAGATATTGACCTGATTAAGCTACGTGCATTAATGTCACAAGATAAAAAAATTAAAAATAAAAATTTGCGCTTTATACTGATGAAGGCGATAGGAAACTGTTACATCCAGGAGGGGGTGTCAGAGGATAATTTGCGTTCAGCATTGCAAAGTGCAGTCGAAGGAGATTAACAAATGCAAAATGAGGCGATTGAGCGAGGCAATCAGGATGAAACTGCCAAACCGATTTTTAAGCCTGATTCGTGGTTGACTAAAATAGACTATATTAATCACCTTGTCTTGTTTAATAATGTTTTAATCGCTGTTTTAGCCGAACAAGGGGCAGGTAAGACAACATTTTGCCACTTATTGCAGGCCAATCTGGATTCCCAAATAAAATCCCATCTTATGAAAGCAACAGTTCCTTTCTCTCAGGCTGATTTTTTAGTTCAGCTTGATAGTGCTTTCCATTTGCGTATTGACTCAAAGGCCACTCTTGCCCATATAGTCAGGCAGATTAACGAACGGAAATCGCATGTATTAATGATTATTGACGACGCTCAGAATTTATCTGATGCTTTTTTACAGGAAGCTTTATTTGAGTTAAAACATCAGGGCGATCACGGTTATTTTCATCTTTGTCTTATATCTGATTTTTCTTTGGTAGCAAGTCTGAACAAATTGGAGGCGAACTTAATTCATACTTTAGAACCCGGATCGTTAACAGAAAGCGAAACAAAGACCTATGTTCTGAATTCTCTGCCTGCTCCCAGACGACTGGATCAAACAATGACTGAGAAACGTCTGGAGCAGTTTTATCAGCTCACAGGGGGTAACATTGCGCGTATCAATAATCAAATGATCAATTACTTCTGTCCTGAACCACTAAAATCACAACCACAGCATAAGTCGCGGGTAAAAAATATCGGTTTTGTGACTGGTGCAGCAATGACTTTAATTGTTTCCTCCTATATTTGGCATCATCACTTTTTGCCTTCATCCGAAAAAACAACCGAGCAGGATTTAGCACCCTATATTGCTGAAATAAGACCCCCTTTGCCGTCTATCTTGCCTGTTGTTCCTGCTTCTGGAGATGAGGCTGCTGTTTTAATCAGTCAACTGCCTGATATCGGTTATGAATTAGCTCATCGTGCAAGCCATCTTCCAGCATGGTATGTCGAAGCGGTGAGAGAGCCGGCACAACCTTCGCCAAGACGAGCTACCGATATTGCGCTTGATGATGGAACGGATGATTTGCTGGTTGTTAGAGACAGGGTGGTAGTCATACCAAAAACATTACCTGCTCATAAACCAACATCTATAAAAAAAGTGGTTTTAAATAAAGCGACTTCGGTTAAAACAGTAAAAAAAGTACTCCCTTCAGGGGCGAGCCGCTATACTATTCAATTATTAGCCAGCCCCAATCGAGAGGATGTCAAACGGTTTTTCAAACGTCTTTCTATGAAAAAAGGCGCTAAAATAAGAACAACAAAGCGAAATGGCTTAAATTGGTATGTGCTTACCCTTGGCGATTACGATCAATATAAACAAGCTCAGGTCGCAATAAAACAGTTACCTCCTGAGTTTGGGCGTTACAATCCTTGGGTTCGTTCGCTCAGCCAACTTAAGATGATTGGATAATTTCCAATCGAGATGATAACGTGGTATGTCAATGCTCTGGCAGAGTGGAGAAGTATTTGCAGAGACAACCATCTATTATTGCTCGATGCATGAATGTAATGAACATTATTATTTTGAGTCATTCCCGTGAAAACGGGAATCTATTTTCAACATACTTCATCACTT
>NZ_JHYC01000018.1 GCF_000621525.1 Legionella fairfieldensis ATCC 49588 | reverse complement strand
TGTGAAGCTAACTCGTACTAATTGGCTGATTGTCTTGACCATATAACCTGAGTAACTTCAGGTTATCCTGAATGTGGATGATTGAATCGTGCTCTTTCTTTACCCGGTCTGTTTAATACAGACTACAACCGTTTTTCCTGGCGACCATAGCGGTCT
Organism: Legionella fairfieldensis ATCC 49588; assembly: GCF_000621525.1. Taxonomy (GTDB): domain Bacteria; phylum Pseudomonadota; class Gammaproteobacteria; order Legionellales; family Legionellaceae; genus Tatlockia; species Tatlockia fairfieldensis. Next base: position 77,205 of record NZ_JHYC01000018.1, on the reverse strand, counting down.
GGAACCACCTGATACCTTACCGAACTCAGCAGTGAAACAGACTTGCGCCAATGATAGTGTGGGGTTTCCCCATGTGAAAGTAGGGCATCGCCAGGACTTTATTAGCAAGCGGCTTTAAGGCCGCTTTTTTTTATCTGCTCTCCTGCAAATTATCTCACCTGCTTTCTATCCTTTACCTATTAAAATAGTAGCTTATTAATTAATAAAAATATTGCATCTCTATAAAATAAAAGCGTTAAAGTATACTTATTTTCTCGTAAGCAAAAAAAAAATGCAGTAAAATTAGGTACCCTTAAAAGGATTAGAGTATATGTTGGTCCAATATATTGAGGAATTCATTAATGCGCTAACTGAGATGACAAACCAGTTAAGTCAGCAGGATTTAGATTTTCTTCGAGCTTTTCAAGAGAAATACTCGTGTTTCACCTCACGGAAAACGATTGAATTAAAAGTAATTCCTGAAGGTCATGATGCAATCGTTATGGAGGAAGGCAATAGACTTGATAGAAATGGATATTTGGTTGAAAGCGAATCAGACACCCTTGATCTTGACTGGATCCTTGCCTCTTTCAATAGACGATGGTTTCTTGTGGCTGATACTAATGAGGATTATACTGTTAATTCCCAGGGAGTGAATGCCCCCTGGATTACTTTAGCCAAGAATTTGGCTATGGTATTGAAAAAGCATTATTTGTTAATATTGATCCCTGTCCTTGTAAATACCATCGAACCTAATGATTTTTCGCAATTAAAACAGCTTAATGATCTTCGAGTTATTTTCCGTTCAGATAATAATATCTGGCATAGTATTATAGCGCTCTTTAATGAATTGCAAATATTTTCTGGTGTTTTTGCTATTCTCGATAAACCAAAAAGTAAACCAAGAGCACTGACACTCAATGAATTATATCGCATTCGCCTTAAAGAAAACCGATTCATTCCTAAAGACAATGAGGTAAATGAACTCAAATTTAAGACTAAATGTGGAAAAATGTATTCCAGTTTTTGGACCTATTTAATAAAAGAATGTGCTCCTTCATGGCAACAAAAGGGCTATTATCCAATACAGTTATTTTCGGAGTTACTTGAACTGATTGAAATATATTTTGATTCAAAGACAAGAAAAAACGATTTGGAATTATTTAACAGGGCCTTTAAACAATTTGCTGATGAATTAGCGCTGTGTTCCGTAGCGGATGTTAATCATTTATACGGTGCTTTAATTAAAGTTAATAATGAAAGCTTTTTTTTGCTGGAAATTCTATTGGATTGTAAAGATAATTCCACTGACTTAAGTGAAAAGTTACTGAGTGTAGCATATTGGTTGTGCCAATTTAATCCTGCTTTAATAAGTCCAAATAAAGATTTAGAAATAGTATATAAACAACTTAAGGCGGGACTTTATTTAGATGTTAGCCAGTTGCATGAGCTAATTATTGCTTTGGATGTCGGTGAAAATGATCGAGTAACTGTTCTACGAAATAAAATACTAAGGGAGCTTGAATCTAAAACAATAATTCAGCCGCTTATTATTAAGATGATAGAAAGAATGTATGAAATACGTTCGGATGAAATTATTGATACCGACAGAGATTATACTTATTGGCCTCCAAATAAAGTAAATATTCCCTGGATGCGATTGGCTCAATATTGGGCCGGTTATTTATCGGCCCATGGGCAGATTACTAACTACTATAAGTTGTTAATACCCACTTTAAATTTAAAACAACTTGTTGAACCTATAACCTGCGAACCCATTACTGATTTTCCCTTGTTTCATTACATCAGATCCTCTACCGGAGAAATATTAATTTATTTGCCTAATTGTATTAAATATCATAGAGAGAAAGGGCTATTTTATTATTATGAAAATAATCAATATAAGCCGTTGAATATGATAGAAATTGAACGTATGAAACATGCAGCGCCAGAATTTTATACTTATTTTCAAAATGTAAAAAGCTCGCAAGATACTATTCCAGTGAGCAAAGAAACCATTGATAAATTACGTACATTAGTGAATGAAAGCTTATGTCCCTCAGGTTTAATACAGAGCAAAATTCCTGAAAATTCATTAAAGTTGGCAGAAGAGAGTTATGATCGATTTTTTTTATATCTCGATCATAATCCACAAGAAAAAGAAAGGCTTTATCAACACCTGATTCAGCTGGATGATTCCCGAAAAACCTTTGCAGAACTTATAACGTTAATAAGAGAAGGTAAAAGATGTATTGCGGGAAGCGGAAGGTATTTTGCCCAGTTAATTGTTAATTACGATCCGATTACGTTATTTCGATCTGAATTAGAAAAAAGTGAAAAGGTTAATATTAAAAATATGAGATCGTGCTCAACTAAACAGGTTTATAGTGAATACAATGATCTTGATGAAAATGAGGCCACTCGTCGACTATTAATTATAATCGTTTCCTTGATGACCCATTCTTTTAAATTTTCTTTGGGAAAACGCTTTATACAAACAATAACTGAATTTTTAGCAGGAGGAAGTTCCTTATCTATTGGAAATGAACAAAATAAAGTTACAGAAACAGGTAATCAGATCTATCATTTATTAAAAAAAAATTTTGAAGAAGGTTCTTTTGATAATGTACGTTTTAGCTATGTCTCATTGATTGAACATATCGTTAAACCGGCATTAAATGATGATAAGCCAGGACGTGAAGAGGATACAAAAAATTGGTTAAAAAGCTTAGCAGATGGTTCGCTATTCAGCGCAGAAGGTAATACTTGTTTTGAGCCAAAGGACATATTGCGTATATTGGCTGATATGATTAAAACTTATCCAAATAAATCTACTGAAAAAGATCTATTCGAAAATTTACATCAAAAAATAGAACAAATATTGAAAACATCGGAAAATAATTATCAAAAATGGGTGCAAGTCAACATAAAATTCATTCGAATTTTAAACAATGATAACTTAGATAATGCAAATCGTGCAAAAATTATCTCATCATTAAGAGATCCTAATAAAGACAATACTAACCAATCTTCAGCTTTTATAAATACACGAAGCAGTTTTTTTGGGGCCTCCAGGCTGGATCAGCCCGAAAATAATTCTATTAAAGAGTTCTCCGCTATGAATCTAAGATGATGAGCAATTTTAAATGAAAATAAGTTTAAGTTATTCTATGTTCTGTGCTAAGTATAAGAAACTTATCACATTTGAAAATCTGCTCTAATTTTTCTAAAGTTATTGTAACGTTTTGTGGATACCAAGCCTTTTTTTAAAGCAGCAATTATAGCACATCCAGGGCTATCAATATGATCACAATTACGAAATTTACATTGAGGAACAAGTGATCTGAATTCAGGATAGCATTGAATAATTTCTGCGACAGGCATGTGCCATAAACCAAATTCGCGAACACCGGGAGAGTCAATTAAGGCTCCTCCGCCAGGTATACGATAAAATCGCGAATTAGACGTGGTATGGCAACCTAATTCAGAGTTAACGGAAATTTCTGCTGTTGTAATTTCTTCATGAGGTAAAATTGAAGCAATCAATGACGATTTACCAACTCCTGACTGTCCAACAATTATACTTGTATGATGATTGAGGGCCTGTTTTAGAAGTACATGGCTGGATTTGTTGTCTTTAGAAGTTAATAAAACAGAATAGCCGAGAGGATGATAAGTAGTGGATAGCTCCTGCTGAATAGCATCGCAAGGTAGGTCGACTTTATTGAGCACAATGCAGGTTTTAAGACCTAAATGCTCAACCATGATCAGGTAACTGTCAAGAAGTACCCAGCTTACTTCCGGTTTAGGAGCAATGACTATAACAACCTGCGTGATATTGGCAGCCACAGGTTTACCTTCTCTTCGTTTATCAGGACGAATTAGTACTGTTTGGCGAGGATAACGGCTAACAACAACTCCCTGAGTTTCCCCTTCCTCTTGCCAGATAACGCGATCACCGGCAACCAGAGAGTCGATGTTGGGACGAATAGAACAATGAATACGATTTCCTTTTAAATCTTCAATTTCAGCATGACGACCGAAACGGCTAAGAACCAGGCCCTCTTGTACAGATGATGTTTTATCACTATTTGTTTTTTGGCGATACTCAGCCTGAAGTTTTTCAATACGTGCAGATTGCTGTTTATTAATTCGTCTTTTACTCATAGTTTAAACATAGTCTATAATTGTAAGCGATCAAATTTCCTATTGTACATTATGAAGGCAATATAGAGTAATGAAAGTTTATTTAGTCGGTGGAGCTGTTCGTGATCAATTATTAGGCTATCCAGTAAAAGAAAAAGACTGGGTTGTTGTAGGGGCGACGCTTAAACAAATGCGTGATCAGGGTTACCGACAAGTTGGGCGTGATTTTCCTGTTTTTCTTCATCCCAAAACACAAGAAGAATATGCTTTGGCCAGGACAGAGCGTAAGTCGGCACCAGGTTATTATGGTTTCGTCTGTGATTATGATCCGCATGTTACATTAGAAGATGATTTAAAACGGCGCGATTTAACTATTAATGCAATCGCTATGGATGAGCAAGGGCAATTAATTGATCCCTACCAAGGCCAAATGGATTTACAGAAGAAAATATTACGTCATGTGTCATCTTCTTTTGTGGAAGATCCTGTCCGGGTTTTGCGTGTAGCCCGTTTCGCAGCACGTTATCATCATTTAGGGTTTAAAGTGGCGGATGAAACACGTTCTTTAATGTATAATATGGTTAGACACGGTGAACTGGCTCATTTGGTTGCAGAACGAGTATGGCAGGAATGGCAGCGTAGTTTAACCGAAAAAAACCCAGAGGTTTTTATTTCTACCTTAAGAATGTGTGATGCGCTTAAAATTGTTTTACCAGAAATGGATGCTTTATTTGGTGTCCCTAATTCGAGGCGTTATCATCCTGAGGTGGATAGTGGTATCCATAGCTTACTGGCTTTACAGGCAGCGACAAGGTTATCAGATGATCCCATGGTTCGTTTTGCAGCCCTTTTGCATGATTTGGGAAAAGCTGCCACGCCTATGCAAGAATGGCCAAAACACCATGGTCATGAAGAACGAGGTATAACTATTATTGAAAATTTGAGTGAACGGCTTCGAGTTCCTTCTGAGTATCGTAAATTTGCCGTCATGGTATCGCGTTATCATTTAATCATTCACCGGCTTTTTGAATTGCGGCCCAATACTATTGTCAAAACTCTTGAGCGAACTGATGCATTTCGTCGTCCGGAACTTTTTGAAAAACTTTTACTGGTTTGTGAGTCGGACGCGCAAGGTTGTGGACGAAAAATAGAGTATAAACAGGCTTCAAACTGGCGCTATATTGTAACAGAGTGTGCTAAAGTATCAGCGCAACAGGTTATGAAGCAAGGTTTTCAAGGAAAAGCGATTAAAGAAGCCTTACATCAGTGGCGTGTAGCCTGTGTGAACCTGATCACAAATTCCTGGAAACAACATGAAAAACAATAATAATTTAATTTGGATTGATTTGGAAATGACCGGTCTTGATCCGGAAAAGGATCATATTATTGAAATTGCAACGGTTATAACGGATGCACACTTAACTATTTTGGCAGAAGGTCCCGTGCTCGCGATTCATCAGGATGAATCGTTATTGTCCACTATGGATGAGTGGAATACCAGGCAACACAATCAATCAGGATTGGTTAAACGAGTGTTAGAATCAACAATCACTGAAACAGCAGCAGAAAAACAGACTATTGAATTTCTTAAAAAATACCTGGATAAGGGAAAATCACCTATGTGTGGCAATAGTATCTGTCAGGACAGGCGGTTTTTGTATAAATACATGCCTCAATTAGCTGCTTATTTTCATTATCGCAATTTGGATGTGAGTACTTTAAAGGAATTGGCAAAGCGATGGAGGCCGCAATTATTAAATGGTGTAGTGAAAGAATCCAAACATTTAGCCTTGGACGATATTAAAGATTCAATTGCCGAACTGGCTTATTATCGTCAACATTTTATTAATTTAGCGGAATTATCATGATTGAACGAGAACTATTAACATTGCCCAATGAGGCCGATAAATTATTATTACACTCCTGTTGTGCTCCTTGTTCAGGAGAAGTCATGGAGGCTTTGTTATTTGCACAAATTAATTTTTCTATTTTTTTCTATAATCCTAATATTCACCCTGTACAAGAATATGAAATCAGAAAAGAAGAGAATATTGCATTCGCCAAAAAACATAATATCCCTTTTATTGATGCGGATTACGATAAAGATAACTGGTTTGCCCGGGTGAAAGGATTGGAATGGGAACCTGAACGTGGTAAACGCTGCACAGTTTGTTTTGATATGCGTTTTGAGCGTACAGCTCTCTATGCGTATGAACATGGTTTTCCGGTTATAAGCAGCTCCCTGGGTATTTCGCGTTGGAAAGATATGAATCAAATTAATGACGCTGGTGTGCGTGCTGCCAGCCGTTATCCTGATATTGTCTATTGGACCTATAATTGGCGTAAAAACGGCGGCGCGGCAAGGATGTATGACATTGCCAAACGGGAGAATTTTTATAAACAGGAATATTGCGGTTGTGTTTATTCTTTACGTGACACGAATAACTGGCGAAAGCAAAATGAGCGAGAGCGCATTAAAATTGGCCTTAATTTTTACACAAATGATGAAAATGTTACTTCTTCAGCGCAAGATAATTAGAACGAGGCGCTCATGATTTTTCATGAAATGGAAGACAAGAACGAGCATAGTCATTCCCATTGCCATACACATTCCCATCATCAGCATGGTAATGTGCAGTTTAATCGTGCGTTTTTAATCGCAATTCTGGCTAACGGGTTATTCGTAGTTTGTCAGATAATTTTTGCTTATATTGCCAATTCAACAAGTCTTTTAGCAGATGGAATTCATAATCTGGGTGATGTTTTAAGTCTCATTTTAGCCTGGATTGCCAATCGTTTATTGAAGCGTAATCCTACTGAACATACCACTTACGGCATGAAAAAAACATCAATCCTGGCTGCATTGGCAAATGGGATTTTGTTGGTTTTTACTTGTGGGATTATTGCCACAGAGGCAGTGTATAAATTACTTTCTCCGACTGAAGTGAATGCATTTTCGGTAATAATAGTGGCTGGTATAGGTATTCTGGTTAATGGAGCTACAGCACTATTATTTTTACGCGGATCGGATGATTTAAATATTCGTGCTGCTTTTTTGCATTTATTTTATGATGCGTTAATTTCTGTGGGGGTAGTCATTTCGGCAATTCTTCTCCATTGGACCCGTTGGCTTTGGATTGATCCTGTCGTTGGGTTATTAATTGCCCTGTTAATTTTAAAAGGAACCTGGTCGCTTTTTACAGATAGCTTTCGTTTAATTATTGATGGAGTACCTCGGGGTATATCCTGGTCTCAAGTGCGTGAAGCGTTACAGGGTGAAAATGGAGTCAAGGAAGTTCATGATTTACACATTTGGGCGATAAGTACCCAAGAGAACGCTCTTTCAGTACATCTCTTTATGCCTGAAACCTCACTCTCTGATGAGTCTCGGCAACGTTTGGTAAAAATGCTGAAAGAAAAATACAATATTCATCATGCTACTATCCAGGTAGAACATGATCTCAAATTCTGTGAAGATGCTTGTACTCCAACTTTAAGTTAAACGAGGGTATTTTATTCAAGATGTCGATAATGTGACGGATCTTTCTGTCAGTTTGTGTTTACCCAACTACTTGTTAATTCCGGCAGTAATTTTCGAGTTTTGTTGATTTGCCAGGATTAATCCTTGACGATAGGCTGTACAAGCACCGGTTTGATCATTGAGACGTTCCAGTAATTTACCCAGTTCTTCGTAGGCTTCAGGGCTGGCTGTCAGAGTAATGCTTTTTTCAAAATAACTTTTTGCTTTGCCCCATAAATCATTATGAAGACTTAAACGCCCCAGACAAAGATAGATTGCAGCAGAATGAGGGTGTTTTTTAAGCAGTGATTCAGCGAATGTCAGTTGTTTGCCGTTTCCTGGAATGAGTCCGTATAATGTTATTATTTGTTCGTCATAATGTTTGCGTAAACAGTGACGTAAAACTTGCTCAGCCTTTTTTGATTCATTATGAGCGATTAAAAACCGCGCATATTCGGCCATTAGCTCTGGGTCATACGTTAAATTTTTAGGTAATTGCGCTACCATTTTGGTAAGAGCATCATTTTGGGAATATCTGGCGAGATCCGACATGGCCTGGAGATAGCTTTGTTGCTGGAGTTTTTCAAACGCTTTGCCTGTAATAACCTGATGTTTTTTTAATTCAGGTAAAAGGGCTATTAACTGAGGCCAATCTTTAACTTCTTTATAAAGATGCATCAGCAGTTTTAATACGTAAGGATGATGAGGAGCTAAATCCTGTAAATGGCGCAAAGTGGCGAGCGCTTGTTCCCATTGTTGATTGGCAAGTTGCAATTGTGCCTGCGTTAATTCCACTGCTATTTTAGCGTCTGGCATTGATTGTTGAGCTTCACGAAGGTAATCATCACGAAGTTGGTTATCACCCATTTCCTGGGCTGCTCGCGCAGCTGTCAGATAATTCAGTAGAGGGCTGTCTGTATCAGGCAATGCTTTAATTAAATGATTTTTAGCCTGGGACCAATATCCTTCGCTAAATTCAATCAGTCCCTGGCGGGTTTTAGCCTGGGCTTTTAACGCACGGCGTTTGGCCCGCCAGTTACGAATAGCTGCTGGGCTTCTGCCAATTTTTGCCAATAAGAGCAAAAAGCCATGAAGCAGAAAAAATACGATAATTAAAGTAAAAACGGCAACCCATAGGGTAGTTTCAAGACTCCAATGATTAAGAGTAAGCAATAAATAACCCGGATCGTGGCTTAGCTGAATCCCTAAATAGACGGAAGCAAGTAAGATCAAAAAAATGATTAATAGACGAATCATGAGGATTTATCTCCTTCCGTGGTAGTTGGGGCATCAACAGGTTGAACCCTGTGGGATTCTATCCATTGATTGAGAAGAGAAAGGGATTCTCCAATAACAGGTTTTGAGGTTGGTAATTTAGTCTGTTGCAGCGTTTTTAATTGTTGAATTACAGCTTGTGTAGCGCTGGCTTTTTCATCGAATGCACGTGTTATATTTTCTAACGCCTGATTTAATGCCAATTGATAAATTGCTGAATTATTTTGTAAGATCGCCCATTGAGCTTCCTGAAGATTTAAACTGATCCTGTCTTGTAATAAAGTCTGATGAGCAGGAGACAATAAAGGTTCGATCGCTTTATCATTACGACGAATAACGACCAGGTTTTCAAGTTTATTCATACTATTCTGCAATTTCTCCCGCCATGATGAAACAGTGGCATTGGCTATCTTGTTTTCTTTATTGCTTTGTATGAAAGGTTGTTTGATCGGCAACTCTAAGAGAGCATGCTGGAGGGCATCTAATTGGCTCAATAAACCAGTGACATCAATTTTAGGCAGCGTTTGTAATTGGGCAATTTCTTTCGCAATAGTTTGTCTCACTGTAAATAAGTGTTGATCCGTTGCCGTAGCTAATAATGAATCAGCCTGTTGGAGAAGTGCAATGGTTGTTTGCTGATCATCACTCCAATGCGCTTGAATTTGTGCCAATTCCAGATAGTAGCGTGCTTTTACTAAAAGCCAATCCTGTTTCTGATAAAAACGTTGTTGTAAAGCAGTTTGCAGGTTTTTATCCAACACCTGGATTTGTTTTTGGGTAACACTTTGTGTTTGATTAAACGTTTCTAATGCGTTGGAAAGACTATTTTTTATAGTTAACTGCTGTTGCTCTAACGAATCAAGCGCATCGCGCGAACTTTGCGTTTGTTGGAGGTTAAATTGGCGTGATTGTGAGTTGGTATAAAAATTATATAAGGTAACAAGGAGGGCAATAATAGCGAATAATAGAGCTAAACACGAAGCCCACGGTTTGAGAATGTCAGTTGCGCTAACGGGGGCAGGATTTTTTACTGCCGTGTCTTTTGTAACCGTTGTTGAGTTGCTTTGTTCATCATTGCTATTGGCCATGAATTAATCCTTGATTAAATTGATACAACGTCTTCAACAGGTTTTCTGGACTACTTACCAATATTGTCTGTATGCCGGCTAATGCAGCAGCTTCTGCCAGACGTTTGCTAATTACCAAACCGGGCTTACTACATAGCCAGGTATAAGCCTCTTCACCAAACAAGGTAAAAAGGTTGTTCATTGCTTGCTCGCTTGTAAAGAGTATAATATCTACAGCATCATTGTGCCATAAGGAAGAAATATATTGAGGGTTCGGCTCAGGCAATTGACGTCGATACACGTTAACAGGAATCAGGTTTGTGCCACGAGCAGTAAGACCTTTTTCTAATACATCTCGCCCTTCCTCACCTTTAATCAACAAGATGGTTTTATGGTGAATTGCCCGCATGATTTCAAGTTTTAAGAGATGTTCGCTATCAGTAATAGCAGGAATCCAGTCAACTCGGATATGATACTGAGCCAAAGCAGTGGCAGTTGCCGGGCCAATAGCAATAATCTGAATAGTGGATGGCCATTGTAGTCGTTCTTGTTTCAGAGAAGTAAAGAAATGAGTCACAGCGTTTGCACTGACAAAAATGGCTTGATCAACTTTATGAAGCACAGGTAAAGAAGAGAGCCAGGCCCTACTCGTAGGGACAATGGTAAGAGCTGGACATTCGATAGCAGTACCCCCTGCGGTCTCAATAGCCTGGCTTAATGCTTTGGCCTGTTCTACGGGGCGAGTATTAAGTACACGCAATCCTTGTAATGAATTCATGAGGAAATAGTCAGTAGTTTATCTGCGCCTTTAGCCAACAATGCTTTTGCGCAAGTGTCCGCCAGTGCTAATGCCTGGGATTGAGGCCCTGTTTGTCGGTCATGAATGACTCGTTTGCCATCAATGCTCAATACTTTGGCGCGAAGTAATAATTGTTTCTCTTGTATAGTACAAAAAACTGCCAGTGGAACATGGCAGTTCCCACCAAGCAATGCATTAACATGACGTTCACATTGTACACAAAGTGCGGTAAGTGGATCATTGAGAGGCGATAAAATAGTCGTTATTGTTGTATCATTAGTACGACACTCAATGCCTAGAGCGCCTTGCCCACAAGCGGGTAGCATCAACTCTTCAGGTAAAATCTCACTGATTTTATCTTGTATGCCCATGCGCTCCAGTCCTGCGACAGCCAATACGATGGCATCGTAGTCACCAGTATCCAGTTTTTCCAAACGGGTATTAATATTACCGCGTAAAGGTTTTATATTTAAATCAGGGCGAGCTGCCAGGAGTTGAGACTGGCGGCGTAAGCTGGCCGTGCCAATAGAGCTCCCATGCGGTAACGTTTGGAAATTATGTCCGTTTTGGGCAATCAGTGCATCGAATGCATGGTGTCTTTCACAAATAGCAGCGAGAGAAAGGCCCTCGGGAAAGGTAGCGGGAACATCTTTCATTGAATGCACGGCGATGTCAGCCCGATTTTCCAAAAGCGCTTCTTCCAGCTCTTTAACAAAAAGCCCTTTGCCACCCACGGCTAATAATTTGTCTTTAAGAAATTTATCACCTGACGTTACCAGCGGTATAAACTCTATAGTAAGCGTTGGCCAATGTTGTTTGATTTGTTTGCCGACGTAATGGGCTTGCCATAAAGCAAGAGGGCTTTTTCGGGTCGCGATGCGCAGCGTTTTGATAGTCATTACACTAATTATTTAAAAGCAGGTGTCCTAATCATATCATCTTTTGTGCGAGATTTTCTTATGTCAGATTGCATTATAGAAAGATAAAAGATTAATTTGAGCTTCTTATAGAAGATTCGGAAGCAATGAGTGAGGTCATTTTTTGAATACATCAAGTAACGTATTAATTGTATTAATAAGGAGGTCATTTTGTAAAATTAATTAATCAATGTTATTTTGTATAACACGGTGTTTTATATTTTTTAACATTGCTTGCTGATTCTCAAGGATGAGTTGATAGTTCGCTAGCTTGATGCGTTGATAACATTGCTCAGGAGGAGCCATGCAACAGTTTTCAATACCCGCTTGCTATTTTCCCAGTACTGCCTTGTTTATAGATGATAGCCATGATTTTTGGTTAAATTTTGTATTACATCTGGATGAAAGTTTAGCTTATCGTATTTTTGATTCACCTTTTCATGCACTTGATTGCATTGATAAGAAGTACCGCGAATCAATGGATTTAATTAATGCAACGGAGGTAAGAACTATCCATGCAGAAATTTATAATCCAGCCCGTTTTTCTGAAATGTCAGTGATTATAGTAAATCAGGATATGAGGGCGCTTAGCGGATTGGCGTTTTGCCATCGTATTAAAAATCCTGATATAAAAAGAATCCTGTTAATTAACCAGTCTGATGAATCGCTGGCAGCGGAAGCTCTTGGAGAAGGTTTAATTCATTGTTATCTTTTCAAAGAAGACCCAGATGTTGCCAAGTCGCTTGGCACAAAAATTTATGAACTCCAGTTTCAGTATTTTCAAGCAATATCCGATAAAATAACTCATCGTATTTCCATGAGATCTTTGAGTTGTTTGCGTGATAAAAAATTCGCTGCTTTTTTCCATCAACTGTGCCAGCAAAAAGGGATTACTGAATATTATTTAGCTGATCATTCAGGAAGTTTTCTCTTATTAAATGACGATGCCAGAGTGAGTTTTTTTCTAGTAAAAAATGAAAAAGATATGCGCCTGCATTATAATTTAGCGGTAGAGAATAAGGCTAGTGAAGAGATTCTTACGCAGCTATCAAACGGCGAAAAAATTCCTTGTTTTGGTCAACCTAATTTGCTTTTGGATGAATGGAATGCTTGGTCTACCTGTTTAGTGCCAGCCCAACGTTTTGTAGCTGATCAAACGTATTTTCATGCCTATGTGCACGGAGCGTTGCTACTTGATATACGGCAGGAGCAAATTCTTTCTTACCACCATTATCTGGATGCTATTGATGTTGAAGAGTTATTTTTAGTATAAGATATATTGCGCTGGATAATTAAAAATGGGCTAAAATATTCACAATCCACCTGTTAAGTCTTCATTAGCTTCTAATCCGCACGCAATTAGCCCAAATGCTATGAGGGATGGTGTCGCGCGGAGAAAAAGCGACTTACTCAAACATTCGGGGTCAGATGGGGTGGCAATCGCCATATGAGCAACTGCATGAACAGCCAAAAGAGCTTGAACATGCTCCTGGGGATACCTTGCGTTTGTTGATTTAACATAAAAATTTGGCTAGGAATCTGGCTTACATTTTTAAATTCCGAAGAGAGATTAGTTGTTAATTTAATGATCGTTAATTTGTCTCGGGTTTTTGATTAAGTTGTTTAATCTCAGCCTCAATGACTCTGCCTTTAATTGCGCGCTCGTGTCATCAATATAGTGTAACACCTTCACTACAAATATTTCCTTCAACTCCCGTATGATTTAGTAAAAATAAACTTTGTTGAATTTTGGCCATTTAAAATGGCTTTAATATTAATGGAGTTATGCGCGCAATGATTAAACTCAGCTTTTTGCCGAGCGCAAGGACAATTGCTTACGGCATTCGGTATTACTGATACTTATACCACTACATTATCTTGGGCTTGTAGCTTAACTATCACAAATATTTCTATGTTCATTACGAAGTAAAAAATTAAAATTTTTTGAATTTGCATAAAGTTCTAATTCACAATTCTGCTTTAAACGGGCATCCGTCATCGCAGAGCAGGAGGTATATTTTTTGCAGCCTATTTCTTCTGCTATGGCCTTAAATGCATTATATCCTGGCACATTAGGGTTTTGCTTCATGTAAATACACTGATTATAGCTAAATATATTTGTATTTATCGGATTGTCTTTCATAAGATTATAAAAATAAGAAGTAGAAAAATTTATACCCATTATAATTGGGATTATTGCAGAAAAGGCAAAATTTTCAGTTAAATTAGCGAACCATTTTTTCGGGATAGCCTCAATAAAACCTAATAGTTTTTTTGACTGATGCAAAAAATTCAACAAAAAAAGCGTTAATATTATTGCTAAAGAAATCATTTCTTTTTTCATCATGCTAAAAGGAAGTTGATTTATTGGTGTACCATCCTTTATAGCCTGATAACTCATATCAAATATTTTAACCATTAGTAAGGGTACAAATAATATTGCTACAAATTGAAATGCAAAAATCCAACGATAAATAAATAAAAAAAGATTAAATGCATTATCAAGAAGAAGAGTTCTCCTATTAAATCTATAAAAAATAGTGATCCATGCCCCTACTAGTAAAAAGATAGATATCGACATAATTAAAGATATTTTTATGTTCAACCACATTAATGTTTTATAATGAAATTGGTTTGCTAAATCCATCTCCAAATATTCTCGATATATAATTTTAAAAACCCAACTGACTAGCCCATCAAATGTATCATAAGGAAAGCCAATAATAAGAAAAGTAAAAGTACTGCAAAATATTATAGTGGTGATAAAGTCTTTTGAAATATTTTGATTCGAATTAATGATAAAACCATTTTTGAAAACGGTAACTAAGTTTTGCAGTTTTTTAGCTAAATCCATTACTATCCTTGATTATTCAGACCTTCAGTAAGGAGCACTGGTGGTACTCAATAATGAAATTTCAATAACCCATTGATTTTATTGATAGGTCCACTAGAACTTGAACCTAGACCAACGGATTATGAGTCTGTATTTTACTTCTTTTAGTAACTTCTAATTATTCTCAATACCTTTTAAAAGCCTTTTAAATAAAGGGTTTATAAGCCATAATCAGCCGCATTGAATATTATTGTGTTTTAAATAATCTGTCTACATGGTGTCTACATGAGATTATTGAAGGAATGACGGCTGTGAATCAAAATACTTTACGACTGACTAAATCAGTCATTGATAAACTCGAACCTACCGCTGGAAAAGATCAATCTTTCTATCGCGATGAAACCTTGAAGGGCTTTGCTCTGAGAATTACTGCTAGCGGTGTGAAAAGCTTTGTTGTGGAAACACGCATCAATGGGCGTGTGAAGCGAGTAACCCTCGGTAAATATGGCAATATTACTGCTGAGGAGGCGCGTAAACAGGCCAAAACTTTGTTGGGCAGTGTAGCCAGAGGTGATGATCCTATTGCTGAAAAGAAAACCCAAAAGGTTAATGCCATGACTTTGAATCAGGTGCTTAATGATTATCTGAAGGCACGCAAAGATTTAAAGCCAAGAACCTTGACAGATTATCACTGCGTACTCCACGAGGTGGTTTCAGACTGGTTAGATAAGCCCATTACCAAAATAACCCGCGAGATGATAGCCAAACGTCATTCGGAGCATGGTACTACTAATAGCAAGGCACGAGCTAATAATGCCATGCGAGTACTAAGGGCGTTATTTAACTTTGCCATGTATGAATATCAAAAAGGTGATGGCCAGCCGATTATTGCGGTTAATCCGGTGAAGTACCTGTCACATACTCGGGGGTGGTTTCGGGTGGATCGTAAACAAACTGTTATTAAGCCGCATCAGCTTGCAGACTGGTACAAGGGTATTACCCAATTGGTGGAAAGAGAAGCATATCGTAATGCTTTATTATGGCATGATTACTTTTTGTTACTGCTATTTACTGGAATGCGTAAAACTGAAGTGAGCTCTTTACGTTGGGAAGACATTGATTTGAAATCCAAAACCATTACGCTACAAGATACTAAGAACAGAGAAGTTCATACCTTGCCAATGTCAGATTTTATTTATGATCTTTTAGATCGAAGAAACCTCCAGAGAACCAGTGAGTTTGTATTTCCGGCTGATAGTAAAACTGGTTATATTAATGACCCTAAAAAAGCAGTATTAAAAGTGGTGGAGTTATCAGGTGCTCCATTTACTCTGCACGATTTACGTCGGACTTTTGCTACCATAGCTGAAGGATTAGATCTCCCTGCCTATGCTTTAAAGCGGTTGTTAAACCATAAAATGAATAATGATGTAACAGCCGGTTATATCATGCGAGATGTTGAACGTTTAAGAAAGCCGATGCAACGCATTGCTGCCTTTTTAATTGAACATATGGCTTCTGGTACTCTGCATTCGGCAAATTTTAATGACGATATTGGGATGCTTTCTCAGGAAGAAATAGTTGGAATAGCTGATTAAATTGACAAAATTAACAGTTATGGTTTAATTTAATTGCTATAGTTAAACTAAAAGTATATCTATGACATCAAAAATAAACTGGCTCTTAAATAATTTTACCGCAGGTGAGATTCTGCTGCAGTCGTGGCTATCGACTCATGATATTACACCTCAGTTGGCGCGAAAGTACTGCCAGAGTGAATGGCTAGTGAAATTGAGAACGGGTGTTTACTATCGAGCTGGTCGTAAACCTGAATGGCAGAATGCAGTTTATTGTCTTCAGACTCAGAACCACTCAAAGATTCATCTTGCAGGTTTAACAAGCTTAACTTTGCAGGGTAAATCACACTACCTGCAATTGGAAACAGAATCTATTTGGATAAATATTCAAGGAACAGCTACTTTGCCCAAGTGGTTTAAAGCTTTTCCAGAAATGTCTTTATCCGAGAATAAAACACCGCAGTGGGATGTTATTAAAACATCTAAGCTAGACAGTATTGTTGAGAATGATTTAACTATCGTGGAGGTAGAGGGTATTAAAATAAGAGCAAGCAACCAAGAATTAGCTGCGTTTGAGGTGCTTGAAGCTGTACCCTCTGTTTTATCATTTGAGCATGCTGCAGAACTGTTCCAAGGGCTAGTAAATTTAAGTCCACGGAAAGTTGAGTCTATTTTAAAAAGAAGTGATTCAATTCAAACGAACCGCCTGTTTTTATTCTTGGGGCATTTCTATAAACACCCGTGGGTTGAGCGATTGAATGAATCTGCAATTAATCTTGGTTCAGGAAAACGTCAAATAGTCTCTGAAGGGAAATTAGAGAAACGATATCAAATTACCGTTCCAGAACAATATATAAGTAGTGAGTAAATATGAATAAACAATCCCCATATTACAAGCAGGTGTTACTGCTTATCCGTTTAATTCCCATTATCAATCAAGAAACCTGCTTTGCCTTAAAGGGGGGAACCGCAATTAATTTGTTTGTGTGTGATTTCCCACGGTTATCTGTGGACATCGATTTGGCTTATTTACCCCTTGAGTCACGCGATGTGGCTTTAACCCATGTGCGCAAAGCTTTAGCCGAGATCGCGACAAATATTAATCAAATACCGAATCTTGTTGCCGTTTTACAAGATAACAAACCAGATGAAATGCGCATTATAGTTGAAGATCGATCCCTACTGAATAAAGGTACTCAAGTAAAAATAGAGGTTTCGCCAGTTGCTCGTGGCACTCTTTTTCCTCCTAGTGATCGAGACGTTGTGGCGTTAGTAGAAAATGAGTTTGGTTTTGCATCCATGAAAGTCGTTTCTTTACCCGATCTTTATGGCAGTAAATTATGTGCGGCTTTAGACCGTCAGCATCCTAGAGATCTTTTTGATATTAAAATTCTGTTAGAAGCTCAGAATATTGATCGGGAGCTTTTTAATGGATTTATCACTTATCTTATAAGCCATAAAAGGCCAATCTCTGAGATCATGAATCCACGCTGGAAAGATATCACTCAAGTTTTTCATCGTGAATTTAAAGGAATGACAGCTGAAGCAGTAAACCTTGAAGACCTCACAGTAATACCAGAAAAAATGGTTCGAGCCCTTAAAGATAATTTTACCCAGCAAGATTATGAGTTTTTAATATCGTTCAAAAAAGGTGAACCTAATTGGTCTCTTGCACCTAGTGAACAAATTCAATACTTACCGGCAGTGCAATGGAAGCTTTTAAATATCCGCAAAATGCCTAAACAGAAACACTTGGAATCTATAAAGTTGTTAGAGATGACAATGAGTAATTGGCTTGAAAAATAGTGGACTGAGAGCAAAACGACTCACAGTTTAGCTCAAATACTCGCTTTTCAGTTTATATTTAACATCATAGTTAAGCTAATAGTGTAAGTATATCGATATATATAAACTAATTGCTTATTTGAATATTTTTAGTAATTGTAATGTTGACAGGGTTTTAATTTAGCGTAATAATCTTTTCAGGCTTTTAACAAGCCCTTTGGGATTATTTTATAGCCCTCAATGGACACCTATAAAACCCCATGGGAGAACTTCACTTTGGCCTCAGACTTTTTCGCAGCCCCATTGTGAATAAATAGGAAAAACGCGCAGCCCTGAATAAGGACAACTGAAGCACCTATGACGGTCAGATGGGATACCTGTTGATGGATTGTCAATTCGTTGTTTTGCGTAAGCAAAACTTTAATTGAACATCGATTGATGAGGTTATTCCATGGCTACTAATAACGTATCTCGCATACAATTTCTAAATGAATTTGATTCAGCACCCCATTCAGCATTATTTAATCAACAAACTATAGCGGCAGTCCTAAATTGTTCCACGCAATTATTAGAACGTAATCGGTGGTCTGGGGAAGGAATTTCCTATCTCAAGATTGGCCGGAAGGTTTTATATCGAAAAAGTGACGTCTTGGTTTTTCTCCAACAACAAAAAATCTATCGTTCAACCAGTGATAAAGGTGAATCAATCGTTTGTAAAAACGAATTGGTTTGATAGCAAATATAAAGCTCTTGGAAGGTTATATTTCTATCAAAAGGTTCACCTTCCGCGAGCTCATGTTGGAGATTCTCATGAGCAATTATAATTTACATTTAAGTATTGAACAATTTCGTGTTGCAATGATCGCCTCAGGAATACCTGCGCCATTAGAAATTCAAGGTGATGGGATAATACATCGATTTTATATTCAAGGAGACAATAAAGGATCGAAGAACGGTTATTACTCATTCAATTATGGTGAGATTGCGTGGGGGATATTTGGGAGCTGGAAAACCACCCCATTACAAACATGGTGCTCCAAAAACTATACAAGAATGAAGCAGAAAGACGTAGCGAAACTTAGGGAGAAAATTGCAGAGGCAAAGCATCTCTATAGCATTGAGCGAGCTAGGAAACAGGCCATAGCTGCAAACAAAGCTGAGTGCATTTATTCCAATGCTGCTCCTGCTAAATTGAATCATGCTTATTTAGTTCAAAAACAAATTAAAGCATTTTGTGCACATCAAACCGGGAATCATATTGTACTACCCATTACGGATTTTCAAGGCAAATTATGGAGTTTGCAGTACATCTCATCAAACGGGAAAAAATGGTTTTTAAATAATGGTTCTATTACCGGACATTTTATTCCAGTTCAGTATAGTCAGACTAATAAACAACGCATTTTAATCTGTGAAGGCTTTGCAACGGCTGCAACAATAGCTGGTATTTATGCTAAGGATAATGTTCTTAGTGCCTGTAATGCTGGAAATTTGAAATCTGTTGCTATTCGTACTCGGCATTATTTTCCCGAAGCACAAATAATAATATGTGCTGATGACGATAGACTAACGCTAAATAATCCTGGTTTAACTATGGCAAGAGAGGCTGCATGTGCTGTTAATGCTCTTTGTACTTCTCCCCATTGGCCAGATGGTGCGCCTCCAGATTTGACAGATTTTAATGACCTCGCTTGTTGGCTTGCTGCAACAAAGGAGGAAGTAATATGAGCAATATTAATGATGCTATAAGGAGCTCTATTGATAATGCCACTACTCCTGAATGGTCTAATCCTCAACCACTGCTAGCAAAATTGGAACCTAAACCATATCCATTAGATGCATTACCAAATGTCATTCGAGCTGCTGTGGAGGAGGTGCATGGTTTTGTTAAAGCACCTCTAGCTCTAGTAGTTTCTTCCGCATTATCCGTGCTTTCTATTGTGGGACAGGCACATGTTGATGTGAAGCGTGCTGATCAATTGACTGGCCCCACAAGTTTGTTCTTTTTAACAATAGCTGATTCAGGTGAGCGTAAATCTACATGCGATACTTTTTTCAGTGATCCAATCCGTGATTATGAAAAAGAGCAGGCTGAGTTGGCGAAGCCTTTAATAAAAAAACACAAGGCATCTATGCAGGCCTGGGAAGCAAAATATAATGGGATTAAGGAAAAAATTAAGGGCTTGGCGAGATCGGGTAACAATACTGAGGCACTAGAGAACGCTTTACATGATTTAGAGCAAAAAAAGCCAGAAATAGTACGTATTCCACGTTTGATTTATGTAGACGCAACGCAAGAAGCGTTAGCTTATGAACTTGCAAGTAATTGGCCATCTGCAGCCCTATTTTCTGCAGAAGCGGGAGCTGTATTCGGTGCGCATGCAATGCGTAAAGATTCGGTAATGAGGACGCTATCCGCATATAATACTTATTGGGATGGAGGAGTTTTACATATTGATCGTAGGACTACGGAATCCTTCAGTGTTAGAGATGTGCGGTTAACAATTGGTTTTCAAGTGCAGCAGGCAGCATTAGCTAGTTTTCTTGAGCATTCAGGCGCCTTAGCAAGAGGTATTGGTTTCTTTGCTCGTTTTCTCATTTCTTGGCCTGAATCTACACAGGGATACAGAGAGTTTACTGAAGCTCCTAAGGATTGGCTTGCGCTATCGGCATTTCATCGGCGTATCCAAGAACTTTTGAATACGCCTATTCCCATTGCTGAAAATGGAGCTCTTACTCCAGCTTTGTTGTCCATGTCTATAGAAGGACAGAAAGCATGGGTATTATTTCATAACCGTGTAGAACAAGAACTTAGAAGTGGAGGTGATTTTTATGAGGTTCGTGATGTAGCGAGCAAAATTGCAGATAACGTAGCCCGTTTAGCTGCTCTTTTCCATCTGTTTTCAGGAATAGATGGGGATATAGGTCTGGATGCATTAGAGTCGGCAATACAGATTGCTACATGGCATTTAAATGAATCAAAACGTTTTTTTGGTGAACTTGCTTTACCTGAGGAGATAGTAAATGCAATTCGATTGGATAAATGGTTAATTAATTATTGTCGTATGCATGGCTCAAATATTGTTTCACGGCGTGAGATTCAAAGGGGTATTACTCCTGTGAATTTACGTCAAAAGCAAAATCTCGAGAATGCTTTAAACGAATTAATCGAGGCTGATCGTATATTGGTAATATCAGAGGGACGGTGTAAAACTATTTATTTGAACCCAGCACTTTTAAGGAAAATAGTAGATAGCGACTGTCGCAGTCATATATTATTGGTTGTTAAATTATTAATAGTTTTAGGCAAGAAAATAAACATTCAGGAGAGTTTATAATGAATTTACTTGGAACAGAGGATAAACCATTTTCAAATGACTCTTTAAAGGAAAAATTTACCAGGCAGATTCTTCACGAGAGCGCATTGGCCAGCAATAATATGAAAGACACTGGTTTTAATTTAGAGCACGCTAAAGAGGAAGCTAAGAGTGCTTTGCTAGCGTTAGGTGCAAATAATAATGGATTGGAGTCAATGATTGCCGCACAGATGTTGTCTATTCATAAGCTGCAGCAAAAAACAATGTGTTATGCACAAAACATTAATAACTTTAAGTTAGAACAGTATTACATTAATTCTGGCGTAAAATTGGCCAAATGCTTTGTTCAACAAGCAAACCTATTAGCCAAATTACAAGGTATGGGTGGTCAAAAAATAACCGTTGAACGAGTGGAGGTACACCAAGGTGGCCAAGCTATCGTGGGTAATATTCATAGGGGTGTGGGTAATAAGGAAAAAACATGAAAACGACCTCTTGTACCGTAGAAAAAATTTATGCTTTTAGTAAGGCACCAAGATGTGATGCAAGATCAAAGCGTAATGGTAAACCTTGTAAAAACCCAGCTGTTAAAGATAAAAAGCGCTGTAGGCTTCACGGTGGAGCCGTAGGGTCTGGGGCTAGATATGGGAATACTAACGCTTTGAAGCATGGAGAAACAACTGGTGAAGCTAAGGCATTCAGGAAAGAGATTAGACAGGCAATTCAGCGTAGTAAAAATTTTCTCAAAGATCTTGTGTAGCTAATTAAATTGGATTTCAATTTTGAAATTAGCTTAATGATGGGAGGGGGTATCCGGTTTTTTGCGACCAGGGCGCTCATCCGGTGGGGCGTAATATTCTCAAGTCTTCTGCCAGCGCATTTCAAATAATGATCATAATTTGAACTTTCGTGCGTGTTTGGCGTTTTTTGTTTGCGATTATAACCATTTCATAAAAAACACTGTTATTTACAACCAAAAAGTGTTTTTAGCAGCTTTTAGATTTTTTACTAGCTAAATCAAATACATTGATATTTAATTGTAACCAATGTTTCTATACAGCCATATCTTGGATCAAAATTTTGGCATTCAGATGTGCCTCTGTTAAAACGCTCTGCAGACCGATAACCCCAAGATTTGCATCGTGCAGTAGCTTCAGTAAGTGCCTTATCCCACTGAATTTCAGGTTTCTCAAATAAGCCATAGTTGAATGACATTTCAATTATTCCATCTGAACGGCTGCCTCCCGAGGCTTGGGGGACTTTGATTGTTGCACATCCATTGAGAGAAAGAGTAAAAAGGAATATCAATGTTAATTTAAGAAAATTCATACAGGCACCTTATAAATCATACGTTCATGTAATAGTTACGGTTTAATTTAATACTTAAGACTTCAATATATTGATTTTATAATTTAGAAAATATTTTGTTGGATAATTCATCACCATTTCTTCTTTCTTGAGGAGTAAGGATTTCCTGCATCATTTCAATTTCTTGCTGAACAGTTACATATTTCCGTCCTGGAATTTTATTAGTTCCCATTTTCCCAGCTATTTGCATCCAAGCATAAGCTTCAATCAAGTTATTTGGCGTATGAACTAGTGAACCGTATATACTTGCTACGGCATAGGCGCATAGGCCTTCTTTCATATGTGCACAATGCTTAAACTGTTCGATAGCTTTTTTCTTTTCTGGATCATTACCAAATCCTGCAGAATATAAAGCACCCAAATAGAAGGAAGCTGACCAAGCAAGCTTGCCATCCTCTGATCTAAATTCGCAATCTGCATTACTAAGATAATGGAATGCTTTTTCATTATCCTCTTTACGAAAATAAGCGATACCAGTATTTAATGAACAATATTTATTTCCTCGGTTTGCGCATGCTTCTACTGATTTCATTAAAGCATCCTCGTTGAGATGAGATATTTTTGCACCCCCTAAAAGATTATTATATTCTTCAAAATCTTTTAGTGGTGCTTCAATAGCGAATCCAGCAAAACTAATTGTGGCCAAAACAGCCGTTAATAAATTTTTCATATAGACCCTAAAAATCAAATTTAGCGTTTAAATATGGCATGAGCTTTTGTGGCGACATTGCCTATTAGTGAAAGCATAATAATGAGAATAAATGGCCCAAAATATAGTAAAAATGCTGATAGCCAAGACCAATTCCACGCATCAACAGCCCCATACATCCCTACCAGAGTTCCAATGATAGGAACTTGAGCAATAAAAAATGCTAGGATTGTGGCAATAACCCCATGCAGTCCATACCAAATTTCAAGTCCATCAACTATTGCAAAAAACTGCCAAAATCCTATGATTAAATAAATTGGCCAAAGCATTTCAAGCTCCTCTTGTATTAAATAGATTATTTATGCGAACATGAGTTAGTACAGCATGTATTCCCAACGCTAAAGCTACTAAAGCATCCCAAATAGCCCATATCTCTCGAGAAAAATAAATTGGAATTACTGGATTAAAAAGAACAGTGATAAATGCCAATATTACTACGAATGGTGTAATAGATTTGGTATGCGAATACTCATTAATGGTTAAGTAGCCTGCACAACCTGTAACAACTATCCTCAGGAGTCTATAGTAGCCATATGGCCACGGTAGGAATGACAACAGAAGCATACTAACTGGCACTAGCCAGATAACTTTATTTTTCATAAAAAGGAGCTCTTCTAATTAAAATAGTAAAAGTATTTCTCTCTTTTGCGGAAAGAAATTTAGTTTTCCTTGTTTTTATTAAAAGACGATCCGGTCCAATTTAAAGCAGTATACTTAATTAATTTTCTTTTGTATAGGATTACTAAGTATCGAAAATGTTTAAAAACTTAGATTCTCTAAGTTAATTTATAACGATCATAATTTTCGATGACTGATTCGCCTCTCTGTAGAAGGTTAAAAGAAGCTCGCTTAGCAGCTAAATATTCCCAAAAAAAATTGGGTATAGCTGCTGGTATGGATGAGTTTTCTGCAAGTGCGCGCATGAATCATTATGAGATTGGTAGACATACCCCTGATTATTCCACTTTAAATCGTATTGCAACAGTACTTGGGCTTCCTGTAGCTTATTTTTATGCTGATTCTGATGAGTTAGCAATGTTGATTAAGGACTTTAGAAGGCTAGCTGAGACTGATAGAGCTTCAGTTGTAAAGTTGGTTAATTCGTTATCCAATTCTTAAAACCTGGATTAGGATCTACGGTAGCGATATGGTTTACATCTGATCATCTTATACAATGCTATTTTCAATTGAATTGCTAAAAGCTGAAGTAATTTAAAGTTTTAGTGATACCTGATTGATATTATTTTTATCAAGGTAGTCCATTAGCCAAATAATATTCTCTTTAGAACGAGCCAAATTATATTTTTTAATAGAGAAAGTTTTGGGTAAGTGTCCTTTTTCTATACCCTCGTAATAGTCATCAACAGATGGAAAGCGACTGTTTCTTAGGTAAAATGAGCAAGGCTTAGTGAAATAAGTGAAAGTTCCCTCTTGGGCTTCTGCTCTAGGATTATCAATAAGATGGCTTTTAGGCATGACAATCATGGGTGATGGTTCTTCCGATAGTTTTTCATAGACAAATATTGAGAGCTGACCATGATTTTCTAGAGGATTTTTACCAAGAGCAAAGTATATGGATTTCTGAAAATTAAATGTCCAGTCCAATGCAGCTGTTGATGCGCCATAATGTTGTGGATAAGTTTCATCTATTCCAGCTAACTCCTCATCTAGGACACCACCTCTAATTAATTTTCCATCTTCACTAGTTAAGGTTAATAATCTTGGTAAAGTAGTTTCAATGAACCAAATAAAGTTTTCTTGTGTTGTCCAGAATAAGGAGTCCCTAGCGGCTAAGCTTTCTTTGTCAGTTATAATGCTTCCCAGCTTATCTTCATGATATTTATGTAGGTGATAATTATAGATCATTATTATTTGGTAAAGTCTAAAGAGGGGCTTCAAGTTTTCAAATGCGAGAATTTTTTGTGGTGTCACAATAAGTGAATTGTAGGGTGGAAGGTTGTCAAACACTGCTTTTTCTAGGCTGCTACTGTTTATCCAAGGTTCCAGCAAGTCACGAGAGGGATATCGATTGACCAACTGAGTTATATTATTTGGGCGAGAAAAATTTGGTAGTAACCTAAATGTGAAATCTGATTGACCTCGAAAAAGTGTATCTTTTTTTTCAGATTCTAACCAAAGCTTTTCTATCAATTCATTGGCGGTTGCTACTTGTATCCCCTTTATGAGGGCCAGATTAAAACTCATAATTCTAATTTTCTTCCTAGGAGGCTGTTTATAAGTTTCATATTCTCGAGGTTTTGTGTTCTTGATTAATGCCTTCGGGAATGAGTTGAGCCTGCTTACCTCAACTTATAAGCGGTAAAGAGTTCTAAGTAAACCCCTTTATTATGTCTACATTGCGTCTACATGACCTTTTTAAACTTTCTAAAACTACTCGTAACTACTTGATTTTATTGGTGGGCCCACTAGGACTTGAACCTAGGACCAACGGATTATGAGTCCTGTGTTTTTTATAAAAATATTATTAAAAATCAATAGTCATAAGAAGATAAGCCTTTCTGTGGGGCGGCAGTGGGGCACTAAAGAATAATCAATGACAATACATAGTAACAAATTGCAATAATATTTTCAGACAACATTTCCATCTATAAAATTGTATGTTATCTTTGCCAAGCTTTTATGGAAATTGTTATAGCAAAGAGAGTTTTGATTTAAATTAAGTCCAAATGAGGAAATAGTTTCAAACTTGTTTGTTAATTCAAATTTCTAAAGCATTATTTGTTTTAATAACTAAAATGATATGGAAATTATGTTTAATTGCACTTCCTTGGTTAATATACCGGCCTATGATGCCAGTAATAACGGTTTAATTATCGAATTCAAACTCACAGCAACTTCAAGCGATAAACTTCTAATTAACACACGTGGAAAAGTAGCAGAAGCACTTCAACGAAATTTCAAACGCATTATTGAAATAATGTCATCAATGAAAAAATCATGGGAACATTTTGAGTCAATTAGTTACTTATTGGAATGTAATAACGATCACTTTATTGTGAAAGATTCCAAGAGTTCAAGTATGGCGTTAAGCATTGCTTTGATTAATATCAATAGAGCTATACAAGGGAAATTGCCAGTATCTGGGCTTTCAGGAACGGGTGTTCTCAGAATAGATGGGGTGTTTGATAATGCTCATCAAGAAGAAAAAAAATATCTTGCAGCAAGAAACTTAAAAACAATCAATAAATTTATTACTCCAAAAGAGAGTAGAAATCTATTTGAGCTAGAACATTTGATTAATCAGTTTTATTAAAAAGGAGTTAACTATGAAGGTAAATCTAAAAAAATTAGCAGCAACTCTTTGCTTAACAGGGAGTGTTGCAACTGCAAACGCGGGCGTATGTAATATTGTTCCAGGAAGTGTTACCTGTGGCCATGGTACAGTAGAGAGTTTATCTGGCAATGGAATGGTTACCGTTAATGGAACAACTGTTTCCGGTGCAACGCTTGTTAATGGTTTATTAAATGCGGATGATGCGAACTTCTATTCTTTAGATGTAAATGGAAGCGCCAAATTAACGCAATGTACTATCAATGATGTAGCGAGTATTAAAGGGTCTTTAACTGCGTCGTCAACAAAGTTTGAAAAGACACTAGATGTATATTCCAGTGAAACACGTTTTATAAACAGTAAAGTAAGTAATGATTTACATTTAGGACATACTGATTCCAGAAAACAAGTTGTTTATTTGGATAACTTCTCTGAAGTATCTGGCGATATCATTTTTGATGATGGTGACGGAGAAGTGATTTTAAGAGGCCAATCAAAAATTGGTGGAAAAGTAATTGGTGGACATGCCGTTTCAAAATAATGATTTAAGGATTTAACATGACTGGAAGTATAAATAAAAACACTGAAGTTGAAATATTCTTTGGTATGTATAGTGATGGAAAAGAAGGTGGTAGTGATGGTAAAGAAGGGAGCAAGGATGGCGGTCACGATCATCTTTTTGCTTTTCCAACAAATCCTAATGATGTAGAAAAAATTGATTACCAATTCTAATTCCATACATCAAAAAAGCATTGTAATTGTCTCCCATTCTTTGGATGAGACAATTACACAATGCATTAAAAATAATATAAAAAATCTTGAAGCCGACATTAAAATAATTGTGCTTCAAGAACTTATATCTGGTTATGAAATTTTTGATGAAGTTAATGATGTTGGCACAAACATTAAATGGGTTAAAGGACTAAATCAAATATCCAACACAGATTATTATCTTTTAAATAGAGTACTGTATGTACCCAGTTCTCTGTTTACCAATTTTACTAAAGTCGATCAGGAATATGCTCAGCGTGAGTTTGAAGCTTATATTGGCTTTTCTTTTAATGCTTTTAATGGAATTGGAAATCATCTAGCTAATGGCACCTGTGTTGATAATGTGTCATTACCCAAGCAATGGAGCGTAGTTGCTAGAGAATTTGAAATGAACGTCCCTAATTATTATTGGGGTCCATGTGCTTACAATCAACTGAATAATAAAAATAGATTGGTTTATTCGAAAATATTTAACTTCCTAAATTGGTCGATCAATTCTAAACCGATAGAGGAAAATCATATTTTTTGTTTTGAAAAACCAGAGGGATATCCTGTATTTATTCTTTCAATTGGGGACAAATATTTAATTACAGCGGATATTAGCTTACCTAATGAGTTAAAAGATAAGTTGAAATTTTTGGCTAAAAGTATCAACCAATTTTTTAACCATTTTATTTCGGAAATATTAATTTTTATTCATGGTGAGAATCTAATTTTTGGTTGCATAAACCCTGATATTATCAGGTCAAATAAAAATAAAGAGTTTGAACATTTTGTTTGTACTAATTTAGTTAGCGAGTTTTATAAATGCATCAACTAGAAACCTTTATTAGCCCAAAATACCGCCCCGATGTGCTTGGTGGTCGATTAGATAAAGAGCATAAAGCAATTTTTAATATCACAAGCGAAGACGTAAATGAGCCGATATTAACTGTAAATGCTATCTGCTTTGGACCGAGAAAAGATAATGTATTGATTAACTTAGAACATGTAATAAATCGAGATGATAATATTTTCATATTTTATTATGAAGACATCCATTATCGGTGGTCTTATGTTCATAGCAATAATGAGAGCTATTTCTTATTTAAGAAAAATGATATCGAGCAGTATAAAATTAAACCCACTTATCTATATATTAGAGGATGTTATGTAGATCCTGGCGATAGATATTGGCTTTTGCTCGGTGACTTTTTTAACTTTGTTGAATTGTGGGATGGAAAAGTTCTTTGTCCACCTAAAAAGCAACTGTCTAATGAATCCAAGTTATATCAACTAAACAATAGCTTGCGAAAAGCAGCAAATGAAAACTCCTCTATTTCCTTGGGTTTTAGTTACGTTATCAAAGGGAAAAAGCAGCTTAATATATTAGAACAAAATAAATCTTATATTGTTAAATCTCTTTCTGGAGTTAGATCTATTGTAGTAGACGAAAAAGACTATAAAGGGTGGTGTGCCAATAACATAAACAATATTCCAGTGTTATTTCAGGAAAAAGTCAATGGAAATGATTTAAGAGCGCATGTAATTAATAAACAAATTTTTGCTAAGCGTTCTAATGCAAAAGAAAATATTGATTATAGGTATGACTCAAATTTTTTTAAGCTGTCTGATGTTGAAAATTTAGATGAAGAATTGCAGAGTTTTTGTTTGGCAGTAACTGATGAAGAGGATAATAAGCTATTAGGTATAGACTTTATCCAAACTGATTCTGGTTATGTTGTTTTAGAAGCAAATCCTTCCCCTGGATGGTCTGCTTATCACCCTTTTAACGGTATAGATGATGAACCATTTATTACCAAATTACTAAGAGTTCTTAAGAGTGATGAAATTTAATAAACTGGCTAAGCTAAAAACAATTACAACATGTATTGTATTTGTTAAGTATTTATTGTGGTGTTTATTTTTTGTTCTCCAAGGTAAAGCAATAGAGCTCGCTATTGAAAAAAGGGAGATTCCCAGGCAGATTATCTGTACTTTAATAGGATATATTTTTGTAAAAATTCTGGTAATGATTTGTGATATTTTTCAAAAATTTTTAATGGAGCGATATAAAAACGTCGAATTAAGACAGCAGTGGAATTGCCACATGCCCGAATATATTTATAGCGACAATCAAAACAGTAAAAGCAGTATTAATGTATTATTTTTTGACTATCTTCCTAGAATGTTTGAGTTAGAAATTTCTTTGGTAACAAACACAGTAATTATATGTAGTGTTTTTACATTAACGATCACCGCATTTTTATATACAAGGTTCTATGTAGGCATTATTGCATTATTTCTAATATTTATCCTGAATTATTTAAGTAAAAATATATACGTTAAAAAAATTGACGATTCCCAGAAAGACACGTATTACAGTAAAATAAAAATATTAAATTGGGTTGAACAATATTTTTTTTCTTATCGAGAAATATCAAAGAATTGGCAGGGAATTACTAATTCCTCTTGGAAAAATGAGGTTTACAATAAATACTTCATTTCTAAAAAGGCTCAAATTGTCTTTTATTTTTATCGTGATCTATTAGCGCAATTATTAGTTGAATTACCTTTTTTACTTAATACATCCATTGTTATTTTGGGCGTATATTACAAGTATTTATCTTTAACGCAACTTTTTGTTTGGGTAGGTTTTTCTCAATTTATGATCAATGCTTCAAATGCTTATTTAGAAAATAAAATAAATAAAAAGCAGTTAATGACTTTGAATGACCAAACTAAATCAATATTAGAAGGTTTTGATACCAAGTCATTAGACAATGAAAGACATGTTAAAATAGATGATTTTTTATCCCATGAAGTAATAATGAAAGATGGGGTAATCAATCGGCTATCTTTGGAACCAGGCTTGTACCATATAAAAGGAGGTAATGGCTCTGGAAAATCAACGTTAATGAATATTTTTTTGGGCTATGAGCGTGGAAGGTATGATTTTAAGAATAAAAATCTGTCTTCTTTTATTGCAAAAATAGAGCAAAAAAATGTTCGAGTGATTGATAGACACCCAATTATTTTTGAAGATTTAACCGATTTTAATAGTCAAATATGCGGTCCGATAATTTCTCAAGTACAGTGGAAAAAAACAGTCACCTATTCTTTAGGGCAATTGCTTGATGCTAACCAGGCTAATGAATGGATGAAAATATTTATTTCTTTGGAAGCTGAATATACTATTCGTAAAGATAAAGTCTTGTCTTCGGGTGAAAAGGTATTGCTTTCTTTTATGCGGTTTTTATCTTCTTGGAATAACGAAGTTAATTTATTAATCATTGATGAATGTGATTCTTTTCTGGATCAAGAAAAGAAAAAGCTTTTTATTATGACTATAAATGAGCTAGCTTGCCATATGGCAATTTATATTAGTTGCCATGAGACTGTACTGAGTAAATTTTTGAACGATTCTTTTATATGTTCAAAGCCAAATGTGGTGAGTTGTGAGAATTAAAAGCATAAAGAATTGTTTCCTAAGATTTAGAGTGAAAAGTAGCTGATGAATAAAATAAATGCGTTTTTGCTAGCGCTGGTAACTCAATGTTCCATTGCGGGGTTAATTTTCTTTGGGGTCTTTTAGATCCTTTAGTAGGGCTTTGGTTTTTAGGAATTTATTTTTTTGTATTTGGATTTTATTTGATGTACCGTTTCTTTCTGCGTAACGCCATTACAACAAGAAATAAATTTTAAGCCCAATAAATGGACTAATGGATTTTTATTTATTCATTTAACTGAACCGGTTTATTATCAAGTGCCCCTCAAATGCCCCATTAAGGAAAAAATAGTATAAATAATCAATTAAAATCAGGGTAAAATAAAAATAAATCATCGGATTACTTATCCGATGTTGTTATTTGTTGCCACTTATTGTAATCTCTTGCATCTCTAATCTGTTATTGAGAGTTGTTATGGCAAATATTGAAAAGAGAGTCAATCAGGATGGCAAAGTGACTTATCGAGTGAAGGTACGGTTGAAAGGTTTTCCAACTCAAAACGCCACCTTTGAACGTTTAACTGATGCGCGTAAGTGGGCACAAAATACTGAGTCGGCTATTCGTGAGGGTCGACATTTTAAAACCACGGAAGCCAAGCGAAGAACCTTGAGTCAACTAATTGAGCGTTACATTGAAGATATTTTACCCAGCAAGCCAAAGAATAGTAAGAACACATTGCTACATTTAACTTGGTGGAAAGCAGAACTTGGTTCATTCAGCCTTGCAGACATTTCACCTGCCATGATTGCAGAAAAGCGCGACCATTTGGCTTCAGGGATTACCAAACGAAATACAAAACGCTCTCCATCCACAGTTGTGCGCTATATGGCTGCTTTATCTCATGCGTTCACTATTGCAGTAAAAGAATGGGGGTGGCTCGAAGACTCACCAATGCGCCGAGTGACCAAACCTAAAGAGCCTCGTGGGCGTGTTCGGTTTTTAGCTGATGAAGAACGTACACGTTTACTTGAAGAGTGTAAAAACAGTGACAGTGAAACACTTTATTTGGCTGTGGTCTTAGCCTTATCTACAGGTGCGAGGCGTATGGAAATTTTAGGGCTGCAATGGCAAGACATTGATTTGCAAAGAGGCTTTATTACTTTACATGAAACAAAAAATGGCGAACGTCGTGCACTACCTCTAGCGGGCCATGCGCTTGAGTTAATGAAGCAACATGCAAAAGTGCGTCATGTAAATTGCTCGTTTGTATTTCCAAGTAAAAATTTCAAGAACCCCATTGATTTACGTACTCCTTTTGAAAACGCTCTAAAGCGTGCAGAGATCATGGATTTTCGTTGGCATGATTTACGGCATAGCTGTGCGTCATACCTTGCAATGAATGGAGCCAGCCTTGCTGAAATTGCAGAAATTCTTGGACATAAGACTTTACAAATGGTGAAGCGATATGCGCATTTGTCTGAGGCTCATACAAGTAAGGTGGTGGCGAAGATGAATGAAAAAATATTTGGAGTCTAATAGATGTGGGATTGTGAGCTTCATTCAAAATGGGTAAATGATACGCTGGATCAATTTGTTGTAACGCCTGAATTATCTTATGACAATGCTATTGCCTTATTTGATGCTTGGGTAGAGTTGGTTCAAGCAAAGATTGCAAAACAAGAAGAGTTTACTGCGTCTGAATTTTTATTGGCTTGTATTGGATATTTTATTTTTTATGACTTGAAAGATGAAAAATACTGTTTATCTTCTGCGGTAGATGAGCGCAATCGTAGCATCATGCACCACAGATCATTAAATTCTTTGGATGTTGTAGAGATAAAAGAGCGATTTAAGAACATTTCGATCAATTTAATTAGAAAATTATCTGCACATTGCGATCTTAACGAGAAAAAGAGTGCATTTTTTTTATTTGAATTAATCAATGAATTACAACATGAAGGCAAATTTGATCGTTATATTCAACGCGATCGACGGATGTATATTGCTTCAAAGGGTAAACCGCGAGTGATCGCTGGTAAAACACAAGACATCGGATCAATGCATTTAATCCCACCTGAGTTTATCCAATATGTATTGTACGTCCATTATGGCCTCGATCCAAAAATAGTAAAAGATGGTTTGCCAATGGTAAATAGATGCGCAGCAGAAGATGCTGCAAAGAAACTAGGCATCGAAAAGCATAACTTGATCAAAAAATGTTTTGATAATGGAATTGGTGTCTATATTAGTAGCAGCAAGTATAAGTTGAATCATTGTTTGGGTTCTGTGCATAAAGAAATCATAGATGCTAAGGCAGATCCTACCTATCTTTATCCACATCTTGGGCTTGTACGTTTATTTCAATCTGAGATAGAGGCACTTTATAAATCTCCAATTACAACGAATGGTCAGCAATGGCGTAATATCGAATTACAGCCTTCCCTGGCTGATTTAATCCAAGGCTATGCATGGTCTATCGAGCTGCGTGGGGTACAACAAATAACTATAGATGATTTATGGTTTATTGAAGATGAGATACTGGGACATAAACCTGAAGAAGCAACGAGGAGAGCCAATAAATCTAAGACAACGTGTAATGTATATCAAGTTAATGGAAAAAAATCTGCCAAAGCACGAAAAGAAACAGCCATAAATGAATGGGAGCGTGTGAAACCAGCACTCTTGAATATTGCGAAATCTTTAAAAATGAAAGTAACGGCTAATAAAATTGCGCAAACAGCAGTAAAGCGTGACATTATCCAGAAGTGCCAGCTATCTGGTGTGGCAAAAAAAATTCGAGTGGATAGCGATTTTACTCCGTATTTCAAATCCAAAGTCTCTTGATATCTATCTCGGCAACTAAATTTCGGAATGAACAATTTTCGGCGCGAAGACTCGGCTCATTCCGAAAAATATTTTTATGTGTATATGATTATTAATTTAAATTAAATCAATTGGTTATCAACAAACTGTGTGGTGGCTGATAATTATTCGGAATGAACATTTACAGGTTGTTGCCGTTTTTGCCTACTGACTGTGAATTTTAATTTTGGAGAAAATCATGTCAGTACAAAACAATCTACAGGTGTTTTATCCCAAACCTTTAGTTTCTGTAAAAAAAATGCCTGAGCTTTATCCTGGGTTTACACAATCCTCCATTAGATGGCTCATTTTCAATGAAAATAATAATGGATTTAAACGTTGTGTAAAACGTATTGGGAAAAAAATTCTTATAGACCTCGAACAATTTGAACTGTGGGTTGATAGTCAACAGGGAGATGGCAATCATGGCCTATAAAATGAGTGACCCAGTCGGACAACTGGGTAATCTTAAGCAACTTAAGCCTCCCTATGATAATTCAGCTTCGACCCAAAGAAAACGAATTTTAAGTTACCTGAAAAAAAATCACAGGATATCAACCATAGAAGCTCGTGAAAAATTAGGGATTTTACATCCTTGCGGGCGCATTAAAGAGTTACGTGCACAAGGCTATTGGATTGAAACTCACTGGACAAATGAACTTGATTCTAATGGTGTAGTACATCGAGTTGGTCTGTACATTTATAGAGGACGCAAGGAGGTAGCTCATGGAAGATAATCGTTCACAAGTACTAGCAGCGCGATGTAAAGAGTTGCAACGAGAGCTGTCACTCATACAAGCACAGCAAGATACCGAGCATGATCTAGCAGAGGAGCTTAAGCATCATCTTTGGGTAGAAGCAAAGCAGGTGGATGAATTGGTTAATCGTTTACTGGGAGGGCATCATGGCAAGAAATAGGATGATAAAGCCAGAGTTTTGGACAAGCGAGCAGGTTTTAAACTGCTCGCGTGATGCCCGTTTGTTGTTTATTGGTCTTTGGAATTTTGCCGATGATCATGGTGTTCATCCAGCTTCTTTTATCACAATAAAAGCTGAGATTTTCCCAGCGGATGACTTTTCTATTGATGAAGTTAAAAAACTGATTAATGAGCTGATTCAACAAGGATTATTGCGGGAATATAGTGTTGATAGAAAATCCTTTTGGTTGGTGACTGGCTGGCATTTACATCAGAGAATTGATAAACCACGTTCCCGTTATCCTTTACCAGAATCAGATTTAAAATTTCTCTCATACGGAGAAGATTCTGCGAATATTCAGCGATCCGTCAACGATACTTCGACGACTAATCGGCTACTTCTCGGTGCAGAAAAGAAAGGAAAGGAAAAGAAGATAAAAGAAAAATACATACGTGAAGTTGAAACTTCACCTGTTGATGCTTTTGAATCAACTTATTCTGCCAGCATAGAAGAAATATTTAGTTACTGGCAAGAAACAATGAATCATCCTCAGGCCAAGCTCGATAAAAAACGTAAAGGTGTCGTTCATAAGGCTCTGCAGTTGGGTTATAGCGTTGTTGATTTAAAGAAAGCGATCAATGGTTGTGCGCAAACTCCTTTTAATATGGGACAGAATGACCGGTGCCAGACTTATGATGATATCAGTTTAATTCTCCGTGACGCAGAGCATATTGAGCGTTTTATAAATAACGCTACCAATCCGCCCAATGAAAAACAAATCAATAATACGGACAATAATATAATGTTAGGAGTACTTTAATATGATGATGGCTAAAGAAATATCACAATGGCTTGCTCAACAGGCTGAGGACATTGCGAAACATTTATTACCCAATGGAAAACGACAAAGCAATGAATGGTGTATTGGTAGCATCAATGGGGAGGCTGGTGAATCTTTAAAGGTACATCTTGTTGGTGATAAAGCAGGAGTCTGGTGCGATTTTGCCACGGGTGATAAGGGTGATCTACTTGATTTGTGGGCAACAAAACGCAATTTAACGATCGCTGAAGCCATTAAAGAAGTGAGCCATTACCTTGGTATATCAATACCAAAATTTGAGGGTCACAAGCCCTTAAATTTCGTTAAACCGGTAATGAAAAATCTATCTCCGCCACTCAATCAAACTTCGCCCATAATGAGTTATTTAATTAATGAAAGGCAACTAACCCCTGAAACAATACAAGCCTATAAAATTGGTAGTCAGAATAATAAAATTATTTTTCCTTACTGGCGGGATGGTGAGCTCATTTTTGTAAAACAGCTTGATTTAGAGCGCGTTAATGGAAAAAAACAAATAGCGGTAGAAGCAAATTGTGAGCCTTGCTTATTTGGCTGGCATTTAATACCAGCTAACGCGCGCAAAGTGACCATTTGTGAGGGTGAAATCGATGCGATGAGTTTGTATCAATATGGGTTCCCAGCACTTTCAGTTCCCTTTGGTGGGGGCGGTGGCAATAAACAAAAATGGCTTGAGTATGAATTTGATCGGTTGGCAATTTTTGATGAGATCTACCTATGTTTTGATAACGATAAAGAAGGACATACAGCTACTTTAGAATTAGTTGAGCGATTAGGTCGTCATCGTTGCCGTATTATTAAACTGCCATGCAAAGATGCAAATGAGTGTTTGCAAGCGAAAATTACTCAAAAAGTAATAGAGCAATGCTTTCATACCGCGTTTACGCTTGATCCTGAGGAGTTAAAGTCAGCTCATCAATTTGTAGAGCAGGTAATTGATGTGTTCTACCCACCACTTGGGAGCCATCAAGGCTATAACCCGCCTTGGGAAAAAACAAAGGGCAAAATATTGTTTCGACCTGCTGAGTTATCACTGTGGACGGGCATAAACGGTCATGGTAAGAGTCAATTTCTCGGACAAGTTGTACTTCATTCCATGAAAGAAGGAGCTCGTGTTTGTATTGCAAGCCTTGAAATTATGCCCAAAAGACTACTGATGCGCTTAGCACGCCAAGCAGGTGCATTGGAAAAACCCAGTATCGAATATATTCATGCGATCCATAGTTGGTACGAAGATAAACTGTGGCTTTTTGATTTAGTAGGCAATGCAAAATCTAAACGATTATTAGATGTTTTTCTTTATGCTCGCCAACGGTATGGCATTAATGTATTTGTAATTGATTCATTTATGAAGTTGGATATAGCGGAAGACGATTACAAGGCCCAGAAAGCATTTATGGAGCAACTTTGTGATTTTAAAAATCAGAATAATTGCCATATTCATATTATTGTTCATCCACGAAAAGGAGCTGATGAAATGCAGCCTCCCGGTAAATTGGACAATAAAGGTACAGGTGCAATCAGTGACTTAGCAGATAATTGCTTTACAGTATGGCGAAATAAATACAAAGAGATCCTGAAGCAAAAGCAGGCAGTGGGTGAGGAACTAGATAAAAAAGAATTAAAAAAACTTAACGAATCTGACTGTCTTTGGTGTTGTGATAAGCAGCGTAATGGAGAATGGGAAGGGAGATTTGGATTTTGGTTTCATGGTGGTTCTTTACAGTATCTGGGCAGACCGGATCAAAAGCCTATTCGAGTAGTGGATTATTCGAGAAGTATAACTGAAGCTTAGTCATCGGAATTAATATTAGCTGGATTTTCTAGTTTAGACAGCGGGGGGATAAGCTCCCCAACGTCAACATTTAGTATAAAAGCAATTTTTATTAAATTCTGGATCGAAATATTTTGTTCGCCACGCTCAACTCGCCCCATATAAGTTCGGCCCAAAGTAGCGGCAGCAGCAAGCCCTTCCTGAGAAAATCCTTTGGAAGCTCTTATTGTTCGTATTTGATCGCCTAACTTTATAAGGTTTACGTGTTTTCTTATCATTCAACAAGTAAACCGATTGCACCTTATAAGTTCCACACCTAATAAGTGGTATTACTTCTGTTTTTGGTGTATTATTGCGCCGAAGTTCAAAAAAAGAGCATTCCAATAATGCCCCATAACAAAATACAGCTTCTTAAGCGTCTGTCATAAAGACTCGAACGCAACTCAATAATAATAAAAATAAACACGGACTTGTTTTAGCAGGAATATCCCTGAGAGGGTCACTATTGTCTAAATTTTGTTAATTGAGGAAATTTGAATGATTAAGAAGTTAATGGATAATCTTGGTTACATATCAAAAAATGATTGCTTCAAGATGATGCATATAGATGGAAAAGGGTATTTAGAATCGACCAAATCAATTAATTGCTCGACAGTACCTATGTTAATTGCCTGGCATTTATTTGAAGCAGTAATTGAGTTGCTAGAAAACAATATTGAACAATTTAATGAAGAAAATACACCTTATATTCTTTGGCGTAACCAAGGAATTATAGACCCACCAATGGCTTTCGGCTTATTAATGACTTACATAATCAACCATCCTGACGAAAATCACTTATCTTTATTCAATCTTGCCATTAGATGCGTGAAGGCGTCGGAATTTAATGCATCAAAAAATTGAGAAAACCATGGAAATACTAGATCTAGAAGATAAATGGTTCTACAGACTTGTTAAAGTTATGTACATCTTTTTTTTAGCAATAGGATTTATTGGGGTACTATTTATGGGATGGGGTTTAAAACCATATCCATATATCAGCTATGAAGACAGTTATTTAGTCTGTCTTCATGGGTTACATTCATTCAAAGACGCTGAACTATACCTTCCTTCCGACTCAATAAAATTTAGTTCTTATTATGATAAAAAAGCCCGAGGTTTATGCATTAATAATGCTATTAAATATATTAACAATAGAGAGGCTATTAGCAAAAAAGAAAAAGGCATTGATCTTTTAAAAGATGAAATGACACCAGCTTTAGCGCGAGCTGAATTAAAGAGGCGAAAATTACTTCGTCCTACAGATCCAATTGGGCATTATGAAATCAATTTAGAGTATAACAAAACTGGAAGCTGGATAAGCGCAATAAAATTATGGTTTTTGGGTTCTTTGATTGTTTTTTTTATTTTTACTCTAATTAAACAATCTCTACTCTACATCGTGTATGGCAAAAAATTTACTTTAAATTGGTAGAAGAAAATATGAAAGAAAAAAACAGAATAAGCAGATTTTTTAAGTGGTGGGAATGATGGACGCAGTTACTGAGCACTGGTTGGAAACTAAAATATTTTATCGATTTCTAAAAGTATCGCATGTATTTTTCATAGCTATTTTGTCATTCGTACCCATATTAATTAGTGCAGAGCCCTTTATTGAGCATAACTGGGCTAATGCGTTAATGATTCTAATTATTGGGTTGGGTGCAAGCTACTTTATTCCAACATTAATTAAACACTTGTTACTCTATATTGTATATGGCGTAGAAATGGTTTATTGGAATAAATTTATTGCAACAACAAGCACGATACATAAATACATTATTCAAACACTCAATAAATATCCTAAAATTATTTACCTCTCAGGAATTTGTATTTTTTATGCACTGGCTTTTTTAATAGATGATTCTTTTTTTACATTAGTGGGTTTTTGGATGTTCGGCTTTCCACTAATTAAATTTATTCTTTTATGTAAAAAAGCATTTATAGACAAAAATTATGACGCTAAAGGTAAGCTCTGGGATATTTGGGAAAATACAATAACCTATACAATATTAGCTTGTGTTGTCGCTATTTATACGATTTGGAAAGACCCAAATCTTCATTATGTTTTTGAGG
The DNA here is from genome assembly GCF_000621525.1 of Legionella fairfieldensis ATCC 49588. Classification (GTDB taxonomy): domain Bacteria; phylum Pseudomonadota; class Gammaproteobacteria; order Legionellales; family Legionellaceae; genus Tatlockia; species Tatlockia fairfieldensis. The sequence goes on along the minus strand of NZ_JHYC01000018.1, from coordinate 37,894 downwards.
CCATATTAAAATATATCAACTATATTTGGTATTTCTTTGGTATATGCTACTGGATTTATATTGTTTGGTTGCTAATAAAATCTTTGACAAATGGAGCCCCAAAAGCCGCGTTTAAGATCTTATTTTCAAATTTAATAGCAGTAGCACTATGGGTAATGATTTTTTATTTCTACGATATAATTAAAAACACAGACTTTCATTTATGGAATTTTAAGTCTCTCGTAAGTTATTTCTCATAAACAAGTGCGGCAATTTTCTACAGTAGAATTTACATCAATTCAGCTCATTAAGAAGCTCTTTACTTAACTGAATAGTTTGCCGCACCTGTTGTTTAAAAGCCCTAGCCTCTGCCGTATTGCCACCATGTACAAGAGCATTAGCGTTACCTAGTGGAGCTCCTGACCCTTTTGCTCCACCATGAAGCCGACAACGTGATTTGCCTTTCATAGCAGGGCAACGGCACGGTTTGCCATTACTCACTTTAGCCCTTGCGCCACACCTTGGTGCCTTATTAAAAGCAAACATATTTTCTCGGTCTATGAGGTTGTTTTAATATTTGCATCTGAACGCCCCATATTGCCCTGAATATTCCCTACTACTGCCTGACCTCCCTGATGTACATCAACACGCTCAACAATTATTTTTTGCCCTCCAACGCCGCGTAGTTTAGCAAGCATGTTTGCTTGTTGAACAAAGCAATTCGCTAACTTTATTGCAGCATTGGTATAGTATGTCTTTAACCCCAGACTATCACTAACATTGGCGTAAGCCATAGAGCGCTGCTGCAATTGATGAACTGATAACATTTGAGCTGCCAGCATTGATTCAAGCCCATTCTGAGCGCCAAGAGCAGTAATTCCTTCTGCACACAAGGACTTTGCTTTTTTAAGATCAAATTTTTCACTACTAATGTTATTGCTAGCTAAGGCTGCCTCATGGATTATGTTTCGAGTAAATTTGTCTTGCTGTTCAATAACAATATTATTTTGTGATTCTGACATAGATGCTACCAATTAATTGATTGAGCTAAAATCGATTATCGCAGCAATCCTACTACTCATGAAGTAGTTTTTCGGCAGTTGTTTCATGGGGCACTGGTGGGGCACTCAGAAATAAAAAACCACGACAAACTGCAATCAGTGGCAATAAGAAAATTCGACTAATTTATTGATTTTACTAGAAATGTTGGTGGGCCCACTAGGACTTGAACCTAGGACCAACGGATTATGAGTCCGCTGCTCTAACCAACTGAGCTATGGGCCCGGAGAGTTGCCATTGTAATGGTTAAATAGATTTAATGCCATAAGATTTTAACTTTTTTATGGGTAATTAAGTATTTTATCTTATTAATTAATCCTATTATATCTCGTCACCTTCCAGGAAGCTGCGTAGTTTTTCGGAACGTGATGGATGACGTAGTTTACGCAAAGCTTTTGCTTCAATTTGGCGAATTCTTTCGCGTGTTACGTCAAATTGTTTGCCTACTTCTTCCAAGGTGTGATCGGTGTTCATTTCTATACCAAAACGCATGCGCAATACCTTGGCTTCTCTTGGTGTTAATGTCTCCAGAATTTCCAGAGTGGCTTCACGTAAACCTTCGGCTGTCGCTCGATCAATGGGGGATTCAATATTATTGTCCTCAATGAAATCACCTAAATGAGAGTCATCATCGTCACCAACTGGTGTCTCCATAGAAATGGGTTCTTTAGCAATTTTTAATACCTTACGTATTTTATCTTCGCTTAAATCCATTTTTTCAGCTAATTCTTCGGGAGTTGCTTCTCGGCCAGTTTCTTGCAGAATCTGACGCGAAATACGATTAAGCTTATTAATTGTTTCAATCATATGAACAGGAATACGAATGGTGCGAGCCTGATCTGCAATTGAGCGAGTTATAGCCTGACGAATCCACCAGGTCGCATAAGTAGAGAACTTATAACCCCGTCGATATTCAAATTTGTCTACCGCTTTCATAAGACCGATGTTACCTTCCTGAATTAAATCCAGAAATTGTAAACCGCGATTTGTGTATTTTTTAGCAATGGAAATAACCAGACGCAGATTTGCTTCGACCATTTCTTTTTTGGCACGTCTTGCTTTGGCTTCACCAATCGACATCTTCCGATTGATGTCTTTAATTTCACTAATGGTTAAACCGTATTCTTCTTCAAAAGAGGCCAGACGGGTTTGTAATTGTTTGATCTCTTCTGCGTGTTCTTCGATACGAGCCATATCAAGTTTTTTGACAGATTGGCTAACCAGATCATCCAGCCATTTTAAATCGGTTTCCTGGCCTGGGAATGTATCAATAAAGAGTTTGCGTGGAATACGTGCTTTCTCGATGCAAAGCCGCATAATGCTACGCTCAAACTCTCGAATATGATTGCGTAACTGCCTGAAGTGGCGGGTAAGCCTATCGACCTGACGTGAAGTTAATTTCAATTTCAGGAAAGAATCAGACATGATTTCCAGTAACTCAATGGTTTGGGGCGTGGTGCGGCCATGCTCCCTTAATGCTACCATGGCGTTATCAAAATTTTCACGCAATTCATCGAAGTAAATTTTCGCTTGTTCCGGATTCGGGCCGTCATCGGTTTCAACGATACCTCCTTCACCCTCTTCGCTTTCTTCATCCTCTATTGCGGCTGAGTCCATAAATTCATCTTGCTGCGACTCATCAAGCATAGATCCTATACTTGCAGCAGGCGCTATTTCTTCTGAATCAGAGAAACCGCTGATAATTTCGCTTAAGCGCATTTCTTCGTCAGCAACGCGATCGTAATCTTCCAGGACTAATTGAACTGTTTCCGGGTAATGAGCCAGGGATTTAAGGACTTGATAAATCCCTTCTTCGATCCGCTTGGCAATACGTATTTCCCCTTCGCGGGTGAGAAGTTCTACTGTACCCATTTCACGCATGTACATACGAACAGGATCGGTTGTCCGTCCAGTTTCCTTATCCACCGAAGCGAGAACAGCCGCTGCTTCCTCAACGTCTTCAGGTGCTTCTTCAGTTGTTCCTAAGAGCGCCAATTCATCATCGCTCGGAGGCAATTCGAATACTTTGATGTTCATGCCTTCCAGCATGCTAATAATAACATCAAAATGTTCGGTATCGACGATATTGGGTAACAAGTCGTTAATCTGTGCGTAGGTCAGATAATTCTGTTCTTTACCCAAGCTGATGACTTTGGTGATCTGTGAGCGCTGTTGTTCTTGGTCATTCATGGTCATAGGCACTTATCAAGTGAGTGATTAAAAGCTACAAAAAGGGTTTGATTATAAACCTGCTATCGCAAACTTGCCAGTATATTTTGAGTTAATTTTTATCATACAAAGTTTGATGTCTTTGTTTCATCATTTCTTGTAATGTTAACTGCTCTGCAATAGTTAAGCCTTGATTACGTGATTTTGCAAGATATTGGTTAATTTTATTTTCTAAATTCTGTTTTTGCAAAAACAAAATGATATCTGTAAATTTTTTTGTCAATTCTTGCTGAGGCTCTTGATGATCCCAGCCGGCTAATTTGGTTAGAGGTTCAAAAAAAGGAGTATTCCTCCAGGCTTCAATAAGAGTTGCTGTTGTTGTTTCGGGAGATTTTTTAACCTGATAGAGCAGTTTCTGCAAGATCTCCTGTCCTTTACCATCAAGTAAATCAGCGTTGATCTGATTTTTACATTGATTGAAAATTTCCGGGTTTTGAATAAGCAATGCGATAGCCAGCCGGATAGGAGAATGAGTAATTTTTTTATTGCTGTTCGCGATTGTTTTTTCTGGCAAATTTTCATTGATAAGCTGAATGATACGATAGCTTTCAATATGGGATAAACGGGCCAATTCATGGAGTAATAATTGTTTATAGGGACCATCCTGCATTTTTAACAGATAAGGTTTTGCTGCATTAATTAACTGACTTTTCCCTGCCATGCTGAAGCGATCAATTCCTTGAGCAATAGTATCAAGAAAAAAGCGATTTAGTGGGGTTGCGTGTTGGATAAAAGTATTAAATTTTTCTCTGCCTTCCTGTCTTACAAGACTATCCGGATCGTACCCATCAGGGAGAAAAATAAAACTCACATCAAGACCTGTATTTAACTCAGACAGGCAATTTTCCAAAGCCCGCCAGGCTGCCTTACGGCCGGCGCTATCTCCATCAAAACAAAAAATTAACTGTTTCGTATATCGGGATAATAACTGGATATGATAGTTGCTTGTTGCCGTGCCCAGTGTTGCGACTGCATTAGTGATCCCATGCTGTGCGAGAGCGATAACATCAATGTATCCTTCAACAATAAGTATATTGTCGATTGTTTTATGCTCTTGTAAAATTTGATGTAGCCCATATAGCTCACGACTTTTCTGGAAAATTACTGTTTCAGGTGAATTTAAATATTTTGGTTTTTGTTCCTCATCGATAGCTCGTCCACCAAAACCAATAATTCGACCCTGTCGGTCGTGAATGGGAAAGATAATGCGATGCCGATAACGATCATAGGTTTTGCCATTTTCTTTTTTAATGAGCATGCCTGTTGCGATGAGTTCAGTTTTGTTCCCTTTAAATAGAGCTTCCAGTGTTTGCCAGTCTGGGGGGGCATATCCCAATTGATATCGTCTGGCTATTTCACCATTAAGGCCACGTTTCCGTAAATAGTCAATGGCAATCTGGCCATTCATTTTCAACGTTTGCTGATAGAATTGACTGACTCGTGCCAATATCTGGTATAACGTTACGACTTGCTGATTTTTTTCAACTTTGCCATCTTTTGGAACTGACATGCCCAATCTGGCAGCCAATGTTTCTACAGCATCAGGGAAACTCTGATTTAAATAAGCCATAATGAAGCTAATAGCGTTACCACTCACTCCACAGCCAAAACAATGATAAAATTGCTTTTTAGCAATTACGTTAAAAGAAGGCGTTTTTTCGTTGTGAAAAGGACAACAGGCAATAAAGCTATTGCCTTGTTTTTTAAGCGGCAGATAACCATCAATAAGCTCTACGAGGTCGGTTCGGCTAAGCAGTTCATCAATAAATGGCTGCGGGATTAAGCCAGACATAAGTGGATGCTAACTCAACTTGGCCTTTATGATCATGCTGATCTCCCCCATATCTGCTCGACCCTGTAACTGCGGCTTTAATAGTGTCATAACTTTGCCCATATCACTTATTTTAGTGGCTGCCGTGTCTGCAAGTGCTTTAACAATCAATGCTTCAATTTCAGCCTTTGTGAGCGGTTCGGGCAGATAATTGCTAATAAGCTCCAGTTCAAACTGTTCCTGGGCTACCAGGTCTTCGCGACCCGCAGCTTGAAATTGAGCAATAGATTCTTTGCGCTGTTTAGCAAGCTTGTCCAGAATAACGAGCATTCGCTCTTCATCAACGACAATGCGTTCATCAACTTCAACCTGTTTGACAGCAGCAGTAATAAGACGCAAGGTATCCAATTTCTTTTTATCCCTGGCTCGCATAGCGTCTTTCAGATCGTTACTAATGCGGTCTTTAATAGCCATGGTTATTTACGTCTGTGTTTAAGGCTACGACGAGCGGTTGTGTCACGAGAAATTTTTTTAAGATGACGTTTTACCGCAGCTGCTTGTTTGCGCTTACGCTCAGCAGTAGGTTTTTCATAAAATTCGCGACGACGTAATTCAGTAAGTATTCCTGCTTTTTCACAGGAGCGTTTGAAACGACGTAGTGCGTATTCAGGATTTTCGCCCTCTTTCACACGAACGGTAGGCATTAATTAGTCCTCTGGTTTAATTGAATACAATAGGCTGGCAATTCTAGTGCCACTTATTGGAATCGTCAAGTTTATATTAACAGTTTATATTAACTATCTTAACCGGAATGTTATTATGATGCGACTGCAATATAGGGATTATAAGCATTTTTAAGGTATAATTAAACGTTTGGATTGTTTATTTTGAGGCAGATTGTTAATGCGAGTTCTGGGAATAGAGTCTTCCTGTGATGAAACGGGTGTGGCTATTTATGATTCTGAACGGGGATTATTGGCTCATGCGCTCCATTCGCAAGTAGCTACACATCAGCAATACGGTGGTGTGGTTCCTGAGCTTGCTTCGCGAGACCATGTAAAATATTTAATCCCTTTAGTGGATGAGGCATTGCAACAGGCTAATTTGGCCAAAACGGCCATTGATGCAATCGCGTATACAGCAGGCCCTGGTCTGATCGGCGCGCTGTTAACGGGCGCCTGTTTCGCAAAGAGTCTTGCACTGGGACTTAATAGACCAGCTTTGGGAATTCACCATTTGGAAGCCCATTTACTTGCTGCAAAACTGGATACTCCGAGCCTTGAGTTCCCATTTCTTGTTTTACTTGTTTCCGGTGGGCATACGCAATTAATAGAGGCGCGTGCGTTAGGCCATTATCAAATTATTGGTGATACACTGGACGATGCGGTTGGGGAAGCATTCGATAAAACCGCGAAATTAATGGGTTTACCCTATCCTGGCGGTGCTGTTTTGGCAGGACTTGCCGATAACTGTCCCGCCTGCGAAGCAAAGACTTTACCTCCTTTTCCTCGACCGATGACAGATAGACCGGGGTTTGATTTTAGTTTTAGCGGTCTTAAAACGCACGTTTTGACTATCTGGAACAATAGTTCCAGGGATGAGAAAGCTCGAAGGATAATTGCCCATGCTTTTCAGGAGGCGGTGATTGCTACTCTTTTTATTAAATGTAAGCGAGCACTTAAACAAACAGCAAGCCATCGTCTTGTTGTTGCTGGAGGAGTAGGGGCGAATCGTAGTTTACGTGCGGCGTTAACTGCTTTAATGCAAGACATCCCTGAAGGAAAAGTTTATTTCCCACGTACAGAATATTGCACCGATAACGGGGCGATGATTGCTTATGCTGGCTGTTTACACCTCTTACGGGGAGATAGAGATGAGAGTTCCGCCATTGCAGTGAAAGCTCGCTGGCCACTTGCATAATTAGAGGCCAGCGCAAGAATTTAATGGTTTTTCTTATTTTGTTTTTTTCTGTCTGAAGGAATATCTTCCAGGTTTTCTTCATCGCTCGGAACCAAGGCTTCGTCCTTGACTTCCTCTACGATAGCCGCGTCAATTTTTGTTTGTAGTGTGCTTCTCGTAAATTGAATCCGGGGTTCTTCGCCATCAATTAATCGCGTAATATTATCGCGATGTTTATAAAGAATAAACAGCGTAATAAAAAACAGGGGAGGGAAGGTATCAAGATGACCAATAGTAATCAGCGAGTAAAAGGGGGCGAGAATCAGGGCCACGATGGAAGCCAGTGATGAATAGCGAGTAAAATTGGCTACTAATAGCCATGTGGCTATAACTACTACGCCGAGAATGAAATGTAAACCAAGTAAAGTACCAATCGCTGTTGCTACTCCTTTACCTCCTTTGAAATCAAAAAAAACAGGGTACATATGACCCATAACTGCTGCAAAACAGGTAAAACTGACTGCAATGGGTCCTGCGCCAAGCACTTTTGCCAGTAGAACGGGAAAAAGTCCTTTTAATAAATCAGCAAATAAAACCATGACAGCATATTTTCTACCGGCTAAACGTAATACATTGGTTGCTCCCGGGTTTTTGGAGCCTTCAGTACGCGGATCAGGAAGAGAAAAAATGCGACTAACAATCACTGCGGAACAAACGGAACCACATAAATAACCCAAGACTACAACGAAAATAAATAGCAGAGCCGCCATGAAGCCTCTCCTCATAAAGTAAAAATCTATTATTAAGGAAAGTCAGCCTCTTGTGAAGAGAGAATCTCCAGTGTTGTTCTTTTGTTAATCAGGTGAAAACGCGGATAATAAGATTTCACGCCGGATCATCAGGTAAAAACATTTCCTGCAAATCATTTGTATAACGACGTCCTAACGAAGTAACTTGCCAGAAATGTTCATTGAGTCTAATAAGTCCTTTTCGCGCGGCTTTATCAAGTAAAGGACGCAAATGTACAAAGGACAGACCTGTTCGTTCATAAAACAGATGATTAGGTATTGGCTGTTCCAGACGGGTAGTATTCAGCATGAATTCAAATATCAGGGAATTCACGCTAACCACCTCCCTTGTTACAAGAGCAGTTTTAGTCGCATGCAAATAATCAGCCGGTTGTCGTTGTTTACGAGTGCGGTAAATCTGTTGAGTATTTTTCGTAGTGATTTTACCATGAGCGCCTGCACCGATACCTAAATAATCACCAAAAAGCCAATAATTCAGGTTATGCCGGGCTTCTTTGTCAGGCTTGCAGAATGCTGAAATTTCGTAGCGTTGATAGCCTTTTTGAGCCAGATTGACAAGGCCAGTTTCTTCTAATAGAGAAGTCTCATTTTCATCAGGCAAAACCGGACGTTGTTTGTAAAAAATGGTATTAGGCTCGATGGTTAACTGATACCAGGATAAATGTTCAGGTTGGTATGATAGTGCCGTATTCAAGTCAGCTAACCCCTGTTCAACGGACTGATTGGGTAAACCATGCATGAGATCTATATTGATATTATCAAAGCCAGCTTGCCGCGCTGTTTCAATAGCTTGATGAGCTCGTTGATCATTATGAATACGCCCTAACGCTTTTAAATGTGTTGCGCTAAAACTCTGAATACCTAAAGATAAGCGATTGATCCCTATCTGACGATAGTCATTAAAACGTTGTTGCTCGACAGTACCGGGGTTTGCTTCAAGGGTAATTTCAATGGCTTTACTAAAAGGTACTCGTTGTTGTAACTGTTCGAATAACAAAGCATAAGATTGTGCAGAAAATAAACTTGGTGTTCCTCCTCCAATAAAAATAGTGTGAATTTCACCTGGAGAGAAAAAGGCCAAATCCGCTTCAAAATCAGCAATTAAAGCATTAACATATTGTTTTTCAGGGATAATTTCCGGGCTTTTATGAGAGTTGAAATCACAATAAGGACATTTGCGAATGCACCAGGGGATATGAATATATAACGACGTGGGTAATATCATTTACAGCAATTCCTGCCACTAAAATAAAACAAAAGAAATTTGGCGTATAACAAGAGGATAACATATATAGTCTGGTTTGTTGCATAATTGATTATGACAGCAGACTGGCTTTATGAAGAGAGAGAATAGTATCATCAGACTATTTAGTAGCGATTTTTGTCAGGATAACAGATCAGAATGCGAGAAAAACCAGTTTGTACGCAAAAAACAGTGATCGCCAAATCAAATTTGTTTACTATTGAGCAGGTACATCTTCGTTTTGCTAATGGAGTGCGCCGTGTGTTTGAGCGTATTCGCAGCCATGGTCATGGTGCAGTGTTGATTGTGGCTATTACTGCAAGCGATTCACTCTTGTTGGTGCGGGAATATGCGGCCGGTATTGATTCTTATGAATTGGCTTTTCCTAAAGGGCTAATTAATCGAGGGGAGTCTTTATTTGCAGCCGCCAATCGGGAATTACAGGAAGAAGTGGGGTTCGGCGCAAAAAAATTGGACTGGCTTAAAACGCTCACTTTAGCACCAGGTTACTTTGGAGCGCGTCTTGATGTCATTGTGGCTCGAGACTTATATCCATCTTCTTTGGTGGGAGATGAGCCAGAACCTCTCGAAGTAGTAGAGTGGCCTTTAAGCGCTATAAATGAATTGTTGGTACGTCCTGACTTTTCTGAGGCGCGCAGCATCGCTGCGCTTTTATTGCTAAATCAATGGTTAGTAGAGGAAAAAAATGATAAATAAACGAGTTAGAGTAGCAGTAACAGGGGCAGCAGGGCAAATTGGCTATGCGTTGTTGTTCAGAATTGCGTCAGGCCAAATGTTTGGTCCCCATACTGAAGTTGAATTACAGTTGCTTGAATTAGAGCAGGCTTTGCCCGCACTGGAAGGTGTTGCTATGGAATTAGAGGATTGTGCCTTCCCGCTATTAAAACGAGTGGTTTGTACCTCTGATCTGAATCAGGCCATGGATCGCATCAATTGGGCTTTATTAGTGGGTTCTGTACCACGAAAACAGGGTATGGAGCGTTCTGATTTGTTGCAAATTAATGGCGGAATTTTTACCAGACAGGGACAAGCGATTAATGACAATGCTGCTGAAGATGTGCGGGTTTTTGTGGTAGGTAATCCTTGTAATACGAACTGCCTGATTGCCATGCATCATGCCAGAGATATACCGAATGATCGATTTTATGCCATGACCAGCCTGGATGAATTAAGGGCTCGTGCTCAACTGGCAAAAAAAGCAGGGGTGGATGTTACTAATGTGAGTCAAATGGCTATTTGGGGAAACCACTCATCAACTCAATTTCCTGATTTTTATAATGCGAAAATCAATGGATTGCCAGCGGCAACAGTAATTGATGATGAAGTTTGGTTAAAAGACAGTTTTGTACCTACCGTGCAACAACGAGGTGCAGCCATTATTAAAGCACGAGGTGCTTCTTCCGCGGCTTCTGCTGCTAATGCAGTAATTTATGGGGTGGGCCAATTAATAAATGATACACCAGCCATGGAATCTTTTTCTGTCTGTCGAAGTTCTCAAGGGGAGTATGGTGTGGATGAAGGTCTGATTTTCTCATTTCCCTGTCGTCATGAACATGGTGAAATTAAGGTTGTTGAAGGATTAACATTCAATGAATACAGCAAACATAAATTTGATGAAACGCTGGCCGAGCTTCGACAAGAGCGCGATACAGTGAAAAGCTTGGGATTATTAGAAGGGTAGCTTATTGTAAGCACTTATAATAAAGGCGCGGTCTAAACAGAGTTAACGTGCGTTGGATAAGTGCAAGGGCCTGCTTGGGGTTATCAAGGCAGGTCCTGCTATTATAAAATTGGCCCATTAAAGTATATAAACTCAGGCCATGTTGGACAAATGAGAGAGCCATCTTATTAAAGCCATTTTAGATGCCAAAATTCAACAAAGTTTATTTTTACTTAATCATACCGTAGTTGAAGGAAATATTACTTGTGAAGGCGGCTCAGCTATTATCTATGTAGATAACACGAGCACAATTCATGACGAAGTCATTGGGGCTGAGATTAAACAGTTTAATCCAAAGTCTGAGACAAATTAACGCTTCACTCTGCAAAAAATGAAGAGCATACAGTTTTTTACAATAATAAAGGAGTCATTATATTTTGGTTCAATGTAACTGGTTACGACAAACGCCTTGATTGCCTTATTTTATAATAAACGGTTGGGACAATAATCATATTGAGAAGTGTAGAGGTAAATAGGCCGCCTAGTAACACTTGAGCTAAAGGTCTTTCTAATTCTTTACCGACAGGAGAGCCCCATAATAAAGGAATTAAACCGAGTGCCGCGGTTGTTGCGGTCATTAATACGGGGATGAGGCGATCAAGCGTTCCTTGTATTACAATTTGTTTCAGCGGTTTTCCTTCTCGCTGGAGTTGATTGTAATGACTGATTAAAATAATACCGTTACGAGTTGCAATACCAAAAAGAGTGATAAATCCAATCATTGCTGCAATACTCATCTCACCACTGAGAAAGAAAAGGGATAAGACGCCGCCAATCAAGGCTAATGGTAAGTTGCAAAGGATTATAAGGGATTCAGTGAGTGTACCGAATGCTTTGTACAACAAAAGCAACATGATAAAAATGACCAGAATTCCCAAAAATAAAATAGTGTGTCTGGCTTGTTGCTGACTTTGAAATTGACCGCCATACTCAATAAAATAACCGGCAGGAAGTTTAATTTCTTCTTGAATTTTTTGCTTGATTGTAGAGATTATATCCGCTAAATCAGCGCCTTCTACGTTAAATCCGATAGTAATCATACGTTGAACATTTTCTCGGCTAATGGCAAAAGGTTGATCTTCTTCTGAAATTTGAGCTACGGCTCGCAAAGGTATCTTGTCGCCATTGTCAATACCTTTTCCATGCGCATCAATTAACATGTCTTGCACAGCCTGAACATTGGCGCGACCAGATTCTGCCATTCTTAAGAAAAGATCAAAACTCCGCTGGCCTTCCAGGATACTGGAAACCCGACGTCCATTTAGTAAAATTTGTACATCCTCAGAAATTTGCCCAATAGTTACACCATAGCGGGCTGCTTTATCACGATTGATCTTGATAATTAACTGAGGCACAGCAATTTGTTGTTCCATGTTAATATCAACAATTCCGGGTAGCTTTTTCAACAAAAGCTCGACCTCTCGCCCTGCCTGATTCAAGGCAGGTAAGTTTTCACCAAAAATTTTAATAGCAACCTCAGAACGTATACCCGATAAAACTTCATCCATGCGATGAGCTATAAACTGTCCCACATTGAAAACAGCGCCTGGAATAAGTGCCAGGTCCTGCCGGATGCGTTTGATTAATTCTGCGGGAGGCACGGATTTATCCGTGTCAAAATCAAGATTGACATCAAATTCACTCACGTTAGGAGGGAGCGCATCCTCATCAACTGTACTTCGCCCGGCCCGTTGTGATATAGAAATAACCTGAGGGTATTTTAATAACTGCTTTCGTACTTCTTCGCCAATACGCATTGATTCGGCAAGTGAAGTGCCTGGTAAGGTGGTCATTGCAATAATAAAATTTCCCTCATGAAACTCAGGCAAAAAAGTGGATCTGAAAAAAGGTAACAGAGCCAAGGTCAAACCCAATGTTATGATTGCAAGGGTAATTACCAGCCAGAAATGATGAAGAGCCCATTGAAGAAGTGGTTGATAATGTTTCTTAAGCCAAAGAGCGAAACGGGTCTCTTTGTTATCTTCATAAGTGCTATTATCAAGCTGCAAATGCTGTTGCTGAGATAAAGGATGTAAATGAACAGAAGGCGTGTCAATGTCCTTTTGTTTTTCCTTGCTATCCACTAAAAGCAGGTAACACAAAGCGGGCACCAAAGTAATTGCCACAACCAGTGAGCCGATTACAGACGCAATATAAGCAATTGCTAAAGGACTAAAAATACGTCCGGCTACGCCAGAAAGGAAAAAAACAGGCAAAAAGACCAGACTAATAATAAGTGTCGCGTAAATAACAGAATTTCTAATTTCAAGTACTGCATCAAAAACAATAGTGATTGCAGGGAAAGGATTAGCCAACAGACGATTTAAACGTAAACGTCGCAGTGCATTTTCAACAGTAATAATACCATCATCAACCACTTCTCCAATTGCGATAGCAATACCGCCTAATGTCATGGCATTAATACCGAAACCCCATAAATGCAGCACCAGAATCCCAATGATGAAAGAAACAGGCATTGCCAAAAAGCTAATAAAAGAAGCACGCAGATTCATCAAAAAAATTAACAAGACAAGGATGACAATAATTGCACCCTCAAGCAGTGCGAAGCTTAAATTTTTAATTGCTGCTTCGATAAAATTGGCCTGACGAAACACGGTCGTATCTAATTTTACGCCGGCAGGGAGCGATTTTTTAATTTCCTCCAGAGTGTGTAACACTTTAGTAGTTGTAGAAAGAGTATCTGCACCATAGGATTTAGAAATAGTACCAATAACAGCTTTATCCAGGTTAAAGGCGGCATCGCCTCGTTTGATTTCGCCGCCGAAAGCAACTGTTGCGACATTGGCAATGGTAATGGGAATTCCTTTTCGGGTTGTTATAATGGTATTTTTAATATCGTCTAATGTTTTGATGCGCCCAATGGTGCCAATCACTAATTCAGTCCCTGATTTTTGCAGAAAGGCGCCTGGAACATTGCGATTGGAGTTCTCAAGGGCCTGGGTTACCTCTTCTACGCTAATACGATAAGCAAGCATGCGTGCCGGGTCAAGAAGAACCTGGTATTGTTTAACCTCGCCACCTATGGAAACTACGGAAGCTACTCCGCCTGATGCGAGTATACGCGGGCGAATGATCCACTCTGAAATAGTTCGTAAATCTTCTGCTGATACCGTGTTGCTGGTTAAAGCATATTTGACAAGCCACCCGACAACAGAAGTTACTGGCAACATAATTGGATTGCTACCCGCAGGTAATTGTCCTTTCACCTGTTGAATACGTTCATTGATCAATTGTCTATCGCGATAAATATCGGTTTTATCATCAAAAACAATAGTAATTGTAGAGAGTCCTACTGCCGTTTTTGAACGTACGTGAGTTACTCCCGGTGTGCCATTAATCGTACTTTCTAAAGGATAAGTAATTAATGCTTCTACTTCTTCCGGGGTCATCCCGGGTGCTTGTGTTTGGACAATAATCTGCGGAGGGGCAAATTCTGGAAAAACGTCAACAGGCATATGTTGAAGGGTATAGATACCAAAAAGACAAAGACAGAAGGTGATTGCTAAAATGAAAAAACGGTTATTAAGTGACCAGGAAATCAGATGATTAAACATCTTGACAGCCCCCTGGTATATCTTCCAATTCGCGAATCCTGGTTGACACTCTGGTTTCTCTCATGAAGAAGTATCTCCTGTTGGCTGAGGTTGATACCCTGTAAGCCAAAGGGTATAAAGCTGCCGGTTTCCTTGAGTAACCACTTCATCACCGGCAGCTAACCCACTAAGAATTTCTGTATAATTATGGGTAGTGATACCTGTTGTTACCGGAACATATCGATAGGTATCCCTCTGACGTTTAAAAACAAATTTTTTTTCGTTGGCTTCAATAATAGCAGCATCAGGGATGGTAAGCGCCTTGGGGTGTTTCTGTAAAATAAGATTAACTCGTGTAAACATGCCGGGTTTTAGTAAATCCTGTGTATTAGTAACCAGTATTTGAGCGTTTACAGTTCGTGTTATGGGGTCAAGATTCGGCTCGATAAGAATCACTTTACCATTAAAAACACGTTGTGGATAACCTAATACTTGCAGCTCGGCTTCTTGTCCTGCTTTTACTTGACCTAAATCTTCTTCATAAACTTTAGCAAGGGCTATAAGTTGGGTACGATTGGAAATGTGGAAAAGGACTGTATTGGGTACCACTGCTTGTCCCAGATTGACATTACGCGCATCAATAATACCTGCCATTGGAGATTTCATCACTACACTGGGAGGAGGATCACCAATCAGGAGAGACTGTACTTTAATCAGTGGCTGACCTACCTTTACTTTGTCGCCTAAATTAGCATACAACGCGGTAACGTTGCCCGAAATTCTGACGCTGACATCAGCTTGTGCATCAGGTAATAATTGCATTTCGCCATTTAAACTTAATCGTCGTTCCAAAGTACGCGGAATTACCTTTACTGTTTTTAGCCCGATCATTTTTCTTTGTTCTTCACTAAGACGTAAAATGCTCTGGCGCTGTGAAGTCATCTCAAAATGTTCACCATGAGCATGGACCAGATTAGTAATAAACAAAGAAAGAAGAAGAACTTTTAAACTTACAGGCAGATAAGATTGATGCCATTTGAAATCAGGAATGCCGTGTGAATGCATATAAATTCCTTTTATTTGTCAGATAAGGACATAACGCATTGTCTCCGTGACCTATGGATGTGCAAAATTGAACCAGAGCTTGCACGTATTTTTCGAGCATGTTGAGATACGCTGTTTGCAAATCATTCTGCTGACGTTGTATTTGTAAAACTTCCAGTAAAGAAATCTGGCCATTTTTATAAGCATTTCTTGCTAATGTAACATTACGAGCGGTCAGTTTTACAGTATTCATCTGTGCTAACTTTATAGCGTCTTGTAACGTTTTTAATTGCGTATAACTGCTTACTATTTCAGTTTGGATGGTTAGTTGCAATGCCTGTATTTTTTTTAATGCTTGGGTGCCAGCAAGACCAGCTTCCATAATACGCCCCTGATTCGAATTAAGTAGAGGTAGGGGAATAGTCACGCCAATACTTACAGCCCGATCGGCAATTTGAGGCGGTGCGCCTTGTACAACCAGTTTGTTTTGTTGGACGCCGATTCCGATGAGCCAGTCAGCCCAGCGTTCACTGCGGGCAAGTTGTTGATTGGCTTTAGCCCGATTTACATTGAACCACAGCATTTGCATGTCGGGACGTTGCTTTATTGCAAGGGCCTGTATTTCAGAGAGTGTTGGCGGGAGGTGTGCCTTGAGGGGCAACGTTTGATCTAATACGACAGGTGCTGTCGCCTCTCGTCCCAGTAATTGATTTAATTGGGTAGTTTGGCTAATGCGTAAATTTTCTAAAAGTTGTTTTTCTTGTCTTATACGCTGAAACTCCAGACTTGCGGTATTGGTATCCAGTTCAGAAACTTCTGCTGCCTGAAAACGATTTTGGGTGACTTGTACCAGCTTCTTGTTGATTGCTAAAAGCGTTTTTAATTGTTTTAAACGACGATCAGTAATAAGAATGGCGTAGTAGTAATCAGCAACCATCCCTTTAAGTTGCCGTTTGGCATTTCTCACTTCGGCTAAGGCAATAGCTATGTCAATGCGAGCAACATCTTTTTGTTTGCTTATGCGACCCGAAACAGGGAATGCCTGACTAAAACTTCCGCTACGGGTATATTCTCCTTCATGAGTTAACCATCGATCGTCTATATCGGCTAAATTTAAACTCGGATTGGGCCATAATCCGGCTTGTACTAAACGTGCTTTCGCTAGTGCAATGTTATATTGGGCGGCTTTTAAATCGTTATTATTTTGAATAGCAATTTTAGTTAATTGACCGATTGTCAAGGCAGGAGTAGCAAAAACAAAAGGTATCAGTAAAAAAAGACTTAAACCTGGAAACCAGCGACTTGAGCCTGAACCGGTCCGGGTGATGGCTACGATTGTTTTTAGAATAGGTTGTCGCACAGGGCACCTGATTTTCGGCTATAAATACATTCTAGCAATGATAATCAGGCAACACTAGAAGCAGCAGAAAGTAAAAGGGGAGGGCTAAATTTAGCTGACTGGGATCGTTATCGCTTATGGCTGAAATTGTATTAATCCAATTTCTGTTCTACATTTGGGTTAAGAGGGTAGGTTGTCTTATCGGTAGTGACAAAAGGAACAAGACCATGATTCTAAAAACATACGAGCTCGATCATATTACCCACTTGATTACACCGAATGAGGATTTTGAGATAACGCTTGATTCACCTGCATTGGATATTTTCACTGATTTTAAAAAGACAGAACCGCGGATAATCGATCAAAATATCGATCTGGTAACGGCTGAAAATTTAATGAAGAAAACGCATGTTAAATTAAAATTAGTCTTAAATCAGCAGGGTGAATTTGTGGGTACCTTGGCTTATGAGGATTTAATTGGTGAAAAAGCAATGTCTCGGGTTAACCATATTCCTCGCTCTGATATTTTTGTCAATGAAGTGATGACACCCAAAAGTTGCTTAAAGGCTATTGATTTTAGAGAAGTAAAGAAAGCCAGAATCAGCGATATTGTGGAGACGCTTAAAAATCAGGGACGACAGCATTTTCTTGTTGTTGATGGGGAGCCTCACCACATTCGGGGTATTTTTTCCGCCTCAGATATTGCCCGCCGTTTGCACGTGCCCATTAGCATAAATAAAATATCCACTTTTATGGATATTTACAATGCTTTGAATGACTAAAGTGCCAACCGTCAGTCGCCTGCTTTTATATCGGGTTGCAAGTTGGTTACCTCATGTCTGATGTAGTCGCTGGTTGTTATTGGCTAACTTACTGCTTTCAATAACGAGTAAAGACGAGCAGCGACCAGCCTTCCTGTTGAGTTAATAATTGATGTGTGAAATCAGCTTGATAGGCCGCAATTAATTCAGGAGCCTGCTCATTTAAAATACCGGATACAACCAATATTCCATTCGGTTTAATTAGTTCTTTAAATCGACTGCATAAACTAACAAGAGGAGTTAGCAGGATATTGGCAATGAGGAGATCACAGGGCTCTTTTAATATCTGCGGAAAATCAGTTTTCAATTGATGATCGGTGATTTGATTAACCAGCGCATTATTGTGGGTAGCCTGCAAAGCCTGTGCATCGATATCGACTGCATGAACTTTTGCTGCCCCCAGTTTTAATGCGGCCAGGGCAAGGATTCCGGAACCACAGCCATAGTCTATAACCGTTTTATTATGCAAATCAGCCTGATCAAGCCAGGTCAGGCAAAGAGAGGTCGTTGGATGAGTGCCCGTGCCAAAGGCTAAGCCTGGATCGAGAATAAGGTTAGCTGCTCCTTTTTCCGGAGGCTCCAGCCATGACGGACAAATCCATAAGCGTTGGCCAAAACGTTGAGGTTTAAAATCGTCCATCCAGACTCGTTCCCAATCTTTATCAGCTAATGGATTAATTGTGAATGATAAATGATCATTTTGTTGTCTTAAAATCTCTTTTGCCCGCTCGGCATCTTCCTTTTCTGTATAAAGTGCATTGATAATGACATCAGGCCACAGAGGTGTTGTACCTGGTTCTGGTTCCAAAACGGGATCATCATTTTTATCCGTTAACGTAATGGACAAAGCACCAGTTTCTTCCAGTGCTTCACTTAAGCCATCGACTTCATCGCGGTGACAATGTTCAATTTGAAGTTGGTACCACACTTCTTTACTCCTTCAACATTTTTTCCAGATAATGAATATTGGTGCCCCCTTGCGTAAATGCCTGATCATGAAGAATGCGATGATGTAGCTCAATATTGGTCTTAATCCCTTCAATGATAATTTCGTCCAGCGCATTTCGCATTCTGGCAAAAGCCTCGGCGCGGGTTTCACCATAGCTGATTAATTTACCTATCATGGAGTCGTAATTAGGCGGTACCGTGTAACTACTGTAAATGTGTGAATCGAAACGTATGCCGGGACCGCCGGGTTGGTGCAAAAGTCTTATCGTTCCGGGGGAGGGCATAAAGGTTTTCGCGTCTTCAGCGTTAATTCGACACTCTATGGCATGACCTCTTAATTGAATATCTTCTTGCTTAAGCGTAAAAGGCAGGTCGCTGGCAATTTTAATTTGCTCTTTAATCAAATCAATGCCGGTAATCATTTCAGTGACAGGGTGTTCCACCTGAATACGAGTATTCATTTCAATGAAATAAAAGCAGCCATCCTGATACAAAAATTCAAAAGTGCCTGCGCCGCGGTATTTTAATTCCTGGCAGGCATTCACTACCGATTCGCCGATTTTTTGTCGTAATTCAGGCGTAATACCAGGTGCAGGCGCTTCTTCCAATACTTTCTGATGGCGACGTTGCATAGAGCAGTCGCGTTCTCCCAAATGAATGGCGTTCCCTTTACCATCCCCTAAAACCTGAAACTCGATATGCCGGGGATTTTCCAGAAACTTTTCCATATAGACAGTTGGGTTATTAAAAGCAGCTTTCGCTTCGCTACGGGTTAAAGCAATTGCATTAAGCAAGTTCGCTTTATTATGAACAACGCGCATACCTCGGCCGCCACCGCCTCCTGCGGCTTTAATAATGACTGGAAAACCAATTTGTTCGCCTAATTCCAGATTTCGGGCGTCATCGTCAGACAGTGGACCATCAGAACCGGGGACACAGGGAACACCGGCTTTTTTCATGGCCGCAATGGCAGATACTTTATCGCCCATTAATCGAATCGTGTCACCTTTGGGACCAATAAAACGAAAACCGCTTTGTTCTACAATATCGGCAAAATCGGCGTTTTCTGCCAGGAAACCATAGCCAGGATGGATGGCAACGGCGTCAGTGATTTCTGCCGCAGAAATAATAGCCGGAATATTCAAATAACTTTTTTGTGAGTTGGCAGGACCAATACAAACGGTTTCATCAGCAAGACGGACATGTAATAAATCCTTGTCGACATCCGAATGTACAGCAACAGTTTGAATACCTAATTCCTTGCAGGCGCGTAAAATACGCAGTGCAATTTCGCCACGGTTGGCGATAACAATTTTACTGAGCATCAATTTTACCCTTTATTCTTCAATGATAAACAGGGGTTGGTCGTATTCAACCGGATCGCCATTGGCAACGAGAATATCGACAATTTTACCCGCTCTGTCTGCTTCAATTTCATTAAACATTTTCATGGCTTCAACGATGCACAGCGTATCTCCTACTTTCACTTTTTGGCCAATGGTCACAAAAGCAGCTGCATCAGGAGATGGGGAAGTGTACATGGTTCCAACCATTGGGGAACGTACTTTATGTCCTGGTTTGGCGGATTGGGCAGGTTTGGCGTCAGTGACACTGACTGGATTGGCTGATACCGCAGGAGCTGGCTGGGCTATAAATTGCTGCGTGGGGGCGGCATAATGTTGCGACCTCTCCGGAGAATAACTGTGACGACTCAAACGTACTGATTCTTCACCTTCTTTAATTTCAATTTCCGAAATGCCTGTTTCTTCCAGCAGTTCGATCAATTTTTTAATTTTGCGGATATCCATTGATAATAACTCTCTATTAATTAAATTCGTTTATGATTGCCTGTAATGCCAGAAAATAACTTCCAACGCCAAATCCACTAATAACCCCCCGCGCTATGTCAGAAAAATAAGAATGCTGACGAAAGGCTTCTCGCGCATGAATATTACTGATATGAACTTCAATGAAAGGTAAGGATGTAGCAAGCAGAGCATCACGAAGCGCAAGGCTTGTATGGGTAAACGCAGCGGGATTAACAATAAGATAGTCAATTTTATTATCAGCTGCCTGATGAATAAGCGCAATTAGCTCTGCCTCCGAATTACTTTGCTGGCAATCTATCTTAAAGTTAGCCGCCTCGGCTTGTTTAACTAATGTTTTATTTAAATCAGTCAAAGTCATTGAACCATAAATTGAAGGTTCGCGTAGTCCAAGACGATTTAAATTAGGTCCATGAAGGACAAGTATCTTTTTCATGGTTGATGCTGATTTTCCCAAAATGGAAGGATTCTGCCTGAACTTTTCAATAATGTCCAGATGTGAGAGGATATCGGCATATTCCTGCATAATCGCAGGAAATTCTGGAATATATCTTTTTTGGGTGCACAATCTGTCATTTTAAATTAAATTCAATGTGCTTACTTTAGGATACTTTGCCAACCCATTTAAAATCAAAAAGACAGTGGATGTATTCATTGATGGTAATCTTATTTTTGTCCGGCTTTTAAAATACGTTCCCTGATACCTTGCCATTGGCTTTGTTCAGGAGGTAATTCAATGGCAATCATGGCGGCCCTTGATTGATCAGCCCGGCGAAGCTGATAATACAACTCAAAAGCCAATTGCTCGGGGTTGTCAGGTAATTGGTAGTATAAATCAGTATTGAGTTGCGGTATTGGAGCAAAAGATAAGACATAAACCGGGCTATTGGTCTGTTGAAAAAACGTTATTATAGCCTCGGGATTTGCAAAACAGTACAATGGTTTTTCTGGTTGATAATGGCTGTCTAATCTGCCGGGTACTCGAAGAGTACTTGTGTTTTTCAATTGCCTTCCTGGTATAATCGTCTCGATAACGGATTCTTCAAGTAATCCATGCCGCAAAATTTGATATCCTTCCGGATTGGTCGCATCAACAATAGTGGATTCAATCCCTATCTGGCAACGTCCGCCATCGAGAATGATTAATTCGTCGTGTTTAAAACTGTCTTGCACGTGCTCAGCAGTGGTCGGGCTGATTTTTCCAAAAGGGTTTGCGGAGGGAGCTACCAGCGGAAAACCGGTTTGTTGTAAAAGCTCCTGAGCCATTGGATGTTTGGGTACACGCAGAGCAACAGTGGTTTGTCCACCGGTTATGAGAGGGCTTACCTCATCGGTACTTTGCATCACCAAAGTAAGCGGGCCAGGCCAGAACTGTTGCATGAGCGTATAGGCATAATCAGGAATAACAGATATCCAGCGCGATAAATCCCAATTTTCAGCGACATGCATAATTAAAGGGTGATTAAGCGGTCTGTTTTTTAAAGTGTAAATTTTTTTAATGGCGTCTTCATTTTCTGCATTTCCGGCAAGACCGTAAACAGTTTCGGTGGGAATAGCAACCACATTACCCGCTTTTAACCGGGAAAGAGCGAGCTGCAAGTTTGTAGTGATGGTACTCATAATAGTTTTAGTCCAGACCAAGTAATAATCAATGAATAATAATAGGTCATTGGGCAAATTGAAATTAAATTATGGGGATGCCCCAATAATCCTGTCATGGCTTGTTGTTTTTGAGATAAGAAAATCAATATCCCTTCATAGGAATTTTTAATAATACATGGGATGCCGGTTTTCGGCGGCAATTCGGTACTCTTTGAATTTTTTGTCCAGCACAAATTCCCGTAACAAAATTCTTTTAATTTATTCAGAGCCTGCTAAAATGGCGTCCCGGATTTAGTTAAGGCCAACCTCAGGAAAATAGCTTTAACCTTAAATTCGAAAATTTGAACTCAGGGAGTAAGTCCAACAAATGTTGCTGACACGCTTTAGCTTCTTCTGTAATTGCCGAAGAGGGTAGAGGGTAGGTCATTTCTATGTTTCTCCCAATAATTTATTGATGGATGTGTTTTGCAGCGCAAATCACAGTGTATCAAATTATTGGTAATCGTATTGATGACTTCGCCAGGTGGGTATAGCAACGGTATGGGCATTCGAATGAGTTTGACCCGTAATTTTAAGGAGAATTAATTAATGAACCCTAATTTTCATTTGCCTTCCCTCGTGCTTTCTCTGACACTGATAACTCCTGCTGTCGGAGCAACTGAAGCGGTTGTATTGCAAAAAGAATCATTTACCAATTTGCAACAGCAATTTCATCTAGTGTTACCAAATTCTAAACAAGTTTCAAATTTTCCCTCGCTGAATAGTCTGGAGTTTATTCGACAACATACTGATCATAATCAAATAACTCATATTCGTATGCAACAAAAATACGCAGGATTTTTAGTCTATGGAGGCTATGCAATTATTCATAGCAGCAGTAAAGCGTCTACTTTGCTCACTAGTCAGGCCAGTGTAAAAATGAATGGTACTGTGTATCGTGGTCTCCAGGATGAATTAGGAGACGCGGCAAACGATTTTGTTAAAAATGGAGCTATGGCGTTGGCCCAATTTAAAAATCAATTCCAAGGCAAAGATATCAGTGAAGAGCAAGTAAAACCTATCGTGTATATTGATGGGAAACAGAAGGCACACTGGGCTTATCGCGTCAGCGTGTATATCCGTCATGACGATAAAATACCGGAAAGGCCAACAGCCATTCTCGATGCCAAATCCTATAAACCGTTTATACAATGGAATGATATTAAAACAATCGCTCAATCTACGCCAGTGAAGGGGATGGGGTATGGGGGTAATAATAAAACAGGCGAGTATGTGTTTGGAAAAACCCATCCTTTATTGGATTTAACACGAGATAACGCTGCAGAAATGTGCTACATGGAAAATAAGGCGGTAAAAGTCATTGATATGCATCATACTTATCGTTCCTCTAATAAAGCCATGAAATTTAAATGCGTGGTGAACAACGATGCAGCCGATCCATTTTTATTCTGGACAGGTTACAAAGCAGACGGTTATGACCGTGAAAATGGTGCTTTTTCACCGAGCAATGACGCGTTGTATGCGGGACAGATCATTAAACGCATGTATCAGGATTGGTATGGCGTGGATGTGTTATCTCAAAATGGTAAATCAATGAAACTGGTGATGCGGGTTCATTATGGCGAAGGCTATGACAATGCCTATTGGGATGGTGAACAAATGACTTTTGGCGATGGCAATTCTGTACTCTATCCTTTGGTTTCTCTGGATATTGGTGCGCATGAAATTAGTCACGGTTTTACGGAACAGCATTCAAATCTTGAGTATCGTAAACATTCGGGCGGTATTAATGAAGCATTTTCTGACATGGCTGCCAAGGCTGCTGAATTTTATGCAACGGGTGCCAACAACTGGGAAATTGCTGCCGAAATTATGAAAGAGTCCAGTGGCAGAGGTGCTTTACGTTATATGGATAAGCCAAGCCGGGATGGTTTATCGATTGATTCTGCTGATAAATATTCCCCCAGACTAAATGTCCATTTTTCCAGTGGTGTCTATAATCGCTTGTTTTATTTGATAGCCAATACGCCAGGTTGGAATACTCGTAAAGCGTTTGATATTATGGTTAAGGCTAATATGGATTATTGGACACCTAATACCACCTTTGATGAAGCAGGTTGTGGCGTTATTAATGCGGCTTATGACTTAGGTTTTTCTATAGACGATGTTAAAAAAGCGTTGGCAAAGGTTGCGGTTAATTACAAAAATTGTGCTATTTAAGGGTTGAAAACTCAATCAGGCGCTGTGCAACGGCGTCTGGTTTCTCCATATGAACATGATGTCCGCCCGCCAGTTCTATCACTTTTAAGTGCTTTACGGCCTGCATGCGCTTACGCATAATTTGATCGTGAAAAGCAAAACCTTGATCAGCCCAAATTAAAAAACTCTTGGCTACAATACCTTCAAGACAAGAAAGGATTTGGTTTTCAGTCATACGAAGAGGACTTGCGTTTAGAAGACGCCTGTCGTGGCGCCAATAATAGACCTCTCCTTTTTTTTCTAATCCTCGCTGACAAAGAATTTCTATATATTCCAATGATAAATAACCCTGTTTGGCTCGCGCTTGGGCTGCCAATAGTGGCGAGGAGTAGGATCTTGCTCTTTTGGCGTTACTTTTTAAATAGTGTCCATAATAAGCTAATTGTTCACGACATGTTTGTTCCGGGCTGGAAAAAGGGCCTAAACCTTCTATCAACATTAACGAGAGAATGTGCTCAGGTGCTACACCTGCAACAAGACTGGCCAGACAAGCTCCCATGGAATGGCCTAGTAAATGGACTTGATCAAAACCTAGTGCTTTAATAATTTGCAGCGTAACAAAAATAGCATCGGTAAAATGGTAATAACATCCTGAAGGTAAATGGGATGAATAACCATGGCCAGGTAAATCAATTGCTATCAGATGAAAATGTTCAGATAAATAAGAAGCCAGTGGATCAAAAGAATTTGCATTATCAAGCCAGCCGTGCAAGGCGAGTAAAGGAGGCAGGTTGACATCTCCCCAGCTCTTGTAGGCAATGGTAAATCCGGGGATAGAGAGCGTTGAGGTGTGCATGGTATTCATCAGAAAAATAATAATTCATAGTAATATTAGTATATTGCATGAAAGCTACAAGTGATATGCTTGTATGACTTCCTTTAATAAATTCTGCCATGCAACAAAATCTGCGAAGTTTATCGTTGATCACCTATAATATTCACAAGGGATTTGGTTTAGGAAAAGTGCGTTTCCTATTACCAGAGATGCGTGAAGCATTATCCGCGTTAAATCCGGATTTTGTTTTTCTGCAAGAAGTGCAAGGGGAGCATCGTCGACGGGAAAAACGTATTCATGCCTGGCCTGAAACGCCACAATTCGAATACATTGCGGAGGAAATCTGGCCGCATTTTATTTATGCAAAAAACGCTATTTATCAATCAGGCCATCATGGTAATGCCATCCTGAGCAAATATGTTTTTGAACGATTTGAAAATATTAATTTATCTTCTATAAACCGTGCTTCTCGAAGTATTTTACATGGACAAATAAAAATAGAAGGGAATGGGGCACCTGTCACTGTGCATTTACTCTGTGTTCATTTGGGTTTATTTAAAGCAGAGCGCGCTTCCCAATGTCGTGCGTTAATGCAACGTATCAGTGAAATGGTACCCGAACATGAACCTTTATTAATAGCCGGTGATTTCAATGACTGGCGTCATCATCTCTCTGATTTATTAGCTGATGAGTTAGATATTAAAGAGGCTTTTTATAGTTTAAAAGGGCGACATGCGCGTTCCTTTCCTGCAATTAAACCTGCTTTCTGTGTCGATCGTATTTATTATCGCGGTATGCAGGTTGTGGATGTGCAGTGTTTACAAGGAAAACCATGGCGTATGTTATCGGATCATATTCCTTTACTGGCGCGCTTTGAGTTTGTTGATAAATTGCAGCCTGAATAAATAAATTATCCACCCAGGCTATTGCAATTACGCTATATTGGTGCGTTAAAATAAACTCAAATTATTCCATATTGTCCTGGTATTCACCAAAGCAGGCTGCGCTGTTTAACCGAGCGCGTTTAAGCAAGGCTTCCTGAGCTATTTTAATATTTTCTTTTTTCCCTGCCCAGGCTTGCAAACAATCTTCTTGTAAGGCACGCCCATAAGAAAAACTCAGATTCCAGGGCTGATAACCTGTGCTGTTAATAGCATTTAAATTGGCTGTTGCCTGTTGTGGTGTCTGGCCGCCGGAAAGAAAGTTAATAGTAGGTACGGCAGCAGGCACATTGCTACGAAATACGCTGATTGTATAATCGGCCACTTCGTCAGGAGCGCTGAAGGAAGGCGCGTTTTTACCGCAGGTTACCATGCTTGGTTTAAGCACAATATGTTCCAGTTCTACTTGATGGATAAATAATGCATGGAAGAGTTCATGTAAAACCATTTCACAGGCTTCCGCACATTGTTCAATAGAATGGTCGCCATCCATCAAGACTTCAGGTTCAACGATGGGAACAATGCCTGCTGATTGACAAATTGCCGCATAGCGAGCCAGCATTTCCGCACCTGCCTTAATTGCAGTCAAACTGGGTGTAAATTCGCTGATACTATAAACATTCCGCCATTTTGCAAAACGTGCGCCTGAATTTTTGAAATGTTGTAAACGTTCGGCTAATCCATCCAGACCCTGAGTTACTTTTTCATTGTCCGTGTTAGCGAGAGTCACTAATCCTTTGTCTACTTTAATGCCAGGTACAATACCTTTTTCAGCAAATAAAGCGGGAATTGCAATGCCTTTTTCATCTTTATGAGTAAAGGTTTCTTCAAATAAGATAACGCCATTAATATATTGTTCGAGATCAGGTGTTGATGCGAGTAACAGGCGATAATCACGACGGTTTTCTTCCGTATTTTCAATACCAATTGAGTCAAAGCGCTTACCAATGGTCCCCTGGCTTTCATCCGCAGCTAAAATACCTTTACCGTCCTGTAATAACTGCTCCATAGTGGCCGATAATTCATCATAATACATATTATTAATTCTCCTATTTATTTTGTTGGTGCTGAAATATATTTTTCACGAATAATGCGCTGCATACTAAAGCCTTGTTCTTTCAGATAGCTAAATGCCTCGTCGATCATACCGGGATTTCCACATAAATAAACAAGATCCTCCTCGGGATTAAGCGAAAGAGAAGGAAATGCATGTTGTACATAGCCTGAATGCTCGCAGGCGCTTAATGTTTCGCTTGCAGGGCGACTCAGATGGGCGCGAAAACTGACTTGTTGAGGGTATTCAGCGGCAAAACGAACAAAATCATCGCCATAAAGAATATCTGCTTGTGTCCGCACACCTTGCAAGATAATGACTTGTAATTCAGGATTGATTTGCAGACGCTGTTTTAACTCCTCCAGCATGGCCCGATAAGGCGTTACGCCCGTGCTGGTTGCCACTAAAATATAGCGTTTAGGCATGTCTTCTTTAAGAATTAAACGCCCAAAAGGTCCGGTAATATTAATTGTGTCTCCTGGTTTTAAATTAAATAGTAACTCTGTACCAGGTCCACCTTCAACATAGCCTGCCGCAAATTCAATGCGGTTGTTTTGTGTGGGCACATTAGCGATACTGTAACTGCGTTTAAGAATTTTACCGTCTCGTTCAAAATGAATGGTAATAAACTGACCTGCCAGGTAAGCAAAGGGAGGGGATTGTTCTACACTAAAAACAAAGTGCTTCACGTAAGAAGAAAGCATAAAACTATCTTCCAGGACAATTGGAAAGGTGTTGACTTGCATAATAATTACAACATTGTGAGAAAGTCACTAATATAGGGGAAAAATTATGCATTGCAAGAGCTGGCCAATGAATTGAGATATAATTAGACTATGAATAGTACTGATTTGACCCAAATGATTGGCAATCTAAGCCGATCCCTTTTCCCTATCCAACACCTTCTTTCAGGTCTGGCATACCTCATGGGTATCGTTTTTTTTATGATAGCGTTGTCAAAACTTAAAAAGATAGGGGGCGCAGGTGGCCATTCTCAGGAAAAAATTTTTGTACCTTTAGCCTATTTTATAGGAGGATCTGCCCTTCTTTTTATGCCTTCTGCTTTTTCTGCATTGACTAATACGGCTTTTGGTGTTGGAAATATTCTCCAATATGCCAACTACAATCCTTATGATATTTATAATTCAATGGGATTGATTATTCAAACGGCGGGTGTTCTTTGGTTTATTCGTGGTTGTGTGCTATTAGTGCATGCTAGCGAACCCGGAGTACAGCATGGGCCTAAAGGTTTGGCTTTCCTCTGTGCCGGGGTTCTGGCTATGAATTTTGAGAATACCGCCTCTTTTTTAAATTATGTATTGGAACAATTAACCTCTTTGACCCTGACAGTCAAAAATATGCAGGGCTATTAAGACGTATTGATTTCACTATTTCCCTAATCGTTTTCACCGCAGATTTTTAAGTTGTTGGTTTTTGCGAAATCTAAAATCGCCTGATAGATGTGGGGACTGGATTCTTTAAGCGTTGGGTCCAGCAGGATGCATTTATAGCCTTCTGTATTAACACTGGGCTGTAGCAAGGGCGAGTAATGGATGCGGCTGTTTTTAAAACTGGCCATCGTTCCGCTCATACGTTCCGCCCAATCACTGGGACGAAAAGGCTTGCCCTGGGAAGTAACACCTTCGATAACAATTTTTTTGTTTCCGGAACCGGTCATTATTGCCATACATTAAAAACAGTTTGCCTAGTATAACACCATCCTGGTTAAATAACGAAGTAATGGTAAACAGAGTGTCTGCTATGCTAGCATATAGATGATTTAATTTGTATGAGATCCGATTTGTGAATAAAAAAGAGAGTCCTTCGGGAATATATTTGTTGCCTAACTTATTTACTACAGCCAGTTTGTTTACAGCTTTTTATTCAATTGTTGCTTCATTGAAATCGCAATATGAAATCGCAGCTATTGCGATTTTTATTGGCATGATTGCTGATGGCCTGGATGGACGTATTGCCCGTTTGACAAACACTCAAACGGCATTCGGGGCTGAATATGATAGTTTATCGGATATGGTCACTTTCGGGGTTGCTCCAGCATTACTGCTTTATAGCTGGGATCTCCATCTTTTAGGTAAAGTAGGCTGGTTAATCGCATTCATGTATACAGCCGCGGTCGCTTTACGTCTTGCACGTTTTAATACCCAGGTAGCTACTGCTGATAAACGTTATTTCCAGGGATTGGCGTGTCCGGCCTCTGCTGCTATCGTTGCTTCATTTACCTGGTTTTGCCATCAAAATCAATTTGAAAATGGCGTTGTTACGTTATTAACAGCGATCATTACAGTCATTGCCGCAGTGTTGATGGTCAGCAATATCCGTTATTACAGTTTCAAGAAAGTGGATTTCAAAGGAAAGGTACCTTTTTTATACTTTTTATTAATGATAATCCTCTTTGTGGCTATTGCGGCAGATCCGGCGGTTGTTTTATTTACAGGTTTTGTGCTTTATGCGTTGTCAGGTCCCGTGCACATGCTGATCACCTTGCGGCGTGTGCGCAAATCTCACAAAGATTTAATTCGGGAGCGGGAGCATAGAAAAAAAGAGTAAGTGTTCACGGAGTATGTAATTAAGAGTATATAACGTCAATGTCTTTCCCGCGCAGGCGGGAAACTATCTACAAATTAGACATGGTGCTAATTTTATGGATGGATTCCCGCCTGTGCGCGGGAAAGACAAGTCATGGAACAAAGTTTGGAAGAGAAAATTTGCATATCCCGTGAAGCTTACAAAAAGATTAACTTAATTACTTATTCAGTCTCCCCGAAGTAGTTGTTAATTAGCTCAACGATAGCTTCTCCCATTTCTACTTCGTCTGGCCCTTCAATCTGTAAAGTTAATTCGCTGCCTTTGTTGGCAGCAAGCATCATAATACCCATAATACTTTTACCATTAACCGTTTTAGTGCCTTTAGTAACATCAATGTGGCTTTGAAATCGAGAGGCAAGAGAAACGAATTTCGCAGAAGCTCTAGCATGCAAACCTAACTTGTTAATGATGGTAATTTCAATTTTTATCATAGCGCCAACAATGTAACATGTGTTGTTATTTTCTACAATGAATGCATCAGTTATTTTTATGTAAAATATCAGATGGGTAAAAACGCCTCCAGTCTTTGAATTCCCGCTGCTTGACAGCGGGAATTCGGACAGTGAGAGCAAGTTAAGTTAAGTGGAGTGTGAGTGGTTTTGCCAAGCCACCTAATCAATTATTACTCAGAGCGATCCTTAATCGCGCTCATTAAGTTTTGACAATACTCTTTTTGTCTCTGCGATTATTCGCGATGATCACGAATTTTTTCTTTGTGTTTTATAAGTTGTCGATCTAATTTATCGATTAAGGCATCAATGGATGCGTACATATCTTCAGACGTTGCATGAGCATGCAATTCACCTTTGGCAATCATAATAGTTGCTTCAGCCATTTGGCTTAATTTTTGAACATCAAAGATGACGTGAATGGAAGTAATTTTGTCGAAATGCCGCTCCAGCTTGTTGAATTTATCTTCTGTGTAAGCTTTTAAAGCGGGTGTAACTTCGACATTATGACCAGTGAAGTTGATTTGCATAACATTCTCCTTCGATTAATAAAACTAACAACGAATTGTTTTGCGCTTATTAGAGGGATCAATCCCCATTGCTTCGCGGTATTTTGCTACCGTTCTGCGTGCAACCTGAACACCTTGCTCGCCAATAAGCTGAGCAATTTTACTGTCACTCAATGGTTTTTTTCGATTTTCTGCTGCAATTAGTTTTTTAATTACTGCCCGGATGGCTGTTGATGAGCATTCTCCACCATTTGCTGTAGTGACATGGCTTGAGAAAAAATATTTTAGTTCAAACACTCCGCGTGGGGTATGCATAAATTTTTGGGTGGTAACTCGTGAAATAGTGGATTCATGCATATCTAAAGCAAGTGCTACATCATTGAGAATGAGTGGTTTCATTGCTTCATCGCCTTGTTCAAAAAAATCTTGCTGATAATCCACAATACAACGGGCGACTTTTAGCAACGTTTCCTGACGGCTTTGTATACTTTTTAAAAACCAACGGGCTTCCTGGAGATTATTTTTTAAAAATTGATTATCCGCACTATTATCCGCGCGTTGTATGAGGGCGGCATAATGATTATTAATACTTAGACGGGGCAGGGTATTTTGATTCAAATGAACCTGCCAGACGCCCTCAATTTTTTTTACAATAAGGTCCGGGATGATATACTCAGTTACTTCCTGTTGAATCAGACTTCCAGGTTTGGGATTCAAGCGTTGAATAATATGAAGTGCTTTGTCCAGATTTGCTTCATTAATCTGATAATTCTTCATTAACTGACGATAATTATGTTCACCCAGTAATTCAATGTCATTACGGATAATCTGTTTGGCCAGATTGACTTCGGTACTGGTTTTGGGGAGTTGTTCCAATTGTACCAGCAAGGTTTCCGCTAAATTAGTGGAGGCACAGCCCACAGGATCAAAATGCTGTAAGCGATGGCGAACCGCTTCTATTTCTTCCATTTCTATAGGATAGGCTTCACTGTGTAAACAGGCATGAAGCTCTGTGAGCGGTAGTGTTAAAAACCCGTCATCATCAATGGCATCAATAAGTGAAGTAGCAATAACTCTGTCTACATCAGACATGGGGGTTAAACCCAGTTGCCAGCGTAAATGTTCCTGTAAGTTAGTGGTTGAGCAATGCAGGTTTTCATAATTAAAATCAAAATCATCAAAACTGGCTCTTTTGCTTGACTGACTATAAAGTTGGGACCATTGGAAATCAGCGAACTCATCGTGATTTTTTTTATCTTCCAATCGATGTTCTTCTTTGTCCTCATGGGGAATTACTTCAAGCATTGGATTAGATTCGATAGCCTGCTGAATCTCTTGTTGCAAATCCAGAGTTGAGAGTTGCAACAGACGAATTGCTTGTTGGAGTTGAGGGGTAAGTGTTAGTTGTTGACTAATACTAAGTTGCAACGATGGCTTCATGCAATTCCTCTTTGTTTTTTCATCGCCTTTCCTTAAGTTTAACTGATTCGGAATGATTATCCAGTAGGGTTTTGAAGGATTTTAAGAAAGCATTTTTTTAAGGACACAATAATTTGCTAGTATGAAAAATAATTAATCAAAATAGTTGATTCAAAAGAAAAATAGAATCAATGTTTAAGTGATTATGATGATGAAGCGACAAAAAGCGCTGCTCCTTGATGTCGCTGATTGCTTCATCAAGGTACAAAAATTACTTGATTTTGGTTTCTTTAAACAGGACGTGTTTACGAAGCTCAGGGTTATACTTCCGCAGTTCCAATTTTTCAGGATTTTCCCTGGGGTTCTTTGTGGTGGTATAAAAATAACCCTTCCCTTCTGTAGATACCATCTTAATCTTAACTCTAATCTTGCTGGCCATAGTATTTTCCTCTCACTTACACTTTTTCGCCGTTAGCACGAAGCTTGTCCAGAACAACTTTGATGCCCAATTTATCGATAATACGCATACCCTTTGTGCTTACCTTAAGGGTAACAAATCGATTTTCCTCTTCAACCCAAAAACGATGCTTTTTGATATTAGGGAGAAAACGTCTTCTTGTTTTATTGTTAGCATGCGACACATTGTTGCCAGTAATTGGTCGCTTGCCAGTAACCTGACATACTCTTGACATGGTATACTCCAAAGTGTTCGGTAGATTTTTATTTTGTAAAAATTAATTGCATTCGCCAGGCGAATTGACCGGGTGTAAAATACAAGAGCGGTTTTATAGCAAAAAATGGCACATTATGCAATGTTTTCACTTATTTTCTACAGAGAAGGTGAAAATTTTTATCACTAATGAATGATTCCATGATCCAATCATTTTTGATCATTAAGTAAACAAAAATGATTTGCTTGTTATTTTATCCTGCTAGTAGCGCGTAATTATTTTTTTCAAGATAATGGTTCGCCCCAAAATTAAGCGTAGGAAGAGTAAAGAAAAATGCAACGAACCATTAAAAGTTTTGTTTTGCGTGCTGGTCGGGTCAGCAACCGACAACAACAGGCGCTTGATCACTGGTTAGATCATTATGAACTGACTTTAGAAGATAGTCCCTGGGATTTACAGCGTGTTTTTACCAGAGAAGCACCTGCTATTGTTGAAATTGGTTTTGGCATGGGGGCTTCGTTGTTAACCATGGCCCGGCAACAACCTGAACACAATTTCATTGGGATTGAAGTGCATAAAGCAGGTATTGGTAGCCTGGTTGCGGATCTTCATGATCATGAAATAACCAATGTGCGGATTGTTACGCATGATGCTGTTGACGTGTTAAAGCATCATTTAGCAGATAATTCATTAACAGGGGTGCAAATTTTTTTCCCTGATCCCTGGCATAAAAAACGCCATCATAAACGACGTTTAATCCAGCCAGAATTTATCAGTTTACTGGTAAAAAAAATAAAACCGGGTGGTTTTATTCATTGTGCGACCGATTGGCAAGACTATGCGGAGCACATGCTTGCTGTTTTATCGGCTGAAACGGGGCTAGTGAATAGTCAGTCAGAAGGTGGTTACTCGCCGCGACCTCTCAGCCGACCATTAACCAAATTTGAAGAGAGAGGTAAACGTTTGGGGCATGGTGTCTGGGATTTAATATATATCCGGCGGTAATTGATCCGCACCCCCGATAATATAAGTCTTAATTCCATTTGTTGGCTTGCTTAAACGGAGCATACCTCCTAGAATTCTATTTTCTGTAGATCAGTGGGGGAAATAGATGGGATGGAATGAGCCTGATAAGGATAAAGATCCGTGGAGCGGAAAAAATCAGCCGCCGGATTTGGATGAAGCGTTAAAGCGTTTTCAGGAAAAATTAAAAAAAACTTTTTTTGGTAGTTCCGGTCAATCTGATAAAAATTCATCGTCAAATAAAAATAGTGGTTTTCTTACTTTATTGGCTGTCTTGATTATTTTTATCCTGTGGGCGCTTTCAGGTGTATTTATCGTTGATGAAGGTGAGCAGGCAGCAATTCTTCGTTTTGGTAAATACGTGAAAACAGTAGGGGCCGGGCCACATTGGATTCCACGCATTATCTCTTCAAAAATTGTGCAGAATGTGGAGCGTGTTTCCGATTATTCTTATGCTGCTCAAATGCTGACAAAAGATGAAAATCTCGTAGCGGTTTCTCTTGTTGTACAGTATCGTATTGGTGATCTTCAAGACTATCTGTTTAATGTTACCGATCCACAGGAAAGTTTACAGCAGGCAACCTCCAGTGCTTTAAGGCAGGTTGTCGGAACAACTACCCTTGATCAGATTATTACTGAAGGACGTGAAGCCTGGGGTTCCAGTGTACAGGATTCTTTAACCAGGATTCTCGAAAAATACAAGACGGGTATTGTGATAGTGAATGTATCGCCACAACCTGCCAGGGCGCCAGAAAACGTTCAGGATGCGTTTGATGATGCGATTAAGGCACAGGAAGATGAAAAGCGATTCAAGGAGCAGGCTTTTGCCTATCAGGCACGGGTGGTTCCTATTGCTGAGGGAAATGCCAAGCGTATCAGCGAAGAAGCACAGGCTTTCGCACAGCAGGTGGTTCTTAAAGCCAAGGGTGAAGTGGCAGAGTTCCTGGCTTTGTTACCCCAATATATTCAGGCACCTGGTGTAACTTCCGAACGAATGTATCTGGAAATGATGCAACGGGTTCTAACCCAAAGCAGTAAAATTATTGTTGATAATAAAGCGAATAACCTTTTATATTTGCCTCTCGACAAATTAATGAAGCCTATCAATGTTCTGCCTAAAGCAGCGGACGCGATAGGTAGTGCTCATTCGGTTGCGAATGATGAGGGCACAGAGAGTCTGGCAGTTCGTAGTCGTGATATTACACGGCGCACTTATAGTGGCGATATTGGGAGAAATTAGTCAATGAATGCAAAAAAAACAACCTTGGGCATTCTGGCATTTATCATTCTTATGATCCTGCTTGCCAGTGTCTTCACTATTAATCAGGGACAGCATGGTATTTTGCTGCGTTTGGGACGTTTGGTGAATGACAATGGAAATACCAAAATATTAGGACCTGGATTGCATATTAAAATGCCATTTATTGAAAACATTCGTGTTTTTGATACTCGTATTCAAACGTTGGATATCAAGTCATCGCGTATAGTTACAAAGGAAAAAAAGGATGTGATTGTTGATTATTATGTCAAGTGGCGAATTGATGATTTGGCACGTTACTACAAGTCAACAGGAGGAAATGAGCTGAAAGCGGAAACTTTGCTGGAACAACAGTTAAATACTTCTTTGCGGGCGCAGTTTGGTAAACGTACTATTTCCGAGGTTGTATCAGGTGGCCGTGATGATGTAATGGATGCTTTACGTGATAATGCGGAGGAGCGGGCTGCTGAGCTTGGTATTTCAGTCGTTGATGTTCGTATTAAAGGGATAGAACTCCCGGAAAATACAAGCAATGCTATTTATCAACGAATGCGTGCTGATATGCAAAAAATTGCTAATCGACATCGTGCGGATGGTAATGCAACTGCCGAAGCCATTAAAGCCTCAGCAGATGCGGAAGTAACAGTTCTCCTTGCCAAGGCACAAAGTGAAGGACAAATGGTTAAAGCGCGTGGTCAGGCAGAGGCAGCAGCAACTTATGCTGAAGCATTCAGTAAGAATAAAGACTTTTTTTCTTTTTATCGTAGCTTGAAAGCTTATGAAAATAGTTTTAATTCCAAAGAAGACCTTTTGGTTCTTGATCAAAGCTCCGCATTTTTTGATTATTTTAAGCACGCTTTGTCTGGTACCAGCGTCAAAAAATGATTATAATGGCAAATTTTGCTGAATGGGGTTAAGCATGCTTAACCCTTTTTTATTTGCAATGCTGTGTGTATTTATCAATTTGCAGAGTAAAGAGTCTGATTATGGGTAAAAATGTAGTTATTATAGGAACGCAATGGGGCGATGAGGGAAAAGGCAAAATCGTTGATCTGTTAATGCATGATGCACAAGCGGTCGTGCGCTATCAAGGTGGGCATAATGCCGGGCATACCTTAAAAATAAAGGGGGAAAAAACAGTATTACGCTTAATTCCTTCGGGTATGTTGCGTCCTCATGTGCAGTGTTATATTGGCAATGGGGTTGTTCTTTCTCCTCAAGCCTTGCTTGATGAGATTAAAGAACTGGAAAATAAGGGAATTAATGTTCGGAGTCGCCTGCGTATTAGCCAGGCTTGCCCTTTAATTTTGCCTTGTCATGTTGCTTTGGATAAGGCGCGTGAAAATTCTAAAGGGGCTACTGTAATTGGTACTACAGGTCGCGGTATTGGCCCTGCTTATGAAGATAAGGTAGCAAGACGGGCATTGAAAGTCAGTGATCTAGTCCATTTTGAACGCTTTAAAACAAAACTTCCTGATTTATTACAATATCATAATTTTGTATTAAAAAATTATTACAATCAGCCAGAAATTGAACTACAGCCTTTACTTGATGAGGCGCAAATCTGGGCTGAGTCTTTGAAAGACATGATTTGTGACGTAACCACTTGTTTAC
Source organism: Legionella fairfieldensis ATCC 49588 (assembly GCF_000621525.1). Lineage (GTDB taxonomy): Bacteria > Pseudomonadota > Gammaproteobacteria > Legionellales > Legionellaceae > Tatlockia > Tatlockia fairfieldensis. The sequence continues at coordinate 1,451 of NZ_JHYC01000018.1, read as the reverse complement.
ATGAACATCGCACAAAAGGAGATACTGTTCTTTTTGAAGGAGCGCAGGGTGTTTATCTTGATATTGATCATGGAACCTATCCTTTTGTTACGTCCTCCAATACCTGTGTAGGCAGTGTAATTAATGGCGCTGGTTTTGGCCCGCGTTATCTGGATTATGTTTTAGGAATCACCAAAGCCTATACTACTCGAGTGGGAGGAGGTCCTTTTCCGACAGAGCTTTTTGATGAGATTGGTAAAGGATTAGCCAGCCGAGGTAATGAATTTGGTGCTGTGACGGGTCGTCCTCGCCGATGTGGTTGGTTTGATGCAGTATTACTACGGCGTTCCATTGAGCTTAACAGTATCACTGGCTTGTGCATGACCAAACTTGATGTTTTGGACGGTCTGGATACTATTCGCATTGCTGTTGCTTATCGGGATAGTAATGGTCAGTTATTATATCGCCCCCCCCAGGCAGCAGAAGATTTTAAGGGATTGGAACCTGTCTACGAAGAAATGCCAGGCTGGTCAGAGTCGACTGCGGATGTAACAGAATTAAAACAGTTACCTGCTAATGCATTAGCTTATATTAAGCGTATTGAAGCGCTGTTGGACGTTCCTATTGATATGCTTTCAACGGGTCCTGAGCGAGATTCGACCATTATTCTTCGCAGCCCTTTTGAATGAAATAGAGACAAATAGCGTAAATATAAGTTCTTGTTGAAAAGTTACTTAAGGAATAAATAAGCAATGAGCCTGGAGCAATTTCAGATACCGATATTCTAAAAGCTTAATGAGAAGTTGGTTCTGGAGTGCTCTGCAAGTCACTTTCATTGTAATTGTTCACGGGATATGCAAATTTTCTCTTCCAGACTTTGTTCCATGACTCGTCTTTCCCGCGCACAGGCGGGATCTGTCTTTCAATCAGAACAACCGTGTAATTTGAGAAATAGATTCCCGTTTTCACGGGAATGACCTGAAAATAATTGAAAAGGTGTTTAACAATAACACAAAAAAATGAGAGAATCACTCAGCGCTTGCGCGGGAAAGACAGTGACGTTATATACTTCTTAATTCCCTATTCCGTGGACACCTGCCTTCATTTCGATTTTAGAGATAGATTAATAATCTTGGTTTCGAGTGTTTTGAAACCCCAGTAATGGGTTTTAAACTTTAATAAAGCATTATAGATCAAAAGGTTAATTTGTTTTGAAATAGAAAAAGGTAGCTGGAACATTGTAATATCGCAATTTTTTCCCGACGAAAGGAATTTGTGATATGGACATGCACCAGCTGGTTAATATTTTCTGCGAAATAGACGATTTCTGCAACGAGTTAGATAAACATTGTGAACATTATATGCTAACAGGCCCGACAAAAAGCAAGCGCGGTCCGGCTTGCAGCTTATCGATTAGCGAGATTATGACTATCTTGGTTATGTTTCAAATGTCCAGATTTAGAGATTTTAAA
>NZ_JHYC01000017.1:0-75000 GCF_000621525.1 Legionella fairfieldensis ATCC 49588 | reverse complement strand
AAAAGAAGAATTTTCCGCAGAACTGGTTAAAAATTCTATTGTCTCTGTGGAAGATGAATTATAATTAAATCAGCGCAGTTAATTGCTCTGGCAATAATCCAATAATCAATTGAGAGGTAATCATGGATATAAATCAAAATCTGGGTAATTTAATGAAAGAAGCCCAAAAAATGCAGCAAAAAATGCAAGAAGCCCAACAACAGCTTAGTCAATTAATTGTAGATGGCGAGTCAGGTGGAGGAATGGTCAGGATCAGAATGAACGGTCGCCACGATGTTACTGAAGTTAAAATTAATTCTACTTTAATGGATGAAGATGTGGAAATGATGGAAGACCTGGTGGCAGCCGCTGTCAATGACGCCGTCCGTAAAGTTGAAAAAGCCTCTAAAGAAAAAATCAGTCAGTTAACCGCAGGTCTTACTGATTTTATGAAAAACGAGGACAAGGAATAAGCTGCCAGTGGATATGCTAAGTCGCTTGATAGATGCATTGCGTTGTCTGCCTGGAGTGGGGCCAAAATCAGCCCAGCGTATGGCATTTCATCTTTTACAGCATCAACGTCAACGCGGGCTACATTTAGCGTCTTGTCTGGAACTTGCAATGGTGGCTATTCAACATTGCAAGCGTTGTAATAACTATACTGAACAGGAAGTATGCAGGCTATGTCAAAATACAACTCGCGATCAAACTACAATTTGTGTCGTTGAAAATCCGGCTGATGTTGCTGCAGTTGAGCAGAGTAACGCCTTTAACGGGTATTATTATGTACTAATGGGTAAAATTTCGCCACTGGATGGGCTAGGCCCCGATGAAATTGGTTTACCTCGTTTACGAGAGCTTATTCTGCGTGAACGGATAGAGGAAGTCATTCTTGCTTTGAGTCCTACTGTGGAAGGCCAGACTACCGTTCATTTCATTTATGAGCTACTACGTGGACACCCTGTACAAATTAGTCAATTGGCTCATGGTATTCCTTTTGGTGGCGAGTTAGAATTTCTGGATGGTAATACTATAGGTAATGCATTACGAAATCGAGCGACAGTGAATGTTTAAGCGTCTTTGTATTAATTATTTTACTCTACGTTGCACCTTGCTTCTCAGTCTGATTTTAATGACTACAGCCGCTCATGCGTCATTTAACAAAAATTTATGGCCTGTGTGGACGAGAAATAATCCCTTATCAAAAGCCACGATTGCACATAACGACTGGCAGGAATTTTTAAGCAGACGTGTAGTAACCAATGAAGAAGGCATCAATCTGGTTGATTATGCTCATATCACAGAAGACGATTACGCTTTACTAAAACATTATATTGAAAAAATGACGCAAGTCGATATTCGAGCTTACAATCGTACCGAGCAACTGGCATTTTGGTTGAATCTTTACAACGCATTAACAGTGCAAATTGTAGCGGATTATTACCCGATAGGGAGCATTGAAGAAATTAATGTCTCTCCAGGCTTATTCAGTATCGGTCCATGGGGGAAAAAACTCATCACTGTTAATAAAACACCTTTATCCCTGGATGATATACAAAATCGCATTATTCGCCCTATCTGGAATGATCAGCGCACACTTTATGCAATTAATAATGCGTCTATTGGAGCAGCCAATCTCCGCAAACAAGTTTATCAGGCTGATACTCTTGAAAATGCACTGAATGAAGTAAGCTATGATTACATTAATTCACTTCGTGGAGTGCAAGTTATTGAGGGAGTGTTAGTTGTATCGAAAATTTATGAATGGTTTAATGAAGATTTTGGCGGTGACAAAAAAGACATCATTATTCATTTGAAACAATTCGCTAAAGAGCCATTGCGCAGTCAACTTAATCATATTAATGATATTGAAAGTTATATCTATAATTGGCATTTAAATGCCACCGTCAAAAATGCGGATTAATCACTATTTAAATAATTAACGATTAACCATTCTTTTCTCAAAAGTCAGGAGCACCCCAATCTTCCAAGTAGTCATGGGATAGATAATTAAGAAGTATTTAACGCCCGCAGGTTAATCACCTTGCTCTATTTCTTTAAACAGTTGCTCAAGAGTTTGGTTTTTTTTGTAAATTTTTTGATCGCCATACAACTCTATAATTCGCAAAACAGCATTAAGGTTACGACGCCCAGGCTTTATAGCTTTTTCTCCCACATTCTGTCTATAAGGTACTGTTACAATATGACGATTAGCAAGTTCTGCGCGCAGAGCCTCCATTACACAATCTAACGTTCTATAGATTTGACCAATTGTATGACGATCTGTTTGATTTAATGGAGTTAAAGCAGCTATTGCTCGACCTTGTGCTGCCGCAGCCAACGTATCCATTAAATAGCAACTGTCTTTATTAGCGAAATAGCCATATAAATCAAGACATTCTGTAGTGGATAGTTGTTGATAAAGCGCTTGCATTTGCCTGGATAATTCTTCCATATCGTTGCCTGTTTTTTCATTAAGCAGACATCGCTTTAAAATGATTACTGTGTCAATTAAACGATTGGGGTTAAACCAAAACTTATAGGCGCGAAATAAATCATATAATTTATTTTTATTAATTAATTCATCTGAACTTATTAGAATCTGAGCACGCCAGGTCTTTATTGTGGTAATAATTAAATCACGTATTTCATTTTCCACTTCAATAATAACCCCTGGAGGTAGTTCATCGCCATGAAATAAATAATCATATCCTTCACTGATGCCTCGTTGGCGTGCCTGTTGCATTATAGTTTGATGAATTGTTTCGATAAAATAATATAAAGTACACAACCTTCTTCGCACTGAAACAAATTTTTCGGGATGAAGGGATTGTTGAAACAATTGTTGGGGGTTTAATTTATAGAAAAAAAGGCTATTAATATAGATTAAGAAACGCTGTTGATTAAACAAATTTACCAATAATAATAAATTATCATCATTAAGTTGAGCCAAGACGGGTAAAGAAGTGATTGAATCTCCCCCAACTTCATTGGCAAAAGTAACAAAAGCAGGCAACAATTCAGCAGGAGAATGGACGTTGAGTAAAGCCTTTAAGCCAGGATTCACAGAAGACTGAATAGAATGAGAGGCTGATTGCTTATGAATTAGTTCTAATTGTGTTCCCAAATGCTGATAATAATTTTTTAACTTATGTACGATTATAAACTCATCTTTTAGCGCCCAGGAACAATAAAGCTGTTGTTTAAGCCGTTGAATTTTAACATAACAACGTGCAGGAGTATTTTCACTATAATAGTCGGTAGAAGGCAGTTCTTCTTCTAAAAGAAGCTCTTCCAGAAGAGTTTGAAAATTTTCATAGAGAAGAACTAATTCAGCACAGTATTTTGCCACTTCCTGTGCTTTAAGCTGAACGGTTTTTCTATTACTTATTACTTTTTTTAGCTGCATCTCCCATTGCTTAATTTCATATCTAATCAACGCCTTGACGTGATAGATATCATCTACTAACCAATTTACCCCACTTCCCGCAGTACTCATCCTCATCTCCCAAGCATCATCTTGCAACTTACGCTGCAGTAATGCATTACTTTGAGGATAGCATTAATTATCACAATTAGCTTTTTTTATAATCTTTAAGTTTTATTATAATACAAATAATTAAAAAAAAAATGGAATAACTCGCTTATATTAATAACGTTCAGATGCCCTTGGTGAGGGCACCGCCAAGGTGTTAATGGCTACCGCTGTCAGGTAAAATGCGCGTATATTTTCCGTAAATGACTAAAACAGGTTGTTTGATTTTTAGATTCAAATCTTCCGCCTGGGCAACTGAGACAATTGTGCCATTATTTAATTTAATAACATATACATAACCTTGCCCCCCATCAACATACTCACTACCTGGAGTTGTATTGCTATTTTGTTCATTTCTACTATGAAATTTGACAGCGCGTTTTGAAATAATCACCCCTGATGCTACTTTTTTTAATTTACCTGCTTCAGCCACATCATACTCGCCGGGAGGAAGCTCTTTACACCCACTCAATAAACAAAATATTAAACTTGCCAATAATATTGATTTATTCATTTTTTCTCCTAAAATCAATTTTCTGCTAATTAATTAATAAACGTTCTATTCTACAAATTCATATCGATTATTACTATGAATAAAAACTCGGAAATAGGGAGTAAATCCCAATGTTATAGGGCGAATTTTAACACCGTTAGATTTATCTGCCGCCTATATAGAATTTGGCAATTTATTATAATGGAGAGCGCTTAATGAAATCGCATCGAAAATATTTATTGATCATCGACGACGACCCTTTGGATAGGTTAGTAAGGGAATATTTTGCCAAATTTGATTATGATATTATACAACGTTCCAATTTAAATAATTTCATTCCAGAATCTCAACCACCAGCTGCTTTATTAATTAACTGCGCGCTTTTTCAGGAAAACTCTATCCCGCTAAATAATTTGTATCACCACTATCCCGCTCCTGTGATAGCGATTAGTGATAGAGTAGATGAAGATACTTGTGTTCAAATGTTAGAAGCCGGTGCGGATGATTTTTTAATCAAACCGCTTCATCCTCGTGAATTACACGCACGTATAAGTGCCATTACTCGACGAGTTCAGCGCGCTATACAAGAAGCCGAACAAGAAAAGGAAGTTCTTCTCTTTGCCAACTGGCGTCTGTATCCTGCCTCTCGACAAGTTTTCAGTGATTCAAATGAGGAATTACAATTAAGCGCGGGTGAATACGATCTGCTACTTGCTTTTGTTCACCAACCCCAGCGGGTGCTCGGACGAGAATTTTTATTGCAAATTACTAAAAATAGTACTCTTAATCCTTTCGATCGCCGAATTGATGTCCAAATTAGTCGATTAAGGCAAAAAATTGAAACAGAATCAAAAAAGCCCGCCTTGATCAAAACGATTCGAAACGAGGGATATTTATTCACCGCTCATGTGATAACCACCAGGAAAAACAATGAAACAAGCTATTAGTTTTCTTTCGGAAAAACGTCCTGTGCGTTTCACTTCTTTAATTTTTTTTAATGTTTTTCTTATCCGCCTGACGCATCCGTACTGTCTTTATCGTGTTATCTCCAACCTTAAGTATTTCAATTTGCACATTATCAATTTGTAAACAACAATCTGCCGGTGGAATATATCCCAAATATTCAATAATTAAACCACTTAAAGTGCGAGGGCCAATCATGGGTAACTGCCAATTTAATAACCGTTTTAAATGACGCAATGTAATACTTGCGTCCACTATAACAGAGCCATCCTCCTGCTGAGTAATATCTTTGCTCAAGGCTGCAATATCCGTGGTGAATTCACCAACCACTTCTTCTAAAATATCTTCCATTGTAACTAGCCCCTGTAGCTCCCCGTATTCATCGACTACAAAGCAACTGCGCTTTTTCATATTACGAAAATTCAGAATTTGTACATTCAAAGAGGTTGCTTCAGGAATAAAATAAGGCGCATCAGCAATATTTAACAAGTTAGCCATATCAAGCTGTTCTTCAAGCGCCAAATTAAGGACACTACGCACATGGATCATACCCACTAAATTATCAATCGTATGACGATACAAGGGGAGGCGCGTGTGTTGCGCTGTTTCCAATTGCTCAAGAAGTTGATGCCAGGGTTGCTCCAAATCCAAACCAACAATATCTGCTTTGGGCACCATAATATCCTCTACTGTAGCACGCTCTAAATCAAGCAAGCTAATTAGCATACTTTTATGTTCAACAGGTAAAAATCCTCCAGCTTCATGCACTACTGAACGCAATTCATCGCCTGATAACGCTTCTTTTTGGATTCGATTAATAGAGACACCAAATAATCGCAAGATAACTTTCGTTATCCAACTAATAATTCGCACTAAGGGAGCTAAAATAATTTGCAAAAGTTGTAAACAAAAAGAAGAGGCAAAAGCAACCTGCTGTGGGTGAATAGCCGCCAACGTTTTGGGAGCCATTTCAGAAAATACCAGAATGATTAAAGTGAGTAATAAGGTGGCTATTGCTACGCCGGCATCACCATATAAACGTTGTCCAATTAAGGTTGCTACAGTAGAAGCGACAATATTCGCAAGAGTATTTCCAATCAGTATTACGCCAAGTAATCTGTCAGGGCGTGCCAGCATCTGGTTAACTCGAATTGCCTGTTTATTATTGTTTTTAACTAAATGGCGCAGACGATAACGATTCAACGACATCATGCCAATTTCAGAACCAGAAAAAAATCCGGAAAGAATAATTAAACAGACCAAGACAATGAACAAGGAAGTTAAAGAGAATTGCACCACATATCTCCAAACAATTTAATTAAAAGCATAGTTACTCACTTCTGCCCTATCACCAACATTGAAAATTAACCTCTTGATAAATAGAAACAGTCAGAAGATAACACACTTTTATTTCGAATAAATGGCATGAGATCTTCACTAATTAATCTATCAAAATATGACAATTTATCTTCCGCGCGATTATTATTGTCAAGAATTATATCCACGTTGTTTTTTTGCGGTAAAACGGTTTTAAAAAAAGCAGCGTCAACGATACGCCCCTTTTTTTTCGTTTCTTCCGGCGTGACTCCTCGTTCCTTTTCATCGCGTTTGCTCCGCCGTCCTCTATAAGAGAGAAACCAGTCATTCTCGATGAATACCGTTATTTTTGTTAATTGCAATTTATCAAGGTTATGGAGAGCAAAAATTCCTTCGACAATTATCACATCCAATTCTTTTGGATTAACAGATTCGGTGGTATCAAGCCTATCCTGCCGTTCAAAACAATAAGTAGGTCTACTAATGGTAATATTTTGCTCCAATTGACAGAGATGTTCATGGAAAAGTTCTATATCCAACGCCTCTGGTGTGTCAAAATTAGTCGGATCAGCTGTTTTTTGTCTGGCTATTTTGGTCTTATAATAATGATCCATGGATAGCATTACTGCCTTATACTTGTCCTCTGCAAGTTTTTTAACCAGCCTTTCAGAAAACTCAGTTTTACCTGAACCCGATGCCCCCGCAATAAATATGAATAGCATTTAAATTTCATCCTATGATTAGTAATTATTCAGTCAATAGCGCGTTACGAATCCGAATAATTAAATGGAAGTAATTATTATAAGGGGAGCCTGTCAATTCTACTATAATGTCCATTATGATATAGTAATTATTTTGTCTCTGAGTGATTGTTATGTTTGAAAATCTAACCGAACGTTTAACCCGTACTTTTAAGAGTTTGAGCGGTCAGGGTCGCTTGACTGAAGAAAACATGCAACAAATGCTGCGTGAAGTTCGCTTATCCTTGCTTGAAGCCGATGTTGCCTTACCCGTTGTTAAAGAATTTATTGAGCAGGTTAAACAAAAAGCCCTTGGACAAGAAGTAGCAACCAGTCTAAAGCCTGATCAAGCCGTAGTAAAAATTATTCATGATGAATTAGTGCACCTCCTGGGTGATGCACGCGCTGAACTTAATTTCAAAACGCAGCCCCCTGCAGTTTTTCTCATGGCTGGTTTACAAGGTTCTGGAAAAACAACATCCACAGCCAAATTGGCTCGTTACTTAAAAGAAACCGAAAATAAAAAAATCATGCTTGTAAGCGTGGATGTTTACCGTCCTGCGGCTATTGAGCAATTAAAAGTTTTAGCTCAGCAATTAGATGTTGCTTTTTTTAATGCAGAACCCAAGGAAAAACCTGTAACAATAGCACGAAATGCCCTGGAGAGTGCAAAAAAACAATACATGGATGTAGTCATTTTTGATACTGCGGGCCGTTTGCATATTGACGTGGAAATGATGGCCGAAATTAAAGCACTGCACGAGGTAGTCAAACCGGTCGAAACACTTTTTGTTGTTGACAGCATGACTGGACAAGATGCAGCCAATACGGCAAAAACGTTTCACGAAACACTTCCATTAACCGGGGTCATTTTAACCAAAACGGATGGCGATGCACGTGGTGGCGCTGCGCTTTCAGTACGTCAGATTACAGGTCAACCTATAAAATTCCTTGGTACTGGCGAAAAAATTGATGCGCTTGAGCCGTTTCATCCGGAACGAATTGCTTCCCGTATTCTGGGAATGGGCGATATTCTTACTTTGATTGAGGAAGTGGAACGTAAGGCGGATAAAAAAGCCAGTGAAAAATTAGCCAAGAAGCTTAAAACAGGTAAGGGTTTTGATTTAACTGATTTTAAAAAACAACTGGAACAGATGAACCAAATGGGCGGCATCAGTAGTATGATGAGCAAGTTGCCTGGTATGAGTCAATTACCCCAGCAGGTTGTCAGTCAAGTCAATGATAAAGCAATGGCTCAAACTATTGCCATTATTAACTCAATGACACCTAAAGAACGTCGTATCCCCAAAATTATCGTCGGCTCACGTAAAAAGCGTATTGCCTTGGGCTCAGGTACGCAAATTCAGGATGTGAATCGTTTATTAAAACAATTTGAACAAATGCAAAAAATGATGAAGAAATTTACTAAGCCAGGCGGCATGAAACAAATGATGCGCGGCTTGGGAGGAATGGCGGGTTTAAAGGGTCTAATTCCTGATGATCGAAAATAATCTTCAGGATAAGAGAATAATCTCTTCCCTTACCCAGTTAATTTTCGTACAATACACGGCATTTTTACGTAACCACTCTAGTAGAGGAAAATAATGGTCGTTATACGTTTATCACGAGCTGGCGCAAAAAAGCGTCCTTTTTACAATATGGTTGTTACTGATAGTCGCAAACGTCGGGATGGTGGCTATATTGAGCGAATTGGCTACTATAATCCTGTTGCTCGCGGGCAAGAGGTCAGTTTGCATCTGGAATTGGATAAATTAAATCATTGGCAGGCAGTGGGTGCACAGTTATCAGACCGTGTTACAGCTCTCGTCAAGCAATTTAAGAAAGAAAACGCTGCTGCTAAATAATGTGAACAAGAATACTGAGTGGGTTATTGTTGGCCGTTTTGGCCGCGTGCATGGTGTAAAAGGATTTATTACTGTTCACTCTTTCACAGAGCCGCGCGACAATATCCTGCGTTATTCAGATTGGCATATTTATCTCGACAAGCAATGGCAGCCATTGCATGTCTTGCATGTAGAGGTCAATGATAAGTCAATTCTTGCCCAAGTAGAAGGTTATTGTGAGCGGGAACAAGTTGCCGATTTAACCAACGTTGAGATTGCAATAAGTCGGAATCAACTTCCTTCATTAAAACACGGGGAATATTATTGGTATCAATTGATGGGCATGCAGGTAATGAATCAGCACGGTCAATTGTTGGGTAACATTACTGGAATTATGCCAACCGGTGCTAATGATGTTTTAATTGTCGAGGGGGAAAAAAGATATTTAATTCCTTATTTGCCCAGCCAGTTTGTTCTCGATGTAGATACCAGTCAAGGGATTATTACTGTTGATTGGGATGTGGATTTTTAAAAGATGCTACATCTTGGTGTAATTAGCCTCTTACCTGAACTATTTGATAGCTTGAAATATGGTATAACAGGGAGAGCAATTGAACAGAAAATTGTTCGGGTTGATTGCTGGAACCCCAGAGATTGGGCACCTCGACCTTATCGGCAGGTCGATGACAAACCTTATGGAGGTGGCCCGGGTATGGTTATGATGTATGAGCCTTTAGAGGCAACTATTACTCATGCCAAAACAAAAATGCCTGGTTTATGCAAAACGATTTATCTTAGCCCTCAAGGCAAGATAATTCGCCAGGCTGATTTAAACAGAGTAGCAAATAATCAACAACCCTTGCTTTTTATAGCAGGGCGTTATGAAGGTATTGATGAACGCATTATTAATTGCCATGTTGACGAAGAATGGTCGCTGGGTGATTTTGTCTTAAGCGGCGGTGAATTGGCAGCCTTGGTGTTTATTGACGCCCTTGTACGATTGTTGCCCGGCAGCCTTGGCCATGCTGCCTCAGCGGAACAAGATTCATTTATGAATGGATTATTGGATTGTCCGCACTATACCAGACCAGCAACAGTTAATGGTATGGATGTTCCAGCCGTATTGTTAAGTGGTAATCACCGCAATATTGAGCGCTGGCGCAGAAAACAAATGCTGGGAAAAACCTGGCTAAAACGTCCGGATCTTTTAAGTAAAATAGAGCTATCTGAGCTGGATGAACGATTACTAACAGAGTTTAAACACGAACACGGTGATTCCTGATTAAAGGAATACCAATTTGAGGAGTGACCATGACTAATATTATTGATCAATTAAATGCTGAACAAATGCAGGGTAAAGATATTCCTGATTTTAATTCAGGCGATACCGTTTTAGTACAAGTCAAAGTAAAAGAAGGCACACGCGAACGTCTGCAAGCCTTTGAAGGTATTGTGATTGCCAAACGTAATCGTGGTTTGAATTCAGCATTTACAGTACGCAAAATTTCTCACGGTGTAGGCGTTGAACGTGTTTTTCAAACATACAGTCCTATCGTTGACAGTATTACTGTAAAACGCCGTGGCGATGTACGTCGTGCCAAATTATACTATTTGCGTGAACTGGCTGGTCGTGCTGCTCGTATCAAAGAAAAATTGGCTGGAAAAAAAGAAGGCTAATTTTTTATTAGAAACCTGCTAATTCGCCAAAGCCTTGATTGGAAACATTGCCATTTCATTAAATTCCGATTTTGAGTCAATACTTTATTGGAAATTCAGGCTTTGGTGAATAATGAAAATTTTTTTGTTAACTTAATGACCTCTATAAACCCTGCTTTAACATACATTTCCTGATGCATTATTCAACTTTTTTATTTAACAATGTACCTATAGAATGGCTTTCTTCTTATCTCTGTCCAGAACAAATAGCTACCATCAGACAAGTCAATAAATATTTTGCCAGATTAACGAAAAACCAATGGCTGTGGAAGGAAAAATATAACATTCATTTTTCTCATCAAATTATCTTAAGTAATCCGCTGGAGACTATTAACTGGTATAAGGAATTTTACAAGACTTACAACAAAGAATATAAAGGATTTTCATCGCAGGAGAAAAAGCTTTTCTCGCTTGTTAAAGAAGGAAAAATTGAAGAATTAAAGCCTGTCTTACAGCCCAATCATATTCAGCTTAAAGATAATAATGGCAATGATCTTGCTTATTGGGCAAGTAAAAAATGTCATGACAGTATACTTCATCATATTGATCAGTTAAAAAATAGCTCCCAAGAGATCAACGAAAAAGTAGGTGGATTGGTTTCTTCTCTCTCCTGGGAACCTTTTTTCTGGTTATTTATATGCCAGCAACCCGATGAAACCATAAAATCTGTATGTCTTCGAGAATGCCAGACAAACCGATCTGCTTTGCTTTTTTTGGCTGTGATTTTTAATCAAATTGATAGAGTAGCGCTTTTATTGAAAAATGGTGCCAATACTATGGATCTACCAACACTTTTGATAGTGGCAGTTAGCAATAGTAGTAGTCCTGACCTGATTCGATTGCTTTTGGAACATGGTGCTGACTGCTTCATACATTGTAGCAATTCGTGGAACAGCGCAACCCCACTATCGATAGCTGCTGATAGAGGTGATATAGAAACGACCTGTGTGCTGTTAGATTATTATCGGTATGCTCCCAGCTATGGAGAATTCAAATGTGGCAGGCTAACCAGGGAACAAGTGATCATTATGAACATACACAAGGCTTATCGGCAAACAAAACTTTGTGACCTGGCTTTTGCTATTCTAACCATGAAACGAAAAAACATTAACCCCCTCATTTCTAGTCAATTTGAGACAATTTATAGGATTTTGAAGAGAGAAATAACGGAGGCAATGGGTGACAAAGGAAAACGCTTTAAAGAAACAGCTTATCCAATGATACTTGATCACTATATTACGCTGGCAAACAAGATTAATGCAGGAAAAATAAGTGACTCACAATCCACCGATTTTCCAAAATTGGCTAAATACCCCCCTGTGAATGTCGGGTTAAAAACCGCAATTTACGGTATGTTTGGCGCGGTAATTGAAATTGGTTCAAATTACCTGTTTGATAACGATTCATCACAGGTAAGCGTCCTTTCAGAGCAAAATTTAATCAAAAAAAGTGCTGCATTCGGAGCAGGTATCTTAATAGGCGCAGGGATCGGTCTTTTCAGCACAAGAAAACAACGAACAATTGAGAATTCGATTAATAGAATTAATCATCAATCCTTATAATTATCCCCTCGGAATTCAGGCTTAAATTTAATGGAATGTTAAAGAATTTCTCATAAGCGACGATAAAAATAAAAATACCGCGGAGTATTACTATGAAAATGAGAAGTATGGCCGCAATCTTATACCTATTGTCATTCGGAACAGTATTCGCAAATTGTGATCTGACCCGCTTTCGGTGGGGGTGTGATATTCCAATCAAAGCAAACCGCTCAGCTAACTCTCATTCCTTAGTATACTGTGGCAATTCTTATGGATATATCACTGAAGCTCAATATGAAGTACTAGCCCGCTATCATCGAGCCAGTGTAAATATGGTATTAAAAATAAACGGCGAATATGTGGATAGTCCTTGTATTCCTGATGAACGTTTTTGAGCATTCACTCATTTTTTTTAGGGTCTACAATTTTAATATCATCTACAAAACAGTTCGTTTCTCCTCGCCAGGGAGCTACAAAAGATTCACAATGATACGAAATTAACACATGATCATTATTTTGCATCGCCATTTCCGCTTTTTTAACCAGTTCTGATTTAAATTGTCCCAAGGTAAAATGGAATTCTCGACCAGTAGCCCCGCTGGCATTTTCAAGACCGCCCCGAATAAGCTCCCCCTCGTAAGTTCCCCAATATTTACCTTCTTTGGCGACTTTGACAATAATTCCCGCTTTTTGTCCCTCTTTTGTGGTCCAACATCCTGTTAATAAACACATAATGACCGGCAGGAAGAAAAATGAGATTTTTTTAGTCATCATTAGCTCCGTCTACTTAATCCAGAATTGATTATTATATTATAGATACAATTAAAAGGATTATAATAAAACATTCATCCGCATGAAACGAGCGACTCTAATTTTTCACTATGAATAAGGTAAGTAGCATTTTTTATGATCAAAAATCACCTGGAAATTGATGGTATTCTCATTGAGATATTAAGAAAACCAATTAAAAACATTCACTTACGAATTTATCCACCCCATGGAGAAATCAAAATGAGTGTACCCTGTCAATTATCCTGGGATTTAATTCACAAGCAGCTTGAAACAAAACGCGAATGGATTCATGCGCAACGCGCACGTCTTAAAGAACAAGTTCCTGTGCCGCCCCTCTTATTTGCAACGGGTGAAACTATTTTATTTCTAGGAACAAACCATGCTCTAACTGTTCATGAAACAAAAAATAGAGAAAAAATACTCCTTGTTGATAAAACAATACATTGTTTTATACACTCACAATCAACTATTGTTAAAAAGCAACAACTTTTGCAAAATTGGTACAGGCAACAAATGAAGGCATTTTTACCAAGCCTGATTGCTAAATGGGAATCGATTATCGGCGTCAAAGTGAATTCATGGGGTATTAAAACCATGAAAACGCGTTGGGGTTCCTGTAATACCGACAAAAAACGAATTTGGCTTAACCTGAATCTCATTAAAAAACCTCTCGCATGTCTCGAATATGTTCTCGTTCATGAACTGGTTCATCTTTTAGAAGCAGGTCATAACAAGCGTTTTTATAACTTTATGGATCAATTTTTACCTGCATGGCAAGAAAATAAAAGACAGCTTGAAGATCCCAAATACCGGTGAAAAAATATTCATCAGTATAAAAATAGCGTAAAATTCATTTTTTTGCGTGAGGAAAACAGGCTTGAGGAAACAAATAGAAGATGAAATCCATCGTAATGGTTTTTATATTGTTGATAATTTTCTGGAACAGAAAGATTATCAGGCACTCCGGAGGTTTGCACAAAAAAAGCACAACAAAGGTCACTATAAACAGGCAAAAATAGGTTATCAAATAAATGCCAGTCACAACCAGACTATCAGACGCGATGAAATTTGCTGGCTGGATCAAGATTCCTCTGGCCCATCATTGAGTGCTTATTTTGCAAAAACCCAGGCTCTTGCCGAAAAGCTTAATCAAACATTATTTTTAGGGCTTACTGATTTTGAGGCACATTTGTCCATCTATCAACCCGGTGCATTTTATAAGAAACATATCGATCAATTTGCCTTGGCCAAGGAGCGATGTATATCCTGCGTTTATTATCTTAATGAAAATTGGCAAGAATCATTTGCAGGTCAATTAAAAATTTATGATCAAAAAGAGGAATTGATTGTTAGTGTATTACCTCAGGGAAATCGTTTTATTTGCTTTCGTAGCGAGCTGCTACACGAGGTTTGTGAAACTAAACAGA
The DNA here is from genome assembly GCF_000621525.1 of Legionella fairfieldensis ATCC 49588. GTDB lineage: Bacteria > Pseudomonadota > Gammaproteobacteria > Legionellales > Legionellaceae > Tatlockia > Tatlockia fairfieldensis. The sequence continues at coordinate 60,653 of NZ_JHYC01000017.1, read as the reverse complement.
CTCGATATAGTATTGCAGGATGGATGAAAATAAGACCTTTATCCGGATAGCAACCTTCCGTGGGGGCCGCCCACGGAAGAAAGCAGATTAATCGTTATACTCATTTTGAAATTTTTTCACTGCTTTTTCAGCTTCATCTCTCGAATAACCATAATGTTTTTGGAGTTTGCCGTAAATCTCGTCATGAGCGCCTTCAATTTGACGGAAATCATCATCAGTCAATTTTCCCCACGCTTTTTTCATTTTACCTTTTACCTCTTCCCATTTTCCTTCAAAAATATCCTTGTTCATTGTGACCTCCTATCTTACATGGAACAGATAAGCTCCTGGATAAACCAGGAGCGAATAATCTTGTCTTTTGATAAAAAGCGACTTTCTATTAAAAAGCCTTATTATCAAAATCAAAATTATCTTTGCGATTTATTATCACCATGATGGCCTGGTTGACCATGTTTTTGACCTGGTTGGCCATGGTGTTGCCCTTGTTGACCATATTGACCTTGTTTATCTTGCTGGCCTTTTTGTCCTTGTCCCTGGCCTTGACCAGGTCTGTTTTGATTGTTCATAATTATCTCCTTATTAAATTTCCACCTAAGGTATAGGACAATTATTTTTCGAATGCAAATGTACTTTTCATTAATAACCACTAAGCTGTTTAAATTGTTAGAAAAATTTTTTTTCTCCTTTTGCCTTAAAAAATATTTTTGCAGTATATCTCGGCTGAATGTTTCTGGAAGAAGTTATTCTTAACGCTGGTTCTCATGTATAATACAGCTTTTCTTATTAAAGCCACCTTATGCATGCTTTGGAAATTCATCAGTTACGAAAAATATATAGCAATGGAATTGAAGCACTAAAAGGTATTGATTTAACAGTTAAAAAAGGTGATTTTTTTGCCTTGCTGGGCGCTAATGGCGCAGGAAAGTCGACTACTATAGGGTTAATTACCAGCTTGCTTATCAAAACCTCCGGTAATATCCGTGTTCATGGTTATGATTTGGATGAAAATGCGGAACAGGCCAAGTCTTGCCTGGGATTAGTCCCTCAGGAATTCAATCTCAATATTTTTGAAACGTGCGAACAAATTCTTATAAATCAGGCAGGCTATTATGGCATTGGTCGGCAAGAGGCAAAAATACGCACCAACCTACTCTTGGAACAGCTTGGCTTGTGGAGAAAACAGCATGAAATTGTCCGCCACCTCTCAGGGGGGATGAAACGCCGTTTAATGATAGCTCGCGCACTGGTGCATCGTCCGAAGGTTCTTATTCTTGATGAGCCTACAGCGGGAGTAGATATTGAAATCCGCCGTAGTATGTGGGATTTTTTAACCCGTACTAACAAAGAAGGAACGACTATAATTTTAACAACGCACTACCTTGAGGAAGCCGAACAACTTTGCAAAAATATTGCCATTATTGATCGAGGGGAAATTATAAAAAACACCTCTATAAAAAATTTGTTAAACACCTTGCACCACCAGACTTTTGTCTTTAATACAGAACAACCTATTGAACAATTACCCTCTCTTGACCCATTTCTCGCCACATTAATCGATACAAATACATTTGAATTGCGTGTAGACAATAAATGGTCTCTGAATGACGTCTTTACCATACTAACACAGCAAGGTTTACGCATTCATAGCATGCGCAACAAAACTAACCGTTTGGAAGAACTTTTTTTGGATCTTATTAATCATGGCCATTAAACAACAAACTATTGCCCTCTATACGCTGGTAAGACGTGAACTGGTCAGAATGTTCCGTATCGCCAGCCAGGTTTTTTTACCCCCCGTGATTACTACTGCTCTGTATTTTTTAATCTTTGGCAGCTTGATTGGCAAACGTATAGGGCCTATCGAGGGAATAAGTTATTCAATGTTTATCGCCCCAGGGTTAATCATGATGTCAGTCATTACAAATGCCTATACCAATGTGTCTACTTCTTTATTCAATGTGCGTTTTCAAAGAAGTATTGAAGAACTCTTAATCAGTCCCATGCATAATAGTCTACTGTTATTGGGTTATGTATTAGGGGGTGTATTACGAGGCTTACTTGTTGCTTTGCTGGTTTTTTTAGTGTCCTGTTTTTTTATGAAAATCGAACTTCAGAGTGTAACGATGACTTTATTGGTTGTGCTCCTGGTTTCTGCTATTTTTTCACTCGCGGGCTTTACTAATGCTATGGTTGCCCGCAACTTTGATGATGTGATGATTATCCCTACTTTCGTGCTTGCTCCCTTAACTTATTTAGGCGGTGTTTTCTATACGACCAATATGCTACCTCCCTTTTGGCAAACTATATCTCATTTAAATCCAATTCTTTACATGGTCAATGCCTTAAGACATGTCATGATTGGTCAGCAGGAAGTTGATATGACTATCGCAATGGTTATTATAGTCATTATGTTAGTGGCCTTAACAGCGCTTAATTTAATTTTACTGAAAAAGGGTGTGGGCATGCGAGACTAATCTCACCTTGCGATAACGAAAAAGCAGCCATTAAGAAGTTAAATAAAAAAACCGGAGACAATGAATACACGACAAACTAACTGCAAAATTTAGGCAGAGAACTGGATTGTCCTACGCATCTGGGGTAATTTAAGTAAATAAAGCTTAATTCGAGCGTCTAATGATTACCGCATACCTGAGCAAAGAAAACCTGCAAGCTTATCAAATTACCGAAGAGAATCTTTTTTTATTGCAGGAAGCCATGTGGGTCGATCTATTACGACCCAGCCGGCAAGAAGAACTTCAACTTAAACAATCCCTGAATTTAGACATTCCTACCCGGGAGGAAATGCTGGAAATTGAATTATCCAGTCGTCTTTATAAAGAAAATGGTGCATTATTTATGACTACTTCCATGATTGCTCAATCAACATCCAGCGATCCTAAACATGACGCCGTAACCTTTATTCTTACCAAAGATCGTCTAATCACAATACGTTATATTGAACCACAAGCTTTTCGGTTAATGATTTCTCAACTGCATAAAAAATATGATCTTATTCCTAATGCGGCTGGCTTATTAATCGAATTATTAGAGGCAATTATTGATAAACTGGCTGATCTGCTAGAAATTATCGGTCATCATTTAGAGCAATTCTCCAAACATATTTTTCGACCTGACCAACTACCCGAGGCCGATATAAAACCTGATTACCAGTATTTAATTCAACACATTGGTATGAATGCTGATCTTAATAGTAAAGCACGCGAATGTCTGGTCACTTTTAATCGCTTAATCCCTTTTTTTAGCCAATCTGCCAGTACCCAAATTGATGAAGAAGGGCAAGTACGCCTGAATACACTTAGCAAAGATATTGGCGCTCTCAGCGATCATGCCAATTTTATCTCTACCAAAGTGAATTTTCTGCTGGACGCAACGTTGGGTATGATTAACATTGAGCAGAATGCAATCATCAAGATCTTTTCTGTTGCAGCAGTTATCTTTTTACCGCCTACGCTCATCGCAAGCATTTATGGCATGAATTTTCACTTCATGCCTGAATTGTCCTATAAGGGAGGCTATTTTCTGGCAATCGGGTTCATGATTTTATCAGCCTTATTACCTTATAAATATTTTAAACGTAAAAAGTGGTTATAACTAACCCACTGTGGCCGCTGGTGGTGGCGCGCTTCCTACACCAAACAGGTTTAAAATCAACATCACCAGGAAAATGACGATAAATAAAAAGAACAAAATTCTCGCAATATCCGTTGCTGTTGACGCTACACCTCTAAAACCAAAAACCCCTGCAATAATTGCTATAACTAAAAAAATAAGTGCCCAGGTTAACATAATCAACTCCTTTTAAAGTGATAAAATTTATTCCCATTTTTATACTTACTCTCCCCTTCTGCTTCTATATCATTTTGGCGTCTTTCGCTTAAATCCTATAGCACGTAAACGATCCTCTATACTGGGGTGTGTAGAAAATGCATTTACAAATGATTTCACTGGATCAATACTCGACGGATCAAACAAATAAGAAGCTTGCCTCACCTGTTCATGCGCCGTATTACCATACTCATTCGCATATTGTTCAGCATGCTGAATATAATCCTGATTGATTTTAAGTAAAGCTCGAGCCATGGGTTCATTATCGCGCATTAATTCCACCGAACCCGAATCAGCCATGTATTCACGCGTTCGACTTAAAAAGAGAGTCAACACAACGGTGATTACTGGTAAAATATAGCGTAAAAGAGTAATAATTAAAGCTAGCTGATTGGCATCTCGCCGATTGTTATCTCGTCTGAATACAATAGAATAAAATAATACATCCACAACAATTAATAAAATATTAGTCAGCACCGCAACCATTAAAGTAAGTTTAATGTCATGGTGACGAATATGACTTAGTTCATGGGCCATGACAGCCTGCATTTCAGCACGATCCAATTTTTGCATTAACCCTCGCGTAATAGCGACCATTGCTGATTTTTCACTGTATCCACTGGCAAATGCATTCATATAATCCGCCTCAATAATATAAACTTTAGGCATATAGCTCAAGCCAGCGGCAATTTTCATTTCTTCAACAACGTTGTAAAGTTGTTTCTCTTCCAGATTCCTGGCAGTCTCGGCAGTAATTTCATGATAATCCGTACCTAATAACATGATAGTGTCATACATAGCATAGGTAATTAGCAGAGAAATAATAGCAAAGCCAATCATTAATAATGTGGCGTAGGGAACTACTTTTAAGGTGATTAAAGCAAAAAAAGCTTGCTCCAATGTAACATGAGGGTAATACATTTCCTCCAGAACAACGGTATCCACCAATAAACCCACCGTTGCGTAAATAATTAAAAAAAGCGCAATAACCCAACGGGTTTTACGCTCGTTTCGCTTTAATTCCCCTCGCCAATCGCCAATAGAGGCGTGATAGTCGGACATAGCCATAGGTATTATACTCAAAATTTAACAGTATAATCTTCACGTGCCTTAATTTGCTCGTCAGGAAGAGACCAATATTCAAACGTTTTGTCTAATTTATCACGAAAAAATCCTACAATCATCGATTCAAAAAAGGATTTTTTCTTGGCCTCATAGCGCTCTACACTATCATTATAGGCTTGTTTGGAATAAGCCAATTTATTTTCCGTGTTGACTATTTCTTCCTGGAGCTGTAACACATTTTGACTCGCTTTCAAGTCGGGATATTGTTCAAAGACAACATTTAAGCCAGCAGCAATTTGCGATATACCATTCTCTGCCGCCATGCGCGCTTTTTCATCACCAGCCGCTTTAGCAGCCTGTGCCTGATTTCTGAGCGCAACCACATCTTTTAAAGTGGTTTGCTCATAATCCATGTATTTTTTTACGGTTTCAATGAGAGACTCAAAGACCTTGTAACGTCGGTCTAACTGGATATCAATCTGCCGTTTATTATTATTAATTGCTTCAATTAAACCAATCAGGTTATTGAAGATACCCACGGCCCAAAAGATTAAAAGAGCAGCGATCACTAAAATTACAATCAGGAAGGTACCCATTATTATATCCTTTTCAGTTCATCTTTCTTAGTTATAGTCCTAAACTTAAGAAAAAAGCAACCTGACAAGTGAAATGGTCGGTTTTTGATATTGGATGACCTGATTGCCAAAACGATGAATTAAAAAAATAAAACGCTGACCAATAAGAATAAGTCAGTGTCCTGCGATAGCCAGATTGACACCAGAGAAGAAATTTTAACACTTGTTGATAAAGAACAGCTTGGTGGACTGCAATTAATTATTTAGCTTGTCGATAGTCGGCCATAAATGATAAAAATGATGAACAGGACCGTGCCCTCTCCCTGTTTTTTCATTTTTTGCCGCCTTAATGGCCTGAAAAATATAATGTTTCGCAAGCTGACACGATTGAATTAAATCAAACCCCATTGCCAGGCAAGCAGCAATTGCTGCCGATAAAGTACAACCCGTACCGTGAGTATTGCGGGAAATAATCCTTGAACCAGTGAACCAATGCTTATCCCCTTGAACGTTAAATAAAAGATCGTTGGAATACTCCTCACTTAAATGTCCTCCTTTTAATAACACCTGTTTTGCCCCCAAATCACTTAATTTTTTCGCGGCGTCTACCATTTCTTCCATCGAATTTACAGAAAAACCGGTTAATGCTTCAGCTTCTGGTAAATTGGGAGTAATCAACGTCGTTAGTGGGAACAGCTCTTCTTTTAATAGCTCTAATGCGTCAGGCTGTAATAACGGATCGCCGCTTTTAGCAACAATCACCGGATCAAGAACGACAGGAATTCCTGCTCCATATTTTTTAAGAAAAGCGGCAACACATGCAATAATTTCTTTTTTAAACAACATGCCAATTTTAATACTGTTGGGTTTAATATCGTCGAAAATAGCCTCTAATTGTTCTTCAACAGCCCGCACAGGAATTTCATAACACGATCTGACTCCGCATGTATTTTGAACAGGCAAAGCAGTTAACACCGTCATCCCGTAACAGCCAAACGCAGAGAAAGTCTTTAGATCAGCTTGAATTCCGGCGCCCCCGGACCCATCAAAACCTGCTATCGATAAGGCTTTGTATTGCATCGTCATATCAATAAATCCTCTAACGTTTCTTCGCTGGCCGAGATAAATTTGCTAAAAAGTCGCCAATCTGGCTTATACAAACTATCAATAAAAACCTGTTTATAAGAACCAGGTTCCTGTACCTTCTCATACGCTGATTGACCACATAGACCAAAGTAAGCGGTTGCCAGTAAGGACGCCTTGTAATTGGTTAAACCTGTCGTTGCAAATGCAGCAATAACCGCCGTTAAAGTGCAACCCATTCCTGTCACCAAAGGCATCAGAGGAGAACCAAAGGGAAGATTAATGGTCTGTAAACCATCCGTGATGAAATCAACAGGACCGCTCACAACCACCGTTTTATGAGGTGAAAACGCCAACTCTTTTGCTGCTTTCATAGCGTGGCTGACACTACGGGACGTTTCTACTCCTTTTGTATTGCTCTTTTCATCCACTAAAGCCAGGATTTCACTCGCATTACCTCGCAGAATATTCACCCCCGGTAATAAAATCTTTGCCGCAGAAGTTCTAAGATGACTTGCTCCAGCCCCAACCGGATCAAGAACTACAGGCTTCTTTTGTATATTGGCCAAATGTGTCGCACGAATAGCTCTTTCACAAAAATCGCGCTCCAAAGTGCCGAGATTAATAGTAATTGCCTGACTAAGAGCAACCAACTCTTCAAGTTCCTCAAAAGATTGCGTCATTAAAGGAGCCGCCCCTAAAGCTAACAAACTATTCGCCATAAAATCCATGGTGACAACATTGGTTAAACATAAGACTAAAGGCTTGGCTTTGCGCAAATAAGCCAATGTGGCATCCAATTCTTTAAGTAGAGGTACCATCTTCACTCCTTTCAATTAATTGCCGCAGGTTAAAGGCTGTGCGGGTGGGATCAGGAGCATCATGCAATGCACCAATAATAGCAATACCCTGTGCCCCGGCAGCTACAACATCTTGTACGTTCTCCTGATTAATACCGCCGATCGCTATCAAAGGATGTTTAGAGCGTTTGGCTAAATACTCTACCCCCTTAAGACCCCAGGTCGTTCGAATATTATGCTTATTGGAGGTAGGAAAAACAGCACTGGCTGCAACATAAGTCACTTGAACCTCATTAGCTCGCTGTAAATCCTCTTCTGTTTCTAACGATAAACCGATGCATTGATGAGCTCCTAAACGCTCCCTTGCCCAACAAGGTGAACCATCTGTTTGTCCCAAATGCACGCCATGAGCGTCAATCTCTAAAGCAAGGTCAAGGTTGTCGTTAATGATAAGAGGAATCCTGTAGGTATCCAGGAGTGTTTTTAATCGATAAGCATAATCCAGCAAAAAGGCAGGCGTAGCATTTTTTTCACGTAGCTGTACACTGGTAACACCACCAACAAGGCATTTTTCGACAAAAGCCAGATAATCAGCAACCGACATATCCTGACGATGAGTAACCAGGATCAATTTATAAAATTGGGCAATCATAATCTCTTAATTAACATAGACAACGCGTTGTGTCTCACTTACCAGCTTTAGCAGTATTATACTGGCAAAGGTAGAAAATAGTACATAATCAATCGTAATCAGGCTGCGTGACGCTTTCAGGAGTTTCCCTTTATAACATTCCATATTGTAATGATACTTCTACTATCCTATGATGGAAAAATATTATTCTTAAATGGACTTTACTATGATAAAAAAAACGCTATGGCTAGCCCTATTCGCTTCCGGTGTCTTATCATCAAGCTATGCTGCCAGTCCTCCCCCTTCTTCAAGCTACATGCCGGTTGTTGATAAGGAAACCTTCCAGGCTGTCATGGAACGAATGTCCGCAGCAAAGCAGGCTCTGAATGAAAAACAAAAAGCATTACTTAATCAGCGATACGATTTAAGCAATAACCCTTCAAAAAATGCAACCATGACGAATGGTAAACCTTTGCAAGAGGGGGTGCGAGTCAAACTTCCTGCCGGCACTACCTGGGATAGTCTGGCAAAAATGACGCCTGAACAAATTAAAGAAAAAGGACTGTTTCCCCAGGGATTTTTACCCTTACCTCACCCTAATCATGCAGAAGGTGGTATGCTTTTTCCTCAATTTACCATTGATGAAATTAAAAAACAGGAAAACCGGGATTTAACCCGTTTTGATCTGGATTACGATATTCCTGATCATTTTTTACCACCCTTTCCTGCACCCATTTATCTGACAACTCGCCCTGATCTTGGCGATGTGTCTCAAGGCAAGCTGGTGACTATTGAAAATTATTTTGAATTATTTAATGGCATACTTAATCCGAAGCAACTGGAAGGCTTAAGATTACTGGTTACTCCTTTTCCTCAGCAGCAATTTAACCAAACTGCCGATCGTCGCACAATTACACCAAGCCGTGGTGTTACTTGTCTTGATTGTCATATCAACGGACATACTAATAAAGCAACCCATTTAGTGGGAGACATAAGACCGCAAGAATTTCGCCACCGCATTAACACCCCCAGCTTGCGAGGCGTTAACATTCAACGCTTGTTTGGTTCCCAACGCGCGCTTAAAACGATAGAGGACTTCACAGAATTTGAACAACGGGCTGCTTATTTTGATGGTGATCCAGTCATTGCGACTAAAAAAGGCGTGAATATCCTTGAGCGGGGGTCACAGGTGCATTTTATGGCCGAATTCCAGGAAATACTGGATTTCCCTCCCGCACCAAAATTAAAATGGGATGGCAAGTTAGACCCTGCCAAAGCAACCCCGGCGGAACTGCGCGGGCAGGAATTATTCTTTGGCAAGGCTCAATGCGCAACCTGTCATACCGCACCCTACTATACTGACAATATGATGCATAATTTGCAGACTGAGCGCTTCTTTAATCCCCAATTAATTAATGGACTTAAAGCAGTGGGTGATGGTCCTATTAAAACATTTCCTCTCCGCGGTATTAAAGATTCTCCACCGTATTTACACGATGGCCGTCTCTTGACATTAGCGGATACGGTGGAATTTTTTAATCTGGTTTTAGAACTGCATTTAAACGAACAGGAAAAACAGGATTTAACAGAATTCATGAAAGCGCTGTGAGTTTACCGGAATAGATTGGGTAGTACTACCCAATCTATATTTGGCCAATTGCCTTTTATTACACTGCCCCTTATCTCATCAATAATGGACGCAGGAATTGCCCTGTATAGGACCGTTTATTTTTAGCGACCATTTCCGGTGTTCCCGTGGCGATGATTTGCCCGCCTTTGCTACCGCCTTCAGGACCTAAATCAATAATCCAATCCGCTGTTTTGATGACATCAAGGTTGTGCTCGATAATAATAATGGTATTTCCTTGTTCACGCAGGCGAAATAACACACTCAACAACTGCCGGGTATCATGAAAATGAAGACCCGTTGTTGGTTCATCAAGAATATACAACGTATTCCCCGTGTCGCGTTTTGATAATTCTCGTGCAAGTTTAATACGCTGTGCTTCACCACCTGACAATGTAGTGGCACTTTGTCCTAAACGGATATAAGACAACCCCACATCAATTAAGGTTTGACATTTTCTGGCGACCGCAGGGATAGCATCAAAAAAATGACGGGCATCTTCTACGGTCAACTCCAGAATCTCATGAATCGTTTTACCCTTGTATTGAATTTCAAGCGTTTCTCTATTGTAACGTTTGCCCTTGCATACATCACAGGCTACATAAATATCGGGTAAAAAGTGCATCTCGACTTTGATCAATCCATCACCCTGACAAGCTTCACAACGCCCCCCACGCACATTAAAACTGAAACGGCCGGGTTGATAACCTCTTGCCCTCGCTTCTGGCGTACCAGAAAACAGTTCGCGAACAGGTGTAAATATGCCGGTATAAGTAGCAGGGTTTGAACGAGGTGTGCGACCAATTGGGCTTTGATCGATATCAATAACCTTATCACAAAGCTCCAAACCCTGAATACCAGTAAGTGATCCAGGCGTTAAAAGGTTGGCACGATTTAATTTATTGGCTGCAATTGGATAAAGTGTGTCATTAATTAAACTGGATTTACCTGAACCTGAAACACCTGTTACGCAAGTAATCAGCCCAAGCGGGATATCGACAGAAACATTTTTTAAATTATTACAATTCACCCCGGTCAAATGCAATATTCGTTTTTCGTCAATGGGTTTTCTAGTCGAAGGGACTGTTATCGATTGCTTCCCGGTGAGATACTGACCTGTTAACGAGGCAGCATTAGCCATCACCTCGGCCGGAGTACCACAAGCAACAATTTTACCCCCATGAATACCTGCCCCCGGGCCAACATCAAGAACGTAATCCGCTGAGCGAATTGCATCTTCATCATGTTCAACAACAATAACCGTGTTACCTAAATCACGTAAATGAATCAGTGTTTTTAATAAGCGTTCATTATCACGTTGATGCAAACCAATAGAGGGTTCGTCCAGAATATACATTACACCGACCAAACCCGAACCAATCTGACTCGCTAAACGAATGCGTTGGGCCTCTCCACCCGATAACGTTTCAGCGCTGCGCGCGAGCGATAAATAATCCAAACCGACATTGACCAAAAATCCCAAACGCTCAACAATTTCTTTATTGATTTTTGCTGCAATTTCTCCACGATAACCAGTCAATTCAAGTTTACTAAAGAATTCATACGCTTTCTCGATAGAATAACCTGTAATTTCTGGCAGGTTTTTATTGTCTACAAAGACATGCCGCGCTTCTTCTCGTAAGCGAGCACCTTTACAAGTCTCACAAGGACGGGACGATAAATATTTGGCTAACTCCTCACGAATAAGTGCTGACTCAGATTCTCGATAGCGACGTTGCATATTTGGAATAATTCCCTCAAACACGTGTGTTCTTACCATGTAATCACCATGAGCACGCTGATAATGAAATTCAATCACTTCTTTACCACTGCCATAAAGTACCACATCACGTATTTTCTCTGGCAAATCGCAAAACGCGTTTTCGATGTCAAAATGATAATGCCGCGCCAACCCTTCCAGCATAGGATAATAGTAGGTTGTTTTCTTATCCCAACCACGAATAGCCCCTTCCGCTAAACTGATCCCCGCATCATGAATCACGCGCTCCGGATCAAAAAACTGATCAACTCCCAGTCCATCACAGGTGGGGCAAGCGCCTACCGGATTATTAAATGAAAAAAGCCTTGGTTCCAGTTCACTCAAGCTATAACCACATTCAGGGCAGGCAAATCTGGAAGAAAAAACAATCTCGGTAAATTCATTATCTACCGGAGCTACCAATGCCAAACCTTCAGCAAGATTAAGGGCATTTTCAAACGATTCACTTAAACGTTGCCCCAAATCGGGACGTACCTTAAAGCGGTCCACCACCACCTCGATGGTATGTTTTTGCCTCAAGGCTAATTTGGGTGGGTCGTCCAACTCATAGAGTTCACCATCAATACGAGCTCGCACATACCCCTGGGCTTGCAGTTGCTGTAATAATTGCACGTATTCCCCTTTCCGTTCCCGAATCACAGGGGCCAGAATCATTGCTTTACAACCTTCAGGCATGGATAGAACCTGATCCACCATCTGACTAATCGTTTGGGCGTGCAAGCTTACACCATGAGTGGGGCAGCGAGGCTCCCCGACGCGAGCAAACATCAGACGCAAATAATCATAGATTTCAGTAATAGTGCCTACGGTTGAGCGCGGGTTATGCGAGGTTGCTTTCTGTTCAATGGAAATAGCGGGAGATAACCCTTCAATAGCATCAACATCCGGCTTTTCCATCATGGACAAAAACTGTCGGGCATATGCTGAAAGCGATTCCACATAACGGCGCTGCCCTTCTGCATAGAGCGTATCGAAAGCTAAAGACGATTTCCCTGAACCGGAGAGACCAGTAATTACAATTAATTGATTACGCGGCAAATTCACGTCAATATTTTTAAGATTGTGCGTTCTTGCCCCACGAATGCTAATGAAATGCATAGGATTAAGCCATTTGCTTTAAAAAAAATCAAATTATATCTCTGCTATACTACCTAAATAAAGAAAAATAAGTAAGCATTCGAATGTGCATTATCGATATAATGCTTAATAATAGCAAATTTGAAGGAATTTACCGTGAAAAACAGACAACTTTCCTGTTTATTGTTGTTTTTTGCTCTCCTTTTTTCTCCTTTCAGCTACTCTGATTCGGATGATCTTCAAGTGGCCAACTGGACTGAGCAGGTGCTCTTAAAAACATTGTCCATTAGTTACCAAACAACACCGGACGATTTTGCATTGCTCAAACAAAACTTCCTTAATAATGCCTGGCTTGCGTTAAGCAATTTTCTTAGTGAAGAATTGGAAACCCTTCGCGATCAGCAATTGACTCTACACCCAGCCGCTATCGAGCAGGCGCAAGTTGTTAACTCCGGTTATGTTAGCGGGATTCACTTTTGGCGGGTGAACCAAACCATTAGCCTGCCCGAACTCTCCTTGGCAATTGCCTTTTCCGTAATCGTTATTAAGAGAAATGGAACGCCTCCTTATGTTATTCAAAGTATAGATATGACAAAAGCGCCTTTTAGCCAAATGTAATCCAAAGATGATATAATTGCTTATCTTGCTCTAATCCAGGCTAAAATCATGCGTGCATTTTCTCATTTTTTTATCAGTTCCTTGCTTCTTTTATGTGTAGGCTTTGCCCATGCTGAGAATACGATGCAAGAACTGGAACAACAGCTAAGCGACTCGGTTATTACCACAAAAATTAAAGCTAAATATACTAAAAAAAGAGACTTGAATCCTTTGAAAATTTCGGTTTCGACTAAAGACGGGGTTGTTACTTTAAAAGGCTATGTGAAAAATAAACAAGCCTTGGTTGACGCCTTAAAATTGGCTAAGGTTACCGCCGGAGTAAAACGCGTAGAAGCTGACGATTTGCTCATTAAACAGGTTAATACAGCCTTAACAGATACTTACATTACTGCTAAAGTGGAGGCTGCCATATTAAAAGCTAAAGTTTTTGACGATGAATCCATTCCTCTTGTTGGTATTAATGCCAGCACTATTAATGGTGCTGTTACCCTGTCAGGAAAGGTAAAACAGGATAAATCAATCATTGCGATTATAAAACGGGTTAGTGCTATTCGTGGGGTTAAAAAAATTATTTCACAATTACAGGTTGACAAGGATATATCATGAAATCTTTGACTCGTTTTAAATGGTTTCTTTGGTCTTTTAGTCGCTTTAAAATACCCTTAATAGGTTATTTAAAGCCTAAAATTATCAGTTTTAATGAAAAACAGGTGATCGTTAAATTACCCCTTTTCAGGCGCAGTAAAAATCACCTCAATTCCATGTATTTTGGTGCATTGGCCGTAGGTGCGGATTTAGCGGGCGGTTTGCATAGTTTTTATTATTCAAAATCAGACAAGATCAAAACTTCCATTGTTTTTAAATCGTTTCAGGCACAGTTCTTAAGTCGCGCAGAATCCGATGTTTATTTCGTTTGTGACATGGGTGATGATGTTAAAATAATGATTGAAGAGTCAGAAAAAACCAAAGAACGTATTAACAAGCTTATGATAATCAATGCATTTACTTCTTATCCGGAAAACCCGGTACAAGTAGCCACCTTTTCTCTTGAACTCTCTATTAAGGTCTTATAGTAATGAGGCCATACTATTGGCAGATACTTTTCGGAAGTCTTCTCTTTTGTATTTATTGGTTACTTTTTTATTTCATTTTAACTGATCAATATAAAATCGATTTTTCATCGCTTTACTCGGCTATTTCTGCACTTAAAAGAGGAGATAATCCTTATCAATATTTGGTTGCCACTTACCTGCCCCAAATGGAACTCTTACCCATTAACTTAAATCCTCCTTTTGTGTTATGGTTACTTACCCCTATCATGCATTTTGACTATCATTCAGCATTAATAATCTGGTCTGCTATTTCCTTTATTTCAGGATTAATTGGTGCCGAAATTGCTTTTAATTATACTTTTTCAGCTGCCTTTCTGAAAAAAAACAGGGTCAATTTATATCTGATTTATTTGGCTCTTTTTTCAACATTAACCAATACTGCTGTCGTACAATTAGGATCAATTTTATTATTTTTTATTATGCTGGGTTATCATTTTTATCATAAAAAGCGTCATTTCCTGGCAGGCACTTTATGGGGACTCATTATTGCAATCAAGTTATTCCCCGGTCTGTTATTTTTTTATGTATTAAAAGAACAGCGCTTTAAAGTATTTATAATAATGCTGATTGTTTTTTTACTATCCTGTTTTATTCCTCTTCTTACTTATGGCTTCACTGTTTATAAACAATATTATTTAATGATGACCCATGTTTTTTGGTATGGAGAAAGTTGGAATGCTTCGCTTTATGGTTTTATTTTTCGTTTCTTCGCTAAAAATATTACGCACTATTCGTTGTTAATTAAATTCCTTTACAGTCTATTATTTTTAATCGCTCTTTTCTGGTATTTGAACACTTTGAATCTGGATAATAACAAGCAACCCAATTATCAATTCTTTTGTTTAACACTGGTTATGATGTTAGTCTTAAGCCCTTTTGGTTGGCTATACTATTTTCCACTATTAATTTCACCCTTGAGTTTAAGTTGGCTCTCTGGACTTAATGAAGAAAAAAGCCTCAAAGGAATATTGCTTTGGTCTTTATGTCTTTTTTTAATTAATTTTCCTTTAACATCTATTAGCGCTAACAATATGTCCGGTATCCTCAGCCAAATCAGTGTTTTCTCGTTTCATTTTTATGGCCTGTTATTATTAATGCATCTTATCGTTCAAAATAAAAGAACCGCGGCTCAGGAGGTAATAATTAACGAAAGAACAGTGCATGCTTTTGTACCCATTCTATTGATTATTTTAACCCTCGGCTTAATCCTTCCGATTCATAGTTTCTTGATGCACTTATCTCAATAGCTGAAGAATAATTGACAAACCAGGCGGTGGCGTCTAACGTTAACTGATAGAAACTGGACAATTCGCTAATGATTGATTTAACCATTCACACTCAACCTGATGATGAAAGTTGCGGCCCTACCAGCTTACATGCTATCTATTGTTATTATGGCCGAAATATAAAACTGGATGACGTAGTTAAAAGCGTAGAACGTTCTCATTCCGGAGGCACTCTGGCACCTATGTTAGGTAAACATGCTTTGCAGCATAATTTCGAGGCCATCATCTATATTAATAATCTTGATGTTTTTGATCCTACATGGTTTGACACCGATCAGGGAGACTCCTGCCAATCCATTCTGACTGCAAAATTAAAAACTCAAATGAAGCACAAAAAAGACAAAGCCAGCGTGCAAGCCAGTAAAGCGTATCTGGAGTATCTGGCGTTAGGAGGCCAAGTCCGTTTCCGCACTTTAAGTGTGCAATTACTTAAACAATATTTTCAGAAGAATGTACCTATTCTAACCGGGTTGAGCGCAACTTATCTCTATCGAAGCTCACGCGAACGTTTTATAAAAGGCGAAAGCATTTATGATGACATTCGAGGCACACCGTGTGGTCATTTTGTTGTCCTGTGCGGTTATGATGATAGAAAAAGGCTGGTGGTAGTTGCTGACCCTCATAGGGAAAACCCGATTTCGCATGACAACTATTACAAAGTAAGTTCAAATCGGTTAATTAATGCAATTTTACTGGGCGTCTTCACTTATGATGCCAATTTACTGATAATTCAACCTAAAGAGCATTAAATGCAGACTATAATAGTAACGGATGACGATGCCAATTGGAGTTTTTTAAGTCCTCATGCTGCCATTATCCATGCTTCAGACTATTTATCCAATGAAAATTATCACCAGAGCAAATCACTGCGCGTGATTAATCTTTGTCGCTCTTATAGTCATCAAACCATAGGTTATTATGTGTCTTTGCTTGCTCACGCTCGAGATCATAAAGTTATTCCGTCGGTGGATAGTATTCAGGATGTTTTAAGCCCTAGTCTTTCCATCTTTATTTCGCAGGATGTCGATGAAGAAATTCAACATAGCTTGCAGGATATTAAAACCGATGAATTTATTTTAAGTCTTTATTTTGGGCAAAATATGGCTAAATGCCATGCAACAATCGCCAAAAAACTGCACGGTTTATTTCCTTTACCCATGCTTCGTTTTTCTTTCGAAAAAAAGAAACAATGGCGTATTAAGGGAGTACAAAGCTTGTCATTCAACGATATCCCTGCTCATCATCTTGAATTCATGCAGCAGGCTGCTGAGGCTTATCTGTCAAAAAAACGCTTCCATCAATGGCGAAAAAAACAACGCTATCACGATTTGGCTATTTTGGTTGACCCTGGTGAACCCAATGCGCCTTCTAACAAGAAAGCCCTGGATATTTTTGCCAATATAGGCGAAGAATTGGGTTTAAACGTTGATTTTATTGAAAAAAATGATTTTAAAACGATAGCCGAATATGACGCGCTATTTATTCGGGCCACAACTGCTGTCAATCATTACACTTACCGTCTGGCAAGACGAGCGGCGCAAGAAAATCTGGTCGTTATCGATGATCCGCAATCCATTGTCAAATGTGGGAATAAAGTCTATTTGGCTGAACTTATGCGTAGCCATCAAATTTTGACACCTGAAACTGTTTTTATCAGCAAATACGAGGAAAAAATCCCTCCCGTTGAATTTCCCTGTGTATTAAAAAGACCAGACAGCGCCTTCTCTCATGGAGTCATTAAGCTTGATGATATGAAATCACTGCAAAAATCGTTGACACAATTTTTCAAAACATCCGACCTGGTTCTGGTTCAACCCTTTATCCCGACTGAATATGACTGGCGTATTGGTATATTGGATAATAAACCTCTTTTTGCCTGCCGCTACTACATGGCTAAAAACCATTGGCAAATTTACAATTGGGGAGCCAGAAATGAAAAAATAGAAGGAGCAACTGAAACAATTCCTTTGCATGAAGTGCCTGAAGGCGTGATCAAAACGGCACTAAAATGCACTCGTCTGATAGGAGACGGATTATATGGGGTTGATATGAAGAGTCAGGACGATAAACATTACGTGATTGAAGTCAATGACAATCCTAATATTGATTTTGGCAATGAGGACAGACTTTTGGGCGAATCGCTTTATGAAAGTATAATGAATGTCTTTTTACAACGTATACGCAGGAAACATGGTTATGTCTGATTATCCACTTTTTTCTGTTTTAGGGATAGAAATTGAATACATGCTGGTTGATAAAACCAGTTTGGATATTAGGCCACAAAGTGACGTTATTCTCACTGCTTTAGCAGGCGAATTGGTTAATGAAGTAAAATTAGGGGACACTGCATTAAGTAATGAACTGGTTATGCATGTAGTGGAATTAAAAAATAATGGCCCCAAACCGCCCAATGCAAAAATAATTGATCAATTTCAACATACTATTCAGACACTGCAACCTTCATTAGATCAACATCACTTACAGCTACTTCCTACAGGTGCTCATCCCTGGATGGATCCTCTTAAAGAAACCAGACGCTGGCCTCACGACAACACTGCAATTTACCGTCAATTTGATAGTGTCTTTAACTGTAAAGGCCACGGATGGGCCAATTTACAGAGCATGCATGTTAATTTACCGTTTACCAATGACGATGAGTTTTGTCGACTTCATAATGCAATTCGATTACTTCTTCCTTTGTTACCCGCTTTAGCCGCCAGCACGCCTTTTCTGGAAGGACAAAAAACAGGATTAAAAGATTCCCGACTTTATTTTTATGGGAAAAATCAGCAACGTATTCCAGCAATTAGCGGTGAAATTATTCCTGATTTTATAAGTAATGAAGCCCAATATCGTCAAGATATTTTAGTCCCTATGTACGATGCTATTAAACCTTTTGATCCGGAAGGGATCCTGCAACATGAATGGCTTAATTCGCGAGCCGCTATACCCAAGTTTAGCCATAAAGCCATTGAAATCCGCATTTTGGATTCACAAGAATGTGTTCAGGCAGATATTGCTATCGCGCTACTTATTCATGCCCTCTTAAAATATTGGTACTGCAATTCAGACTATTATTTAATTCATCCTTGTGCAACAGGACGTTTGCGTGCCGTCTATGAACAGGCAATAAAAGAGGGGCTTACCCTTCAGGTGGATGATTCTGAATTATGTGCCCAATGGCAACTACCTAAGCGGCAAATGACTGGTCGTGATATTTGGGCACAACTTATTGAGCGAGTAAGCACCGATTTGGATAACGCTTCCCAGCGAACATTAGAATACCTGTTAAGCCAAGGTAATCTAAGTGAACGGCTTCTACGAGCCTGTGGTGCCGACTACGGTAAATCAACGCTCACACGAATTTACCGCCAACTTGGGCATTGTCTTTTAACCAATCAACTATTTAATCCATCGTGAAACCAACGATACTTCTTTTAACCTGTGAACATGCCGTTAATACGATCCCTGAGGCTTACCAATCTCTTTTTGCGCCGTACCAACAATTATTACTTACTCATAGAGGCGTTGATTTGGGCGCATTAACCCTCGCTACTCATTTAAAACACTATTTTTCCTGTGAACTGATAGAGGCTACCATAAGCCGTTTAGTTATCGACTGTAACCGCAGCCTCTCTCATCGTCACTGCTTTTCAGAAATTACCAAATCATTGTCTTCTAATGAGAAAAATCAGATTATTAAACAATATTACTTGCCTTTTCGTCAGCAGGTAGAACAATGGATAACTCAACACACTGACAGCGGTTATAGCGTCTTACATTTATCTATCCATAGTTTTACCCCTGTTTTAAACAATATTCCCCGCGCCGCGGATCTGGGTTTGCTTTATGATCCCAAAAGACCGGATGAAAAATGGGTAGCCAGACAATGGCAAAAAAAGATCAGGCAACACAACAAAGAACTGCGAGTCCGTTTAAATTACCCCTATCTTGGTATCAATGATGGTTTTACAACCACATTACGCAAGCAGTTTAATAATGATTTGTATGCAGGGATTGAAGTGGAATCCAATCAAATAACGGTGATGGATAATAACACTTGCGTTATTTTAGCACACACTTTAACCTCCACCCTGACCTCCTTACTGAATGAAATGACTCTTTAATTATCCTGCATTATTATGGCTTACGTTCGCACCAAGCCTGACTAATGTATAAAAATTTATAAATACGGGCTTTAACTCTTCGATAACTTGAGAACCAAGGTCACCTTGAAAAGATTAAAAAATAACCACTTCTTATGATACAATTACACATAGTGCATAAAAAGTAGTGAAACCAGAGAGAGAGACTGTATTTAAATCGTCCATCTGAAATGATGATAGAGATTGTACCAACGATCTTTCTAACGTCTTCTCACACCTAACGCAGACAGTAAAGCACGAAATAAATCACGCATTGTTTGGCGCATTATCTGACGAAATAACGTACTTTTACTGATTTTTTCTATCATGCCTTCTTCGTTTGAAGCGCGACGAGATTTGGTGGTGTTATCTGATTTATCTTTAGAACCTGGCATTTGCGCCAATAATTCCTGAGCAGATTTCTGCTGTATTCGCTGCCCGTAGCGAGGAATAAGAGTTGATTCGGCCACCACAGCAGCAAGTTCCTGTTGACTTAAAATACCCATTCGAGACTCTGGCGCACGCACCAGACACTCGACAAGCGGTGTTGGCTCTCCTTCAGCATCCAGACCACTTACAAGACCTTCGCCTATTCCTAATGAGGTCAACAATTGCTCGGTATCATAATATTTTGAAGCTGGAAAATTTTGCGCAATCAATTTCATCGCTTTACGATCTTTGGCAGTAAACGCGCGTAAAGCATGTTGTATTTTCAAACCCAGTTGGCTTAATACTGAATCAGGAATGTCATTGGGTGTTTGCGTGCAAAAAATTAAGCCAATACCTTTGGAGCGAATTAATTTGACGATGGTGTTTAATAAATTGAGCAAAGCCTTACTTGCATTACTAAAAATTAAATGCGCTTCATCGATAAAGAATACCAGTCTGGGCTTGGCTGGATCGCCTAACTCTGGCATTTGTCGATAAACATCTGATAATAATTTAAGCATAAAGGTTGAAAATACTTTCGGTTTATCCTGCATGTCCAAAAGACGCAAAATAGAAATAATACCTTGCCCCTCAGCATTGGTTCTTACCAAATCCATTACATTAAAAGCAGGTTCACCAAAAAACTGAGCACCACCTTGCGCCTCAAGCTCAATAATTTTACGAACAATAGTACCTACGGAGGCGGTGGCAACTCCCCCAAAACGAGCTTCAATGTTTTTTTTCCCTTCGGCTGTTTGGACAAATTGTAATAGCGCTTTGATATCAGCCAAATCGTTAAGGGGAAGATTACTCTCTTTGGCAAACTCAAAAAGGATTGTCACTACGCCAGCCTGTGTTTCGTTAATATCAAGCATGCGCGAAAAAAGAATCGCACCAAAATCCTTTACAGTTGAACGAAGTGGAACACCCTCCTGCGGGGAGCCGTTGAGAGTCAGGAACTCAACCGGGAAAGCACGAGGTGTGTAATTTAAACCCAGTGACTGAGTTCGCTCAAGCAAAGCAGGCGTTGCTTCACCGGGACGCGCCAGACCTGAAATATCGCCTTTAATATCCATTACCAGACTAGGAACACCCAATAAGGAAAGCTGTTCACTTAAGACCTGGATCGTTTTAGTTTTACCGCTCCCTGTAGCACCTGCGATCAAACCATGACGATTGAAGGATTTTAAGACCAGATTGACGGGCGAATCAGGAAGTAAATGATCATCTAATAAAATTCCCCCCAATTGTACTACAGGTAAATCTCTTTCCTGGTAGGGAATACGCAAATCATCATGCATAACACATCCTTGCTGAGAAGTAATGAATTAATTATAACTCATAGATAGACAAAGCATTTAAGGTATCCTATTCGTATCATCTATCAAAACCTGGATTTTTTGCAAGACATAATACAACCGTTCCAGTGATTACAAACCTCCCTCTGATGGATTATTATCCTGGCATTGGGGACAAACACCATAAATATTCAACGCATGATCGGTCATCTTAAAACAAGCCCGTTTTGCTATCATTTGTTGGCGCTGTTCGATGATTTCATCAACAAACTCTTCTACTTTGCCACATTTAACACAAACCAGATGATCATGATGTTCGCCTTGACTCAGTTCAAATACAGAATAACCGCCTTCAAAATTATGACGATTTACCAAACCAGCTGCTTCAAATTGAGTCAGAACGCGATAAACTGTGGCCAATCCTACATCCTCTCCCATCTCCAATAATGCTTTATAAACACCTTCGGCACTTAAATGATGGGCAAGTGATTGTTCCAGAATCTGTAATATTTTTAAACGTGGTATAGTAATTTTCAAGCCAGCGTCTTTTAATTGCTTGCTTTCTTCCACAAACACTCCTTTCGGTTATACCTTCTCGCTTTAGCAGGTGTCTTTCTATAAATGCCGTGTTATTATGGCGAAATTTTTCAGAACAGGCAAAACAATGCGTATAATAAATCTGTTGATTAGTATTATTTTTACTTTGACCCTTACCCATTGTGCCTCTTATGATTTTTCAAGGCGGGTTGTACGGCAGGGAAATCTTTTACCCGAATCCAAAATTGAGCGTTTAAAAACAGGAATGAGCAAAAACGATGCTGCTATTTTAATGGGAACCAGTTTACTAAATCCTGTTTTTAATAATGATCGTTGGGACTACGCCTATACTTACCGTAAAGGCAATGGTCCTTTGCTCGTCCGCAGTGTAAGTCTATATTTTTCTCACAATCATCTGGTTCGTATCGAGCGTCATCGTTAATTGCTTCCGGCTTCCGATATGTTGAATGGCGTATTTAATTACGACCCGTTTTTGCGCGCTCCCGCCTTTTCTCTTTAGGATCAAGCGTTAATGGGCGATAGAATTCAATACGATCTCCTGATGTTAACAGCGTATCTCGATTTACCTGCCTGGAAAAAATGCCAACGGGTAACTCTTTTATCTCTGGATGGGTTAATAGTAAACCCGATTCCTCTATTGCATCAGCAACTGTAGCCCCGGGGTTTAATTCCAGCGATAAATGAATCAGAGATTGGTCAAAGGGTATATAAACCAGTTCAACCTTGAGCATATAAAATTCCTGCCCGATCACAAAAAGCATCGACCATTTTATCAGTAACCTGTTCAAAAACAGGACCTAAAAGCATAGAGAACATACGACCGGCAAACTCGAATTCCAAATCGAAAGAAACTATACATCCCTCTGGCTGTTCGTCAAAACGCCAAAACCCTTCTAAATGACTAAAAGGACCATCAATCAGGCGAATCTCTATCATTTTATTAGCCTGTAAAAGATTACGAGTGGTAAAAGACTTGCTCATACCGGCCGCAGCAATCACTAATGTAGCCTGCACTTCGTCGTCATTTCGGTGATGAACCAGACTTTGCGAACAGTAAGGCAAGAATTCAGCATAATGTTCAACACCGTTAACCAGGCTATACATTTGTTCGCAAGAAAAAGGAACAACACGGGATTTTTTAACAATAGTCATCAACGATCTCCTTTCACCTGACCAGTAAGCCAGTTACAGAGATCCACAATTTCTTCTGCACAGATAGAATGCTCCATAGTATAAGTACGAAAAGTTAATTCATGATAACCTGCCGCTTTCAGGTAATCAGCGCTTTGTTGAGTCCAAATCGGTAAGACAATTGTATCGTAATGCCCGCTGGCGATAAATAGAGGTGTTTGTTTAGGAAGCTCTGCCTTGCATTCAGCAGCTAATGGTAAATAAGCCGATAAGGCAATGACACCGCCAAGCGGCATTGAAGTATGTAATGCGGTATATAAAGCCATTGCACCGCCTTGAGAAAATCCTGCCAAAAAAATCTGTTGTGGAATAAATCCTTCTTGTAATTGTTGATGAATAGCCTGATGAATTAACAATTGCGAAGCCGAAATTCCTTCTTTGTCTTCCCTGTCTGTTAACTTCATACCAAGAATATCGTACCACGCACGCATTGTCATACCGTTATTCAAAGTAATACTGCGTAATGGCGCTTCTATAAATACATGGCGTAAATTCACGCCATTCAATGGCAACTGATCTGCCAGGCCGGCCATATCCGAGGCATCCGCACCCAAACCATGCATCCAGATTACGCAGGCTTGAGCCTGCTGTGATGGCTCTTTTATATAAACGTTCAACCTTACGCCTCCAACAAAAAACCTGAATTATTACTAAAGCATTCAGGGAAGGCAAGGTAGAACACCTAAATATCATCGTTTAGTTGTGAAAGCGTATCCTCAATCTATTTTTAATCATTAGCAAGCACTCTACCCTGATTCCCCGTCTCATAGCAGTCTTAAGAGAAGTTTATTATACTAATGATTTTACTGTTTAATGTGGTTTCATAATGCGTTTACTTCTTTTTATGCTGGCTCTGAGTATGGCTATAGTTTTATCAGCCTGTGGACAAAAAGGACCTCTTTATCTTCCTGAAGCCAAACAAACCGTACCAAAAACTTTAAAATGAGCGCGTATGACAATTCGATTTACAAAGATGCATGGATTAGGAAATGATTTTATAGTGATTGATGGCCTTCATCAGCAAATTCATTTCTCCCCCAGTCAAATTAAAGCCCTCGCCCAACGAGGCACAGGAATAGGTTTTGATCAATGTTTGCTTATTGAAGCCAGTAAAGAACCGGAAGTTGATTTTTTTTATCGTATCTTTAATGCAGACGGGCAGGAAGTAGGGCAATGTGGTAATGGCGCTCGCTGCCTTGCCCGCTTCATCCATCATTATGGTTTAAGCACTAAAAAAACGATTTCTGTTGCCACCCGCACCACCAAAATGCAACTAACGCTTAATGACGATCACACAGTCACCGTAGAACTGGAGCATCCTGTTTTCAATCCATCCGAAATTCCTTTCCTTGTTAATTCTCTAACGAGTCTCTATAGCCTCCCTTTAAAGGATGGCTCTCATTGTGAAATTCACGCCTTAAACGTGGGAAACCCTCACGCTGTTTTAATTGTTAAAGATCTGGCTACTGTACCTGTAACAACTCTGGGTCGGCAAATCAGTGAACACCCTCTTTTTCCTGAACAAACCAACGTAGGCTTCATGCAGCTTATTGATGCAAATCACATCCGTTTACGTGTTTATGAACGCGGTTGCGGTGAAACCAACGCTTGTGGCAGTGGTGCAGTAGCAGCTGCTGCGGCAGGACGGCTTTTTCATCACCTGGCAGCACGGATACATGTCGGTTTGATTGGTGGTGAATTAATTATTGATTGGCCTGATACCACCCAATCCATTTTTCTTACCGGCCCCGCCAGTTTTGTATATGAGGGAATATTAATGACAGGGGATTAGTTACTCCGAAAACACGCCAGGGGCGCTGGCCACCATCGGGCAAAAAAAGAATGACATCATTCTCAATTGATCATACAGGGTCAATACAAACGCCAATTTAGTTAAAATTTTAACATGGTCTTCATATAACGAACAATTTGTTATATAATTATTAATAAATTTATCATTTAGAGTAAAACCCATGTCATTCATTAGAGATTACCTTAATAGTTATAACAAGGCACGAGAGTCTTTAGCTACCGATCTGGCCATCGGAAATGAACGATTAAATAAACTATTAATAATGCGCAAAATAAACATCATGCAAGACGCTGTTGAGCACTTAAAAAAGATGGAAATTTCAGAGGCTGAGGAAAAAGACTTGATAGCTAACGGTATTCATTCTGAAGTTCAGAAGATAAGAACGGGTGGGTCTGCTGAAGAAGATAGTACGCTCTGTGAGAAGTTAATGGAAAAGTATGATTTTAATAAAAGTGACTGTTTAAACGCAAAACAAGCAAAAGACATTGTTTTAAAAATAACAAATGCCATTGATGAGTGCAGTACTATAGAGAAAAATGCTCTGAGCTTTTGTAATAACCCTAAAGAGCAGCAATTAGGTACCATAATAAAACAAATAAATAAAAGAGAGCGCCTTATTGATTCTTTAAAACAAGTAGAAATACCCGCCAATTTAACTTTAACTGACATCATTAAATTATCTGATTCTTATCAATATCATTTTGATTATGAAAGGTTTATAAAATTACGAGATAGCGACCCTGATAGTCATCTTTTTTGTGGTAGAATTAAAAAAGAATATAAACCACAATTTGATAAAATAAAAAATCTTACCGAGCAACAAGTCGCTACATTCATGGATATCAAAGAAAACATACACTTCTATAAAGATGCTCAGAAATTTATTACCGCTTCCAAATCATCGCACACAAAACTTGAAATAGCTGCTGCACTAAGCCAAATGCAGAGGGCGATTAACGACTTGTCCAAAATAAAAAACCTCGAATGGCTAGAACATACGGAAGAACTCAAGGAGGATTATGAGGCATTTAAAGAGATTATAGAAAATAAAAATTACGTTAATGATTTACTCGAAAAATATAGTGATCGTATTAAAGAAGCATTTTCCATATTAAACCGATTAAACCAAGGAGAAATAAATCAATTAATAAAGTTAAAACAAGGTATTAAAAATAAAAATAAAAAACAGGTAGTGAAAAGCGCCCTGGATTATAGCTGGGATCAAGCATTAAAAATATTAAAGGAAGAAGAATTAAATAAATTAGGATTAAATTATCACAAACAAGGGCAATTAACATTATTTATGCACAATACCTTATCAAGACTCCATGGCTCTAAAAAAGAAAAATCCAATAGTCTGACAGAAAACGTTAAAGAAAAAATGCTGTTAGAATTAAAATCAAAACACAAGACTTGGGTACCGGGTTCAAAAAGCGTAAAAGCGGAAATCTCCCATAATAATTTTTTCCAGAAATTGAACGAAAAAGGGAAGAAAGTCTTAGAAAATCAGGAAATTAATACGACTGAAAACCCCGGTAATTCACCCGAAACAAACCATTCATGAAAATAGCGCTTCTGTTGTTATCAAAAAATAAAGAATCTCTCCGAATATAGGAGAGATTCTACATAAAAAATGCCTTCTCTCACAAGACAGGACTCCTCTCCCAAAATTATAATGAAAGCCCTATCGATAAAGCCGATACGCGTTTTTTACCAGACAAATGCAGACGCCTTCATATGAATAACAACAAAATATAGCATTTTATATCATAATGCTATATTATTTGTGTTTTGGAGAAAATATGGGCATAGTAAAAATTTCTGACGAATTGCACGAAGCCACTAAATTAATGGCAAGAGCAATGAGTCGTTCAATCAATTCGCAGGCAGAATATTGGATCAGGATAGGAAAACTGGCAGAAGAAAATCCATCAATTACTTACTCCGAAATTCTCAAAATTCTGGTCAATCAAGCCTCACAAGGAGAAATACGGGATGTTAGTGAAGACTTCTGAAGAAATAGAAAAAATGCGAGTTGCTGGTCATTTAGCAGCCTCAGTCCTTCAAATGATAGAACCTTATGTGACTGAAGGTACAAGTACCAATGAGCTTGAACAAATTTGCCGTCAGTATATTCTCAAAGACTTAGAGGCCATTCCCTCCACATTAAACCATTACGGGTTCCCGGCCTGTATTTGCACATCCATCAATCATGTGGTCTGTCATGGTATACCTTCCGATAAAAAGCTTAAAAACGGCGATATCATTAATATCGATGTAACTATAAAAAAAGACGGTTTCATTGGAGATACAAGCAAAATGTTTCTCGTTGGTAATGTAAAGCCCTTTGCCAAAAAATTAGTGGATATAGCCCAACAATGCCTATATAAAGCCATTTCAATAGTTCGTCCAGGGGTTTATCTGGGAGACATAGGAAGCATAATTCAAAATCATGCAGAGCAGCATGGATATTCAATCGTACGAGAGTATGGTGGTCATGGAATTGGGCAATCAATGTGGGAGAAACCTGACATTATGCATTTTGGCAAACCCAATACCGGATTACAATTACAAGCAGGAATGACTTTTACTATTGAACCAATGCTTAATTTGGGTAGTAGAGAAGTTAAAACGTTAGGCGATGGTTGGACTGTTGTCACGAAAGATCACAAATTATCAGCGCAATGGGAGCATACCATTTTAGTAACCGATGATGGGCATGAGGTACTTACGTTAAGAGTAGATGAACAACTACCTTTTGTATCGGACAAAAAATTCAAATGTATTGAATTACCAACGAAAATCGGCACTTCCAATTGATGCCTACATACTGCGGCTTGCTCCTGAGAAAATCCATTCTCCACTTGCCTCATCACTTTGCTTAAGAGCAGATCCCCGCCTTTCGTCGGCAATTCGCGTTAATAGCTATTTTTTGGCCGGCACAACGTATTTTATTGGCAAAACTGGATTTTTTATAATCTAATTGACTAAGGAGTCTGGTTTTTAGAGAAATTCAACACATTAGGATAATTTACCAATTCTGGATGCTTCTTATTATTTCCATATTGTAATAATAAATCGAGGTCGTCTGAAGAAATGGGAGCGCTATTTTTAATTTTCTCCAAGGTTTTTAAACGTGAAGTGTGCTCTTCAATAGTGGTCTGTAACTTCTTTTTATCATCATCCGACAGCGCCCGCTCTAATTCATCTTCAAAAGCAGATTTGAAAAATCTTATTTCGTCGATTAAACCGAGCACAAGCCTGGTAAAACTTATTTCCTCCACAGAGAGAACCATTTGCTGAAAAAACCTCAAACCCAGCTTATGCCCTTCCATATAACTACTCCATAATAGAGCATTCAGAATGCTGATATTTCTATGTAGAAAAGCTTTCATGACATCTTACTAGCTATCAGCACAACTTTTGGTAAAAATTAACAATACATTCTGGATTAATTTTAGACTAAATTAGGCAAAAAAAATGTACTATTCGATTTTTTAACTTTATTTTTTCAATTTCCAACGCTTATGTAACCAGGACCATTGCTCTGGATGAGCCAGAATGATTTGCTCCAGGGCTTGATTATAAGCCAGCGTGTTACGATAAATTGACTCCTGAACACTCTCATATTCCTGCCAAAAAATAGGTTCATAGAACTCCAGAACATGACGTCCATCAGGCAATCGATAGCCTGCTGCGGGAACCACAGGCACCCCCGTATGACGGGCTAAACTTGCCAGGCTGCGATAAGTACCTGCTTTCCTGCCAAAAAATTCAACCGCAACGCCATCTCTATTGGCAAGTGAAGCATGCTGATCCAAAACAAAAACTACAGCATGATTTTGCTCCAAAGCAGCACAAACTTTATCCAGAGAATTTTTCTTCGGAATAACGTTCAAACCAGCCTGGTAGTAACGTTTAAATAAAATCCTTTCGATTGTTTTATTGCCTAATGTGCGGCGAATAAAATGAAATTGTCCTTGAAACTGTTTAAAATTTAAAATACCGCCAAGAGGAGCAAACTCCCAATTACCAAAATGCCCCGTCAACACCAACACGCCACGATTATTAGCCGCAACCGCCAACAAACGTTCATAACCACGCACCTCTACTTTCTCACAGAGGGTTTTCTCACTCATAAACCGCAATTGAACAGTTTCTTTAAGTGACGTTACCAGGTGGGAGTAAAATGCTTTAGTCAAGCGAATTTTTTGCTTTACAGAGAGCTTCTCACCAAAAACCTGATTGATATTAGCTCTGACAACAGCGCGCCGATAAGGTAAACAGTGATATAAAAAGCGTCCCATAAAGGACACTCGCATATTATTGATTTGCTCATTTAACTTAATCACAGGCTTTCATCACCAAACAGGCATTCATGCTGGCAAATCCTCGATTAATGACTACGGCAGTCTTTTTACCTGACTCTAAGGAGCAGTGCTCAGCGCTCAGATTTAAACCTGCACAGGCGGAAGCGGCCTGATTAAAATTGGCAATACCAGGAATACATTTATTTGATAAAGCATAAGAGGCCAGAACCGTATCGAGAATACCAGAAGCACATATGGTATGTCCCATGGCCCATTTAAACGCAGTTACTGGAACCTTATGATCAGCAAAAACAGTTTGAATCGCATGAGCCTCACTGTCATCTGATTTGCTATTTCCGTTTCCATGAGCCACCAATAACCCTATCTCAGAGGGGTGTATTTGCTGAGCGCCAAGTGTCTCATCTAATAAGGAAGTCAAATGCTCACCTTCCGCTTCAATTGAAAATAAGCCCGATGACTCTGTAGCAGACCTTCCGCCTAAAATTTCACCATAACAGGATGCGGAACGTGCTTGTACACTTGCTTCGCTTTCCAGAACCAGCGCCGCAGCGCCGTCTGCAAGAAGAGTCCCATCATGGTCTTTGTCAAAAGGCTTTAAATGACGCGAAGCAAGTACTCCGATTTTATCGTAGTAAAATAACGATTGCGGCTCAATGACATCATAAGCTACCACAATAGCACGCTCAGCCAGACCTTCTTTGATGGCATGAAAAGCTTCGATAATAGCTTGCATCCCACCCACCGCATGATTAACAATATTGTGGTTTAGCCCTTTAAATCCATAATGAATACCCGTGTAAGCCAATACATTATTAGGTAAAATACGTAACAACCACATAGGATGTACTTCGCTAAATAAATGACTGGCAAAAGCCTGCATATCATCGCCAGTTTTATTAATAAGAGGTAAAAAATCGTCTTGTTGAAAATACTTGTTACCAGGAGAACCCACATAAATCGCTGTTTGCTCATTAAAAGCGACTGCATTATCCAGCGTTTCCCGATAAGGAAGTAACTGACTATGATTGACTGCCTGCATTGCGGCATTAATACCCATTACATCCTGACGGGAAATTACTTTTATCAATTTACGGTCAGGCAACATTTTTGCGGGCTGAAAGTTTTTAAGCTCCCCGCCTGAACGATGGGGCCAGGAAGACAAATCCCATTGATTGATTTCAGCAAGCCCGCTTCGACCGGCGAGCAGGGCATCCCAGGTTTGTAGCGAGGTCTCGCCACAAGCCGTTAAGGCACCTAACCCGGTAATAAAAACACGATTGGCGTTACTCATTCGTCTCGATCTCCTAATTCAGGATGCTTAAAAAGTAAGCAGCTATTACTGCCCCCGAAACCAAACGAATTTGATAAAACGACACCAAGCGATTTTTCCCGTGGCCCATCCGTCACATAATCCAAATCACATTCAGGATCCGGGGTTATTAAATTAGCCGTTCCCGGCACTTGCGCATGGTGAATAGAAAGAACGGATAATACTGCTTCAAGTGCGCCTGCTGCTGCGATTAAATGGCCAGTTTGGCTTTTTGTTGAGCTTACAGGAAGTTGATAAGCTTGTTTGCCAAAAACTGCTTTAATGGCATTCGTCTCGCTCAGATCATTCATTTTTGTTGAAGTTCCATGCGCATTAATATAATCAACATCACTTGCCTTAAGTCCTGCGCTTCGCAAAGCACCTTCGATTGCCTGAATAGCCCCATCACCATTTGGGTGAGAATCAGTAATGCGATACGAACTGAGTGAATTACCCTCTCCTGCAAGTTCTGCATAAATCCGGGCGCCTCGGGCCTGGGCTTTTGTCCATTCTTCAAGAATTAAAAAAGCAGCCCCTTCACCAAGAACAAAACCATTTCGGGTACCATCAAAAGGTCTACTCGCCGTTGAGGGCGTTTCATTATATGTCGATAAAGCGCCCAAGAGACAAAAACTCGATAAACCCAGCGGATTTATCATTGAATCAAAACCGCCCGCCAGCATAAAATCAGCTTCATTACGGCGGATAACCTGCATGGCCAAACCTAAAGCCTGCCCCCCCGATGCACAGGCAGTATGTACTGAAGAAGCATAGCCCTCAATACCAAATTGCTGAATCAGTAAGGATAGCCCTGAATTTGATGTGGTTTTACCAAAATCGGACAATTTATAAAATTCCTGAGCTTTAGCTTGCAATTTTTGCCAATCGGGATGCCCATCAGTAGTACAGTTTTGTTGAAACCGATATAAATAATCAAATTCAGCAGTCATCATTCCGCTACCCGCGACCACACCCCAGCGCGCCGCAGTTTGTTTATCAGGTCTGACTCCCGCATCCTGAAAAGCCTGGTGGGCAGCATCAAGAGCGTAATGGGTAAAAGGCATGGCAAAACGACTCTGTTTCCCAGAGGTAATTAAAGGATCAGGTATAAAATTTTTAATTTCTGCTGCAATGCGCGCAGGGAAAGCGCTTGCATCAAAATGGGCTATTTCTGCAATACCGGATTGACCTGCCAATAAATTATGCCAGGTAGACTGAACATTATTGCCCAAAGGAGACACAACACCCAGGCCAGTAATTGCAATTCGTCTTTTTTTCATATTGAGTTACCTTGTGCAATCATTACTATGTCTAACACACACACCCGTTTGCCATCGACCTCACTGCGATAACTTAAAATCAATTGCTGTGCATCCCGCTGTTTGACCTTAACATAACAGGTAATCACATCACCGGGGTATACAAATTCACTCATTTTGATTTTACGCAATTCACTGATTTGATAATGGAACTCTAATGCAGAACGTGCCAAAAACTCTCGCGCCA
The DNA here is from genome assembly GCF_000621525.1 of Legionella fairfieldensis ATCC 49588. Taxonomy (GTDB): domain Bacteria; phylum Pseudomonadota; class Gammaproteobacteria; order Legionellales; family Legionellaceae; genus Tatlockia; species Tatlockia fairfieldensis. The sequence goes on along the minus strand of NZ_JHYC01000017.1, from coordinate 28,573 downwards.
GATTTAGCTTGCACTCCAATAAAACAGTCATTGGTAAAACAGGCTTGTTCGGAAAATGATCAGGGAAATAAGGTGCTGCCCGAGTAATACACTTCTCTGCAATTAAACTACAACCAGGTTGAAAAGCAAGAATACGATCAAAAGAAAACATAGAAACACGAGCAAAGGATTCAGGCTGGATGATCAATTCATAATCCTGAGTTGTCGCACGCAGGTCTTGTGGCCAGTCACCCGGCCGATTTATTTCAGCAAACTGGCTCCGCACCTCTTGTTCATTGATGAAATCATCCATCGGCAGCAAAGGGCCTAAAGCGCCATCAATAGTAAACACCACTTCTCCCTGCACATGAGCAACGCTACGATACTGTACGGCCCTCTCATCAAGTACTTCAATGACAGACTCCAGCAATAGCGTCTCACCTACATACGCTGGCCTGTGTAATCGCGCACTGGCAACCACGCCGGCGACAGGTCTTAAAGTGAAATCATTAACAACCATGACATTCCAGGCTGCTAATTGACCCAAAGTCTCACCTATCAACGAAGGAATAAAGCAGGGCTTTCCTGTCTCATCATAACAGAGATAAACATCCTCACTCGTGATATGTTTTAGCCCCCGAATCAACTTATTGGGAACCAGCTCCAATATTCTGTCTACAAATAAAAACCGCATCAGGCCACAATTTCACAGACTTTTTGTTCACTAACCGCAGTAATAACCAGTTTGCAAAAGGTTTCCACTGTAAATAGCATCGGAATTTCATTGACCTTCATGTTAGATTTGAAATATTCTGCAGGCACTTCGCATAAATAGGCTTTAAGGGCTTGCATTCCCTTCGTAGTCAATACGCCCCCTTTTTCAAACTCATCTTCCGCCAAATCGCCACGTGCATTTTTTTCTAATTGACCACGAGGAATTTTAATACTGAATTCCTTTTCCAATTGGAAAACCAAATCAAGAAAATCAATTGATTCAGCCCCTAAATCACTAATCAAACGACTATTTAAAGAAACTTCTTCTTCATCAATAACCAATACATCAGCGATAATCTCCCTTACCTTAGGGTAAACGCTATCTACATTCATGTTTTTTATCCTTAGAACTCACCTGATTCACAAAACTTCAGATTATATCACAAAGTTCTGACGCTCAGCTACGTTAACATCACTAAAGAAAAACAAATGATCGACAGTTATTTTTAACAATAACGCCTATCGAGGCAACCACCATAAAGAAGGATCCACGTTAAATTTGTGCAAAAAAATATACAAAAAAAGAGTATGCAAAAACTCAGGTAATAGCGCATAATTCGTTCGCGCTTTTTAAAACATATAATATTATTTTAAAGGATCTGGTATTAATGCATAAAATAATAATCTCTCTGCTCTGCCTGGCTTTTTTGCCGCTTCAAAGCTCCTGCGCCTCTGTAAACACTGAATCAATACAACAGAACAACGAATTTCGCAACACGGTTACTTCTTATGTGCGCCATCTGGCAGAACACCTTGTTTTACATACTCCTTCACCTCAATTGGAACTGTTAGATACATCATGGAATAATCAGTATAGTCATACTTACTGGTCTGCTATTATTTCGATTTATTATCAAGGCAAGAAAATTGGTCAGGGACAAACGAAGAATCAATCCAGTCTGGCAAAAACAATCCAGCAAGCGACTGAACAGGCTTTAAGCCATACCACGCTTCCTGAAATAACAGCAAACGAACTGTCTACTTTCAGATTTCATATCACGTTTAATTATCCACCCAACAGCTATTATACTTTCATCGAGGAAGGTAATAAGGGTGTGGAACTTTTGGGAAATCGCGCTGCCTTAAGACAGATGGATACTGACTCAATTAAAAAACAAATTACGGCAAGCCAATATTATTTACTAGGCGTCATGCATCCGGAAATTCATGGCTTTTTTAAACGATATGATGCCTCCCGAGATGAACGCAGTGATAATCTTCGTACCATTTACAGCGCTTCCAGCTTATATAGTCTATTAAAACTCTATCAATTTAATAAAGATCCTGAGTTAAAGAAACATTTTAAACCTATTGCTCAATTTTTGTTATCCATGCAAATTCCTGATGGTGAAAACACCGGGGGTTTTTATTATGCTTATCACGTTAAAACCCATAAAAAAACCTTGCGTGCAGTGGTAGGCACTGCATCCAAAACAATTTTTACCTTGCTTGAATTACACCGTTTCTCCGGTGAACAACTCTATTTAACTGCGGCCAAACGAGCCGGTGACTGGCTAATCACTATGGTAAAATCTGATGGGCGAGTAACATCGGAAGCAATTTATAGTAAAGATCATTGGCAATACAACCATAATCAATCTTTTCTTTATTCAGGACAGGTACTTTCCGCCTTATCTCGTTTAGCTTTGGTAACAAAAGAGCCGCGATACTATAAAACGGCAAGTTTAATTGCCCGGCGTATAGTTAAAGAAACCACGCGGCAAAATTATTTTGTAGGCGATGATTTTCGAGCGCCAAATACTATCTCGACAAGTTGGGTTACTATGGCTTTAATAGACTACGCCAAGGTTAACAAAGCACCACTTTATAAGGATGTAATTAATAAAGCCGCTGCAGAAATTTTAGCAAGGCAAATTACTAATCCGGAGGATGCCTATAACCACGGTCGTTATCTCGACACAATGACGACGAGTGGTAATGGCTGGATTAATGAGGTTCTGAGTGAACTTTACCCATTTTGTAAAAGCCAAAATAGGTCAGGCTGCACTAAATATCGCGAAGCTATTATTTTAACTAGTCGCTGGCTATTACAAAATGCCTATACGACAACAAATAGTTATGACCTTAAAAATCCCTCGCAGGCCATTGGTGGCTTTATGCGCAATTTCCTTAGCCAATCAGTACGTACTGATGCCGTTTGCCATGGTGTAAACAGTTTAGTCAATTTAATGACAATTTTAGGGCCTGACTACCAATCACTCGTCACTTTGGCAGAAAGACCTTTTGCCGAGACGATAGGTTTATTGCGTATAGGGGCGGCAGAGCCAGGATAACATCGGTTTTGCGTAAAATTTACACTTTTAACTGCAATTTTTGCAAGCTATGCGGATAATTTTAAGATAAAATAGCTATCTTTCCCAATTACCCATTAATCCTGTAAAAATGCCAATTTCTCATATGCTACTAGCTATTTTAGTTGCAGTTATCTGGGGCACAAATTTTCTTTTTGTCAAATTGGGACTAGAAGAAATTTCGCCCCTTTTACTGGGTGCCATGCGCTTTATCCTGGCCAGTATACCAGCCATTTTCTTTATTAAACCGCCCGCTGTTCCTTTTAAACTGGTCGCGTTATATGGCTTTGTTACCTTTGCTTTACAGTTTTCTTTCTTTTTTATTGGCATGGACGTCGGTATGACTCCCGGCATGGCTTCTCTTATCATGCAAGTACAAGTATTTTTTAGCATGCTTTTTACAGCATTATTATTAAATGAACCACCTAGTATCTGGCAAATTACAGGCGCTTTAGTCTCCTTTGCCGGTATTGGTCTGGTAGGTCTTCATGTGGATAAAAATATATCCCTTATGGGTTTTATCTTTATTCTTGCTGCAGCAGCAAGCTGGGGACTGGGTAATCTGATTACTAAAAAAACTCGTGGGGCTAATATGATAGCCCTTGTTGTCTGGGGAAGTTTTATCGCAGCTTTCCCCATGCTTCTGCTCTCTTTACTTTTTGAAGGCCCAAGCCGTATGGTTGCCAGTTATCATCACCTAAGTGGGCAAGGTATTACTGCCTTATTTTATATTGTATACGCTTCAACCTGGGTCGGTTACGGCGTATGGAACTGGCTTCTTAGCCACCATTCGGTAGGAACCATTGTTCCATTTACCTTGCTGGTTCCTGTGGTTGGTCTGTTAAGCTCCGTCTTAATATTGGAAGAGCCCTTGCAACCCTGGAAAATTATCGCCTGCTTATTAGTCTTGATCGGGCTTGGTATTAATTTACTGGGTACACGCCTGTCAAAAATAAAAATGCCACCCCAGCAGCCAGCTAATTCTTTGTATTCGAAGTAGCTTCTTGATTAAAACTGGCTTCGAATAATAACTAATGTTAGGCTGTTTAAGCATGGAATGGATTAACTGCATTAAAGTCATGAGGACTAGAGTATGCATCTATCACGACGGTTCCATTTCTATGGAAAACGCCGTATTGAATCTGTTATTTTATTCTTTCGCTTTATAGGCCATGTATTTTATAGCCTTAAGGAAATTTTCTTACGACGCCTGACACTTTCCTGGTCTCATCTCCTGGATACGGTTTTCCATTCAGGGGCGAAGATCGCCATTCCCCTCATACTACTTAGTTCCTTAATAGGAATATCATTAGTCTTGAATATTTTTCACATTTTAAGTCGTTATAATTTACAACATAATGTACTAATTATCGCACAATATGTTTTATTTTATGATTTGCTCCCTTTTTTAATTGGTCTGATGTTATCAGTTCAATCTGCTTTAAATCTAATTACCGCGCGCATTAAGGAACATCAGAAAACACCGCAAGATGTTATTGTAGTGCATATCATTCCCATAATGATTGGCACGAACTTTAATGGTCTAATTCTGTATGCTTATGCGCTTAATACCGTTCTTATCAGTATTTATTTCTGCTTCCGTTACTTTTTCAGTTTTGATCTTCACGAATACATTTTTCATTTAACCAACACAATCTCCGGTACAGCGATCCTTTATTCGATTTTAAAAACCTTTGTCTATTGTACTATGGTGAGTCTCATCGTAGGCTATTACTATTATGAGGCAACCGAAGGTTATCTTTCTTTAAAGCAGGCAATATCACGTATCATGACGCGCAGCTTCATGGTATTAATAGTAAGTAGTATTTATTTTAAATTTCTCGACTATTAAGGATAGATATGCGTCAAGAGCGACTTTATACCTTAGTTGGGTTGTTTGTAGGTGGCGCAGTCTGCCTGACGGTTCTTACCGCTCTCTTTTTTTATGACGAATACGCACGTGAAAAAGTAGAAACGTATGTGATGTTCTTTAAAGGTTCTTTAACAGGTCTGGATATTACCTCAGCAGTGACTTACCGTGGCGTTAAAATCGGAGAAGTGAAACTCATTGAAGTCACTGAAGATGAAGAAAACAACATAAAAATCCCTGTCTATACTCAGTTTTTCGTTGAAAAAAAATATGGCATCAAACACAATCCTATCCAGCAACTAATTAATAAAGGATTTGTTGCCAATATAAAAAATCCCAATTTTCTTACAGGCATTGCTTCAATTGAACTCATCCCCTCTACGACACCGATAGAATTCCAACAACAAAGTTATCATGGTTATCCTGTTTTTCCTACCAATGCTCAAAGTGAAAACCCAATGAGTTTTCAAGAAACATTACAAACTGCAAAACAAGCCTTTCAAGATATAAGTGATTTTTTCCGGGCGCCCAAAATAAATGAAACCATTAATGCAATGAAAACAATGGCTGATAGCTTTGAGCACCTGGCTAGCAATCTTGGTCAACAAATTCCCCCTACCCTCACTGCATTTAATGTGAGCTTAAAGAATTTTGATCGCCTGGCAAACAACTTAAACCATGAAATGCCCCCCATGTTAATTAAGTTTAGTGACAGTTTAAAAGGCTTTGAACATTTAACTCATGACCTTAATGAGCAAGTACCACCCATGATTGCTGCTGTAAATCAGGGATTTAAACAGGTCTCAAGTGCTGCTAATGCAACGCAAAATTTGGCAGATTATTTATCACGCTATCCAGAATCATTATTACGAGGAAAAAAGTGAGCTTAAGTAAAATTACAGTTCTGCTCGTGATGGGATTAATTTCTACTGGCTGTGGCCGTAGTCCTGACTCACAGTTTTATGTGCTTAATCCCATTCCTTTATCATCCAAAACCATTAAGCATTATAATCAGTTACGTATAGGGATTGTCAGTATAACAAGCCCGGATTACACTTTAAAACCACAAGTCATTATCCACTGCAATGCCCATCAGGTTAAATTAGAAGAATTTCATCGCTGGGCAGAATCATTAGATAAAAACATCCAACGTGTTATTGAAGCCAATCTGATCACATTGTTACCGGGTGCTGCTATTGCAACCAAACCGTGGGATCTTTTGTTCAAGCCCAATTACCAGTTACAGCTCAATATTTCTCAATTTGATGTCGATATTGATGGCAATAGTATATTGCGCGCCGATTATCTGATTTATTCTGCAAACCATTTAAAGAGAAAGGGAACTCTTTATTATCATCTCCACGTTCCTCACGCGACTATAGCAGCATTAGTGACGAGTATGAACGCAAATTTAACTCATCTGACACAGGATTTGGCAAAAGTCTTTGCTTCTTTAAGCAAAGACTCTTAAAGAACATCAACCTACCCGACTATAACCAGCATCTACAAACAACGTATGCGCATTAATCATTTTAGCTTCAGGCAAACAAAGCAGATAAATGGTATCTGCAACATCTTCTGGAGTTAAAGGCTGAGCCGACAAGGCGTGAGCCTGATACTCGGTAAGTAATTGCTCACGATTGGGGAAATATTTAAGCGCATCCGTATCAACAACACCTGCTGAGACCGTATTTACGGTAATATCATATTCTGCTAATTCAAGACTCAAAGAACGTACCAAAGCTTCCAGCGCCGCTTTTGAAGCACCAATAAAGCCGTAATTAGGAATTGCCCTATGCGCCCCCAGACTTGACAAGGCAATTACACGACCACCTGCTTTCATCACGTCAAGACCTTGAGAAGCAAGATGATTCAAAGCCAGGGCATTAGTTTCCATACACCAGCGCCAGTGTTTGGTCGTCATTTTTAAGGCAGGTTTCAACACACCACTTGCCGCATTACTAATGAGAAAATCAAGTCTGTCAAATTTTTCGCGAAATCGCTCATACATTTCTTTGACAGATTGCTGATCCGCAACGTTAGCCTGTATAGCGACAGCCTCGCGTCCTGAATGTTGAATCTCTGCAACTAACGTTTGTGCTTCATCCGAACTGTTATAATAAACAATGGCTATATCGCATCCTGCGCGAGCTAGTTTTAACGCCGTAGCCTTGCCAATGCCACGAGCACCACCTGTAATTAAGGCCACTTTATTAGCAAATTGCAAAACCATTCACTGATCCTTCTCGATAAAAAAGCATCAAAACTACAGTGAATCGCAGATCCTGTCAATGACAGCACCCAGAGGTTTCTATTTTATACTATCTGATTTTAGGATATATACACTGTAAACTTAACAGATCTAAACGATTTGCTTGTCTATTAACCTCTAACTTTGTACCATTACATACCACCTCAAGAAGTACGCGATTGCTGATGAAACACTCCTGGTTTAACAGCGTCTTTCCGATTGCTGCTATTTTTTCTTTTCGTATGCTGGGATTATTTATGTTAATCCCCGTGTTCACCGTTTTTGCAGGCCATCTTGATGGTGCTACTCCCACTCTGATAGGGATAGCATTGGGTGGTTATGGCCTAAGTCAAGGCATTTTACAAATTCCTTTCGGCCTGTTGTCTGATCGTTTTGGCAGAAAATCGATGCTCACCATTGGTTTGCTGCTTTTTGCCTGTGGTTCCTTACTGGGCGCTTTAAGCCATTCGATTTATACTATGATCCTGGCGCGGACGCTGCAAGGCACTGGTGCTATTGGCAGTGTGCTGATAGCACTTCTTGCTGATCTTACTCCTGATGAGGAACGTACCAAGGCCATGGCGGTAATCGGCATGACGATTGGTTTATCGTTTAGCCTGGCGATGGTTTTAAGTCCCTTTATTACCGCTCATTATGGTTTGGCCGGTATTTTTTACTTGACAGCTTTGTTGGCTTTCACTGGCCTGCTATTGCTGCATCTTGTTATCCCTACACCGCAAAAAGAGTGTTTTCATGCAGATAGTGAGTCAAAAACCTCTCTTTTTAAAACAGTGATTCGTAATAGGCACTTGCAACGCTTAAATATTGGTATTTTCTTTCAACATTTTATTCTGACCTCTACTTTTTATGTGATTCCTCTTCTTTTACAGCAACAAATCAAGCAATCTCATTTAACCCAACAATGGCATTTTTACTTACCATTGATGCTGCTGTCTTTCCTTCTCATGCTGCCTTTTATTATCATGGCGGAAAGAAAACAACGGATGAAAACGGTCTTTTTTATGGCTGTTCTAATTACTTGCCTCAGCCAGTTATTGTTGGCTTGGGTAAGTCAAAATTGGCGTAGCCTCGGGGTGTTGATGTTATTCTATTTTGTTGCTTTTAATATCCTGGAGGCTATTTTACCTTCTCTGGTATCCAAACAGGCAGCGCCAACGTCCAAGGGGACAGCAATGGGAATATACTCCAGCAGCCAGTTTTTAGGCATTTTCAGTGGTGGGGTAGCCGCTGGTTTGTTGTATCAGATGGCAGGTCATTATGGTATTTTTTTGGGAAATGCCTTAATAAGCGTCATCTGGCTGCTTATTGTATTTTATATGAAACCTGAATCTTACCTGACTAGTCTGCTAATAAGTTATTCATGGGATTTAAAAAATAACAAGCCTTTATTAAAAAACCTCAAAGCGCTTACAGGTATTAAGGATGTTTTTATTGCTTCTGAAGAAAAGGTTATCTATATTCGTATAGACAAAGCAAAGTATGAACCAGGTAGTGCCCAAAAAATAATAGAACAATATAGACAGAAACAGGAGTAGTAAAATGCCAGAAGCCACCTGAAGTGGCTTCTGTTGTGGGTTCTCTACGGTAAGTATACCGAGTGACACCCTACATCCTTAGTATAGTCAATACTCTGTATTTGTCAAAACAACCTGTAATATTTTAGATCAATAGAGCACAAACACATGACACAGGTATTACAAACACTTAACCCGGAAAATGAGCATTGGACAGGGTAGTTTTCAGTATTTGCTCTACGGCAGGGTAATCATTAGAATATGGCTACGCAATGACGTTTAAATTCGTTATAATTCAGCCCTAACTTTCGCATGCAGGAGAATAAAATGGCTCGTGGAATTAATAAAGTTATCCTGGTAGGTAACGTTGGTGTTGATCCTGACGTAAGGTACCTGCCTAATGGTAACGCTGTAACTACGCTATCAATTGCTACCAGTGAAACATGGAAGGACAAGCAAACCGGTGACAAGCAGGAACGTACAGAATGGCACCGTGTTGTATGTTTTAACCGTCTTGGAGAAATTGCCGGTGAATATGTTCGTAAAGGGTCCAAACTCTATGTTGAAGGTAGTTTACGTACACGTAAGTGGCAGGATCAGCAGGGACAAGACCGCTATACTACAGAAATTGTGGCGAATGACATACAGATGCTGGATAGCAAAGGAAGCTCATCGAATTACGAAGAAATGCCTTCCTCTTCTCAACACCAGCCACCACAGCAACATCAGACACGTAAAGCCCAGCCTGTTCAATCAGCACAAGATGCTTTTGAAGAATTGGATGATGACATTCCTTTTTAGAGATCACCTCAGACATTTTGTAAATAAAACCCCTTTAATAATAAAGGGGTTTTGTAATATAGAAAGCTTTGAAGAAATTCAATTATTTCGTATACATTAATGATAATAGCACACAAATCAAGTGAGTTTGCTCTCCTATATTACAATGTAAAAGGGCTACATGCTTCCAGTATTGTATTTTCAGCTATAGTTTTTTGGTGAGTAAAAAACTTTAAAGCCTGTGCAGATAAAGGTTGCACAGCTTGTTTGAAAATATCAATAAGTTCAACCTCCTCCACAGCTAAATCTGTAATAGGCAAGTTATTATCTACAGTTTGTAACCAAATTTGTTTAATTTTCAAGTGAATATTATCAAACCGTAAAAAAGGATAAAACAGTAAAATGGTATTATTAATATTTGATTTTATTACTTCTTTATTTTGAGAGGCGTATTGAATATGAGGCCATAATAAACCAGCAAGAAATAATAACCAAGCATTATTTTCCGAAAGTTTTTTATTGGATATTATTATCTTTAAAAGAGAGCTCACAAGCTCAAAATTATGAGAAGATTTATTTGTTTTTTCCTTTTCAGTTTTCTTAAATAAATCTAATAAACCATACCTCTCTAGTAAAGAAAAAGCCTCTAATCCTTTGTCATTAAATAATGACTTATGAAGTTCAATTAATAACCTTGGTGGAGCAGCTCCTTTTGATTGAGCAGCATGTTGTTGTAATGCCCTCTCAGTACCTTCTGATATTTTAAAGTTATATTTTATTGCAAAGCGGATTGCTCGATACTTTCTTAGTTCATCTTCTGTAAAACTATCATACGGATTAATGACGGTATTTAATATTTTTTTATCTAGCTCGTGTAAACCTCGTCCTGTTGGATCGATAATGGATTGGGTTCGAGGATTATAGTACACACAATTAAAATTAAAATCCCTACGCTGACAATCCTCTATAAGAGAATTTGTTTGGTTAATATAAACTATTGTTCCATTGTCGAGTTGAACTGGTACTACATTTGAAGGTGATAAACCTTGCAAGGGTGCAATATCTAATGCTTCATTGGATGATGGTATTATTATACGGACGACAGGATTATATAGCCCAACTAACATAATTGTTGCTGTTTCCCCCCATATTTTTTTTGCTATATCTTTAACTAATTGTGGGTGAGCTGAGGTAACTATGTCAGTATCTCCTATACTAGGTTGATTGAGATAACTATTTCTCACTGCACCACCAATGAAAAAACTCTCATGACCATGCTCGTAAAGCTCCTTTAGAAGAGTCTGTTTTTTTTCAGTAAGGAGTAGATCCAGTTTAGTTTTAACATCGTTTTTAACTTTAATTTCTCTCAATAAATTAGCATCATGAGAAGTTGATTCAAGTTTTACTGGTTCGTTATAAACGGGTTTATCCTCTTCTGCTTCTTTTTTTAAGTTATGAATATAATGACAGGATTGAAGAGAATTAACTGCCAATTGAAAAAAGTCTGATAAGGCTAACCATTCATATAAACTTGAATCATCTTGATGCTCAACTAAACCGAGCGTGATTTGCTCAATTGCTAAATTATAATAAGACAAGGCTTTCTTTTCTAAAGTAGAAATTAACTTATTATTTTTATTTTTTAGATTTTGAGACCAGGCTTTATATTGATCACCTAAACATCCTAATATTTCAACTTGCTCTAGTCGGTTTTTTTTACTTATTTTTTCTTGAGGAATTCGCGCATCCTCACAAAGTTTGATAGCCTCCTGAAATTGACCTTGTTTATACAAAGCATAAGCAAGGTCTTTTTTTTCTATAGGTGTGAGTTTGCTCTTCTCTTTCTTCTCATGAGATTTCACTGAGCTTTTTTTGCTGGAGGATGCTTTTTTTCCTTTTTGAGTTATATTGTTCTTCTTAAGTGTTACTGGTGCACGTCGCTTTAAACATTGCTCTTTGATTCGTTCAATTCGCAATAATTCTTCACTTAAACGTTCCGCTTGTAATTTTGCACTTTCTATGGCGTCATTCAATTGTTGCAAATATTCTTGTTGTAATTTATACGTTACCATAAACCTTAATAGGCTATCTTTATACAGGTCGGATTTTAAATTCGAGGGAAAATGCCAGCTTATTTCTAGAACATCAATACTAAAATTTAAAAAACATTTTAAATTTGTTGCTTCAGGTGATAAGGGTTTTTCTATAGCAGAAAGCAAACTACCCTCTATAAATTGGTGGTGGTCACATACCTTAATAGCCAATATTTCAAAGTGAATATTAAGTATCTCACTTGTTAAATCGTAATCTTTAAATATATTATTATGGTTTAATATTTTTTTGCATGCGTAATGATTCCAAAGTAATGTCGGTATTAATACTTCTTGAGGGAGTATTTTTTGATGGTTATCAATAAGTTTATCTAAGGTTTCTTCTAATAAATTAGATTTTGAATATTTCGAATCAGATTTTCGTAATCGAGAAGTTACTTGTTTATATTTTTCTTGTATTAATAGATGATATTGTTTCTCGGTGCTGCTTATAAAAAAATTTGCAACCTCTATTAAATCCGTATATAAACTAACTAGATTTTCTGACAGTAAAGGTAATAATGTTTCTACTTTTTTAAAATAAGAAGTTGCTCTTTCATAAAGCGCTTCTGTTTTATGCCCCTGTATTTCAGGCAAAAAATTAATTCCCGGGATCAATAATATAAATCCAATTCGTATTAAGAGAAGCACTTTTTCTTCAGTAGGAAAATTATCAACCTTATATTTTAGAATTTTACAAACAGATACTGCTATTTTATCGAAAGACTCTTCATCACTCCCAAAACTAACAAGATCAACTATGCTGCGAATAGTTTGATTTATTTCTAAATTTTCAATTTTTTCTCTCATTTTGCCTCTATGTCTAGAAATAAGGACTATTTAACTCTTTTTTAAATTTAAGTTTCGACATATCCCGCTCATTCTAGCAATATTTACACAAAATGGAATAAAAATTACAATAAATTACAATGAAATCTTATTAAATTATAACTGGCTAATTATTAGCCATTTTGTAAATGTTCAAGCAATGGCGTCAACTTAAATGCGAATTAAGAACAATTATTCATAAGAGTCATGGTACGACATATCCATGCCAATTTATTTCAAAAAGTAAGAATTACGATGAAAGCTTAAGAATTTAAGGCAAAGTTAAGAGAACGTTTATGGAAAATCGAAAGAATTTCTAATTGGTTGGAAAGTTCAGCTTATTGTGCTTCCTCTTCACGAGAAAAACCGAAGTATTTATCACTTTAATTAAATCAAACCCGCTTAATAGCGGGTTTTCATGTATCAATTATTCTTGATTATTTGTTGCAATAGGTCTATCAACAAGCTCTATAATAGCCATAGGAGCATTATCTCCTGCACGGTAACCACACTTTAACACACGAACGTAACCACCAGGACGTTCAACATAGCGAGGACCAAGCGTAGTAAATAATTTACCAACTGCACTCTTGGAGCGTAGCTTATTAAACACATGTCGACGAGAAGCAACCGAGTCAGATTTACTAACAGTAATTAGAGGCTCGATATAACGACGCAATTCTTTAGCTTTTGGTAGAGTTGTTTTGATCAACTCATGCTCAATAAGAGAAGTACACATGTTTGAAAACATTGCTTTTCTATGGCTGCTAGTACGGCTCAATTTACGGCCTGTATTACGGTGACGCATAATTAAAACTCCTAATATTACTCGCCTAGATTCGCAGGCGGCCAATTCTCAAGCTTCATTCCTAAAGATAAGGAACGTGAAGCTAATACATCTTTAATTTCTGTTAGCGATTTCTTACCTAAATTGGGTGTTTTTAACAATTCATTTTCAGATTTCTGTACCAAATCACCAATATAGTAAATATTTTCAGCTTTTAAACAATTTGCTGAGCGAACAGTAAGCTCCAAATCATCAACGGGTCTTAAGAGAACTGGATCAAAATCATTACGCTCTTTATTATCAGCTCGTGATTCTTCGAATTTCATATCAACAAAAGCATGGAGCTGACGTTGCAAAATAGAAGCAGCGATCCGAATAGCCTCTTCTGGATCCAATGTACCATTCGTTTGTAAATCAATAGTAAGCTTATCAAGATCGGTACGATTCTCAACACGAGCACTATCTACTGAATAAGCCACTTTAATCACCGGTGAAAATGTATTATCAATTTTCAGTTTACCAACGGACTTTTTCTCCAGCTCATCATCAAAAGCACGAATAAAGGAATCAGTTGAATGAAACCCAACGCCTTTTTCAACTTTCAATGTCATATTCAACTTACCATTTTCATTTAAAGTTGCAATAACCAACTCGGGATTAATAATTTCCTGACCGTGAGTTAACTGAATATCTCCGGCTGTCACCTGACAAGGTCCCTGTTTGCTCAAGGTCAAAACTGCTTCTTCGCCGGCAGTTATCTTAATTGCAACTTGTTTAAGGTTTAAGAGAATATCAACAACATCCTCCTGTACACCTTCAATAGTGCTATATTCATGTAAAACACCATCAATAGACACTTCTGTAATAGCACAACCCGGCATTGACGATAAAAGAATCCGCCTTAATGCATTACCTAGCGTGTGCCCATACCCTCGCTCCAATGGCTCAAGTACAATTCTTGAGTGATTAGGCGTCTCAGCATGTACTTTGAGTACAGACGGTGTCAACATTTCATTTATTTCAGTATACATTCGGCTATGTCTCCGAGCTTACTTAGAGTAAAGTTCAACAACTAAATTAACGTTATAAAGCGAAGATAAATCATTTAGCGTTGGCACTGTTGTATACGTTCCTCTTAAAGACGATGAGTCAACAGTTAACCAATCGCAAGCAGCACGTTGCTCAGAGAGAGCAATAGCAGCTTGTACACGACCTTGTGCCTTTGCTTTTTGACGAATAGATACAACATCACCGGGGCTAACCAGATAAGAAGATATATTAACAACTTTATCATTAACTAAAATAGCTTTATGAGCTACTAATTGCCTTGCTTCAGCACGAGTGCTGGCAAACCCCATACGGTAGACTACATTATCCAGACGTCGCTCAAGCAATATCATCAGGTTTTCACCTGTAGAACCTTTCTGTCTTGCAGCTTTTTTATAATAATTTCTAAATTGTTTTTCCAGTACACCATAAAGGCGTTTAATTTTTTGTTTTTCACGTAACTGTATACCATAATCACTTAGACGGGGACGTTTATCACCATGCTGTCCAGGTAATTTTTCAGCTTTACATTTTGATTTATGATCACGCACCCCGCTTTTTAAATACAGATCGGTGCCTTCTCGGCGGGACAATTTACACTTTGGACCTAAATATCTAGCCATTAAATACTCCTGAATCTCTTAAACACGACGTTTTTTAGGTGGTTTACATCCATTGTGAGGTATACCGGTAACATCGGTTATTTCTACAATCTTAAAATCCTGTGATATCAATTCACGAATAGTTGATTCGCGTCCTGGACCAGGGCCATGAACAAATACAGCAACAGATTTCATACCATATTCTTTTGCAACACTGGAAGCTCTTTCAGTAGCAATTTGTGCAGCATAAGGTGTACTTTTTCTGGAACCTCGGAAACCAGAACCTCCTGCCGTTGCCCAACACAAAGCATTACCCTGACGATCCGTAAAGGTAACAATGGTATTATTAAAAGAGGCATGAACATGAACTATCCCATCAGAGACGACACGTTTTACCTTTTTTCTTACTTTTTGTTGTTTTGCCTTAGTTATAGCCATTTTCTTTTCCTACGTATAAATTAGTTATTACCTTTTCGGCGGCCTTTTCGAGTACGCGCATTCGTCTTTGTACGTTGACCACGCAAAGGTAAGCCGCGACGATGTCTAAGACCTCGATAACAGCCAAGATCCATAAGCCGCTTAATATTCATAGTAATAACACGACGCAAATCGCCTTCAACTGTCATCTTGGCGATTTCTGTACGCAAAGCTTCCAGTTTATCTTCAGATATCTGGGATACTTTTGTTGTTGTATCAATGCCAACCAGCTTACATAATTTAATAGATGTTGTTTTGCCAATTCCATAAATCGACGTCAAAGCAATCACGATATGTTTGTGATCCGGGATATTAACACCTGCAATACGAGCCATATTCTCTCCGAACGTTATTTTGCTCTGCCAGAAAGGGACAGAAGAATACTATTATAATGATCCAAAATCAAGCAGGGATCTAACCTTGTTTTTGTTTATGTCTTGCATCTTTACATATAACGCGAATGGTTCCATTGCGCTTAATAATTTTGCAGTTACGACAAAGTCGTTTTACTGATGCTCTAACTTTCATTAATAACTCCGCTAATAAATCATAAAAGACCAGGCAATTTAGTCCCTTTAAAATTGGCTTTCTTCATCAAAGAATCATATTGTTGCGTCATAAAATGGGCTTGCACCTGAGCTACAAAATCCATAATTACAACCACTATGATCAACAAAGAAGTTCCACCAAAATAAAAAGGCACATGCCAGGTATACATTAAAATTTGTGGTAGTAAACAAACCAGCACCAAATAAATAGCACCAACTAAAGTTAAGCGGGTCATTACCGAATCAATGTATTTGGTCGTTTGTTCTCCGGGTCGAATGCCTGGAATATAAGCACCCGATTTTTTCAAATTGTCCGCTGTATCTTTAGGATTAAACACTAAAGCTGCATAAAAAAATGCAAAAAACAGTATAGAGGCAGCATAAACAATCAAATAAAGTGGTTGCCCTGGAGACAAAGCCATCCCAATATCTGCCAACCAGTCCATACCTTTTCCCTTGCCAAAAAACTGAGCTAATGTTGCTGGCAACAGAATAATACTTGATGCAAAAATTGGCGGTATCACCCCAGACATATTAATTTTTAACGGTAAATGGCTCGTTTGAGCAGCATAAACTTTTCGTCCATGAGTTCGTTGGGCATAATTAACTCTTATGCGACGTTGCGCTCGCTCCATAAATACAACAAAACCAGTAACCACCGCAACGATAACCGCAACAAGTATCAGAGTAAGCGCTTGCATTTGACCTTCCTTAACTTGTTGAAAGACAGACGCTATCGCACTCGGCATGCTTGACACGATTCCAGAAAAAATAATTAGTGAGATACCATTACCAACGCCTTTCTCAGTAATCTGTTCACCTAACCACATTAAAAACATTGTTCCGGTAACCAAGGTAACCACTGCGGTAAAATAGAAAAATAGATCTGAGTTTAAAGCAATTTGTTGACCAGCCAACCACCTCGCCATTCCCAACGATTGAAAAACAGCAAGAACCAACGTCAAATAACGGGTATATTGGTTTATTTTTCTGCGGCCAGATTCACCTTCTTTTTTCAGCTGTTCTAACTTGGGTGATACTACTGAAAATAGCTGTATGATAATAGATGCCGAAATGTAGGGCATTATACCTATAGCAAAAACAGTTACCCGCGATAAGGCCCCGCCTGAAAACATATTAAAAAGACCAAATATAGTGTTTTGCTGTTCGCCAAAAAAATTAGCCAGTTTTTGAGGATCAAGGCCAGGTACAGGAATATGCGCACCCAATCTATAAACTAATATCCCCAAAATAACAAAAAGTAGCCTTGATTTAAGTTCAGCCAATCCACTTTTAGATTGGCCAGTAGCGTGCCTTTGATTATTCATAATTACTCTTCAACACTGCCACCTGCTTGCTCAATAGCCAAGCGAGCACCTTTTGTGACACGTAAACCTTTAAGTTTTCGTGGAACGTTAATTTCTCCAGAGAGAATAACTTTAACATCACGTATTGAATGATTAATTAAACCTGCAGATTTTAAAGCGACAAGATCAACTTCTTCCGAATTTAATTTGGCTAATTCGCTTAAAGTAACCTGATCAACCGTTTTGCAAACACGAGATTTAAAACCCATTTTTGGCAAACGACGTTGAATAGGCATTTGTCCGCCTTCAAAGTTAATTTTGTGGTAACCACCAGCTCTGGCCTTTTGTCCTTTATGACCTTTACCACTTGTTTTACCTAAGCCAGAACCGATACCTCTTCCAAGACGTTTCTTATTGGGTCTTGAACCTGGCTCTGGAGACAGCGTATTTAAATTCATTAGGCACACTCCTCAACTTGTAACAGGTAAACAATTGTATTAATCAGACCCCGGATAGCCGGATTGTCATTATGAATAACACTGGAATTTAGTTTACCTAAACCTAGCTGTTTAGCAATTTCAATATGTTTTGGCTTACGACCGATGGTACTTTTTACCAAAGTTATTTTTAATTTTTTACTCATTATTCGCCCGCCATTACTTCTTCAACTGACTTGCCACGCTTGGCAGCAACATAATCAGGTGTTCCAATATTAGTCAATGCTCCAATAGTAGCTCGTACGATATTACTGGGATTAGTTGAACCAATACTTTTTGCTAAAATATTTTGCACCCCAAGCACTTCCAGTACCGCACGCATTGCGCCACCTGCAATAATTCCGGTACCATCGCTTGCAGGCTTCATAAAGACTTTCGAAGCACCATAATTCCAAGTAATTTCATGATGAATAGTAGTGCCTGCTAATGGAATATAAGTCATATTTTTTCTTGCCTGTTCCATAGCTTTTTGAATAGCAATAGGAACTTCCCGAGCTTTACCTCGTCCATAACCTACCTTGCCTTTTCCATCTCCGATAACTACTAATACTGCGAAACCAAATACACGTCCACCTTTAACCACTTTGGCGGTACGTGTTACGGATACTAATTTTTCCTGGTATCCTTCATTTTTTGTAGATTCATCAAATGCCATAACCGTTCCTTAAAAATTCAAACCAGCTTCACGTGCACCATCTGCCAAAGCTTTAATACGGCCATGATATTTGTAACCTGCACGATCAAAGGAAACATCGACAAGTTCTTTAGCCTTCGCTCGTTCCCCAAGTAATTTACCTACTTGGTAAGCTTGCTCTACTTTTGTACCTGTTAAGCCAGGTTTAAGTTCCTTATCCAGGGTAGATGAAGAAACAAGAACTATATCACCTTTATCTCCACTAATTGTAATTTGGGAATATATATGCACACCACTTCTATAAACCACTAATCTTGGTCTATTTGAATGGCGCAATCTTGCCTTGGCTTTTAAACCACGTCGAATACGGGCCTTATGTTTATTCATAATTTACACCTTATTTCTTTTTGGCTTCTTTACGAGCAATAACTTCGCCCGCATATTTTATACCTTTGCCTTTATAAGGTTCTGGTGGTCTGAAACTACGAATCTCAGATGCAACCTGACCTAAAAGCTGCTTATCAATACTCCGAATGATAACGGTTGTATTGTTCGGTGTTTCAACTGTAACACCTTGAGGCAAGGGGTAATGAATTGGATGAGAATAGCCTACTGACAAAACCAATTCTTTATTACCAGTCTGTGCTCTATAACCAACACCCACCAATTCCAAGGTTCTCTCAAAACCATTAGTAACACCTTTAATCATGTTGTTAACTAACGCGCGTACAGTTCCAGCATGAGCCCAGGCATTAGGTTCCTTGGAAGCAGGCTTAAACAATATTACGTTATCATCGTCTTTGCTCTTACTAATGCTGACATGTTTATTATAATGTTGCTCCAAGGAACCCTTTGGCCCTTTGACCGTTAATACTTCTTTGCCAACATTAAGCTCGACATTAGCTGGTAATCGGATAGGGGCTTTTGCTACTCTAGACATATTGTTCCTCTCCAATATCAAGCTACTTCACAAATTACTTCGCCACCAATACCGTTTGATTTAGCAGCTATATGAGTCATTACCCCTTTTGAGGTAGATAAAATAGCAACGCCAAAACCGGGTATTGAACGTAGTTCTTTGGATGATTTATATACTCTTAAACCTGGGCGGCTGATACGTAAAATACGCTCAATAACAGGTCTACCATGATAATATTTCAAATTTATCGTGATCGATTTAAAATTATTTTCAAGAAGTTGGACATCATAATCTAATATATAACCTTCTTCTTTTAATACCCTTGCTATTTCTTCTTTTAATTTAGATGAATGCAGGGTAACACTCTGATGTTTAGCTTGCTGACCATTACGAATTCTAGTCAACATGTCAGCAACAGGATCATGCATACTCACAGTTGTTCTCCATAGAATAAAATTTACCAGCTGGACTTGCGGCCACCAGTGACATTACCAGTCATTAGTTGCTGTCTTAAACAAATCCTGCAAAGCCCAAATTTCCGATAAACGGCATGGGGTCGACCACATTGCTGGCAACGTGTACTATGTCGTACAGGATTTGAATTGATTGGTAACTTAGCCAGTTTTACCTGTGCTTCCATAATTGCTTCAAAATCATTGGACGACTTAATTATTACCTTTAACGCTTTTCTTCGCTCTGCATACTTTTTAACTAGATTTGCTCGTTTTGCTTCGCGAGCAAGCATTGATTTTTTAGCCACAATATTACCCTTCTTAGTGTTTATCTCTATCTTTCAAAGGCAAGTTAAAGGCTTCCAGTAAAGCCTTTGCTTCTTCATTGGTCTTGGCACTGGTAGTAATACAAATATCTAAACCACGAATACCATCTGTTTTATCAAAATCAATTTCAGGAAACACGATTTGCTCATGAATACCCATACTGTAATTGCCTGTGCCGTCAAAAGATTTTGGATTCAAACCACGAAAATCTCTCACTCGTGGCAAAGTAATATTAATAAGTCTATCTAAAAACTCATACATACGCTCACGTCTCAAGGTTACCTTACAGCCAATAGGCCAACCTTCACGAATTTTAAAACCCGCTATCGATTTTTTTGCTTTGGTTATAATAGGCTTTTGCCCCGATATTAAAGTCATATCTTCAACAGCATGATTCATAACTTTCTTATCACCAACAGCTTCCCCAACACCCATATTCAAAGTAATCTTTAAAATTTTGGGGACTTCCATTGTAGTTTTGTAGCCGAATTTTTTCATCATCATTTCAACTACATCTTTCTTATAAAACTCTTTAAGTCTTGCCATTTCCGCCACCTAAATTAGATCAAGTCAATTACTTCATTATTTGATTTAAAGTATCTAACCTTGTGCTTTTTTCCATCTTTTTCAATAAATTTAAATCCAACTTTACCCGCTTTTTTTGTTATTGGATCGTAAAGTGCAACGTTAGAAACATGCAAAGGCGCTTCGCGGCTAATTATACCGCCGCGTTGTTCCAATTGTGGATTAGGCTTAACGTGTTTCTTAATTAAATTTGCTCCTTCAATAACCACACTTTCTCCTTCAACTCGGAGTACTTTGCCGACAAAACCTTTACTTTTTCCGGTAATCACTATACCAGTATCACCTGACTTTATGCGCTTCATAACTAATCCTTCTCACAATACTTCAGCTGCTAGAGAAATAATTTTCATAAACCGCTCTCTTAGCTCACGAGTTACAGGTCCAAATATACGAGTTCCTATAGGCTCATTTTGATTATTTAAAAGTACAGCTGCATTACCATCAAAACGAATCAGCGAACCATCATCACGACGAACACCTTGACTGGTCCTGACTACAACCGCTTTCATCACAGCACCTTTTTTTACTTTACTGCGCGGTATTGCATCTTTAATACTAACTTTAATAACATCACCAACGCGGGCGTAACGTCTATGAGATCCGCCCAGCACTTTGATACACATCACTTTGCGTGCTCCACTATTATCTGCAACATCGAGCACAGTCTGCATTTGTATCATTCTATTCTCCAGCTCTAAATACGACCAGAAAAAGGCTGCTGATTATATCAGCCCTCTCGGAATTTTAAAAGTAAATCTAACGGTCATTAGGAAATTACTTCAACTAACACCCAACTTTTCATTTTGGAGAGTGGACGAGATTCACGTATTTTTACCATATTCCCAATTTTACCCACTTGATTCTCATCATGAGCATGAAGTTTTGTCCTTCGCTTCATAATTTTTCCATATTTAGGATGTTTAACAGTACGTTCAACCATCACAACAATAGTTTTCTGCATTTTATCACTTACAACTTTACCAACTACTGTTCTACCATTTGTTTCATTATTCGACATGGCTCTTTCCTACTTTTTCAGACATAATTGTTTTAATCCGAGCGATAGTCTTCCTGGTATGACGGATAGAGTGTGGCTTATCTAAAGAACCATTTGCCCTTTTCATTCTCAACTTGAATTGCTTATCTCTTAATGAAAGCAACTTAGTTTGTAACTCCTTTGGAGTCAAATTTCTTAATTCATCAATCTCTTTCATCACATCACCTTGCGCTCTTCAAATATAACTTTGAAAGGTAACTTCGCTTTGGCAAGGTCAAATGCTTCTATTGCCAACTCTCTACTGACACCTTCCATTTCGAACAGAACTTTGCCTGGCTGAATTTGTGCAACCCAGTATTCCACACTACCCTTACCTTTACCTTGACGGACTTCAAGCGGTTTTTGAGTGATCGGTTTATCAGGAAAAACTCTGATCCAGATTTTTCCGCCACGTTTAATATGTCGAGTCATGGCACGACGTGCCGCTTCAATTTGACGAGCGGTAAGACGGCCCCGTTCCAGTGCTTTCAAACCAAATTCACCAAAGCTAATTTTTGAACCTCTTTGAGCTAAACCACGGTTTCGCCCTTTCATTTGTTTACGATATTTCGTACGTTTTGGCTGTAACATGATAATTCCTCACTCACTTACTGCTGTCAGTATTTCGTCTTTTCTGAGGGAGAATTTCTCCTTTGAAAATCCAAACTTTAACTCCTATGATTCCATAGGTTGTTTTTGCTTCAGCAGTACCATAATCAACATCAGCACGGAAAGTGTGTAAAGGAACCCGTCCTTCTCGATACCATTCACTACGAGCGATTTCTGCACCACCCAAGCGGCCACTAACACAAATTTTAATTCCTTTTGCGCCGGCTTTCATAGCAGATGTAACAGCGCGCTTCATTGCCCTTCGAAACATAACGCGCTGTTCCAATTGTTGAGCAATACCTTCTGCAACTAACGTTGAATCAAGTTCAGGTTTTCTAACTTCTTCAATATTTAAATGTACCGGCACACCTAAAGTAGTTGCAATCTCATTTCTCAATGCTTCAATGCCGCCACCTTTTTTTCCGATAATAACACCAGGTCTCGCGGTATGAATGGTTACAACAGCGTTATTTGCCGGACGCTCAATCCTGATCTTACTTATTGCTGCGGCAAATAATTTCTTTTTTAAATCTTTACGCAGATTAATATCTTCATTTAAAAGTTGTGCATAATGTTTGCTTGCAAACCATTTCGAATTCCAATCCTGAGTTATGCCTAATCGTATGCCTATCGGGTTTACTTTCTGTCCCATTGCTATTCCTCATCAGATACTTTAATTGTGATATGGCAATTGCGTTTACAAATGCGATTAGCACGACCTTTAGCTCGAGGACTAATTCGTTTTAAGGTTGCTGCTTCATCGACACAAACCATCCACACCTTCAATTCATCGACATCAGCACCATTATTATTTTCCGCACTCGCAATAGCTGACTCCAGTAACTTCAACATCAGATGAGCACCTTTTTTAGGAGTATACTTCAGGACATCGATTGCCTTAGAAACATCCATCTTTCTTATCATATTGGCAACAAGCCTGCCTTTTTGAGCAGAAAGTGGTGCATTTCTTAACTTTGCTGTAACTTCCATCATTGCCTCTACTTACCTTTGGCTTTTCTGTCGCCAGAATGACCTTTGAATGTACGAGTCATAGCGAACTCACCTAACTTATGGCCAACCATATTGTCAGTAATATATACTGGAACATGGTCTTTCCCATTATGGACTGCAATTGTGAGATCAATCATCTCAGGCACAATTGTTGAGCGCCTAGACCAGGTTTTAATTGGTTTTTTGGATTTGGTCTCGATCGCCGCTTCTACTTTATTTAATAAATGCTGATCAATAAAAGGACCTTTTCTAATAGAACGTGCCACTTTAATATCCTCTAACTAATTATTTTTTCTTACGGCGTCTGACAATAAAACGATCCGTACGTTTATTACTTCTTGTTTTATAACCTTTAGTCGGTACGCCCCATGGGGAAACCGGATGACGTCCGCCTGACGTTCGCCCTTCTCCTCCACCATGTGGATGATCGACAGGATTCATCGCAACACCACGAACTGTCGGCCTCACACCACGCCAACGTTTCGCACCCGCTTTTCCAAGAGCGCGTAAACTATGTTCACTGTTACTTACTTCACCAATAACAGCTTTACAGGCAGTCAAAACTTTACGCATCTCACCAGAACGAAGTTTTAAAGTAGCGTAGGCACCTTCTTTTGCAACAATTTGTCCACTACATCCGGCACTACGCAGCATTTGAGCGCCTTTACCAGGTTTAAGTTCAACACAATGAATAGTTGTACCAACAGGGATATTTCTTAAAGGTAAACAATTTCCAGTACTTATTGGTGAGTCTTCACCACTAATAACAATGTTACCTGCTTCTAAGCCGGAAGGTGCAATAATGTAACGCCGTTCACCATCTTTGTAAACTATCAATGCAATTAATGCAGAGCGATTTGGATCATATTCAATCCGTTCAACTTTGGCTTCTATACCATCTTTATTACGTTTAAAATCAATTAAACGATATTTAGAGCGAACACCACCGCCAATATGACGAACAGTAATTCGACCTTGGTTATTCCTTCCACCTGTTTTATTTAATTTTTCAACCAAAGCAGCATGTGGTTTGCCTTTGTGAATATGATGATGAATAACACGTATTTCACCACGTTTTCCAGGTGAAGTGGGTTTCGATTTTAATAATGCCATCTTAATCTGCCTTATTCTGTCACGCTAAAGTCGATGTCATAATTTTCATGCAAAGAAACGAAAGCTTTTTTCCAGTCAGAGCGTTTACCACTCAACTGTTTAAAACGTTTTCTTTTACCTTTTACATTTACAATGGACACGCCTTTAACTTTAACATTGAACATCTGCTCTACAGCCAACTTAACTTCTTGTTTAGTAGCTGTCTTTAATACTTTAAATGTAAACTGCTTAAACTTGTCAGCCATAACTGTTGTTTTTTCGGAAGTATGCGGCTCACGCAGTATCATTAATAAACGTTCAGCATTCATTGTAACTGCTCCTCCAAATTCTTAACGGCATCTTCCGTCATAAGCACCTTTTCAAAACGGAGTAAGCTAACAGGATCTAAACAAGTCACATCACATAGATCATATTGGTGCAAATTACGTGAGGCCAAATACTCGTTTTCTCCCACTTCATTCATAACAATCAGAGCATTTTGTAACTCAAACTCATGCATTTTAGCGAGAAAATCTTTTGTTTTATGTGATTGACACTCAAAATTACTTATTATAACCAGATTTCCGGTACGATAAAGCTCAGAGATTATACTACGTAATGCTCGTTTGTACATTTTTTTGTTAATTTTCTGGCTATAATCACGTTTCTTGGAAGCAAAAGTAACTCCTCCTGAACGCCAGATTGGGCTACGAATGGTTCCAGCTCTAGCTCTACCTGTTCCTTTTTGCCGCCAAGGCTTTTTCCCGCCACCTCTAACTTCAGCGCGAGTTTTTTGAGCACTATTCCCACTACGAGCATTGTTCATAAATGTAACAATGGCCTGATGAATAAGACCCTCATTATATTCGTAACCAAACACATTTTGGTTAACTTTTAATTGAGCTTCAGTATCTTTAATTACAAGTTCCATTATTTGCCCTCTACTTTCTTTTTAACAGCGGGCCTTACTTCAACTTTTGCACCAGGGTAACCAGGCACAGCACCTTTAATTAAAAGTAAATTACGCTCTTTATCAACCCTTACTAATTCCAGACTTTGAGTTGTACATCGTACATTACCCATCTGCCCCGCCATTTTTTTCCCTTTAAATACACGTCCAGGCGTTTGATTTTGCCCAATTGATCCTACTACGCGATGTGAGCGTGAGTTACCATGAGTCGCATCCTGTGTCCGGAAATTATAACGTTTTACAGTACCAGCAAAACCTTTACCTTTAGAATTGGCTGCAACATCGACCAGATCACCTTCGTTAAACACATCACTGACCGAAATGACTTGTCCTGCACTGAACGCTTCAACGGAGTCGACACGAAATTCACAAAGCACATCACCTGCATCAATTTGCGCCTTAGCAAAATGCCCAGCCTGTGGTTTATTAACATGACTGGCTTTTTTTTCACCACCAGTAAGCTGAACTGCAGTATAACCATCAACATCAATGGTTTTTATCTGTGAAACACGGTTAGGTAATACTTCAATTACTGAAACAGGTATAGAAATACCATCGTCAGTAAATACCCGTGTCATACCGATTTTACGGCCTAATAACCCAATCGTCATTCTAACACCTCGTTAATAACCTTACCTTAAGACTATTATTCGTCGTCATCAAGGCTAATCTGTACATCAACCCCTGCAGCCAAATCAAGTTTCATCAGTGCATCTACAGTTTTTTCCGTAGGATGTACAATAATGACTAAGCGCATATGAGTACGTAATTCATATTGATCACGAGCATCTTTATTGACATGCGGTGATATCAATACAGTAAATTTTTCTTTTCTTATTGGCAAAGGTATGGGACCACGAATTTGTGCTCCCGTTCGCTTTGCTGTTTCGACAATCTCACGAATCGATAAATCAATTAAGCGGTGATCAAACGATTTAAGACGAATTTTAATATTTTGATTGTTGCTCATTATTTTTACTCAATAATTTTAGCTACTACACCAGCACCGACAGTGCGACCACCTTCACGAATCGCGAAACGCAACCCCTCATCCATAGCAATCGGTGAATGCAGATTAACTACCATCTTAACATTATCACCGGGCATAACCATCTCTATACCTTCTGGCAAGTCACAGGAGCCTGTTACATCAGTAGTTCTGAAATAAAACTGGGGGCGGTAACCATTAAAAAATGGTGTATGACGACCTCCCTCATCTTTAGACAGAACATAAACTTCTGCTTCAAATTTCGTATGTGGCTTGATTGTACCAGGTTTAGCTAACACCTGACCTCGTTCAACCTCATCACGCTTCGTTCCTCGTAACAGGACTCCAACGTTATCTCCCGCACGACCT
This sequence comes from Legionella fairfieldensis ATCC 49588, assembly GCF_000621525.1. Taxonomy (GTDB): domain Bacteria; phylum Pseudomonadota; class Gammaproteobacteria; order Legionellales; family Legionellaceae; genus Tatlockia; species Tatlockia fairfieldensis. Next base: position 1,897 of record NZ_JHYC01000017.1, on the reverse strand, counting down.
TCGTCAAGAAGCTTACGGAACATTTCAACCCCTGTACAGGTCGTTTTCTGCGTATCCCGTATACCTACAATCTCTACCTCTTCACCAACTTTGACTATCCCGCTTTCAACCCGCCCAGTTACTACCGTGCCTCGGCCTGAAATAGAAAACACATCTTCAATCGGCAACAAGAAGCTTTTATCAATATTCCGAACTGGCTCAGGAATGTAAGAATCCATCGTCTCAACCAATTTCTCTATCGCTGGAACACCAATCTCACTCGTATCACCTTCTAACGCTTTTAATGCTGAACCCGTGATAATCGGTATATCGTCTCCAGGAAATTCATAACTGCTTAACAAATCTCGAACTTCCATTTCTACTAACTCCAGAAGCTCCGCATCATCTACCATGTCTGCTTTATTAAGAAATACTACAATGTAAGGAACTCCAACCTGGCGAGATAACAGAATGTGCTCTCTTGTCTGAGGCATAGGGCCATCCGCTGCCGATACTACCAGAATGGCTCCATCCATTTGAGCGGCTCCTGTAATCATGTTCTTTACATAGTCCGCATGGCCAGGGCAGTCAACGTGAGCATAGTGGCGATTCGATGATTCATATTCAACATGGGCCGTCGATATCGTTATTCCTCGCTCTCGCTCTTCCGGTGCCGCATCAATTTGGTCATACGCTTTCGCCTCTCCACCAAATTTCTTCGCCATAATCGTCGTTATTGCTGCCGTTAGCGTCGTCTTTCCATGATCTACGTGTCCTATCGTCCCCACGTTTACGTGTGGCTTCTTTCGCTCAAATTTTTCCTTCGCCATCGGAAAATCTCCCCATTTAAAAGTTGATAACTATGTGGTGCCCACAACTGGACTCGAACCAACGACCTCTTCCTTACCAAGGAAGTGCTCTACCGCCTGAGCTATGTGGGCCTTACTTAAGACCTACACCATTACGTCCTTAACTTTCTATACAAAGTTGGAGCGGGTGATGGGAATCGAACCCACGCTATCAGCTTGGAAGGCTGAAGTTCTACCATTGAACTACACCCGCTTACTTAATTACATCTTCTGCATAGTACTGGTGGAGGGGGAAGGATTCGAACCTTCGAAGGCAGAGCCGTCAGATTTACAGTCTGATCCCTTTGGCCGCTCGGGAACCCCTCCCAAAAGAACGCCATTTTCTTTCATGATATACTTAAAGTCAATAGCTTTGTATGAGGACTAGCATTTAGATGGTGCTGGCACCAGGAATCGAACCCGGGACCTACTGATTACAAGTCAGTTGCTCTACCAACTGAGCTACGCCAGCATTACTATTTTTTAAATGGGTTTCTTAAAACCCTAGTGAGCCATATAACTCATTGCTACAAAATTATTACAAGGCAATAATTTTACTTTACTTTGTAATGAATAAAGTCCTGGCGATGCCCTACTTTCACATGGGGAGACCCCACACTATCATTGGCGCAAGTCTGTTTCACTGCTGAGTTCGGTAAGGTATCAGGTGGTTCCAGACCGCTATGGTCGCCAGGAAAAACGGTTATAGTCTGTATTAAACAGACCGGGTAAAGAAAGAGCACGATTCAATCATCTACATTCAGGATAACCTGAAGTTACTCAGGTTATATGGTCAAGACAATCAGCCAATTAGTACGAGTTAGCTTCACACATTACTGCGCTTCCACACCTCGCCTATCAACGTCGTAGTCTTCAACGGGCTTCATGGGAAAACTCATCTTGAGGGAGGCTTCCCGCTTAGATGCTTTCAGCGGTTATCCCGTCCGAACTTAGCTACCCGGCAATGCCACTGGCGTGACAACCGGTACACCAGAGGTTCGTCCACTCCGGTCCTCTCGTACTAGGAGCAGCTCCTCTCAATTTTCCTACGCCCACGGCAGATAGGGACC
>NZ_JHYC01000016.1 GCF_000621525.1 Legionella fairfieldensis ATCC 49588 | reverse complement strand
TTTTAGTAAGTTTTTAGCTGCGCCACTTGGTTCTCTACGGTGTTGCTCCCAATCACGTAATGTTTTGAGGTTAAAGCCAAAATACTGTGAAAAATCTTTTTGGCTCATGTGTAAGTTTTTACGGATTTTCTTAACATCAATGCTAGGAGTAGGAGTTACCCGTTTAAAACCGGAAAGCTCAGCATCCGTCAGAAAAGGAGCATCGCTATCCTCACTTGCATTAAGGGCTATTTCTTCCTCACTCATGGATTTTACTTTTTCCCAGTCAGTTTTGCCTTTAGATGTGGTCTTTGTAATATTTTCTTTCATTTTTACTCGCCCTCCGCGCTGAAATCAGTCTTATGGACTTATATCTTAGAGTATAAACAACCAAGAGAACGACCCCATTAACCATACCTAGAGTAAAATGACGTTCTTCCCCTGACTCATGCATAATCGTTTTTTCAATGCGATTGATATCACTGAAAATCGCAACAGCATCGACAAAATCAATACCGTGCTTTTCGATATTGATCTTTTGTTTATTATCATCCCATTCAAACTTATTCATACTCTCATGATACGGCATTGCCGTACTTTCGTCAAATCGACCCGGATAATATTTGTTAATTGTTTATGGGGGCTTGGAGTCCAATGGTGGAAAATGTACGCTTAGAGAAAGTATCATAAAACGACCTTAAACTAAGAGCAGTTGGAAAATAGGTTAAAACGGGATTTAAACTCTTTTAAATTCTCGTCCCTTTTTCAAAATTGCGAAAACCCATCTAAAAATTACGTTTTTTGATAATAGTTCATAAAGTTACTATTTTTTAGAACTGCATCTTGATCTTATAAAATTTAAGGTGGATTTTCACACAGTTCCATTTTTATTGATTTCTTAATGACCAAAGAGCCCGAAATAGTTTCTTCATTCCCACATTCCGCAGCAAAATTAGGAATAAAACTCCCAATATAATGTACCAAAGCAGTCCAGTAATGTTCTCTGTCTATCCATCATATTAGTAACAACTTGATGGGTACCATTATGGTTAAGACCGAGATGCCTTGAAAGCAAAAGAAAACCCATTTTGCAGTAGGTTTGTTAGTTGGTTTTTTCTTCATGTCAGGAAAGGAAGCATTGTTTTCCTGCAAGACTTTTCTGATTTGGTGTTCAACACTGGCATAAATCATGAGACAAGAGGAGGTCATGATCATAAGCAAAGCTTCTATGCGCTCAGGCTTTTTCAAGAAGAATGAAGAGGTTAAGAAATCAGGGCTTTTTAGAAATCGAAATCCACGTTCTACAGCCTGCTGTGATTTATATTCATCAAGGATAAACTGCATGGATAACGCTTCTGAGCAGTCGTTGGTCGCAATAATAAATAATCCCTTAGTGTCTTTGGCTTGTGCTGTTAAATTCAAGGATGTAGCAAGAAAACCAGTCAAAATCTCTTCAGTGTAAAGGGCTGCATCGCCAATAAAATAAGTGTTCTTATATGCCGCTTTAAGGCTTTTAATGTGCTCTTTGACTATCTCTTTGAAGCCTTGCACATCTTGCGTGTTTCCACTTCATGCCTTCATGTATAATGGGATACCCGCTTTATTTTCCGTAATTAAATTAAGCACTACCTGATTTAAATCAGGTCGGTGATCTTGACTATATCCTTGTGTTAAATGAATAGTTTGGGCATCAATATCCTGATGGTATTCTCCGTCTACATGAAAGCTGGTTGCATCTAAATTCAGACTGCAGCAAGGTAAACCTGGATGTTTGACAACTTTATAGGCTAGCTCTTGGTAAAAAGAGGATACATCCTTGTCATAAAGACTGTTTTTGAGGCGTTCATTACTTCCTTCCAAAAGGGAGTATATGATCAAAATCCGTGATCTGTGTCAATCTTTTAGGAAGAATTTAATTTAAAAAGTTACTGCGGAAGATGGGGGTTGAAAGACAGATCCCCCGCCTTCGCGGGGGATGACAAAAATAAAATCATAGGGGTTAAAATAATTTCAAATAAATTAAACAAAAAAATGAGAGGATTACTCAACGCCTGCGCGGGAAGACATTGACGTGGTATACTTCTTAATTACCTATTCCGTGTACACCTACACGTATGGTTACTATGAGAACTAAAGGAACCTTGGCGACGTACCTCACGTGAGCTATTGCCCAGATCATTCTTCAATTAGCCTTAAGTTTACTTAACTTTTAATGATGCCTACGTACCGTGGCTTTGCGGGTGTCAAGCAAAACTTAAGGCTAATTGGAAGAGATCATCACATGGAGCTATCTTTCATTTAAGACAGCTTCTAATAAAGCTAAATAATTAGTGTCAAGCTGATAATCTTGATATAAATACTTTTTAATAAAAAGAGTATACCCTGCTTTTTTGTTTGAGGGCGATTCGTGTTGAATTTCAAGGGCTAATGCAAGCGTTGCATACAACACCGCCATTTCCTCAATAATCGATCTGATTTGCAGGGTCTTTACTGCCTGTTCAAAGGTTGCCAGATTTTTAATTTTTAACGCTAATTCGTCTATTTTTTCTTTCAAGAATAATTTATCAGCGAAATCATCTGCGATTTTATTATATAAAGTTTCCAAATAGATAAGAAATAGCTTATCTACCTGAAACTTTTCTATATCTCGTAGGGTTTGCATCCATAAAGTAAAGTGCGTGCCCTCCCAATTTTCACAGATAATACAATCTCGCAATAACCGAGGAAGAGAGGAAAAATTTTCTATGACGCCATTACCAGCCAGAATATCAATGCAGTGATGAATGTTTTCTACTGATCGTTTCGCTGTAAAATATTTATTCAGATTCACCAGTGTTCTTATTAAAAGTTGTTGTTCCTTTGATTGTTCTTCAGGCGGGAGAGCATCTAAGTCATCCTGACGACTTACCATATCAAAAACGCTGGCTAACAGGGCGGTATTTTCTGCTTTAATTAAGGCTAATGCTTCTTTTACTAAAGGATAATCAATAATTGTATGATGAAAGGCAGAGCGATTACATGCATAATAATAAGCAATTTGTTGAGCACGTCGCGCCATTCCCAATACAGAAAATGCGTTAAAAATTCTGGATAAATGCAATACATTTTCCATGACGATATGAATACCCTGCTGAACTTCGCCCATAAGATAAGCGTAAGCGTTTTCAAAATTGATTTCCGCAGTGGCCATGGAGCGAGTACCCATTTTTTGTTTTAAACGTCTTAATTTAAAGTGGTTAGGTTTTCCGTTGGGAAGTTGGTTCGGAATCAAAAAAAGTCCTAATCCTGCGGTTCCTGAGCGTTGTTGATCATATCGGGCGGTAGAAAGAAATAACTCGGCATTTGCATTGGAACAAAACCATTTCTCACCGGTAATCCGCCAGTTTTTCTGTTCATCCTGACAGGCTTGGGTGGTATTGGCACCTACATCAGAGCCTCCCTGAATTTCGGTTAAAAACTGTGCGCCTGTATAATTATCGCTAAAAGAGGGGGTTGTTAGTTTATCCAGGTAGAAGTCTGTTTCTGCTAATGATGAGTAGTTTTTTAAAACACGGATAAGGCCCGCTGAGCAGGCAATAGGACAATTATGACCCGCTTCGCCTGCATGTGAAGATAAGAGAAATAAACTTAAAGTTTTTATCATTTGACCTGGTTTAAGCAAAAAATGCATCAGACCAGAGCCATAAATAATATTTCCCGCAGTCACATAGGAAGGATGATGAATAACTTGGTCGTGACGCTCACCAATGGAGTTATAATGTTCCACTTTAGGAAGGTTGGCATCAAGGTTGTTTTCCATAACTACGGGTTCTAATTGTGTCGCTACTTGTTCGGCAAACAGTCTTAATTGTTGTATAAATTCGGGTTGTCCTGAAAAATAGTACTGGAAGGTATGCATGAGGTTGGAGTTGTCGGGCAGAAGCCTCTCTTGAAGTTGTTGCTGCCAGTTTTTAAGCTGTTCTCTTGCCGTATAACCACTATGACTGGCATCCATGGGTATTTTCTCCTAAAATTTTCGTTTGATTCCTGCTGTCGTTAATACTTTTGTTGCAATTTCCTCGATAGAGTAGCGAGTGGAATTCAGATAAGGAATATTTTCTCTTTTATACATGGCTTCAATTTCAGAGACTTCCAAACGACATTGCTCTGAGGACGCATATTTACTGTGAGGCCGACGTTCTGTGCGTATTTGCTGCAAACGTTCGGCATCGATTGTTAAACCAAATAATTTATTTTTATAAGGTTTTAACACATCGGGTAAGTGAGAAAACGTTAAGTCATCTTCAGTAAAGGGATAGTTGGCTGCAAGTACTCCGAAATGAAGTGCCATATATAAACAACTGGGTGTTTTACCACAACGCGATACGCCAATTAAGATGATGTCCGCCTTTTCATAGCCCTGAGTTTTAATGCCATCATCATGCGCTAAAGCATAATCGACAGCTTCAATACGATGAGCATAGGATTGAAGGTTAGCCACTCCATGAGTGCGCCCCACGGTATAAGAGGACTTGACATTGAGTTCATGCTCAAGAGGTCCCAAAAAAGTATTAAAGAGATCAAAAATGCGCGCCTTTGCCTGTTTAATGGTATGTACGATTTCAGGATTAATTAAAGTCATGAAAATGAGCGGTTGAATTCCTGTTTCCTCGTGGCAGGCATTAATACGATCGACTGCTTTTTCTGCTTTTTCTATAGTATCAATGTAAGGTATTGTCAGTTTTTCAAACTGAATATTCTCAAATTGGGTGATGAGGCTATTTCCGAGGTTTTCAGCAGTAATGCCCGTACCATCTGAAATCATGAAAACATACCGTTTCATTCATTAACCTTATTCATTGAATGGTTGATCTTCAAGATTCTAATCGATTAATGGATTCTCTGCCACTGGTAACCCATTACACATAATCTATGACGATTTAAAGCAGGGATGGCACAAAGCCCGGACTTGGCAAGATAGTTTGCTTCTGCTATGTTGTATAAAGATGAGTGTTGCTTTTGCGATGTTTTAGTGTTGGCAACGAATATTGGCAGCCTTCCAAATGTCGGGTAAATTATGGAACATGATCGATATGAGCAGAACAGTAAACTTTTTGTTATTGGTCTTCTTTGTCTGTTATTAAGCTTGACCCTGTTGGCGTTTGGACTTTATATTTTACCCTATCTTTTATGGAATTGGAGGTATGATATACCTGACTTTGTTCTGTCATGGCGGGAATGGCTAAAGGAGTATTATAATTTTACTGATTCCGGTGCATCCTGGCTAATTTTTCTTGTTTTTTTTATCCCGGCCATAATTTGTGGTTTTATTTCACGCTGGGCTTCTAATTACATTGATAATCAAATTAATGGTATTGTTCCTGCCCCTGAACCACAAAAACACAGAGAAGAAATAAAGCGCGATCTACAGGAATCGTTCGGATTTGGTTTGAAGATATTTTTACTTATTATTTTGGTATTAGTGGCGGTTACGGCGCTTGAATGGTTAATTGCGTCTCCTAATCCTTGATAAGGAGCTGGTATGTTTTTAAAACGTTTTAAAATTAAGAAATTAACTAAAAAAATCAAAGCGATGCAGCAAAATCGTATTCATAATCAGCCTCCGGATGAAATCATTGTCAAAGAAATAAGTTATTATCACCATTTAGCGGAAATGTATGGTTCGTTGGTTGGACACAAGTCTTATCCTTTTGCTGCTGATATGGTTATTGCTTGCTTACGTGCTGCTGCTGGCCTGGAAGATGTGAATGCGCAATATGAACTCGGTAGAACATTACTGGATGAAGCAAAATTCAGGGATCGATTACAACAAGAGGAAACTTTTGCCAGTTCCAGTAATGAACGTCAGATGAATCAACTTTATGAAGAGGCTCATGCTTACCTTCATGCCGCTGAAAAAACAGGTCACATTGAAGCCAAACGATTGCATGGCCTCTGTTACATTAATGGGTGGGGAGTCCCTGCTGACAAGGAAAAAGGATTTGAACTGATTGTACAAAGCATCGAACAGGAAAATAGTTGGGAAAGAGTGCCTCAGATTTTTGCTTCGATAGGTTTAAACAAACCGGAATTTTTTTCTGCTTTAATGAAACGTCGGCATAAATGAGTAATCATTGAGAAGCACCCTAAGTTGTTAGTCAAAAAGTCGTGTTTGTGCTGTTGGTTATAAGGTTATCTATCAGGCGTCAAAATTAACAACCAGATTTTGCCAGCAATCAGAATAGTCTAATTGTCTGGCAGGATGAACCAGGGCCTTTTCACTAACTAACCAGGGATTTTTTGTTTCAAACATAAAGGCCAATGTGTCTTGATAACGCACTGGATTAAGTGGCTGGCTGATGCCTTGTCGGTATGTTTCATTATCGGGACCATGAGCCGTCATGCAATTGTGAATACTGACACTGCCAGGTGTAAATCCTTCTTTTTTGGCATCGTACTCGCCAACAATTAATCCCATTAATTCACTCATAATATTACGATGAAAGTAAGGCGGTCTAAAAGTATGTTCTGCAACCATCCAGCGTGGTGGAAAAATAACAAAATCAAGATTGGCAACTCCTGTCGTGTCGCTTTCAGACGTTAAAACAGTGAATATGGAAGGATCAGGATGATCAAAGCTGACAGTATTAATGGTATTAAATAAGAACAAATCATAACAATAAGGGGCGTAATTGCCATGCCAGGCAACAACGTTAAGAGGGGAATGATTGGATAGGGCGGACCAGAACCGATTTTGATACTTACAAATTAAAGTCACTTCTTCCTGTTTGTCTTCATAAGTGGCGTGTGGATAGAGAAAGTGGCGGGGATTAGCGAGACTATTAGAACCAATGAGTCCTGATTGCGGTAATGTAAAGGGTGTTCCTGCGTTTTCACAAAGATAACCGCAAGCTAACGGACCGGATAGTTCAACGTTGAACTTTATGCCTCTTGGAATGACGGCAATTTTTCCTGGTTTAATAGTAAGCTGCCCGAACTCTGTATGAAGAATTAACTCCCCTGCATAAGGTACGAAAAGCAATTCACCGTCATGATCGCTGAAATAACGATTTTCCATTGTTTGATTACATTGATAAATAAATGCATTCACTGAGTGATTACCAGCAACATGAAATAAGCCATCGATAAAATCCTGTGTCTCTCCCGCAGGTTCTAAAGGAGACCAACGAAGGGGATTGGGTGCCTGATCACTTGCATAGGTGAGTGCCCTTTTTGTATAAAGATGATAGTCCTGATGAACTACCGAAGGTAAGATACGATATAACCAGGAATGTAAATTAAGATGTCGGGGTCTTGTAAATGCGCTGCCACTTACCTGTTCGGCATAAAGACCAAATGGACATTTTTGAGGGGAGTTTTGTTCTTTAGGCAAAGCCCCTGCCAATGCTTCACTTTGATGATGATTACCAAATCCTGCCAGATACACGACTCGCTCCCTCTTATAATGATGAAATTAGAATAACTTGAAAAAACCCAAAAAGTCGAGATAAGAAATATTTATCGTCATATTTTTAATCTTTAATGTATAATTTCCCGTATTTTAGAGTAATTGAGGAGTATTCATGGCGGGGCATAGCAAATGGGCTAATATTCGTTTTCGCAAAGGTGCACAAGATGCTAAACGAGGAAAAATTTTTACTAAATTAATTCGCGAAATTTCAGTTGCCGCACGAACCGGCGGTAGTGATGAATCATCCAATTCACGCTTGCGTGATGCGATTGGTAAAGCGCTTAAAGCCAATATGAAGCGGGATACCATCGACAATGCTATCAAGCGGGGTGCTGGTGGATTGGACGGTGAAAATATGATGGAAATGCGTTACGAAGGTTATGGACCTGGCGGCGTTGCTATTTTGGTTGATTGTTTATCTGATAATAAAAATCGCACTGTTTCGGAAGTAAGGCATGCGTTTAGCAAGCATGGAGGAAATCTGGGAACGGATGGTTCAGTTGCTTATCTTTTTAATAAACAGGGGGAAATTCTATTAGCTGAAGGTCAACCCGAAGAGGAGGCGATGGAGGTAGCAATAGAGGCAGGTGCTGAGGATGTTGTAATTGAAGAAGGACAAATTGAAGTGATTACTACAGCCGATAATTATCATACTGTATTAGCTACAATACAGAATGCGGGCTATGAAATAGAGCAATCCCACTTGACAATGCGAGCACAAACCACAGTTCCTCTTGATAAAGAATCCGCCGAGAGCTTGCTAAAATTAATTGATATGTTAGAAGATCTTGATGATGTGCAAAATGTTCATAGTAATGCAGAGTTTCCTGAATCAATGTTTGAGGCGTCCTAGCTGAAGACTTTAAATAAGCATGATCGCTTGTCCCATTAGCGAAGAAAAGGAGTTGGTAATAGTGAGCATTATTTTGGGTATTGATCCAGGTTCCCGCATTACAGGTTATGGCATTATTAAAGAAAACCAGAAACAACTCCAATACATTGATAGTGGCTGTATTCGTACTTCTGAAGGTAATTTAAGTCAACGTTTATTGCAAATTTTTAACGGCATTTGTCAATTGATGGATGATTACTCTCCTGATGAGGTGGCTATAGAACAAGTTTTTATGCATCAAAATCCTAATTCAGCATTGAAACTGGGGCATGCCAGAGGAGTTGCTATGGTTGCTGCAGCATCTCATCGCATCCCTGTTAGCGAATATTCGGCAAGAGAAGTCAAGCAAGCCGTGGTGGGCTATGGAGCGGCGCAAAAAGAGCAGGTTAAGCATATGGTTATTACCCTGCTTATGTTGAGTAACCCTCCGCAAAGCGATGCTGCTGATGCGCTCGCTATAGCCATTTGTCATAGTCATAGACGACATGGCTTTCAAGTACTGCAGCAACGCCCACGATACTCAAGGAGACGGTTAATATGATAGGCTGGTTAAATGGACAAATTGTGGATAAACATCAACCCGGTAAATTGGTAATTGATGTTAATGGAGTAGGTTATGATGTAGAAACTTCTTTGCAGACTTTTTTTCAGCTGGAATCCCAGTCAGGTGCAGTAGGTTTGCATATTCATACGGTAGTGCGGGAAGATGCTCTCTTGCTTTATGGTTTTCTTGACAGGCAGGAGCGTGCGTTATTTCGTGCATTAATTAAAGTAAATGGTGTAGGGCCTAAAATGGCTATAACTATTCTTTCCAGTGTGACGCCTGATGAGTTTGTTCAATGTATTAGCCAACAAAACACGCTTTATCTGACAAAATTACCCGGCATAGGTAAGAAAACAGCTGAACGTTTAGTCATTGAAATGAAAGATAATATAAAGCAATTTTTGCCCCTCGATTCGGCGGCACGATCTGTACAAACAGTTAGTATGCGGGAGCAGGATGAAGCAATTAGCGCTTTGGAGGCTTTAGGTTATAAACAGCAGGAAGCGATCAAAGTAATTAATAAAATTGATGATGGCAATAAAAGCTGCGAGCAGTTAATACGTCAGGCTTTGCAATTGTTAGCGAATAGATAGTTAGCGTTCGCGCCGGTTTATTTCAATGGACGAAATTAAAATAATGACAGGATCATTCAGTGCCTGCGCGGGAAATGCATTGACGTTATATACTTCTTAATTAACTATTCGGTGAACACTTACATATATCGTTGTATCTTCCAGTGGTTGTTGGAACCAATACTCAACCATGTTTTTTTAAGAATAACTCTTTATCATCCGCTTGTTTTAAATTGGTAACATCCTCCGCGAGTTTTGTCAGGCATATATCTAAATGATGATAATTATCATTTGCAATTATTTGTTTATGAAACAAACCAGGGTGAAATATTGCTCTATACTGAATAGATATTTGGTTTCAGTTGAATTAAGTGAATGAATTTACATGAATGAAGAGTTTTAGAACCTTTTTCAGATTCTTATCAATCTTTATCGCTTTTAGAGGCTCTACAGTCTCTTGATTAAGGATGGTTATTGGTGCCAGGGAGAATATATGAAAGCGCTCGTTTATCAAGGTAAAGGAAAGAAAGCAATCGAGGATCGTTTTAAGCCTGTCATTCAGGATGAAAGCGATGCTATTGTGAAAATCACAAAAACAACCATTTGTGGAACCGATCTTCATATTCTTAAAGGAGATGTGAGTACTTGCGCCCCGGGGCGAATACTGGGTCATGAAGGTATTGGCATGGTTGATCAGATTGGAAAAAGTGTTAGCTCTTTTTCTGTAGGCGATCAGGTGCTTATTTCCTGTATTTCTGCGTGTAGTAAATGTGAAAATTGCCGGCGTGGTATGTATTCTCATTGTGCAGAGGGGGGATGGATGCTTGGAAATACTATTGATGGCACTCAGGCTGAATACGTACGTATCCCTCATGCAGATACCAGCTTATATAAAATTCCTGACAGGTCAGACGATGCATTCGTTATGTTAAGCGATATTCTCCCCACAGGATTTGAATGCGGTGTGTTAAACGGAAAAATTCAACCTGGTTCAACCGTTGCTATAGTTGGAGCCGGGCCTATTGGTTTAGCCGTATTATTAACTGCTCAGCTGTACTCGCCATCCCTCATTATCATGGTTGATAAAGATAAACATCGTTTAGATATTGCAAAACAGCTGGGGGCGACTCACATCTTGAATTCAAGTAGCGAAGATATTTTTAATAAAATAAGGGCTATTACAAAATGGGGAGTGGATACTGCTATTGAAGCGGTAGGCTTACCTGAGACGTTTGTTATGTGTGAAAATATAGTTGCCCCCGGAGGCACTATTGCCAATATCGGTGTACATGGGGTAGAAGTACCTCTTCATTTGGAACGGTTATGGTCGCAAAATATCACGCTGACTACAAAGCTTGTTGATACGGTTACTACACCGACTCTTCTTAAAATGGTTTCTTCTAAAAAAATTGATCCTGCCAAGCTTGTTAGCCATCACTTTAATTTTGAAGAGATTATGGAGGCTTATGAAACGTTTGAAAAGGCAAGCAAGACGCGAGCAATAAAAATGATTATTAACATGTAATTTAAAATTCAAACAGTTTCTGGAAGAGTTGGTTGATACGATGAAAAATAGCAGGCATCAATCAGTAACGAAATGGATTCTTCATATTCTCAGTTCCTACAAGAGATATCTGGTTGTTTTTGCCTTTGTGGCTTTGATTTGGGCTGTCCTCAATACATTGCAACCTTACGTTCTTAAAATAATTATTGATAAAATTGCAAAATTTCAAGGCGATAAAATGTCTGCCTTCGTTGCAATTCAGCCTTATATTTTTTTATACCTCTTTTTATGGGTGGTGTTATGTCTGACGATGCGTACCCTGGACTGGGCGAAACTCAGATTATTTCCAAGTCTCAGGCAAGATGCCATGTCAACCATGTTTGCGTATTTAAATCAGCATTCACATCATTATTTTCAGAATAATTTTGCAGGAAGTTTAATAAACAAGATTGTAGATATGCAAGGAGGAATTGTTGATATTGTTACTATTCTTGATGATGCTTATGCTCAAATATTAGGACTTATCATTGCAATTGCTACTCTATTACTCATTCATCCTCTATTCGCATTTATTCTGGTTGTCTGGGTCGTTGTATTTCTTACCATTACTCTCCTGTTTTTGAGATCAACTCAACATCTTTCTCATGTATTTGCTGAGGCCCGAAGTTCCTTGGTCGGTAAGATGGTTGATAGTATCAGTAATATTGTCAATATTCGTTTGTTCGCCAGACACCGTTATGAAAACAGCTATATCGAGGAGTCGATTGCTGACATGGTTCAAAAAGACAGAAACATGCTAGCCAAAATTATTCACATGCGTCTCTGGTGGGATGTCAGTATTGTAGCATTGTTAGGCATCAATCTCTGGATGCTGGGAAAAATGTACAGTCAAAATTTGGTTACGGTAGGGGATTTTAGCTTTATTATTACTCTTTCTATTAGCATACTATGGAATTTGTGGTTTATTGCTGGTCAATTTGTTTCTTTTTTAGAGCAAGTGGGTAAGTGCAAGCAGGCTCTTTCTATTATCAATGCTGCCCATGATATCATGGATGTGAAAGGCGCAAAACCTTTGTTGGTCACTCAAGGTGAAATCCGGTTTAAAGCGGTTAGCTTTCATTATGGAGAAGGCGCCCGATTATTTCAGAATAAAAATATTCTTATTCACCCCGGGGAAAAAGTGGGATTAGTGGGTTTTTCAGGGAGTGGTAAAAGTACCTTCGTAAACCTGATTTTAAGACTATTTGAGATTGAATCAGGTTCTATAATAATTGACCAACAAAATATTAATGACGTAACTCAAGAATCCTTACGTGAGAATATTGCTTTAATTCCACAAGATATTTCTTTATTTCACCGTACATTAATGGAGAACATTCGTTATGGGCGTCCCCAGGCGAGCGATGAAGAGGTTATTGAGGCTTCCAAAAAAGCACATTGTCATGAATTTATTAGTCAACTTAATGAAAAATACCAGACAATAGTCGGAGAACGTGGCATCAAATTATCAGGAGGGCAGCGTCAACGTATTGCTATCGCACGAGCCCTATTAAAAAATGCGCCTATTTTAATTTTGGATGAAGCCACATCGGCGCTGGATTCTGTAACAGAAAAATACATTCAGGATGCCTTGCATCATTTGATGGAAGGAAAAACAACGCTTGTGATTGCGCATCGGTTAGCCACACTCTCTGAAATGGATAGAATATTAGTATTTGACAATGGGCAGATTATTGAAGACGGAACGCATAAAAAATTAATTCGATTGAATGGCCATTATGCTAAAATGTGGCGCCTGCAAGCAGGCGGGTTCCTCCCTGAATATCTGGAATGAATCTTATAATCACTGAGTCAATGTCAATGTAAAGATCTATTAGAAGCCAGTTGCTCTGATTAAATTTTATGTCATTATATGAAATAAATAGAAAATATTAGATCCACAGTGGTGATTTTTTAGAAAAAAAGTGTATTATTGATCAATTTAGAATTAAATTTTCTGGTAGATTAATTGATGAGTGGAGATAGCGCTAAAACTCTTTTAAAACAATACAATAAAGAAAAATACAAAAATTTTATTCTCAATGAAGATACAGAGTTATTGCTTCCAGTAATTTCTTCGGTCCCATGGATAGGACTTTCCCCTCGAAGGGATGTTTATAAAAAAACCATTTTGCCACAAGGAAAAGAAAATCATCTACGTTTTATTACTAAAAATGGTGAGTCTCATGCTTTTATATGGCGAACAAACCCTGAAAAATTAAAAACCGCGGTGCGTTGGGGGATTATCAAAACAGAAGCAATCACTGCTAAAGTGATTTCCGCTTTAGGAAAATACCGAATAGTTGCTCATGAACGAGTCGCTAAAGGAATGATGAGCAACACCCAGGCATTGAAGCTCGAATTACTTGATCTTTATCAGGAGCACTTTGAAGCCTTACAAGGTTTGGAATTGCATGTTAATAAAAATAATACCGTACAAGATTATGAGATGGCTATTGATGGTTACATCAAAAAGCTCCAATCAATCTCCAGGCAATTAGAATCCCGGTTTAGTACAACTGCGCTTACAAGCCTCAATTGCAAGGCTATTGAACAAATTCACTGTGACCTTAAGGAAGATATTCAACGGGCTGGCGTTTATCTTACGTCTATCAGGAAAGAACAAAATTTAAGTGCTGTGAACAGGGCCAGAGGTTCCAAATCGATTCTGGAGTTTATTAAAACGCAAATGACTCATAATCTTTATGCCTTACAGGGAATCAATCAGGATCTCAGTTATTCAAACAAAAGGAAATTTGCCCTGACTCGCGGTGAATTTAACGATTGTATTGAAGACGCCCGTAAAGAAATTGATGATTATCAGGCTGATCTGCGTAATGCCATAACCCCAATCCATCAAGGTTCTTATGGAACAGAAGGAGAAACCAGCCTGAGCTATGATTTCTCTCAGGATAAACCAAATCCTCAACGAGAGCGGGAAGTTTTGTTAGCAATTAGTTTCATCGAGGGTTGGGACGTAGTTAAAAATAACCACAGTGCGACACCTTATGTAAGTAATACATCAGGTGAGGAACCTTTAACATTAATATCAGCTACAAGTTGGCAAACTCATCGTAATTTTAAGGCTTTTTTTCAAAGTACTGCTTATTTTCTTTTAAATACGCTGAAGAGTTTTTTTGTTTCTACTTATCCCTGGGAAGAGGAAGCCTGGTCTCATAACGCTCAGGAATTTCATCTTGTCACCAAATCCTTACGACAGTATGCTAAACCTAATGAACCTCTATGGTATAAACCTTATCGTTTTATCCGATCAAGCATCTATTCTATAGTGGATATGATTAAGGGAATACGTGATATTGGTGCTGAATTTATTTTCAATCTGCCTGAAGAAATTTTCAAAGATTATTATTCAACCCAGAAATTGCTGCCCATGACTGATATGATGAAGCAGGCGGAACAAGAAATAAACAATATAAAAGAGATTGAGAGACAGCGACTTGACTCTTTGCTGCGATCTTATCATACCGAACATGCTCCTTCAGAACCCACATCTAAACTGGCCCAGACTGAGTATCCTCTTTCTTCCGGGGAATGGGATGATATTATCAACTCCATCGTACATGGAATTAATGGTTTCTCTTCGCTGTTCACTCATGGAATTTATGCCAAGGATCCTGTTGCCGGATTGATTTTCACCGCTGGTTATGGTGTTGGTGGTGCCGCTATCTTTTTTCCCTCAACAATTAACACATTATTGGGGTCAGCTTATGTCAATTGGGCTACCAGCTTTTCACATTCCATGGGTTCTTCACAATTGGCTGCTGCGGTTGCCGGAGGTTCAACACAAGCCCAATTACTTTCTTCTACCTGGGATTTAGCAATGCATGGGCCTGGAAGTAGCATGGCTACAATGGTTAATCAGGTATTGGAAGATCCTTTAACTTTAGGAACCTATTTTGCGGCCGCATATGGCTTGGGATATGTAATGGCAAACGGAATCCATGGTTATACTATTCCCTGGGTTAGTGAGTTTTTAAAGGAGGATTTAGGCTCAACACCCGAGGCAAGTTATCCTCTTCTCGGTGGAAAAATTGCTATTCTTCTTCATGAGGCTTTTCAAACGCACAAGATTCATCCGTATCATTGTGTAAAAGTTAAATACAATGGCAAAGAACTGGATTTGTTTTGTTTTAGTGCGGAGTATCAAAAAATTCGAACAATTATAGATCGCTGTGAGTTGGCATCGTGGTTATCTAACAATTCATCTACTCTACCCAAATTAAGACTTTCCACGTTGTATACCATCGAAAGACAGATTGACTTTCTTTTCTCCGCCAAAGAAGCAAGTTCTCTAAAGAAAATATTGTATCCTCAAAAGCCGCGCTCTATTGCTCATCGATTTTTTTCGATCCCATTGTCTTATATCCCCGCTTTCCTGCGTTTGATGATAGCTCCTTTTATTAGCCTGATCGCTTGTTTTAAAGGGGAACCTTATCCTTTTAAACCAATTATTATGGCGTCAAGCGATTTGAGTAATCGGGTAGTAAAAGATTTAAGTCGTTTGATGGTTGCAGCCATTGGCGTGATTCATCTTGTGTATAATTTAATGGCAAGCCAGATCAAAGCGCTGGCGTATACGGTCAATATGCTGGTAAATCGCCTGGCAGGGATTTTTGGTTGGCACCCTGGACATGCCATGCATAAGCTATTCTCGAATGTCCATGTTTTTTTCGATAGACTGGGTGAAATTTTTTATCCTGCAAGACTGATTAAACACGTTAACGTTGCTCATCCTGCACATACCATTAGAGAAACAGAGCATTCTTATCATCAATTGATGAGAAAATTTAAGAGCATTGAAGTTTCTCAAAAAGTAGATGAGTCGATTCATTCTTCTTCTCCTTTGCCGCATCCTTGTGATGCCGGGGTTTCTGTTAATGACGATTACGATGACTTTAAGTCTATTCGTCCAGAATATGAAGAAAATAGGGGTGCTTTCCAGATAAAGTAAGGTAATCTGCTTAATAATTTGATTTTGAATTGTAATTTTTACGAGTAAAATTATGCCTGTCAGTTCTAAAGATTGCTTATTAGATAATGTAAAGTGTAGTATTATTTTCGCGGGGCAATCCCCTATACCTGAATTTTTAGACCTTAAGTTAATTAAGGTGATAAAAGACAATTCCAATATTAAAGTGGCTGGGGATGAGTTTTGTGGGATTAAAGCAGAGTTTCTTGCAAATAATTTGCAGGAAAAAAAATGGGCTAATAATATTAAAAAATTATTAATGTTTAACTGGCTAGCTATAGAACAGCCGGATACTCCTTATCGAGTGTATGGCTTAACCACCGGTGCCACCCATCACGTTTTAACTTATTTTGAAAAGGAAGAGCTTTTTTTCGCATGCGATTTAAATCAATGTCCGGATAATCAAGACATGCCTTATTTACAGATTTTTGTTAGTACATCTGATACAGGCTTGTATAAGCTTTTAAATGGAATATATGCGGTTAAAACTTTATTTTTACTCCCTGTAGATGGGTGTTGGGTAAAAATTCTTGATGAGTATAAGGATACAAAAGTAGCTGAATTTTCCAGCGTGGCAAAACTGGATGAACTGACTTTTTCGAGAAATGAAGAAAAAAATAATGTTTCAACATCTATCCAATCGGCGACGGTTTTGTCCAGATATGCTCATCGTGGGTTGAGTTGTTTTGGAATTAAAAAAATAGCTCATCAAAAGCAAAAGTCTGATAAAAATACAAATGACGATTCAGCGCCTGCGCGGGAAAGACATTGGCGTTAAATGCTCCTTAATTACCTATTCTGTGAACTTGCACATCTCTATCAGCGTTGAATTGAGTCACTTTGTGCTTTATCTGAAATAACTGAGCTTTCTGTGACTTCAATGTCATGAGCAAGCAATCGTCGATTAGCACGAAAATAGCTGAGAGGAGATTGAGCCAGCACGTCACTCAGTTTTTCCATATAAATACAGGCAAAGCGATCGACCTGATAAGCAAAGTAACTTTCTTCGGCTCCTGCCCTGAATACACGACCCCATTTACGATTATAAAAAGCCTGCTCTTCTTTTAGTAATTTGGATATTTCTGTATCAATCGATAAGATTTGTTTTTGTAATTCTGCTGTCTCATTATCATGCTGGTGAGAGTTTTCTTGAATATCTTGAGTATGCAGGTGAATATATCGTTCTTCCAATGTTTTTTTGATATTCATAGCAGCCACTATTTTTTGTTCGACGGGTAGAGCTTTTTTTTGTGCCGCAATTTCTTGGCCTAATTCTTCTACTACCAAAGCAGTACGCCAGTTACAGTCTTTTTTTAAGCGAAGAATATCACCATAGATGTGATCGCCAATATAAAGAATTTCATCCCCATTGATTTCTAAATCATCGGTAAATTTCCTGGCGCATCCTCCTTGATAAATCCCATGAATAACCTTGTCTTGCATATTGGTCATGGTGCCATTTTCGGGGTTAATGGTCAGAAACTTGAGATTATCGTAAAAAAAGCGTGGTTTATTGGCTAGAGTAATAACATATTCAAATAGATCACGCCAGGTCTCTCCTTCCTCTAGAAAAGGGTTGATGGCATAGTCTAATAACAGCTTGGTATAGAAAAACTCGGAATTAGTGATAAGGAAAATTTTTTTTCCATGATGAATATAACGTTTTAATCCCTCGACAACTTCCTGATCCTTAAATAAATAGTCGTCCAGATTTTGACTAATATATTGTTTTAAACTGCCATCAGAATGGATTTTATCCACCATACCTAGTACATCTGTAGAAATTACTGCATAACTTGGTAACTCATCGGTTCGTTGATCTTTAAGATCAACAAGCTGACTGTATAATACGCAAAATGCAATCGAAAAAGAGGTGTCGATGGCAATGTAATTAGGATCGTTTAAATCGACATAAATACTGCGATAAAATTTTTTCTGTTCGGCGAAATTGATTTGCCTTGTTCCATGGTAACTTTGGCGGATAGCGCCATAACGGCTGAGTTTTAATATATTACCATTTTTACTGTCAATGATAAGACCACGAATAGCGTCATGAAAGTTAAATTTGAATTGTTTAATTGCTTCTGGATAATTTTTGTCTTTAATAAGGCGCTCAACAACCAATTGGTAAACCAGATTTTCAAAATTTTTTGTATTATAGCGAATAAGAGTATGGTCCATATCTAAACCAATAAATTTAATTTTTTTCATATTTAAAACACGGTTTACAAAAACTCGTTGATTCATTATCTATTCCTGCTTGATTTTTAAGTAAATACCTATTGTTATGAGAACGTCAACTTAAGAACGATGCCTGCGCTCCACGGCTTATCTTGGCTTATCCTTGGAATCAAGAGCGTAAGTAATCCCGTGGACATAATTCTTAAGTTGACGCAATCGCATAAACACTAACTGCGTCGTTGCTTATTTATAACAGAGCTTGATATGAAGTGAAACATCGCGAATTCAGAAAAAGAGATTCGAAAAAATTTGGCTTCAGCGGAAATAAAAAAAATCCCGGTAATTTACCGGGATTTGAGATGAATTTCCTAACATCGAATTGATTAATCACGACCTGAGAAGGCGCTTAATAAATTCAACAAGCTAACAAATAAGTTATAGATGGAGACAAATAAGGTCACTGTCGCAGAAATATAATTGGTTTCCCCACCATGAATAATTTCGCTGGTTTGGAACAGTATAAGGCCAGAAGAAATCAACACAAAAGCGCCAGAAACAGCAAGTTGCAGAGCAGGCATATCAAAGAATAAGCCAGCAATCATAGCGAGTAACGCTACCATTACACCGACAAAAAGAAAACCACCTAAAAAGCTGAAATCTTTACGTGTAGTCAGTGCATACCCTGATAATGCGAAGAAAATGATACCCGTGCCGCCCAGAGCAGTACCAATCAGTTGATGACCATTGGAGAAATTGGCTATGTAAAGATTAAGAACAGGACCAAGGGTATACCCGAGGAAACCCGTGAAAGCAAATACGCTTAAGAGACCCAATGGGCTATTTCTGAGCGCATGTGTCAAAAACATAAGGCCGTAGACGCCTACAATCATCAGGATAGGGTTTAGTGGTCTGACAGCAAAGGCATAAGCCAGATAAGCTGTCAATGCACTAAAGAAAAAAGTCATGCTAAGAAGAAGATAGGTATTACGCAACACTTTATTCGTGGCGAGCACCGATTCATTTCGTTGGCTTAATAAGGTCACATCGTTTCTGTTCATGCAATAACTCCAGGTTATTTTAAGTTTAGTTTAGCATATGTAAGGGTTATTTGTTGAAATTTCAAGTTTATATTGATGTCTTTTTCCTGGCAAGAGATCTTTCAAGGACTTATAATTGTGATATAACGTATAAATTATGCAA
This sequence comes from Legionella fairfieldensis ATCC 49588, assembly GCF_000621525.1. Lineage (GTDB taxonomy): Bacteria > Pseudomonadota > Gammaproteobacteria > Legionellales > Legionellaceae > Tatlockia > Tatlockia fairfieldensis. The sequence continues at coordinate 61,608 of NZ_JHYC01000016.1, read as the reverse complement.
ATATCTGCAGACCATCGGTGGGAATTGCTTTATGTCTAAAATAGCTGCGGTGCAAATGGTTTCATCTGCTTCCGTCAACATTAATTTACAACAGGTTGAAGAATTTTTTGCAAAAGCCAGGGAAAAGCAGGTTGATTTAGTGGTTTTGCCGGAAAATTTTGCTTTTATGGGGATGAAAGAAACCGATAAATTACAAGTAGCGGAGCAGTTCGGATCTGGCGAAATTCAGGACACTGTAAGTCTGTTAGCCAAAAAATACGCTGTGTGGGTTGTTGCAGGAACCATCCCTCTAAAGGGAAAAGCTGAACGGGTTCGTTCAAGTTGTCTGGTTATGGATGAGAAAGGAAAATGTGTTGCTCGTTATGATAAAATTCATCTTTTTGATGTTCGTGTTTCTGCTCATGAGGCGCATCAGGAATCGGCAACTGTTGAACGGGGTGAAGAGGCTATAGTAGTAGATACGCCTGCCGGTCGTATAGGATTGACAGTATGTTATGATTTACGTTTTCCTGAATTGTATCGTCAATTAGTGACTAAAGGCGCTGAGTTATTTACAGTCCCTTCTGCATTTACTGCAGTGACAGGTTTTGCGCATTGGGAAATCTTGTTAAGAGCGCGAGCCATTGAAAATTTATCCTATGTTATAGCTCCTAATCAGGGAGGAAAACATGAAAATGGCCGTCATACTTATGGTCATAGCATGATTGTTGAACCTTGGGGCAAAGTAGTTACCCAACAAGGAGAGGGCGCAGGAATGATCATTGCCGAGATTGATTTACAGCGATTGAAGCAGTTACGGCGACAATTTCCCAGTAATGAGCACCATGTGCTTGCCACGAATTAATATTATTTATAAAGGTATTTACGTATGAGTACATTGACCCTGGCTAAAGATTTATTATTAAAACCTGCTTCCCTGGATGAATCTGCTTTAGAAAAATTAATGCGCTCTATGATGAATCGTCACATTGATGATGCTGATCTTTATTTCCAAAGCAGTAGTTATGAATCCTGGTATTTAGAAGATTCTGAGGTGAAAAGCGGTAGTTATTCGATTGATCGAGGGGTGGGTATTCGTGCTGTTAGCGGCGATAAAACGGGATATGCTTATTGTGATGATATTTTGTTACCCGCTATGGAACGTGCTGCGGACGCCGCTCGCTCGATTGCTTTTTCTGGGGTTAAATCCGCTCAATCCGTGTACGTTCCGGGCGCGCCGATTACACGATACGCTGATATCAATCCCATCGATAGTATGTCCAAACAGGAAAAAATTGCTTTGCTTGAGGCCATTGATAAAGAAGCAAGACGAATTGATCCACGTGTTATTCAGGTCAACGCTTCTCTGAGCGGTTGTTTTGAAGTAATTATGGTAGCAGGTATGCATGGAGAAATGATAGCTGATATAAGACCATTGGTGAGTATCAACGTCAGTGTCATCGTGGAAGATAAAAAAGGTCGACGTGAATCAGCACGTTCCGGCGGCGGTGGTCGAGTGGCTTATTCTTACTTTGTTGAAGAGGAAAAAGCATTACATTATGCCCGTGAAGCAGTTCGTGAAGCGTTGATTAATCTGGAAGCTCAAGAAGCTCCGGCTGGTACCATGCCTGTTGTTCTCGGGCCGGGCTGGCCAGGTGTGTTGTTACATGAAGCTGTGGGGCACGGGTTGGAGGGGGATTTTAACCGTAAAGGATTATCTGCCTTTTCAGGGCGGCTGGGCCAACAGGTCGCTGCAAAAGGGGTCACTGTAGTCGATGATGGCACTTTGAAAGACAGGCGAGGCTCATTAACTATTGACGATGAAGGGACGCCTTCTCAGTGCACCACCCTTATTGAAGACGGTGTATTGGTAAATTATATGCAAGACAAGCTTAATGCCAAATTAATGGGTATGAAGCCCACGGGTAATTGTCGCCGTGAATCCTATGCTCATCTGCCGATGCCTCGCATGACGAATACTTATATGCTTGCAGGGCAGCACTCTCCTGAGGAAATAATTCGCTCAGTGAAACGCGGCTTGTATGCTGTCAATTTCGGCGGTGGGCAGGTTGATATTACGTCAGGTCAATTTGTATTTTCTGCAAGTGAAGCCTATCTGATTGAAGAGGGTAAAATTACCAAACCAGTCAAAGGCGCGACATTAATTGGTAATGGGCCAGACGTCATGAAAAAAATCAGCATGATTGGAAATGATCTTTCTCTGGATAGTGGTATTGGTGTTTGTGGTAAAGACGGCCAATCAGTACCTGTCGGCGTAGGGCAGCCGACTTTGAAAATTGAAGCATTGACGGTTGGCGGTACTCGTTAATCTTTCTTTTGAGGAACTTTCTCTCCCTTTTTTCTGGCTTTTGATAAGCCTATGGCGATAGCTTGTTCCTTACTGGTAACTTTCTTACCGCTTTTGCCGCTATGCGCCTTACCTCTTTTATAATCATGCATCTCTTTTTCAACTTCTTTTTGTGCTCCTTTACTGTATTTTGTCATAGCAGTCTCCTTGAAGCTCATCCTTATTTAAGTATAGAAAATTTTTTGAATTACGCAGGATTTTCACCCGTTAACTGAATCAACAGGTTTTTTATTTCATGAATACGTTCTTCATGAGAGGTGCTCTCCAGAATAAAACGCAGACGATTAGGGCCATCTAATTGGTGACGTTTAGCTTGAGTCTGAATGAGTTTAATCAAAACAGCCGCATCGATATTCGGTTTTTCATTAAATTCGATTCGACCATTTTGTTGCGCGGCATGAATCTTGTTGATACCCAATTTTGTTGCTAATAGTTTAAGTTCAGTGACAAGAAGAAGATATTTAGCGGGTTGGGGCAGAAGGCCAAAACGATCAATCATTTCGATTTGTAAATCACGCAGTTGTTCTTTATTTTTAGCATTGGCAATTCGCTTATACATAATAAGCCGGGTATGAATATCAGCAATGTAATCTTCAGGAAGAATGGCGCTCAGGCGTAAATCAATTTCAGGACCTTGATGCATGGGGGTTGCTAATTCAGGTGTTTTTCCTGATTTTAAATCGCTGACTGCTTTGTCCAGCATTTCCATGAATAAGTTAAACCCTATGGCATGCATATTGCCACTTTGTTCTTCGCCTAATAATTCGCCTGCACCTCGGATTTCCAAATCATGAGTTGCCAGAGTGAAGCCTGCACCCAGATCTTCCAAAGAAACAATGGCCTCCAGACGCTTAACGGCGTCAGCTGTTAATAGTTTTACGTCAGGAGTAAGTAAATAAGCATAAGCCTGGTGATGAGAGCGGCCTACCCGGCCCCGTAACTGATGCAATTGAGCCAAACCAAATTTATCGGCTCTATCAATGATGATGGTGTTCGCAGTAGGGATATCAATTCCTGTTTCAATAATCGTTGTACAAACTAACACATTAAATCGATGATGGTAAAAGTCAGACATAATGCGTTCTAATTCGCGCTCGCGCATTTGGCCATGAGCGCTGCGAATTTTAGCCTCGGGGATTAAATGCTGTAAATCTTGACAGATACGCTCGATGGTTTGCACATTGTTATGCAAAAAATAAACCTGACCGCCCCGTAAAATTTCTCGCAGTATGGCTTCGCGTAGAATAGTATCACTCTTCTCTTGCCAAAATGTTTTAATGGCCAGGCGTTTTGCTGGAGGGGTGGCAATAAGAGAAATATCACGTATACCGGCCATTGCCATATTGAGTGTTCGGGGGATAGGGGTTGCTGTCATAGACAGAACGTCCACATTGGTGCGCAGCGCTTTAATATGTTCTTTTTGTTTAACTCCGAAACGATGTTCTTCATCAATAATCAGTAATCCCAGATCGCGATAATGAATGGCTTGAGAAAAAAGTTTATGAGTACCAATAACAATATCAACTTGCCCGTTTTTAATGGATTCAATCACTTTTTCCGATTCTTTACCACTACGGAATCGGGATAAGAGTTCAATGTTGATAGGGAATTGAGCGAATCGATCGCGAAAATTTTCAAAATGTTGGCCTGCGAGCAAAGTGGTTGGCACAAGAATGCAAACCTGTTTGCCATTCTGTACAGCCAGGAACGCAGCACGCATGGCAACTTCCGTTTTTCCAAAACCAACATCCCCACAAATCAGTCGGTCCATCGGGCGTGATGATTGGAGATCCTGAATAATTTGCTCGATTGCCCGCAGCTGATCAGTCGTTTCAACAAAGGGAAAACCACCGGCAAAACGTTGGTAATCTTCACGATGAAATGCATAGATATGACCAGGTTTGGCTTCTCGTTTGGCGTAAATATCTAAAAGCTCAATTGCTATATCATGTATTTTTTCAGCGGCTTTTTTCTTTTCTTTCTGCCATTGATCACTACCCAATTTATGTAAAGGGGCGTGCTCACTGTCCAGACCAGTATAGCGGCTAATAAAATGTAAAGAAGTAACAGGCACATAGATTTTATCATCACCAGCATAAGCCAGTACGAGAAATTCATTGGCAGTACCATCGCTTTCAATCGTTTTTAAACCTTGATAGCGTCCTACGCCGAATTGTAAATGGACAACGGGGGCTCCGATCCGAAGTTCTGCAAGATCACGGATAATTAAATCAGGATCGACTGATTTTTGGCTACTACGGCGTTGCGGGACTGCTTGTTCACCAAATAATTGAGATTCAACAATGATGGCAATCCCTTGCTCACTTATTTCAGTACCCTCGATAAGGGGACCTGTAGTGATATTAATCGGCGCGTTATCAGTAAGAAAATCTTGCCAGCCGCCCTGAATTTTGGCACTGATTTCACTCTGCTTGAGTAAATCTAATAAAACTTCACGCCGGCCTGCGCTTTCTGCAATTAAAAGAAAACGCTTTTTTGTATCACTCATGTAGTCTGCCAGTTTGGCAAGCGGTCTATTACTTTGCCGCTCTATGGGTAGCGCAGGTGCCTTTTGTGTATTGAAATTGAATACGGCGCCTTTTTTCTCAATAAAATCATGATAACAGCGAATTTGCTGATATTTATTTACCTCTGTGAACAATTCAGTCGGTGTTAAAAAACAGGTATTCGGTTTAAGAATAGGGCGAGAAATATCATAATGGCGTTGTTCAAAACGGGTAGTTACCTCTTGCCAGAATTGTTCCGCCTGTTGAGCCGATTCGATAAGGCAAATACTGGCTTCGGCAGGTAAATAATTAAAAAAAGTGGCTGTTTGCTCAAAAAACAGGGGGAGATAGTACTCAATTCCCGAAGGGTATTGGCCATCGCTTACTGCTTCATAAATGGGACATTGGCTGGGATTCCCGGAAAATTGTTCTCTAAAGGCACGGCGGAAAAGGAGAGTACTTTGTTCGTTTAAAGGAAATTCACGAGCGGGTAACACACGAATCTCTGCAATTTTTGCTACAGTACGTTGTGTTTCAGTATCAAATTGACGCAAACTGTCAATGACATCGTCAAATAACTCGATGCGAAAAGGGGTGGTGCTTCCCATTGGAAAGACATCAATAATCGCTCCTCGGATTGCAAATTCCCCATGTTCCAGTACTTTATTCACACAATGATAACCGGCTTCTTGCAAGTGATGCCGGAATTGTTCTCGATGTAAAGTCTGGTTTTCTTTTAGTATTAATGCATGATGATGCAAGAATTGTGGTGGACAAAGGCGATGCATCAGGGTGCTGATTGAGCTGATTACAATAGCTTGAGTACTGTGTTGCAAACGACTTAATGTGGATAGACGTTCGGAAATAATGTCCTGATGGGGTGAAAATTGATCATAGGGCAAGGTTTCCCAATCGGGGAAAAACAACAATTCCTGAGTATTTTTTTCCCCGAGGAAAAACTGGAGTTCAGCAAGAAGTTGACCTGCTGTTAAATTGTCTGGGGCGACTAATAATTTAATTCCGGTCGTTTTCTGACAATATTCAGCGAGTGCCAGGGAAAGACTACAGCCATAAAGCTGTCCCCAGGTTTGTTTTGAGTTAACTTCAGGATGGTGAACTATTGATATTGCCATGGCATAAGTAACCGCTAAACGTCAGAGGGGCAAAGTATACTATAAAAGCAAAAAGCGCCAAAGTAATGTCAGGTTGAGTCAGGATATGCTCTCCGGATTTAAAAAGAAAAGGGTAAAGAAGTGCTCTTCGGAGGATTAACTCTGGGGGAGGCATCAGGAAAAAAATTGAGTTGTTTAGTAGAATAGGGTTTCTTTTGCATCCGATCCTTTTGAGATCTCGCCGGGTCAGCATGAGTATGGGCAAATTCCAGGCCAATATGAATTTGGCTGGCCATTTGAAAATCTACTTCATTCTTTACTTCAAACTTGTTTAATTTCTTTTTCAACGCATTAAATTGTAAATGATGGGGGTTGATTAATTGAAATATACCTCGTCCCTGAACAGAAAGTCTGGAACCTATAGTGGCTAAAATCATTAAGCCAATTAATAACAGGCCAATCGGATTTGTTAATGAAACAGAAACCAGAGTTAAAAGAGCAACGCCCATAAAGTAAGTGCAGGCAAGAGATAAGGAGATATAAAAAAGAGTAGCTGCCCATCTAAAGATTTTTTTCCCTGAAGTTTCATGAAATTCACCAATCTTTTTCTGTTTTTCCTCTATATCTTTATTTATAAGATAAGCTAACTTTATATATTCCTCATAGTGGTTTTTGGGAATGAAATCAATAGCTTTTATATCAAATAATAATCTGTTTATTTTTTCTACTGCATTGATTTGTTTAGTATAAATTAAAAAAAGAGATTGATGTTTACCAGGATTGCCAGATAATCCTAAAACGAGTTTAAATTGGGATGATTCAAATGCATAAAGAAATAGACTACTCAACATTGACAATGCAATACTACCTATTAGTAAAAAAGGTGTTTGTAAACTAAAAATCAGCAAGAGAAAATCTCTCCAGAAGCAAAAATTCCCTATTCCAAATTCCAGGATTCTAAATGTAAGGAAAAAATAATAACAAATCCTCTTTAAAAAATTAAATCGTTCATTTTTTTCCTTACCAATGGCTTTTTTATTCGCTTTTTTATCAAGTAAACAGGAAACCATTTTTTTCAGATAGTTTAATTTCTGTTTTTCCCGATTTAATTTTTCTTCAGTAGTCTCTTTATCATTTTTAATAGTATATAATCGTTGTATTTCATTTTTTAATAGCATTATTTTCATAAGGCCCTTGAATTACTGTAAAAAAATTGTGGAAAAATAACTTGTAACAAAACCGGCCAGCAAACCAAATAAATGTCCCTCCCATGATACACCTTTTTTCCCGGGGAAAATTCCTAAAAAAATGCCGGCAAAATAATAAACGCTAAGAACGCCCAGAATAATTGCAGTGAGTGTACCTTGTTGAAAAATGTCACTTATTAAAAGAGCCCAATAGCCTGTAATTAATGCACTTGCGCCAATATGAATGCCGGGTTTTGCAAAACACCAGATTAACATGCCGCTAAGAATGGTAATGATAACAGTAACCCACAAAAAATAAGATAGACCATTAATTAAAATAAAATTACTTAAAACAATTAAAGGAATGGAGTTGAAAAAAAGATGGTTAAAATTAGCATGCAAAACAGGGGCTAAGAATATACCAAAAAGACCGTATACCCGTCTTGGAATAATTCCTAGATAAAAGAGTCGATTGCCTAAAAATTGATTCAAAAAGTAGACAGACCAGGGAATAAGTAAAACAATAGCCAGAATATTCAAATTCGCCCGTGTCTGGCTATTTATAAGTTCCATGCTCGTGTTCAATTGTTCTATTATCATTAGTAATTAACCTGAATTTTTTACGGTAATAATTGTACACTGAAGATTACCTTTTGCTAAACGGACCTCGATATTATCTCCTGGTCTGACTTGATGGCTATTAAAAAGAATAGTTTTGTTAAAGGTCGCAAGAGCATAGCCTCGATCCAGAGTAGCTAAAGGACTAACAGCATGTAAAGTTGCTAATTTTATAGTAAAAACTTCTTTTGATTTATTAAATTTTATCTGCATGACTTGTATGAGTTGTTGTTCAAAATATTGTAATTTTGTTTGATGTTGTTGAAACAATAGTTTTGGATTTTTTGCATTGAGTTGTGATAGCTGATGATTCAGTTTTGCTTGTTTTTTCTGAATAAGGTGATACATATTATATTGAAGTTGTTTTTCTAAATAATCGAGAGCCTGCCAATGTCTGCTAATTAATTGTGCCGGTGACAACAGTTTAGCACGATGATGTAATAATCGCAGTTTTTGATGTTTAGAAAAATGATGAATAGCTCTTAGTATTCGTTCTTCCAAAGTCAGCAAAATACTTAGTAAATCCAATTGATTGGGAGTGACGGCTTCTGCTGCCGCAGTCGGTGTTGCAGCCCTTAAATCAGCAACAAAGTCAGCAATAGTGAAATCGGTTTCATGCCCTATCCCGGAAACGACAGGAATGGTACTTCTACTAATGGTGAATGCAAGCTGTTCATCATTAAATGCCCACAAATCTTCAAGACTGCCTCCACCACGAGATAGAATCAAGACATCGGCGAGGCGTTCCTCATTGGCTTTATTTAATGCTTTAATTAACTGTTTTGATGCCTCTTTTCCCTGCACTTCACTGGTATATATTTTTATTGCTGCCAAGGGAAAACGTCTTGCCAGAGTCGTTAAAATATCGCGTAGTGCGGCGCCATTTGTAGAGGTGATGATGCCAATGACAACGGGAAAACGAGGTATTTTCTTTTTTCTGGCCTGCTCAAACAGACCTTGTGCCTGAAGTTTTATTTTGAGTTGTTCAAATTGATGATAGAGTTCACCTAATCCGGCTTCACGCAGGTTATGTACAATAAGTTGATATTCGCCTTTCGCTTCGTACAGACTTAATCGACCACTGGCAATAACCTGCTGGCCATCTTGAAAAGCATGGTTTTTTTTATCATGATAATTGCGAAAATAAACACAGCGTAGCTGAGCCGAATGATCTTTTAAGGTAAAATAAAAATGACCAGAAGTGGGTTTGGAAAAATTGGATAACTCCCCCGTTACTTTAATTTCACCAATTTCCATTTCCAACCAGGAACGGATTTGACGATTAAGTTGAGTAACAGTAATCACAGTTGGGTCATTTTGCATAATATAAGAACTTAAAATTCATTAATGGCAAGGATATAATACAGTCTCTACTAAATTATGCCTATAATAGCAGCGCCTGCAGTCTTGAGAACCGGAGGTTCTGAATCAAGTCTCTTCCGTAGGGTGCTGCAACATTGATTATTCAAGAAATTAAAAGGATAGGTATTCATGACCCTTACCAAAAAAATAGCCTATAGTGTTCTTGGTTTACAGATGGTAATTTTTGTTGGTATTTATCTTATCAGCTTGAATAATGAACGGAATTATTTTATTCAACAAACCAATAACAATGCAAAAGATATGGCAACCACGCTCGGTTTGCTGCTAAACCAGATTGGTATCTCCGAGAATAATACGATGGTTTTGACCATTGTTGATAATATATTTGATCGGGGGTATTTTTCCAGCGTGGAATTAAAAAATACTTCCGGTGTTGTATTAGCTTCGCGTCATTTACCCGTACAGCGTTCCAAAGTGCCTCGCTGGTTTATTCATTTAATTCGCTGGCCCGCAGCTCGAAGTTCTTTACCTGTAATAAAAAATGATAAACAATTAGGCGAAATTTTTGTTACAAGTGACAATAATTATGCTTATAAATCCTTGTGGCGCAATGTACTCTTATTGATTTTTTGGTATTTATTATTTGCGCTATTGTCGCTTGCCAGCGCTTATATATTTATTCAATGGTTGTTGAGACCTATAAAGCGAATTGCAGAGCAGGCTTTAGCTATCTGTGAACGCAAATTTCCTATAGAAACTATTTTCCCTAAAACACCTGAGTTAAAGCATGTGACCTTTGCCATGAACCAAATGGTAGGTCGAATCAAGGGGTTATTTGAGGAACAAGCTCAGCAAATTGAAACGCTACGTTTGCAGGCTTTTCAGGATAATCTGACTGGCCTTGGTAACCGTCGTTATTTTCTGCAGCAACTAACATCATTACTTAATAACAAAGAAGAGTTCACTCCAGGCTTTATGATCCTGATTATCATCGATGAGCTGGAAAGTTTAAATAAGAAGCAAGGATTGCAGCAAGGCGATAATGTTGTCGACAACGTAGCCAAAGTGTGTGTTAATTTTTGGTCAACTAAGGAGATTATAAGTCTGGCAAGAATAAGTGAAAATAATTTTGCCTTACTTATCAGGGAAAATAATACCGATTTATTTATTAAGAGGATAGAAACGTTTAATCAACTCCTTCAGGGGTTATTTTATAACAATAGTATATGTAAAGTGTTTTTGGCAGTAGCTCCTTATCAGTTACACCAGATGCAAGAGAATCTTTTCAACGAATTGGATGAATTACTAAAAAAGGCAAAACAGGCGCCAGACAGGATAGCTTATAGTGCAAACATTCATGGTATGCATCGTCTGAGTGTTACCGGGGATCTTATTATCACTGCGTTGTCTGAACTTAAACTTTCGTTATGTTCCCAACTAATTATTGGAAAAAAAGACTATTATCACAAGGAAATTTTTGCTCGTATTAATTTGGAGGATCAACAAATTAGTGCGGGTTATTTTATGCCTATTGCCGAAAAATCAGGTATAGCCTATCTGATTGATCAATTTGTTTTGGCTAAAATCACTGTCAATGGTCATTTAAGCCGCGATATGCTTGCTTTAAATGTAGCGGATGAAACGGTGTTGAACTCTGAATATCAGGCCGATTACGTTACAAAGCTTGAAAATTTGCCGCTTTCTTTAAGAAAAAATCTTTATATTGAACTTAAAGAAGAACTGGTTTTAAATTATTTCACCAAGGTGACATTATTTGTAAAAATTTTACAGAGTTTAGAGATTAAGGTAGGTATTGATCAAGTCGGTATTCATTTTTCTCCCATGCACTATCTGAGTGAATTACCCATTAGTTATTTAAAATTACACGGAAGTTTAATTCATGATGTAATAGAGAATCAAAATAAACAATTTTTTATCCATTATTTTAGTGAAATGGCAAAAATACTGGATATACAACTTATTGCTACACAAGTAGAAAATGAGAAACAATGGCAGGTTCTACAAGAATTACATTTAAAATGGGGACAAGGACAATACTTAAACGCCGTTGAATTTCTTAATTAATTTAATAACGCAATATTGATGTCATCCCGCGAAAGTTGGGATCTTCTCTCAAGCGAAGGGACGAGGCAAGTTGAGGATGGATTCCCGTTTTCACGGGAATGACTCAAAATAATACAGATGCTTATCGTCACTTTTTGTGACCATCTCTCAAGGATAAGCCGCGGGGACGTAGATGTAGATAATGAAAATGGACCTTTGGTTGACGCCACCCTTTAATTTTATTTAATAAATAGACTATATTTAAGTAAGAAATTATTTTCAGGAGTTCTTATGTCTAAAAAAATCTTTTTTTTGAGACAAGCAGGGGAAATTCCTAACCCTCCTTTAGAAGACCCGCCGTTACCTGAACCGCCAGAGCCTATTCCTGATAATGTCCCTGAGCCAGAACCTGTTGACAGACCAGAGCCTGCTCCCAAATAAAAACGAATTAACATTTTCTTTAGCTTTAACGTGGACAAGCCGCGGTACGTAGGAATTACAGCCTTAATTGGATGCCTACGCACGAAGCGAGATTGCCCGTTTTTTATCCATAAAATCTCAAGAAATGTAAGCTAGGAAATAGCAAAGTGCCAGCCTGTGATATTGGATAAATCTTCTAACATTATTTCACCGCGAATACTGTTGCCTTTTGCATTCACTCGCGGGCTTAAGACAGCAATACCGGCCTTACGTGGTGCAACAGCCATCGTATATCCTGAAACACCACTCTTGGCGGGCATACCTGTTTTAACCATATGGGTACCTGTTTCATCATATAAACCACAGGTGGCCATAATAGCCAGGGTAATTTTACATGTTTCAAGAGAAATGATCTGCTCGCCACTCACGGGATCTTTTCCTGCATTGGCCAGTAGAGTGGGTAAATAAAGCATTTGATCCAAAACAGCTTCATAGGAACAAAGAGTAAAATATAAATCGAGGGTCTCATTGACACCTGTACCTAATTTATTACGGCTTTTTAATAAATAGGCGAGAGAGCGATTCCGATCACCGGTTCTTTTTTCAGAAGCAAGGACCAAATGATTTATATTAAGGCGTTGATTAAAAAGTTTTTGTACCCAATGATCTAACCATATAAATTGTTGCTCTCCTACACCTGGTATATGTGAACATAAGGTAATAGCTCCGGCATTCAGCATGGGATTGGATGGTTTAGGGCCAAACTGTTCCAGACGGGTAATCGAGTCGAAATCATCACCAGAAGGTTCCACTTTCACCCATTCAAAAAGTTTTTGAGCGCCAAACTCTTCCAGGAGAGCAATTAGGGGAATCATTTTAGCCGTACTTTGTAAAGTGACCGGGGCTAAAGGCATATTGGTGTATAAAACTGTTTCACCATCAAGAGAACGAACTGCAATAGCGGTTAACTCTTTATTAACATTCGCTAACTCCGGAATATAATTAGCCGTGTCCCCATCCTGGTTCTGTTCAGCTTTTTTTACCAACTGTTGTAAAAAATCGATTGTTATTATGTCTTGCGTCATAAACTCTCAGCAATAGAAAAAGGAAAAGCCATTATGCTAAATTTAGCACAGTAAAACAAATAATTGAGAACATTAAGCGGGAAGATGGCGATTCGAATAAGATTCATCCATCACTCATAAGGCTGTGACCGTCAGCTCTTCCACTGTTTCGCTTTCATGCGCATTAGAATTAATATGCTGATTTTTAATCATAATTAACACAATTTGTGTTAATTATCACAGGTCGCCAGCAACTAATTGTTCCAAAAGTTTATTAATTTTCATAATGTAAGAAGTTATTTAAAAGGGTAAGGCCATGTTCACTCAAAACTGATTCTGGGTGAAATTGCAGGCCATAAAGAGGGTATTGACGATGAGAAATGGCCATAATGGTTGTATCTGCCCACGCATCAATAGCAAAACAGGAAGGCAGGGTTTTACTATCTACCGCTAATGAATGATAACGTGCAGCCTGAAAGCAATTAGGCAGGTCATGAAAAAGACCTCGCTTGTTATGTGTTATAGAGGACGTTTTTCCATGAATTATTTCTGGAGCCTGAATGATAGAGGCACCGAAAGCGTGGGCTAGACATTGATGTCCCAGACAAATTCCTAATATAGGAAGCTTGCGGTAAAAATACCTGATTAATGGTAATGAAATCCCTGCTTCCTCCGGACCTTTAGGACCGGGGGAAATGACGAGGTACTGCGGTGACAAACGCTCAATATCGGAAATATTAATACGATCATTCTCAAAAACGAAGACGTTTTGCTTTAAACATTGAAAATATTGCACCAGATTGTAAGTAAAGGAATCATAATTGTCGATTAATAACAACATTACAAAGAAAACTCCTCACCTAAGTAAACAGCACGAACCTGTTGGTTAGCAAGAATTTCATCTGGTGTCCCTTCACAAAGAATCTTACCTTGACTCACAATATAAGCACGTTCACAGATATCCAGAGTCTCACGCACATTATGATCCGTAATCAGCACACCAATATTTTTATCACACAAATGAGAAATGATTCGTTTAATATCTAATACAGAAATAGGGTCTACGCCCGCAAAAGGTTCATCTAATAAAATAAAAACGGGTTCAATGGCTAAAGCACGAGCAATTTCTACACGGCGACGCTCCCCACCGGATAAACTCATGCCTAAATTGTTCTGTAAATGGCTGATGTGAAATTCCTGCATTAAGGCGTCTAATTTTTCCTGACGGCCTCTTTCATCCAGATCCTTGCGTAATTGTAAAATAGCTAAAATATTATCCGCTACGCTCATTTTACGAAATACGGACGCTTCTTGCGGTAAATAACCAATGCCAAGGCGGGCGCGCTGATGCATGGGCGCTTTGGTGACATCCTTACCGTCAAGAATAATCCTGCCTTCATCACAGGATTGCAAGCCTACAATCATATAAAAGCAGGTTGTTTTTCCTGCTCCATTAGGACCTAACAGACCTACGCACTCACCACGGCGAATGGCCATACTTACATCATTCACTACGGTACGTGCTTTAAATGATTTTTTTAAATGTTGTGCTAACAGCTCACTCATGTTTGTTTTCCTGGATGAATGATAATAAGTGTTCGTTTTTTTCCATCGCTTGTAGAGATAACATGTTTTTTTAGCGTGTCGAAACTGATTTTGGGTGCTGAAAAGGAATTCTCCCCCTGGACTACGCGGGCATTCCCGATTAATTCAATAAGATGTCGGTCGGGATAATAGCGAATAAGATCTGCATAAGCGTGCACCAGAGGTTTATCAATGGCCGTCTGTTCCCAATAATGAGCCTGTTCTTTACGACTGCCTTTAGCTACCGCAAGAACCAGTTTATTTTGTTGATTGCCTTCTGTAATTGCTTGTGCCGCGCGTAAGTGAGTCGTTCCTTGATCGAATTGAACATTTCCAACATACTCACCGTGATGGATTTGCTGATTGAGATCAACAGTGTCAGCCGACAATTCAATAATTTTTTTTCGATCATCAGGCATAGCGTAACTCATATTGCTCGTTGCAAAAGCAATTAAAAACAAAATGAGAATTTGAACTGGAGGTCTAGGCATTGTCAGGCTTATAAGTGGCACGAGCCTGAGTTAACTGGACTCGTTTATCCGCAAGATAGGCTTTCATTCCCTGTGAATGCACAATAGTACCTGGTTGCTCAAGCTGGACTGCTGACTGAGTACTGGCTAGTTTATCTTTGGGGAAATAGCTCAATTTTTCTGTTTTAAGTGTACTTTCCTGAGTATGGTTACTTCTACTTTGATGAATAATAACATCATGTATAAAAATAATTTCTTCCCCGCCATTGAGTGCTTGTGCCTGCGCTGCGCTAATTTCCCAGGCGGGCTGATCGCCCTGTGATACCGCAATCTGAGGAGACTTAAAAAAATGGGTATTATTGTGAGGAATATGTTGCATTTCCGGAGATTGTAAATAGTTAACGACCTTCCCAGCTAAATCAAAACGCCGCACTGTCAGGTTAGTCACAATGGTGTCTGCTGACATGGAAAGTGTTTTATCATCAAGTTTAGTGCCTGGAACTGAACTTGCAAAGTACAAGGCAGAACATGACAGTGCCACCAACGCACAAAAAAACCAGATAGCCTGTTTGACCGCATTCATGAGGCAAGATACCGGGAAAGAGCAAGTTCCTGTTTTTGTTGTGCGTTAAGGATTAACTCACATACTTCACGAACTGCCCCCCGGCCTCCGTGTTGTTCAGTTTGCCAACTGGCAAACTCTTTCACCTGATTGACTGCATTAGCTACCGCAACGCTTAAGCCTACTTGTTGGATGATAGCCAAATCGGGCAGGTCGTCACCAATATAAGCAAATTCCTGGTCTTTCAAATTCAGGCGCATTTTAAGTTGCGCGAAAGCTTCACGTTTATCAATTTGTCCTTTGAAATAATGTTGAATACCTAATTGTTTCATACGATGATCAATAACAGCATTTTGTGAGGTGGTGATTATTGCGACCTCAATACCAGCGGCCATTAGTAATTTTAAGCCCATCCCATCTTGGACATGAAAGGTTTTTAATTCATTTCCCTGGTTATCAATATAAAGACAACCGTCTGTCAGGACACCATCCACATCGCAAATCAGACATTTGATATTTTTAGCTTTTTCCAACAGTTCGTTCATTGTTTTCTCTCTATTTCAAAAAATACCGGCACGAAGCAAATCATGCAGGTGCACTACGGCTGTGGGTTTATTCTGCTCGTCAACAACGACCAGCGAAGTAATACTGTATTGTTGCATAATGGTTAAGGCTTCTGCTGCCAGTAAGCCTTGGCGAATGGTTTTACAATTTTTGCTCATGACCTTGATTAAGGGCGTTGTATGAATATCAAAGTTTTGTGTTAAAGTACGTCTTATGTCGCCATCAGTATAAACACCTGAAAGGTGGCCGTGGGCATCGATCACGCAAGTCATTCCCAGTTTCTTTGCGGTAACTTCAATCAGCGCTTCGCTAACCGTTGCATTTTCATGAATCAGGGGTAGCTCATTATCTTTGTGGCATAGCTCGTCAATACAGAGAAAAAGTCGTTTGCCAAGCGTACCTCCAGGATGGGACAAGGCAAAATCTTCGATGCTAAAACCTCTTGCCTGCAGGAGGGCAACGGCCAAAGCATCTCCCATCACCAACGATACGGTGGTACTTGTCGTGGGAGCAAGTCCCAGAGGACAGGCTTCCTGATGAATACTGACATCCAGGTTTACATTAGCTGCTTTAGCTAAGGTAGATTCCTTATTACCGGTCAACGTGATTAATGGTATTTCTAACCGTTTTAACAGAGGAAGCAAAGTCAGAAGTTCGTTGGTGAAACCTGAATTGGAAATAGCCAATACTACATCCTGCCGGGTGATCATCCCTAAATCACCATGACTTGCTTCGCCAGGATGCATGAAAAAAGCGGGAGTGCCAGTGCTTGAAAAGGTTGCGGCAATTTTATGACCGATATGGCCAGACTTCCCCATGCCAGTAACTACAACACGGCCTTTACAGGCAAGTAACAGTTCGCATGCTATCTCAAAACGCTCATCGATACGTTGCGCTAACTCAAAGACTGCCTGTGCTTCGATTTCAATCACATTGAGACCTGATTTGCAAAAATTCGTGCTCATAGAATCTCCATGTTTCGATAGCAAGCGTCAAGTCTGGTAATGGCTGGATGAAAAGAATAAATTATCGTTTTCAAAAGTTTGAATATATTTTAGGAGAAGAATTTGTGAATTTTAACATAGTAACTTTTTTCTTTATAGAGTAACCGTGGGGTTCAATTAATTCAAAAGATAATAAAAAAGATGTTGTAAAATAATTCTTAACGTCTGGTAATAAGACACTTTGATGGGTGATGACCAATTTCCATCGGATTAATTCGCAAAATAATTTACATCCGGTATAATTATTATCTTGCTGATATCCGGAATAAATTATATGCAGGATAATCTGGTACAAATCACCAATCTCATGTTTAGCCGTGGCGCTCGCCGTATTTTTAATGGTATTAATATGGTGGTCAAGCGAGGGAAAATTACGGCAATTATGGGTCCCAGTGGCAGTGGAAAAACAACGTTATTACGCCTGATCGGCGCGCAACTACAACCGGAAACCGGTGAAGTGCTGGTTAACAATGTGAATATTCATCAGTTATCACGAAAAGCTTTATATGTAGCGCGGCGTAAGATGGGACTCCTTTTTCAAAGTTCTGCCTTGTTCACTCATTTATCCGTATTTGAAAACGTTGCCTTTCCTCTGCGAGAACATACTAATTTAAATGAGGCCATGCTGCGTGATATTGTATTGATGAAACTGGAAGCAGTGGGGCTTCGCGGGGCTGCACAGCTAATGCCTGATGAGCTTTCCGGCGGTATGGCAAGACGGGTGGCTTTGGCAAGAACTATTGCTCTTGATCCTGAGTTAATGATGTATGATGAGCCTTTTACAGGACAAGATCCTATTTCCATGGGGGTTCTGGTTCGTTTAATCAAGCGATTAAACCAGTTACTTAACACCACAACCATTATCGTTTCTCATGATGTTGAAGAAACCTGTTCCATTGCAGATTACGTTTATCTTATTGCGAATGGTCATATCATCGGACATGGCACACCTCTTGAATTAAAAGCATCAATGCAACCGCAGGTTAAACAGTTTATGCATGGGGAGGCTGATGGGGCGGTTCCTTTTCATTATCCGGCGCGTCCCTACACAGAGGAGTTGCTTGATGCTTAATACAATGGCACGCCTGGGGCGTAGCAGTATCAATTCTTTGCAGAATGTAGGAAATTCTGGTGTATTTTTACTGGGTGTTTTTTTCAGACGCCCTGATTTCATGCGACTTTGGCCGGCTTTACGAAGACAACTTTATTTCGTAGGTGTTTTGTCTTGCCTCATTATTATGGTATCAGCCTTGTTTGTTGGCATGGTAATTGGATTACAAGGTTATAATACCTTACAAAAATTCGGGGCAGGTAGTCAGTTAGGCCAGCTTTTAGCGTTAAGTATTGCGAGAGAATTAGGGCCTGTAATTAGTGCATTGCTTTTTGCGGGGCGTGCGGGTTCTGCTTTAACGGCCGAAATAGGACTCATGAAAGCGACAGAACAGTTGGCCAGCATGGATATGATGGGTGTAGACCCATTGGGGCGTATTATTTACCCGCGTTTTCTTGCCGGTATTATTAGCCTGCCTGCTCTCGCGCTGATTTTTTCTGCTGTTGCTATTTATGGGGGGTACTTCGTAGGGGTGCAATGGCTGGGTGTTGATGCCGGCAGTTTTTGGTCGAATATGCAGGCAGCGGTTAATTTTCGCGCTGATATTTTAAGCGGGATTATCAAGAGTGTGGTGTTTGCTTTTGTCGTAGCATGGATAGCTGTATTTCAAGGTTTCAGTTGTATTGCTACAGCGGAAGGTATCAGTCAGGCAACAACACGGACTGTCGTTTATTCGTCGTTAGCGGTGCTTGGACTGGATTTTCTTTTGACAGCAGTGATGATTGGAGGTTGGTAGATGAATAACAGGCAACGTTATGTGGATATAAGCGTAGGGCTTTTTATGTTGCTGGGTTTGCTTGCTTTACTCGTTTTAGTAATGAAAGTAAGCGGAATCACTACTTTTGCTTCAAGCAGAAATTATCATGTGACGGCAGAGTTCACGGATATAGGCGGTCTTAAAGTAAGAGCGCCGGTAACTGTAGCGGGAGTAAAAATTGGAGAGGTCACACGCATTGAATTACAGCCGGAACAATTAAATGCTAAAGTAACCATGTTGTTACGCAATGATAAGCCAATACCTTATGAAGATTCTTCAGCGCGTATATTAACAGAGGGTTTGATTGGTTCTAATTACATTAGTATTGTGCCCGGTTTTGAGGACGGAGCGGCAACCAATCATCCTTATTTGCGTGAAGGCGATGTGATTGCCAAGACACAAGAGGCTGTGATTCTTGAGAATTTAATTGGCCAACTTTTATTTAACATTAAAAAATAGGGTGAATGATGAATAAAATAAAAACAATAATTTTTCTAGCCACTATGTTGCTGACTCAATTATTGTGGGCGCAACCATCGCCTGTTCCCATGCTTGAAAGTACAGCGCATCAAATTATTACGACTCTTAAAGAAAATAAAGCTCATTTAAAATCAAATCGTAACATAATTTATCAGGCTGTTCAGCATTATTTATTGCCTAATGTGGATGTAAGTGGAATGTCGCGCTCAGTCCTTGGACGTCAGGCGTGGAATCAGGCATCTGCCAGTGAAAAGCAGCAGTTTTCTCAGGCTTTTACTCAATTGGTTATTCGTACTTATGCCTCTCCCCTGGCGGAATATACTGATGAAACCATCAAGTTTATGCCTGTCAGAGGATCTCTGGAAAGCAGATTCATTCGGGTAAACAGTATTATTGTTCGCTCCAATGGTAAAAATATTCCTTTGAATTATAGTCTGGTGTTTAATGGCGGAAAGTGGAAAATCTATGATTTAAGTGTAGAAGGGGTCAGTTTACTGCAAAGTTTCCGGTCGCAATTTGCCGAAGCTTTACGAGGTGCCAGCATGCAGGATTTAATAAAACAAATGAATCAGCATGGTAAAAAGGCAGCTTAAAGTGCAAAAATCTTCTTTTAAACTATCAAAGCAGATGACTTTTGAGACAGTTCAATCGGATTGTGAACGGTTATTGAGGTATTGTTCCAGTACTAAAGATAAAATATTGCATCTTGATTTAAGTGAAATAAATCATTGTGATAGTGCCGGTCTGGCTTTGTTGATTGAAGCCAAAAGGCTTTGCAGGGAGCGAAAAAAAATCTGCAAAATTATTGGTATATCAAAAAGTATCCAGGCTTTAGCTGAGTTTTGTGGCGTGAGTGAAATCCTGGAGATAAGTTAATGGTTGGGTATGTATGATTAGTAATGAAGAGTTAGAGCAACATCTTGTTGAGTCGGGGGAAGTGGAATTTGTTCAGGTAAAAGGAGATGGCTATCACTATCAGTTAACTATTGTTTCAGATATTTTTCTGGGCAAATCAAAGGTAGCGAGGCAACAATGGGTTTATGCGAAATTAAAAAATTTCATTACGACTGGCAGTCTCCATGCATTAAGTATGAAGACCTGGACAAAGGAAGAGTGGGAGAAGAATCATGGATAAGTTAATCATTAATGGTGGCAAGGTGCTCAATGGAGAAGTGGTCATATCAGGAGCAAAAAATGCGGCGTTACCTATTATGGCAGCAACACTATTGGCTACTGATAATGTAACGATTGCCAATGTTCCCCATCTTAAAGATGTAACCACCATGATGGAGCTTCTCGGGCAATTAGGCGCTCAATTGACGGTAGATGAAAAAATGAATGTCCAGGTGGACGCTTCTCATGTCAATGAGTTTGTTGCTCCTTATGAATTGGTTAAAACGATGCGTGCTTCTATTCTGGTATTAGGGCCGTTGCTGGCGAGGTTTGGTCAGGCGGATGTTTCTTTGCCAGGTGGTTGTGCAATTGGTACGCGCCCGGTTGATTTGCATTTGAAAGCGCTTAAAACAATGGGTGCAGATATTTCTGTAAAAAATGGCTTTATTAAAGCACGATGTAAAAAAGGCCGCCTCAAAGGTAAACCTTTGGTTTTTGATACCGTTACAGTAACGGGAACTGAAAATATATTGATGGCTGCTGTTCTTGCTGAAGGAAAAACAATTATTAAAAATGCGGCACGAGAGCCTGAAGTGGTGGATTTAGCCAATTTTCTGACTCAAATGGGCGCTAAAATATCTGGTGCGGGTACTCCCACTATTGAGGTGGAAGGTGTTGAATCATTGGCGGGAGGGAATTATGCCGTGATGCCCGATCGTATTGAAGCGGGTACTTACCTTACAGCCGGCGCTTTAACTCGCGGCAAAGTCACTGTACGACGGGTGAAACCGGATAACTTGTTATCCATGCTTTGCAAGTTTGAAGAGGCGGGTGCCGAGCTGGCTTTAGGCGAAGATTGGGTTACGTTAAATATGCATGGTTTGCGTCCGCAGGCCGTTAATATATCAACAGCGCCTTATCCGGCGTTTCCTACTGATATGCAAGCCCAGTTCATGGCTTTAAATACTATTGCGGATGGAAATTCCTCCGTTATTGAAAATATCTTTGAAAATCGTTTTATGCATGTTCAGGAACTGCAACGCATGGGAGCACAAATTCAACTCAATGGTAACACCGCTATGATTACAGGTGTCCCAAAACTGACAGGTGCACCCGTTATGGCGACGGATTTGCGGGCTTCAGCAAGTCTTATTCTGGCCGGCTTGGCTGCCGAAGGTGATACCATTATTGAGCGAGTCTATCATGTCGATCGAGGTTATGAGCGCATAGAAGAAAAACTCTCCATGTTAGGTGCCGATATTAAAAGGATTCCTGCACGGTGATCTTGCGAGATGAGCTGGCATCTTATCTGCACGACTTTCTGGCTTGTGCCAGTTTTGATGATTACGCACCTAATGGCGTGCAGGTTGAAGGCAGCCATTCTGTCAGCCGAATTTGTACAGCGGTAACTGCTTCTTTAGATGTGATTGAGCAAGCTGCCAATTTACAGGCCAATGCTTTATTGGTTCATCATGGCTATTTTTGGCGAGGTGAAGCACCTGTTATCGTGGGGATGAAGGCAAAACGTATTGCCAGGTTAATCCACTATAATATCTCTCTTTTTGCTTATCATTTACCTCTTGATTGCCATCTTGAATTGGGTAATAACGCCTGTTTTGCATTGTTTTTTGATTTAAACAATATTAAGACACATCCAATAGGCAAAACGATAAATTTATTGTGGACGGCTACCTTGGTAAAGCACCGAACGCCTGATGTGTTTGCTGCGGAAATAGAAAGAAAACTGGGTAGAAAGCCATTACATATTCAAGGTCACGATAAACCTATACAACGTTTAGCCTGGTGTAGTGGTGCCGCACAGGATTTTATTGTAGAGGCGCATGCTTTAGGGGCGGATGCTTATTTAAGTGGTGAAATATCTGAACGTACTTATTATCAGGCTAAAGAACTGGGTATTCATTATTATGCCTGTGGTCACCATGCTACAGAACGGCAAGGAATACAAGCACTGGGGAATCATTTGGCTGTTAAATATGATCTTGAACATTATTTTATTGATAGTTTTAACCCGGTTTAAATAATACGTTATGAGTGATTTTAGTGAACTTTTTTTTGCTTACGGCATACCATCAACGACAGGGAAAATTAAAACTTTACCTGAAGATTTCAAAGTGGATGAGATCCTGGGTTTTGAATTAACAGGTGAGGGAGAACACCTTTATTTGCGTATAGAAAAAGAAAATTTAAATACAGAAGAGCTGGTAAAGGCATTAGCCAGGGCTTTGAACAAGCCTGAAAAAACAATTTCTTATGCAGGATTAAAAGATAGACAGGCTCTTACCACACAGTGGCTTTCTGTGCATTGTCCAGGGGAAGAAATTGCCAGTTCAGGCCACTTGCAAGGTCAGGGATGGCGGGTCATTGAAAGTAAACGCCACCTGAAAAAATTAAAAAAAGGAGCGCTTGTTGCTAATGATTTTAACCTTGTTCTTCGCGAAATTAATGATAGACAGGATATTGAATATCGTCTTCGACAAATTAAGGAAACGGGTGTACCTAATTATTTTGGGTCTCAGCGTTTTGGTTATGAAGGGCAAAATCTTATCAGAGCAGAACAGGTTCTTTTAAAAGGCGCTAAAGTAAAAAATCGATTTTTACGGGGTATTTATTATTCTGCAGCCAGAGCATTTTTATTCAATCAAATTCTGTCTGAACGGGTTAAAGAAAAAAACTGGAACAGGGCTTTAACAGGCGAGGTGATACAGCTCGCAGGAACGAATAGTATTTTTTCGATTGAACAACCAGATCACCTCGTTCAAAAAAGAATAACTGATTTTGATGTGTCACCCGCTGCTCCTTTGTGGGGGCAAGGTGGAGAGCGAGCCACTAAGGAGGCTTTGGCTTTACAGGAAAAAATTTTGTCGTTCTATAAACCCTGGTGCAATGCGCTTGAACAGCATGGTTTGGAACGAAGTTATCGTCCTCTTGTATTGAACGTTGAGAATCTGGTGTGGAAGTGGTGCGAAGAACACTTAATTTTAACATTTAGATTAACATCTGGTAGTTATGCGACCAGCGTGATCAGAGAATTAATCGCTGTGGTTAATAATTTATAGTTAATAAAACAGCTTGGAAAATATAATTTAGAAATTTAATAATCTTCGTTAACCTATTGAAAAACTGATGATATAGTTAGAAACTTGATAGGCGTTCAAGGTTAAGCAATTAGTATGGCCAGTATTAAACAGTTTTTCCTGTTACTGCGATTTTCTCATTGGTCGAAGGCCGCTTTTGTTTTATTAGGCGTTTTTTATTCTGGTTTATTTAATTATCTGCCGAAAGCACTTCTGGCCGCTTTTTCTTTTTGTTTAATTGCCAGTGCTGTTTATATTTATAACGATTTACAAGACAGGGAAGAAGATAGGCTCCATCCAAGGAAATGTTATCGGCCTCTTGTGACAGGTGAAGTTTCTCTTGAGTTGGCGCTTGCCATGCTTGCTATCTTATTGATTGGGGGATTAAGCCTTGCCTGGTCTGTTTCAGCTACGCTTGCAGCATTACTGGGTCTTTATTTATTAATTAACCTCGCTTACAATCATTTGTTTAAAAATTTACCTGTTTTTGATGTGCTTTGTATAGCAAGCGGGTTTATGTTGCGTGTGTTGGCTGGTACTTTGGGTATAGGTTTACCCATTTCATGGTGGTTAACGGTAACAGCCACACTAATTAGTTTATTCATTGCATTATGCAAGCGGCGACTGGAAAAACAGCTTGATCTGCAACAAACAACGAGAGTGGTTCTTGCCAGATACTCCTCTCATTTGCTTGATAACTTGATAATTATTACTGCCATCTGTTGCTTTTCAGCTTACTTTTTATACACTATGTATGTACATAAACAATCTTTTTATTTTATATTAACGTTGCCTTTCGCTGCCATTGGTCTATGGCGTTTCGGATGGTTAACAACGCGTATCAGCGATAATGATGATCCTGTTGCTCTTTTTTTAAGCGATAATTTATCTCGTCTTAATTTACTGTGTTTTACAATTCTAACATTAATTGCTTTATTGAAATAATATTTCAGGAGAAACTGGTTTTATATTGTGAAAAATACAGCTTTTTGTCAAAGTTGATATGCTGGTTTTTTTTAGTTGAATCAGGAAAAAAGCCATTTTTCATGTTGGAATTATTACGATAGTTTCTAATATTGTTTTCAATTAATTGAGAAGCATTTTTTAAAGCCATCTCGGTTTCACTGGCTAGTTTGTCTTTATTTTTGGGTTTTTTATAATCATTAAGAAATTGAAGTAAACGGTTATTTACTGTAGTCATTATCTTTATTGTTAATGGTTTATTCTCTTCAATAAAGTCTTTTAAAGCAGGCTTAAGTAAATTTAAAATGTTCTTTTTAATGAATTCAAATTGAGAGGCATAAGCACTAATGGTTAACAATCCATATATAAAATCAAAGTGAGTATTTAATTTAATATTATAATGAATCGTTTCATAATCAAAGCCTACGCTTCGCAGTAAAGTAAAAAAGAAAGTATACTCCAGGAAATCCGAAATTTTTTTATCAATGACTCCTAAAAACCCCCCTAAAATTTGATTATTACGTTTAATTTCAAGTTCAGTTTTTAAATACTCATAATTATCATCGATTATTTTTTTTAATAGGGGAAATTGTTGTTCTCCCCCCGTTATAAAAGCGCGAAAAATTAAAATATTATAAATTGGCTCATTTTTCCAGTGAGAGGCTAATTTTTGGGCAATTCCAAAATTTGATTGGTATTTATCAAGCATGAACTCAGGATAAAATCCTATTTTATGCCATTCAGACAAATTTTTTACCATATCGATAAAGCAGACGATACCTAAGTCCGTGATTTGATTCGTTGATTGATTATGCTTTATTGAAAACAATAAATTAATTCGTTCCTCTCTATCAAATGCTTTGCAGAAACTCTTGGCTATCTCTTCGGGACTTCCTGGGCGTTGATATCCAAATTTATTGAAAATAGTCAGCTCGCCATCTATCAGCCACCAGGTTGATTTGGAAAACAAGCTTTCATTTGGTTTACCTTCAAAAGTTGGAATGTGTCTTAATAACTCTTGACGGGACAGGTTGACTAACCTGCGTAAAACAGCGCGAATCGTCTTGCCTTGTTTTGTTAAAAGATCAGCATGATAATTATCATGATCGCCACGGGAGGAGTCAGATATTTCAATTACACCATGAACATCTTGATTGGTGTTCGCTCCGGGATACACGGTAGCTTTGGGTCGGAAACCCAGCGCTACCGCACGCCCTACATCAGAGATTGTTACAATTCCGGCCATAGAATGGGTAGGAACAATGTCTTCCAGATGAAAATTTGAGAGACGGAGGATGTCACGAACAGTATGAGATACAATGATCTTGATTGTATCAGATCTCTCATAAAGAGTAGCTTTGAAGTCTCGCATTGTGGTAGCTACACGATCCTTATTTAATTCTTCTTTATGAAGTTGAACTCTGAAAAAACAATTTTCAGAAGGATATTTTTCACAAAACGCCTGAGTTAACAGTTTGAGATTAACGAGAATTGTTGGATTAAAATCCTGATACATAAACTCGGTTAAATTTGGAATTAAGAAAGTTCTGGCTTCCTGCGTAAATTCCCCTTTTTTGTCTAAAATAGCGTATGTTTCAGGCTGATAAGTAAAATCTGGATCATCATAAAGATTTTTTAGCGGTTTAGTTGAATGATATCTTTCCAGTAAGGTTTCAAATTCATTGTATTCAATTTTGCCATTTTCAAAAAGAGCCATGGCAGTTTGTATGAATAGTCGATCATTAAATATTTCATTATCCCAATCTTGATTTCGATAAGCATTTAATAATTTTTCTCGCTTATTACGATTTAGATTTTTGGCGATTGTTTTATTTCCATTTAAAAAAGTAGTTACGCTATCACTATGGTGAGAGTTTGGATTAATGGGTATTAATGTATCTTTCTCCATTTTTTTTAGTCTGTGAGATTCCATTCTGGAAATCACTTTTTTTAATATTTTCTTTTGCTTATCAGTGAGTAATTCTAAATTTATTGGTACCTGGTTAGTGATTGCTTCATAATATTTTTGCTTTTGGTTTTGTTGTTTTGCAGCGATTTTTTTATAGGTATCATTATTTTTTTCAATATAAGCATCACGGATGGAGCGAGCTTCTTCTATATTTTTAATTTCCACAAGAGGTTGCATTGGGTGTGTAACAATGGTTAAAGAAGTTTTATTTTATTGAAATGAGATTAAGAGAATATTAAATTACAGTCCATTTTTGCACAAAATAATATAAATTTTAACGAATAGCGATTCTTTTAGCTATCTTCCCGATGAAATTTATATCCTGGTTAAATGGAAATTGTAGTAGTATATGTTCCATTGGAAAAATTAACAGGATCCACTAAAGGATTTTTATTACAATGATGCAGAATATTAGTGCTTTTTTCCTGAAATTCTTTAAAAAATTACCCGTTATTACTTTTGATGCCGGAGCAGTTCCTGTTGCCTGGTATTGTGGTTATTGGTTACGTTTTAATATGCAACCTTTTCCAAGCCACCTTGTTACAATTTATTCGCTGTCTGCTTTTACTATTTTAGCAATCGTCCAGGTGACTTGTTATTATTACTTCCGGGTGTATCGCGGCCTTTGGCGTTTTTCATCGTTAAAAGATGTAACAAGAATTATTAAAGCAGTGTCAGGCGCGGTGCTTTTCACTATTCCCATACTTTATTTAACCTCTTTATTACAACATATTCCCCGTTCCGTCTTACCTTTGTACGCCATTATACTAATCACTTTTTTATGCAGCGGCAGATTATTAATGCGTTCAATTTGGGACAAGCGTAGCCGGGGAGGTAAACCTGGTGAAATCAAACGCGTATTAATTATTGGAGCAGGGCGTGCCGGGGAGAGTCTGGTGCGGGATTTGAAACGTATTCAGGCTTATCTGCCAGTAGGTCTGGTTGATGATAATGCAAGTAAAAGAGGCTTGGAAGTCCATGGCGTCGGCGTTTTGGGAACTACTGATGATTTACCTGAGCTGGTGAAGCGTTATCAGATTGATTTAATTTTTATTGCTATCCCTTCAGCGCGCTCCGCTTTAATGCGCCATCTTGTTGCGCTTTGTGAAAGTTGTAATGTTCCCTTTCGCACTTTACCGGGTATTTCGGCGTTAGCTGCCGGGCGCGTTGAAGTCAATGCACTGAGAGATGTGAATATTGAAGATTTGTTAGGGCGGGATCAAGTCCATTTACAATGGGATAAAATTGCTCTGGCTATTCAAAACAAACGAGTAGTAGTCACGGGCGGTGGGGGGTCTATTGGTTCAGAACTCTGTCGCCAGATTGTTGCTTTGAAGCCTGATAAACTGCTTATTATTGATAATTCGGAATTCAATTTATATAAAATTGAGCATGAGTTGCGAGCTAAATTTCCTCAAGTATCTCTTGAATTAGGTTTAATTTCCATAACAGATAGCGTTGCGGTGGATTTTGTCTTTCATCGGTTTAATCCGCAAATTGTATTTCATGCTGCAGCTTATAAACATGTTCCTCTGCTTGAAAATCGAGTGCGTGAGGCAATCCAGAATAATGTCTTGGGTACCCAGATTATTGCTGAAGCAAGTGTAGTAGTGGGTGCAGAAAAATTTATTTTAATTTCTACTGACAAAGCAGTTAATCCAACGAATGTGATGGGAACGACAAAACGTGTTGCAGAAATCTATTGTCAAAATCTGAATGGCCGGGTGAAAACTCAGTTTATTACAGTACGTTTTGGCAATGTACTTGGCTCCGCCGGAAGCGTGGTGCCTTTATTTCAAAAACAGTTGCAGGCCGGTGGCCCACTTACGGTTACTCACCCTGATATTGAACGTTATTTCATGACCATACCAGAATCTTGTCAGCTTATTTTACAGGCAATGGTCAATGGTCAGGGCGGAGAGATTTTTGTATTGGACATGGGCGAGCCTGTTAAAATTCGTTATCTTGCCGAGCAAATGATCCGGTTGGCTGGCAAGGAACCTGGTAAAGATATTTCTATAGAGTACATTGGTCTAAGACCGGGTGAAAAACTATTTGAGGAGCTTTTTCACGATTCAGAACAATTAGTACCTACTGAGCATGAAAAATTATTTAAAGCACGATTCCGTCAATTGGATTGGAAGGAGTTAACCCAAATAATTCATTTATTAAATACCGCTTGTACTCTTCATCATGATAAAGAGCTTTATATTTTATTAAAGCAATTAGTGCCAGAATTTAACTCCTTTGTACCCGACAAACAATTCAAAGAGTACCAAATTGCCGCCGAAAGTCGGCATCCATAAGGATCTTAATAAGACATTGTTATTGGTGCATGAAGAACGAGAGGAAGCACTAGTGTTAAAGATCGTAGGTGTTCGAAGTATATCACGTCAATGTCTTTCCAGCGCTTGCGCGGGAAAGACGAGTCATGGAACAAAGTCTGGAAGAGAAAATTTGCATATCCCGTGAACACTTACTAACGCTCCGCAAGGCATGACTGGCGCTTTCTTCAGGGAGGCTTGCTTATAGCAAAGTGCGAAGGGTTACAAACTCAATAAAAGAAGTTTATGTGTTAAGGACATTTTAAATTACTTGCGATCAGGAAAAATATCTTTGAATTGTAAACTTTTGTTTATCTCCATTGTGGCGCCTTTGTATTTGGTAAATCCAACAAATTTGTAGATTAGAATAGGTATTGTAAAACTTATTAAGCCTATAATAAATGCGAGTCCGTAAACCGGGTTTTTGTTGAATGCAAGAAAAATCAGGCAAATAATCATAAGACTGATCGCTGCAAGGCCAGTATAGGGTGATCCCGGTGTTCTATAACTTAAGTCATCGGTTGTATAACCCGCTTTATATAAACGTTTTCTAAAGTTAATTTGCGCCCAGCAAAGAGAAATCCAGGCAATTGCTCCGGTAAAGCCCGATACAAGCAACAAGGCAATGTATAGCATGGACTGTCCAAAAAAATAACTTGCAGCAAGAAGTATCCAAATAGAGATCAGCGTCACTATACCTGCGTTTTTTGGCACGGCGTTATGATTAAGTTTACCTAATCTATGAGGTGCCATTCCATTACGAGCGAGCGCATTTAATGAGCGAACGATACCGTACACGCCTGAGTTTGAACAGGATAAAGTAGCTGTAAGTGTAACAAAACTGGTAACGGTGCCTGCCCAATGCAAGCCATAAAAGTTTAACGCATCAGCAAAAACCGAATTGGCAAGCCCGGCCTTTTGCCAGGGAAAAATTAATACCAGACAAAATACCGGAATGATATAGATGAAAAGAATTCTAAAAGTGACAGTACGAATAGCCCGGGGAATTATACGAGCCGGGTTTATTGATTCACCTGCAGCAAGTCCAATAATTTCCGATCCTTGATAATTCACAAGAAGAAGAACCATTGCTGTTAATAAAGCCATTTTTCCATTAGGGAATAATCCACCCTGGTCAAAAATGAAACGACCGCCAATGATACCCGCCGGTTGTTCCCCATGAATCAGGCCAAAAAAGATAAACACGGAAAGAACAACAAATCCCATTAATGCAAGAATTTTAATGATAGCAAGCCAGAATTCAATCTCGCCAAAAGTTCCCACTTTGGCAATATTGATATAGGTAATCAATAAACCAAAACCTACAGCCCAGATATAACCATTAATACCTGTAAAATGCTGCATAATAATCCCCCCGGCAATGCATTCTGCAGGAATGTAGGCAACCCAGCTAATCCAGTAAGACCATCCCACACCACAAGCGATTACAGGCGAAATAAAATCTGCAGTATAGGTAATAAATGAACCCGAGATAGGAATGGCAACTGCTAATTCTCCCATGCATAACATGGTTAAATAAATAATTAATCCCCCTAGCAGGTAAGCAATGAAAACTGCTGGACCAACGTCATTGATTACAGCGCCAGTTCCCAAAAAATAACCCGA
Organism: Legionella fairfieldensis ATCC 49588; assembly: GCF_000621525.1. Taxonomy (GTDB): domain Bacteria; phylum Pseudomonadota; class Gammaproteobacteria; order Legionellales; family Legionellaceae; genus Tatlockia; species Tatlockia fairfieldensis. The sequence goes on along the minus strand of NZ_JHYC01000016.1, from coordinate 31,344 downwards.
GCCAATAATGCCGCCTAAAGCAATGAGCTGCACGTGTCTATCTTTCAAGCCGCGTCTGTAGTCACCATCGTTAATTGGTACATTATGTTTTTCTGTATGGTTTATCACTAATTGTTTAATCTCTAATTAAGATAAAGGCTGACAAATTGTAGAGTAATTTTATAATTTATCTATACTTAATTTCTGAAATATTGCACATTACACCAGTTAATGTAAAAAAGTGCTTATTTGTCCAAATGTACCAGATTAACAACGTAGAGGATGTAAAGTAATTCCTGGTGCTCCCATGGGAATTGGAGCGTTGGCGGAGAGAGAGGGATTCGAACCCTCGATACGTTGCCGTATACACACTTTCCAGGCGTGCGCCTTCGACCGCTCGGCCATCTCTCCAAACGAGGGAGAATATACCTATATGTTCAAAAAATCAATCCTGCTCTTATTATCAAAGCGTGCAAAATTGAAATGGACGTTTATAATTAAAGCATATACTACGAGTCATAATGGATTTCACATGATTTTAAGACGGCTTATTTTTCTTTTTTGCGCATCAGTCACTGTTTCTGGATGGGCTTTTCCTTGCTACATTACATTAGCGAAAGATAGTTGCTGGACCAATTATGAGGTTACTGTTGAAGTGATGGATGCAAATAGTAACGAACTTGTAGTGACAGCGATTGTGCCTAAAGGTAAATCCTGGGTCAGGGAGCCATTTGTTTGTCAACCAGGACAAAAATTAATGTATCAGGCATCTTTCAAACCTGTTTTTTGGCAAAGAGAGGAGGGAAAAACCTATATGGCCTTGCGTTATTGGTTATTACCTACTGAAATAAGTACGAAAGATACCGCCTGGGAGCTTCCTGTCTGTTATGCGGCTGCTTTTGCAGGCATTCCTTTCCCCCCTGACGCTACTGGAAATTGTCAGTGCGATTTTACCTCAATTCCTCCTGTTAAACCGCAATAATGAACGGATGGCTTTATCGAAAAATTTTTTTAAAAGCAGGTAATATTTCAGGTGGGTTTACAGATTCTTGAAACTAACCAATAGGGCGTTATAATCACGATTGACTATAATTCATTGAACTGATAAATAATCTCTAATACAATCAACTACCAGTAATCCTTCACGGCTTAATAATGTTACGGACGACAAGTTTAATGTTATCGCTTTTTTTATTGGCAACACCCTGTTTTTCCGGTTTTTATGTCGGGGTAAGCGGAGGACCCGAAGGTGCGAGCTTTAGTCAAAAGGCGCATGTGACGCGAGCGACTATTTTTGCAACAGGTAATTTTAATGTGGTCGATAAACAGCATTTTTCAGGTACTGGGGGTTTTGGTTCTTTATTCGCCGGTTATAGTCTCTATTACAATCGACTTTATCTGGCCGGTGAAATCAATGGCAATTTTAGTACGGTGGAATATCGTTTAGTTAACGATGAATATACTCATCTGCATTTTTCAAAAACCTCATTTACTGTCAAAAGTAGCGAAGGAGCAGGGCTATTACCGGGTTATTTCCTTGCAGATTCAACTCTAATTTATGGCCGAATAGGTTATGCTAATGGACGAATAAACATTGATGATTCTGATCCAACCATTCACAGTATGCGTAAAAATCGCAGTGGGATTCGTTATGGTGGGGGTATTCGATACGATTTAACACCCCAATTTACTTTTATGATGGATTATAGCCAAATTAATTACGGTAGTTTAAAAAGCCATGTTTATGAACCGGTGGGAATGGTTTATAAATCCACTAAAATTACCCCCAATACAGCACAAGTGGCTTTTGGTTTAATGTATAATTTTGATGTACCTGCAAGAATTGTTGATAAATAGGTTGAGATTAAAAATTGATGACTTTAAGACAGAAAATCGGCCAAATGCTTGTTATGGGATTTTCAGGAACTTTAATTGATGAGCATCATTCATTAACCAATTGGTTAAGAGGCGATGGTCTTGGTGGTGTGCTGTTATTTGATTATGATTTGGTTAAAAATTGTCACGGCAAAAATCTGGTTAATCAACGGCAAATTAAACAACTGACTGGTCAGCTTCATTATTATGCAGATTTATCCAGTGAAAAAAGCGATTTACCCCTTTTTATTGCCCTTGATTATGAAGGTGGGGCGGTCGATAGATTAAGCCAAATTGATGGATGTATGAAAACCATTAAACCTTGTGAATTGGCTATTCTTTCTGAAACATCTTTGGAAGCGGAGCTTGAAAAAATGGCAGAAACGTTCAAGTCGCTTGGTTTTAATCTTAATTTTGCACCTGTTGTGGATCTTAACTTAAATGAAAAGCAGGGGATTATTGGACGATTGGGGCGGAGTTTTTCACCAGATGCCCGTCATACGGCCCACGTGGCGAAACGGTTTGTTGAAATATTTGCAGCGCAAGGGATTACCTGTTCTTACAAACATTTTCCAGGCCATGGCAGTGCTATTGGTGATACGCATCATGGATTTGTAGACGTTACCGAAACGTTTAATACGAGCGAGCTTGAACCTTATTCAATACTTTTAAGGAATAAAAATCTGCCAGCTATGATTATGACTGCTCATGTGATTAATCGTAAGTTAGATCCTGACGGTCTACCAGCGACGTTATCTTATCGCATACTGACGGGGTTATTACGACACAAATTAGGTTTTGAGGGTGTAATTATTAGTGATGATCTACAAATGCAAGCAATCGCTAACCATTACTCCCTGGAAGACGCGTTAAGTCTAACCATCAATGCCGGGGCAAATATGTTGATTTTTGCTAACCAATTAGGTGAAATTACAGCGCCAGAAGTTATTGATACGATAGAGCAATTGATTCATGCTCGGCGAATTGATGAAAGCCTTGTTGAGCAATCTTATCAACGGATTTCCCGTTTAAAACAAGCGCAATTGGTTTTATCATGAACCGAACATTAATAATTCCTTGACGTAACCGGAGGATATGTTAAAATGTATTCTCTTTGTATAAGAATTTACCAGATTAAATTATGAAAAATTCTGCTTCACATCATTTCTTTATTCGTTCTACGCGTCTGTTATTCACTTCCCTGATTTTTCATTGTTGTTGCTAATACTCTTTTCTCTTTCATTTGCTGAATTTTCATTGATTTATTTATAAGGTATTTTCTATGTGCGCCCAACATAATCGCCGTAAAACAACGTTGTTTACTACCCCTTTTTTATATACCCTCATGATTTTTCTTGGTGTTTTAAGTGGTTATTCTGATATTTTTGTATTAAAAACACTGGGCTTATTTATTTCTGAGGTGTTTATCAGAATGTTCAAATGCATTAGTCTGCCAATTATCGCTTTATCAATAATCGTAACTTTGTCTAATTACCGGGCAGATGGGGGGATGCGTATTATTTGGCGGCGGGCAATGTGTTATACATTTGGTACAACCTTGGTTGCTGCTGCCATTAGTTGTTTCTTGTATCTGTTAATTCATCCAGGTATGGTGGCTATGATAAAGCCGAGTAATATAGTAGCTCAAACCAATCAATCCGGTTATTTTCAGTATGTTGCCAATCTTATTCCTGCCACTATTTTTACCCCTTTTATAGAACATCAGGTTATGGGGGTTCTATTAATGGGGATAATTATTGGTATTGCAATTCGTTTTATTCCTGAACAGGAAGCACGGCAGACTATTGTACAGTTTTTTCGCGGGGCACACGGTTTGTTTATGGTAATAACCCATTGGGTAATCGCAATTATTCCTTTAGGATTATATGGTTTTATTACTACCACCGTGGTGCAATTGCGTGAAGGAATAGCTATTAAAGGAATTGGGGAGTATTTGCTAATAATTGTCCTCGCCAATCTCATTCAAGGATTGATCATTTTACCCTTATGGTTGAAATCACAAGGGATCAAACCATTTATTGCCTTCAAAGGCATGCTTCCGGCTTTGTCAGTCGCGTTCTTTTCAAAATCTTCAGTGGGTACTTTACCCGTTACAATGGAAACAGTAGAAAAGAATCTTCACGTTAAACCTGAAATTAGCCGCTTTGTCTTGCCTCTTTGCACTAGTCTTAATATGAATGGTTGCGCTGCTTTTATTTTTACTACGGTAATTTATCTCATGCAGAATCATGGTATTGAGGTATCCTTAGCGACGATGATGTTATGGGTAGTGATTGCTACCATTGCGGCAATTGGTAATGCTGGTGTCCCGATGGGCTGTTTTTTCCTAAGCGCCAGTTTATTGGCAAGTATGAATGTGCCTATCACGTTACTCGGTATTATCTTACCTTTTTATAGTTTGATTGATATGCTTGAAACCGCTTTAAACGTCTGGTCTGATTCTTGTGTAGCAAAAGTAGTGGATGAAAAAGTAAAACAAGATAACGCTCTGGTTGTACCAGAACAGGTTGCAGTATGCGAGAGCGAACTATAGTTACTAACTGGGTAGAGGAGAGGGACATGCTTGCCTCTACCATAGAGTCGGAAAAGACATTGACATTATATACTCTTAATTACATATTGCTCTTGATTCGCATGTAAGTTGACGCTATTAGGTGATCTATTGTGGCCTATCAGAAACACAGGCTACTTTCTGTATAAGTAACTGCTCACTTATTGAATAATAAAGTTTACTTAATGTTTGCAAGTCATTTAAAGAAACACATTCATTAACTTGATGAATTGTAGTGTTTATAGGGCCTAACTCAATCACTTCTACACCATAAGGTGCAATAAATCGACCATCAGAGGTTCCGCCACTGGTTGATAATTCAGGGTGTTGATCGGTTATTGTTTTTATAGCTTTTAAACAGGCTTCCAGTAAATGCCCTTGAGAGGTTAAAAAAGGTTCACCGTTTAATTGCCATTCAATGACAGGCTGCAAGTCATGCCGTTTAAAACAGGTCATGACGGCAGTTTTTAAAATATCGGCTGTTTGTTCTGTGCAAAAGCGGAAATTAAAATGCATGGTTAACTCCCCCGGAATAATGTTATTTGCTTGTCCTCCGGCATGAATATGGGTGATTTGCAAGGATGTAGGAGGAAAATGCTGATTACCTTGATCCCATTGAGTGATTATTAATTCCGTTAATGCGGGGCTTATAGTATGAACAGGATTTTCTGCCAAATGAGGATAAGCGACATGGCCTTGTTTTCCTTGTAAGGTCAATTTGCCAGTTAATGAGCCGCGGCGGCCAATTTTTATGACATCGCCCAGTCGTTGACTACTGGATGGTTCACCAACGATACAAAAATCAGGGTGAATGCCTTGCCGATGAAGCTCTGCCATCACATAAGGAGTACCTAGTGCAAAGTCGTCACCTTCTTCACCACTGGTGATAAGAAAACCCAGGCTTCCCTGGAAATTTGGATAATCGCGTGCAAAATTTGCGGCCATGAGCATCATGGCTGCAAGACTGCCTTTCATATCGGCACAGCCTCGACCATAGAGCATCCCTGCTTTTTCTTCCAGAACAAAAGGATCGGTTTCCCATCGATTATAATCTCCGGCAGGTACCACATCACTGTGGCCTGCAAATACCAGCAGAGGTGTTTTATCACCCAAACGGGCAAAAAAATTGGAAACCGGAGGATTATTAAAACGCTGGCAATCAAATCCACACTGTTTAAAAAAATCAATCATGTATTCCTGACAGCCGGCATCATACGGTGTAACTGATGCAAAGCTCACTAATTTTGCAAGGATGTTTTTAATGTCGATCATTATTTTACATCGCGTAATAATTCATTGATGCTCACTTTAGCGCGTGTTTTTTCATCCACCTGTTTTACAATGACTGCACAATACAAACTATGGGTACCGTCGTCACTTGGAAGAGAGCCTGCAACAACGACAGAACCTGCTGGTATACGTCCATAACTGATGGTCCCTGTCAAGCGATTATAAATTTTAGTACTTTGCCCCAGAAAAACCCCCATGGATAATACAGAATCACGTTCAACAATCACGCCCTCAACAACTTCCGATCTGGCACCAATAAAACAGTTGTCTTCTATAATAGTCGGACTAGCCTGAAGAGGTTCCAAAACACCGCCAATACCAACGCCTCCCGAGAGGTGAACATTTTTTCCTATTTGAGCACAAGAACCCACGGTGGCCCAGGTATCAACCATCACCCCTTCATCCACATAGGCCCCTACATTAACGTAAGAAGGCATGAGAATAGTGTTCTTGCCAACAAAAGCGCCGCGGCGAATTATGGCATGCGGAACGACACGAACCCCGGTTTTACTGAACTCTTCTGCGCTATAATTGGCAAATTTAAGAGGGACTTTGTCATAAAACCGACAAAACCCGGCATCCATAGTTTGATTGGGATTTAATCGAAAAGAAAGGAGTACTGCTTTTTTTATCCATTGATGAACAACCCATTCACCATTCATTTTTTCGGCGACACGGTAAGTGCCCTGATCCAAACCGGACATAACTTCTTCGACTGCGGTAAGCAGATCTTTGGGGGCTATTTCTGGTGTTAAATGTTGTCGTTGTTCAAAACCATGATCAATAATTGTTTGTAATGAATTCATAATATTTTTTGTGGCAGCAAAGTTACTCTAGTATACCCATTCCTATGAAGAGACAATAGGAAAAGTTACCTCTCAAAGCAGAATAGGTAAAAAAATTGTAAACTACACTCAGGTATCCCATTCTATGCGATTAGTGGATTCTTGTAATGCTGTAAATAAATCTTGCCCAATTGATAGGAGGCATAATCAGTCAGATGTCCAGGATCTCGAAACACAGGAATTCCATTAATATCTGCTGAGCAATGACCTTTCGGGCATTGGACTTTCTTGGGATCAATAATAATTAATTGGGAATATTTATTTTTCATTCTTGAAAATAAATCATTAATCCACTGACTTTCATCAGCTTCTAAATTGAAGCTACACTGCGCAGAGTCGTATTTCTGGTGGCGCTTTATATGAGTATAAAAACATTCATAAATATTGTCATTCGCGAAAGCAGTTGCTTTTAATAACACCGGCCTTGCTCCTGAAGCGATAATAATTTGCAAAGCCTTATCCAAGGCTTTTTCAATTCGTTTTTGAGTTAATTCAATAGAACGTTCATCATTGCGATGATTAATAATTTTATCAACTAAATAACCTTTCCAATGTTGCCCTAAAATGACGAAATCATAATGATTTGTTTTAATCATCTTGTAATAACGTTTGGTTTGTTCATAACACTCTCGATAAATATCATTTTTAGCGTACCAGTCGTATTGGGCTATTCCTGGCAAGGCAAGGCAGGCAGTGGTTGAATGAGCAAGAATTGACAGATTTGCCTGTCGGGCCAAGGTATCCATAAATCCCCAGGAATGATTTGAAAAAGAATCCCCTATCATAAAGCCGGTTTTACTATTTGGATTTTTTTGTCCAAGAAGGCAATCGCTATCTACTTCTATAATTTTCTGTTGGAGACATACTGATCTTTTTTTATTGTTATACAAAGCTAATTGATTGCTGATAGTCACTAATTCTTGAAAGCGTTGCGGCAGACCTTCATATTTTTTGACATAATGCACACTGAGATTAATGATTAAAGCAGGGAGCATCAATAAACAAACGAATGTATACCCTAAATTGACTTTGCCAAGTTTGCGGGCAGGTTTTTCAATACAACGCCAGGAAAGATAAGATAAAATAAAAATAAAACAGAATGTTATTAATAAAACCCAATTCGTTTCTTTAATATTTTCATAGCGAATAAAAGCCAGAAGAGGCCAATGCCAAATATATAAAGAATAAGAAAGTAAACCGATGAAGACCAAAGGTTTAATAGCAAGCAGGCGAGTTAACACAGATTGAGGATAATGCTCTCCGATGGCAATGATTAAGGCTGTAGCAATACACAAAATAAGAGCATACCAATTAGGGAAACCCTGATTAATGTCACTACGAGTAGCTATATAAAATAAAGCCATAAACGCAAAAAGGCTTATTAAATTAATAAATTGTTTATTAAGAGAAAAGCGATAATTGCCGAGTGCAACACAAGAGCCAATTAAAAATTCAAAAATACGACATGAAAGTTGATAATAACTTTTTGCTGGATCATGAGAAGAAAAATATAAAGCAATTCCAAACGTAATCAGTGTAAGTAAACCGGTAATTTTGCCAAGATAAGGTCGGCCAAAGAGACGATGAAGTCCATAAATAGCAAGCGGCAGGAGCAAATAGCATTGCCACTCAATAGAGAGAGACCATGTATGTAATAAAGCTAACTGATTGCTGGCAGGAGAAAAGTAGTCAGTTACTAATCGCCCAAAAAAAACATTCGAGGAAAAAAGAATGGTTTTACGAGCGCTGCGACCATATTGGATCAAATCATGAGGTAAATAGTAAATTAAGCTGAGACATGTAGTAACAAAAATCAGACAGATAAATACAGGTTGTAACCGCCATAATCTGCGATTATAAAAATCTATAAAAGAAAACTGCTCGTTTTGTAAAGAATTATAAATAATCCCTGTAATTAAAAATCCTGAAATAACAAAAAAAATATCAACACCAATAAAACCGGAAGGAAAGAATTTTAAACCACCATGAAAAAATAAAACAAACAGTATGGCAATTGCCCTTAGTCCATCAATATGAGGGCGATATTTAGTCATGCTTGAGTCCCTTTAAGCAAAAAACCTGTTATAACATAATTCTTTATTTTTTTAAGAGTTTTTTTAAATTGAATGAGTTATCCTGTTTCTTTCGATGAATATTGAGAGATAGTGGAGAGCAGATATAATTGATGATTTGCGCTCTGGTGGGGTTTGGAAGATGCGTTTACTTATTACAGGTGCAGCGGGATTTATTGGCTTTCATTTGGCTAAATTTCGTTTGGAGCGGGGTGATTTGGTTATTGGTGTTGATAATCTGAATGACTATTATGAAGTCAGCTTAAAACATGCCCGACTTAAACAGTTAGATGCATATCCCAATTTTCAGTTTTATGAAGCGGATATCACTGATGCCAGTAAGATAAACGATATTTTCAATAAGCATCAACCTCAACGAGTGGTCAATCTGGCTGCCCAGGCAGGAGTTCGTTATTCGTTAACTCATCCCCATGCTTACACGCAAGCTAATATAGTGGGTTTTACCACCATTATCGAAGCCTGTCGCCATCATCAGATTGAGCATCTGATTTATGCTTCAACGAGCTCTGTTTATGGTGCCAACAACACACAACCTTATCAGGAAAGTCAGGGAACAAATCATCCTTTGACTATTTATGCAGCGACTAAAAAGGCTAATGAATTAATCGCTCACTCCTATTCGCATTTGTATCAGTTACCTACTACAGGTTTGCGATTTTTTACAGTCTACGGCCCATGGGGTAGGCCCGACATGGCTTTTTTCTCGTTTACACGCGATATTCTTGCGGGTAATCCGATTAAAGTTTATAACCATGGAAAAATGCAACGCGATTTTACCTATATTGATGATATTATTGTTGGTCTTTCTTTAGTAATCGACAATCAGGCCCAGGCTAGTCCGGATTGGTCCGGTTATGATCCTGATCCGGCAAGTAGTAATGCCCCTTATAAAATTTATAATATAGGTTGTGGTGATCCCGTTAATTTACTGGATTATATTGACGCGATAGAGCGGGCCACAGGTAAAAAGGCGATTAAAGAGTTTTTCCCTGTTCAGGCCGGAGATGTGTTATCAACTCATGCTGACACGCAACAAATACAGGATGATTTAGGATATCGGCCTAAAATTCACTTTCAAGAGGGAGTGTCTCGCTTTGTTGAATGGTATTTGCATTATTATCAACAAAGCGGTTTATCTGCTTAAGCTTTCAGATGAGCCATTAAATTATCTTTTTCATGCCAATTATTATTAAGCCAGGTTCTGAACTCTGCCTGTATTTGATCATCTTCAGCGAGAGAAGGATTGGTAAATTGTGGGGGAATAGGTAAATGGCGGATATGAATTTTGATGGTTTCCATGCGTCGGCATAGAAAATCCCATAGTGAATATTGCTGATCGGGATAAATAATGGTGACATCAAGCAGACTATTAAACTGTTGACCCATTGCGCTGATAACAAAACTGATACCGCCAGCTTTTGGTTTTAGTAAATGTTGATAAGGTGATTTCTGTTCTCTATTTTTCTGAGGACTATAGCGGGTACCTTCCACAAAATTTATTATTGCTGCGGGCATGTGTTGAAATAATTTAATTGCTTTGCGTGTTGCCTGTAAATCCTTGCCTTTTTTATGCGGTTTTTTAGCGAGATAGGCTTTGGAATAGCGCTTCATAAAAGGACAACCCATTGCCCACCAGGAAAATCCTAAAAGGGGAATCCATTTCAGTGAATCTTTAATAAAAAACTTTAAAGCAGGTATTTTACGATTAAAAAGATGTTGTAAGACAATGACATCGAGCCAGCTTTGGTGATTGGCAACGACCAGATACCAGTTTTTGCGGTCCAGATTATCAAGACCGGTTATTTCCCATTTTGCCAGTTTGTTGCGTGTAATGTAGCGATTATTATTATCATTCCAAATTGTTGCTATGATATCAACCAGCCTGGTGCAAAATGTTTTCCAACGTAAATTAGGAATTAATTTTAACAATCCTATGAAAAGAATAGGAACAAAACAGAGAATAGTTTTGGCAGTTAATACAATCAAAGCAGCAACACCGTATAATTGTCCTCCTGTTTTTTTATTTGGATGCATGAGTACTCCTTCTTAGTCAAGTGCGTAATTTAAGTCGGCAATCAGATCATCAATGTGTTCAATGCCAACGGAAAGTCGAATAAAACCGTCTACTATTCCTAATGTTTTACGGGTTTCTGAGGGAATAGAAGCATGTGTCATTATAGCAGGGTGTTCAATAAGACTTTCTACCCCGCCTAAACTTTCTGCAAGAGTGAATAATTCACAACGGGATAAAAAACGTTTGGCGCTACTCAGGTCGCCGTTGAGAACCATGGAAATCATACCACCAAAATCACGCATTTGATTTTTTGCCAGTTTATGTTGAGGGTGGCTGATAAGTCCTGGATAGACAACTTTGCTGATTTTAGGATGTTTTTCTAACCAATGTGCCAGATTGGTTGCATTTTCACAGTGGCGTTGCATGCGTAAGGATAAGGTTTTCAAACTGCGCAGTAAAAGAAAACTGTCAAAAGGACCGGCAATTCCTCCACATGAGTTATGTAAAAAAGCTATTTTTTCAGTTAATTCAGGATTATTTCCTACCACGACGACGCCACTTACTACGTCCGAATGCCCATTTAAATATTTAGTCGCTGAATGCAAAACAATATCAAAACCTGATTCAATCGGGCGTTGAATCCAGGGGGTCGCAAAGGTATTATCTGCAACAGTAAGTAAATTATACTGTTTACCCAAATCAGCAATTTTTTGTAAATGGGCCAGTTTTAACATGGGATTTGATGGTGTTTCCACCCAGATCATTCGAGTTGTGGGGCGAATGGCTGCCTCGATATCAAGAGGATTGGCCATATCGACAAAGGAAAAAGATAAATTTGAAGTTCTGGTTTTAACTTTGTCAAACAAGCGAAACGTCCCCCCATACAAATCGTCCGTGGCAATGACATGATCGCCTGCGTCAAGGATATCAATCACGCTATTAATCGCCGCCATCCCTGAAGCGAACGCAAAACCACGTTGGCCGGATTCAAGGCTTGCAATACAATTTTCATAAGCTGTGCGAGTGGGGTTATGTGTGCGAGAATATTCGTAACCCTGATGGACGCCCGGTTCTTTCTGGCGGTAGGTCGATGTTGCGTAAATAGGCGTCATGACAGCCCCTGTTGCTGGATCACACTGTTGTCCTGCATGAATCGATCGAGTATCAAAATGTTTCTGATCCACACTATTTCCTTCTATCTAATGGATATTTTGCTGAGTATTTTCTGTCAATTTGATGATTTTTGTAAAGTGTTAGATCATTATTTGTGAGATGAAGTTCGCCAACGTGCTGAATAGTCATAAGGTTTAACAAGGGAAGTCGGCTTTGAATGGATGGTTTAATCAGGTATCTTTGTTGATTTTAAAAGGAATATTAAAATTACCGCTTACCCGCCTGCCACTGTATTGAAGGGCTTCGGAGTTGGAGCCAAAATCGCTCAGCATAGGATTAACGGAACCGGAATACGACTTGTCTCGCTCGCGAATTTTATCTCTTAAACGAGTGTATAAACCTTTTTTACGAAGAATTTCAAATTGCTCATGCAAATTAAAAATTAAGGCAGGATAAGAAAATGCTCTGGCTTTTCTGGAGCTATTATTATGCAAGCCTACAATAAAGAAAGCAGCGCCTCCCAAACTAAAACTAAACTCAGGGCGAGTGGTATCAGAACTTACATGAGCATCCCAGGAAAATCGTTTACTATCTAAATTATGTAAGTTTTGCAACCTCTGCCATAATAATGATTCAAATTCAATTTCCTGTAAATTAAGAGGACCTTTAAAAATGATGCTTAAGGTCTGATAAACAGTTTTCTTTTTTTTCCATCGAGCTATAAATTGATAGACTTCTTTTAGAATGAGCAAATCGTCCTTTGCGAAGCGCATGTCCTCTCCAATAATTATTTTGAGGCACTTTTTCTTTATTGCTGCTTTAGCTCCAATACAGGGAAAATCAGATTCTGAAATAAATTTTATAAATTGTTTTTTATATTTTTCCATAATTAAATATCATTTTTAACTAAATGCCCTATTTAATTTTAGACCAAAACTAATAAAACTGATTCATCAGATTTTAGCTGCAAGACATAATGATTGCTTTATATACAATATGATTTTTTTTAACTTGTTTATTTTATTGATAAATTTACGGCTAATTAAAAGTGCCAACTTGGCGGCAATTTGGTACGCGTTGAATTTTTTGTCCGGTACAAAGTAAAATTCACAGAACTTGTCGTGCTGATAATTATAAATCAGGAAAATTTTAATAGAATAAGAACAAAAATAGGGTATTTTAGATGAGGAATGCATGAACAGGCAAGAAATCGATTATAAAAAAGTTGCTTTTGCCGCAGAAACAGTGAAACAGCAGGGTAAAGAACCTTCCTTAACGAATGTTTGTGACGAATTGGGTATTTTATCTTTTACACCGGAGTTATCTTCTTTGTTGGAAAAATGGTATCACAATCAACCAGAGTTTCGCCGTTTAAATGCGGCCCCACTTTCTAATAATATAAAAATAAAAGATAAAATAAGCAAAAAGAACGTCGAAGTGGAAAAGTCGCTATCTCTGCTACGCGCTACATTAGAATCTACTGCGGATGGCATTATGATGGTCAACGGCCAGGGTCAAGTTGTAGATTGGAATCAGAAATTTGTTGAAATGTGGCGGATTCCTTCTTATATGCTGGAATCAGGTACTGAACGTATTAGTTTTGAATATATTTTAGAGCAAATTACTAATCCTGAAGCAGTGATTGCTGATGTAGAGTATCTGTATGAAAATCCGGAGTGGCAAGGGGAATTACCACTACTTCATTTTAAAGATGGACGTATTTTTGAGCGGTTTACACAACCCCAACGGGTGGGGTCGGAAATTGTTGGTCGGGTTTATAGTTTTCGTGACGTAACAAGGCGAATGATGTCTGATGATGAGTTGCGTATCCGTGAGCGGGCAATCGAAGCAAGTACGCATGGTGTTGCAATTATTGATATTACCCGGTCGCAACAGCCTATTATTTATATCAATAAAGCGTACGAACGCATTACAGGTTACAGCGAAAAACAAACAATTGGCCAAAGTCTAATGTATTTGCAGGGTCCGAAAACCGATCAGGTTAATCAGCAACGTATAAAACTTGCTATCAGGGAACAAAGAGAGGAGGTTGTAGAAATTGAGAGTTATCGACGAAATGGCGAAATGTTCTGGTGTGAGCTAAGCGTTGCTCCTGTTACTGATTATTTCGGACAGGTAAAACATTACGTTTGTATCCTCAATGATATAACGCAGCGTCGAGAGATGGAAAAGCAATTACTCCGGCAGGCAACGCATGATTCACTCACAGAGCTTCCCAATCGTGTATTATTAATAGACCGTGTGGAGCAGGCTATTTTACAGGCGAAGAAAAAAAACACGCTTCTGGCTTTTTTGTTTTTAGATCTGGATCGCTTTAAAATGATTAATGACACCTTGGGACATAGTATTGGCGATAAGTTACTCCAGGCGGTTTCCAATCGTTTATTGATTGCAACCAATGATTTTGACACCGTGGCAAGATTGGGTGGAGATGAATTTGTGATCCTTTTACCTGAAATAAGTGCAGAACAACAGGCACAACAGGTAGCACAGAACATATTGGAACTTATTGATAAACCTTTCCGAGTTAATCAACATAGCTTAAAGATCACCGGGAGTATTGGAATTAGCTATTATCCAAAAGATGGACTTGATTATGAGTCTTTAATGAAAAATGCTGATTTGTCCATGTATCATGCCAAAGATAATGGACGTAACAATTACAGGATTTTTGAAGAGGAAATGAACAGACGTGTCATTAACCACATGCAATTGGATAATGCCCTCCGTGATGCCTTGACTAACAATGAATTTTATCTTGTTTATCAACCGCTTATTAGTTTAAAGCAGAAAAAAATAGTCGGTGTTGAAGCCTTGGTACGCTGGAAAAGTCATTTGCTGGGTGAAGTATCTCCGGTGGAGTTTATTACTCTGGCGGAAGAAAATGGTTTGATTATTGATATAGGAAAATGGGTGTTAGAGGAAGCCTGTTTTCAAGCGGTGCGCTGGCATAAAGAAGGATTTGATGATTTATATGTAGCGGTTAATATTTCGGGGCGGCAGTTTCATCAAAAAAATCTCTCCGGCATGGTGAGTGAAATACTGGGCAAGACTGGTTTAGCGGCAAACTTTTTGGAATTGGAGTTAACCGAAAGTTTGTTAGTGGATGATATTTCTCATACAGTCAAGACCATGAATCAATTAAAAGAAATGGGAATTAAACTGGTTATTGACGATTTTGGTACGGGCTATTCCAGTTTATCCTATTTAAAACAGTTTCCCGTGAATAAATTAAAGATAGATAAATCATTTATTAATGAATTAGTGAATAAAGAAAGTGATGCGGCCATTGTGAAAGCCATTATTAATCTTGGTCATTGCTTAAATTTGGAGATATTGGCAGAAGGGGTCGAAACCGAGCTACAAAAAGAATTTATGATTAATTATGACTGTGATTATGCACAAGGTTATTATTTTAAACCACCTGACACTGGAGAAAGATTAAGTGATTATTTTAAAAACTTTTCTCTCGGGAGTAATAAACTATAGGGAATTGACTGGGTGTGTGTAATTTTGTAATCTTGCCCCTCATGCTACAATTCTTGCGAACAAGTTGTGAGGATGGCCTGATTAATGCCCCCTTTATCACTTATAAAATTTTTTGCGACACCGATAGTTCTGAATGAGCCAAAATTTCTTGTTGCGCATTAACCTGTTGTTCGATTTTTTCAAAAACTTTATCTGGAGTGAACTCCTGAGTTGCAGCCAGAACGTAATTCATATCGTGAGATAATAAAAAATCAAGCGCTAGCTCCCTGTATTTTTTTAATTTGGCTTCTATACGTTTGTTAATTCTTTTATTAAATGTTGTGTTTAATGAATCTGTTACAATATGTTTATTAAGTGATTGCTGGACTGTTTCTCCTCGCTTATTAATTGGATAACTTAATTCTAAGGAATTTTTATGCATTGCAATTCTGGTGTCCATACCAGAATGTGTAAAAAAGGACAAATTATTATCTTTGGGAGATTTGCTGATAAGGCTTTGCATCATACGTAGAAACCTTAGAGGTAAAGTAGTCAATTTAATTTCAATTTCAGTTCCAGTTCTGTCAAAAGTATGAGTACTCAAGACATTTTGTTTTAAATAATCAAAGAAATTACGATGGCTTGGTGCAATGTAAGAGTCTGCATTACGCAGGTGCAACGCATTATCAACTGCCATAAGAGTACATGAGTATTTATCATGCTGAATGCGCTCAACGCTACAATAAATAGCTGCTTGAGGTAAAAATGATTTTATTTTAAAAATAAAATCATTAGTAGTTAAAACATTCTCAGAGATAATCTCCTCAACCCCGGTTGGTTCAATAATTCCCACTTCAATTGTATTTTCAACAATATTAATAATACCTGAAATACAATGATTATCGCTATTATTATAATAAGTAAATGGAAGTTGCAAAGACAAATTATTTTGAGTTATTAGCGTTGAGAGTTTCTGGCAGAATGAATCTATGTTATTGTCTTCAAATACAGCGATTAATGATTGTTTATGTTGGTGTTTCGCAGCTAAAATTAATTGAATGTGTATTGATTTAAGGATAGGTGTTGTCCCTTCAGAAGAATAAAAGCCTTTCATGATAGTTTGAATTTTTAACCGATTTGGATGCTCCCTTAATTTTCTTGCCCAAACTGTTTCGTCGATTAATTCAGGATAATTTTTTTCAAGCATCTGAAATGAATCTATTTGAGCATAGAGTAAGCTTGCATCAATTATGTCGATAAAAAACTTTTTTTCTAGAAAGGGAAGTTGTGTTGCATGTTGAGTTTTAAGAAGGAATTTTAATAAACTCTTCTGTCCCCATCCAAGTACTTTATGACAAAGTTGAGAAAATTGAGAGACATTTAGTTTGCTAATTATATTGTTTATTTGTTTTTTCCCCTCCTCAGATTCCCCATTACCCCATAAACGAAGAATATCTTGAAAACATTGAGAACTATGAAGCGCGGGAGGAGCTGTATTTGCCATAACTGTTTCTTGTTCTCGCTCTTTTTCGAGGTTGATGGTAATGGGGTTGCTTTCTAAAATATTAAGGGAGTCCGATGGAAATAAATTTTTTTGTGTAAAAATATCTTCTGTCTTTGGCAATTGATTGCTGAAGCTTTTATTTTCAATAGAAGAGTTCGACTCTTGTAGTGAATAAAGAGACGCCTGTTGTTCTTTTATCTCTTCAAAATTGGTCTGTATAAGATGATCTACAAATATTAAAGGGTCAGGGTGAATAACTATTTTATTAAAAATATTTTCTTTTTGTTCAGGGGTTATTGTGGTTATCGTAAGCAATTTTTGGTAGGCATTAACCTTGGGTGATTGAGAAAACGCGCCAAGACCAGAAAACAACCAACGAGAGAACTTGTTTGTGTCGTTAAACAATGATTCACATAGACTCATGACTTTTTGGGAGTCATGAACATTTGTCTCTGTCAGGCTTTTTAATTTTTCTGCAAATTTTCCAGGGAAAAATAATTTTTTAAACAATCCTAATTGATTATAATACTCTCTTAATACATTAATTTCATTTTCCATGATAGGTTTATATTTTAAGAACAAACAGAGTTAATTATAGACAAATTATGCCTCTTTGACAATGGGAGCTATTTTATTGCTCTAGAGTTCGTGATGGTGTTTGCCCTGATTTATCTGAGGTGGTCTTGGAGTTTTATAATTTAATGCATCAGGTATATTTTTTGCAGTATGTTTCTCATTCCTGTTAGGAGTAATTGAATAGTTGGTCTATGTAGCAGGGCGTTTCTCCTTTGGTTTTTCGCAGCTGAAATTTGAGCAAACTAGCGCAATTTGAAGCCAGAAAGCCAAGCAAGCCCCCTAGAGTAGGAGTAGAGAGAATAATGAAAAACATGACCATTATCGGCGCTGGATTGGCTGGAACTTTGCTATCCCTATACATGGCTAGACGAGGCTACAATGTAGAGCTATTTGAAGCTAGACCCGATGAGAGAATGGAGCAATCGGATAAAGGCCGTTCCATTAATCTTGCTTTATCCTGTCGTGGAATTACCGCTTTGGCCGGGATAAATCTGATGTCCAAAGTTGAGAAAATTATGGTCCCCATGCGTGCGCGAGCGATTCATCAACACAATGGCGAAATAAAATATCAGGCATTTGGGCGTCATAAGGACGAATATATCAATGCGATTTTGCGTAGTGAGTTAAATAAATTATTACTTGACGAAGCAGAGAAAAATCCTCGCATTCAATTACATTTTAATATGAAATTGGTAGCTTTGGATGTGTATAAGGAAACCTTGCAGTTCGAGCACGAAAAGGGAAGTTTAATAACTAAAACCTATCAATTATTAGTCGGCGCTGACGGTGCTAATTCTTATGTGCGTGAGGCGCTTGCTAATGCCAGAATAGTCAGTTATTCACGGCAATTTCTTCCCCACGGTTATAAAGAACTATCGATTAGCAAGAGTCATTCCCAGACATTTAGACCGGAACATTTACATCTGTGGCCTAGGGATTCTTTTATGTTATTAGGAAACCCCAATCGTGATAACTCCATTACAGGTACTTTATTTCTTCCCAATGAAGGTAAAAACAGCTTTGCAGAATTAACTAAAGAAGCATCTATTCATTCATTTTTTAGTGCAGCTTTTCCTGATGCTTATAAAGCGATGCCTGATCTGATTAATGAATTTATGCATCATCCACGAGGTAATTTAAGTACAGTGACGTGTTCACCCTGGTATTTTGCTGATCGATGTTTGCTTATAGGAGATGCAGCGCATGGTATCGTGCCTTTCTTTGGACAGGGAATGAACAGCTCTTTTGAAGATTGTCGTATTCTTAATGAATTACTGGATCAATATAACGATGACTGGAAGCAAGTTATGCCGGCTTTTTCTGTTTCTCGTAAAATCAATACAGACGCAGTAGCTGAAATGTCTATGGACAATTACCATGAAATTCAAAGTAACATTCAGGATTCTGATTTTAATCTGAGAAAGCAGGTAGAACAGGAATTAATGCATCGTTATCCAGAGCGTTACATTTCCAAACATGTATTGGTGATGTTTACGAATACACCCTATGTAATTGCAAAAGAACATGGTCTGTTGCAAAGCCAATTATTAAATCAGATTTGTTCAAAAGTAAGGAGCATGGAAGCGGTTAATTGGGACGATGTAGCACGGTTAGTAGATATCTATGAGAATAAAATAGCGGCTCGGTATCCTGCATTAAAGAGGTAGACTGGTTGTATTTCTTTATGATTTAAGCTTGTTTGTAAATATATTGGACTTTAATGGCAAGGTTTTGTACTACAAAACGGGAAGTAAGCTATTATTTTAACTGATATGGTTAATAAATATCCTTATATCCTATCAATTTCATGCCTTGGAGGCGACGATTATGAAAACTATTCAAGCTTATATTGACTCCAAACAACAGGAGTTCGTGAATCACCCTTTTTTTGACTTACTTACACGATTAAACAGTCTGGAAGAAATCAGTTATTTTATTCCTGAGTTAACTTTCTGGGCAATGACCTTTCAGGACATTTTGCGCTTAAATGAAGAAAGGGTCAGTGATCCTTATTTAAAAAAAGTGGCACGCCATCATCGTCTTGAAGATGCAGGCCATGAAAAATGGTTTCTTCATGATAAAAAATACATAGGTAGTTTATGTGGGGCAAAATCTTCTTGCAGCAGGGATGATATAGCATGGCTTTATAGTAAAGAATCACAGACTACACGTGATGCAGCCTATGCAATAATGGCTGAAATTTATAAAATTGATAATGAACTGGTCAACATTGCTTTATTACTCACATTGGAGTCGTCAGGACATGTGTTTTTCGAAAAAGTAGCAAAACAGGTCAAAAAAACAGGCGAAGACAAAAATTTACGCTATTTTTCCAGTAAACATCTGGATGTGGAAATGGCGCATGCCTTGTTTGAAGATGAGATGGAAAGTAAATTATTAGCAATAGAAGCCCCTGTCAATGTTCGCCGTGATGCATTAAAAATGATAGATCGATGTTACGAGGCATTTGACAAGATGTTTAGTGGTTTGGTTCTTGCATGTAATCGCCGATTAGAGCAGGCAATGAAAAGGAGTTCAACCCATGCAGCAAATTCCTCGGATGCAGTGGGATTTGAATCGGATGAGGCAATGTGAAAAGGAATCAGGGCAAGCATTGCTCTATGATGAGCATTTGCTTGCAGGATATGCGCAGGATTTTGGTAAAATAGTGCAGTCTACGCCCCGCGGCGTTTGTGTTCCTTCTTCTGTAGAGAAAATACAGTCAGTTCTTCACTACGCTAATCAAAATAATCTTCCTGTTACAATTAGAGGAAAGGGTTTAAGTCAAGGAGGTCAATCCCTGGCTGTTAATAGCGGATTGACATTGCATTTGGAGAAAATAAATAACGTTCTTGATAAAGAAAGCAGCTCCATTTGGGTAGAAGCGAATGCAAGTTGGTCTGCCTTATTGGATATTTCTTTAAAAACATCCCAAATTCCCTGCGTGTTACCTTATAACTGTAATTTATCCATAGGAGGTGTGCTTTCTGCAGCAGGAATGGGTGCTTCTTCTTTCAAGGCAGGGAGTGTTTCAGCCCATGTTGATGCGTTAGAAGTAGTCCTTGCCAATGGTGAGTTGAAGGTTGTGGAGGCGGACTCGCCTTTATTCACCGCTTGTCTGTCAGGACAGGGGCTGTTTGCGGTTATAACTAAAGCTCGTATTAAATTGCGTCCTTGTTTTAAACGGGTAAAAACTTTTTTTCTTGTTTATCATGATAGAGAACAGTGGTTTCATGACATTGGAGAAATTAAAGAACAGGTTGATTATATTGAGGCATTCTGTACCCCTTCTTTTCAAGGATCAAAGTTAGCAGGAGACAAGCGTATTCCTTTTGCTCAGTGGTTGTTTGTCATTCATGCTTCGGTAGAGTATGAAAATAAAGCCCCTGCAATTTCAACCATTAAACATATACATCCCTGGAAGTTGATTCACGAACAGGAAGAATCTATTTATTCTTATTTACACCGCCATGATTCTCGTTTTGAAATAATGAAACTTACCGGTCAATGGGAATTATTTCATCCGTGGTATGAATGCTTTATGACAGCCCACATGCTTACGGATAATCTGGATGAATTGTTAACCGAATTGCCACTTCATTATGCAACCATGCTTCAAATTGTACCTGTGGCAAATAAACAACAAACCGGTTTTTTAATGCTGCCTGAGGTAGACGATGTTTTTGAGCTAATGATTTTAAATCCGGGTGTTAATCCTGTCTTTTTACCGGGTTGTTTGCAAGTCATCGATGATCTGGACAGAAAATTTTTAAAGCAAGGCGGTAAACGTTATTTATCCGGTTA
The DNA here is from genome assembly GCF_000621525.1 of Legionella fairfieldensis ATCC 49588. GTDB lineage: Bacteria > Pseudomonadota > Gammaproteobacteria > Legionellales > Legionellaceae > Tatlockia > Tatlockia fairfieldensis. Next base: position 10,190 of record NZ_JHYC01000016.1, on the reverse strand, counting down.
TTTAGGATGCAACTTAAAGAACGATTATTGGTCAAATCATTTTGGCCCCTTGTATGCCAACTGGTGCAATTTGAAAGAAAAATATGATCCAAAGCAGACTTTTCGTTCTTTTTTGTATTATCCTTAAGTCAGTCTTCTACGCTTGAAAAATATATGGCATGAAATCAACCAAATTTTTCGTACTGGATATGCCGGATCCTAAAAAACTAATTGCAGTGCTTGTTATTATATTCGCTTTTTTTGCTTTTTTATGGGAAATTCATGGTTTCCATACAGGTGAGCAAGTAAAAAGTACGGTGAAACCCAAGCCTGTTACCGAGCAAGCGGCCTTAATAAATACTCAATCTGCTCTTTTTAAGACACCGTTATTTGGCAGTTACATTCCTACTAATTTGTCAACAACCGGCATTAAACAATCAATGCTTAATGCACAAGTGATGGGTATTATGTTTGCTGATAACGAGAAGGATTCGCAGGTTATTATCCGTTTAGATGGGGGTGAAGAGCATTCTTATTTTATAGGTGATGCTTTACCCAGTGGGGCAATAATCAAGCGCATTACAAAAAAGAGCATCATCGTATTACATCATGGTGTTCTTGAGAGTTTAAGTTTACCCGACAATAAATTAACGTTTGATGCTCCGGCAAAGCCTTTACTAGAGGATTAACTTTATGCATTTTGTTTTTCGACTGCTGTTATTGTGTAGTTTATTATTTACTGAAGTAGCTTGCGTCAACAAAGCTAATTTAAACGAAGGAATAGCCTGTTTTCATGGACAAAACTATCGACAAGCCTTTATTCATTTAAAACCTGAAGCTGAAAAAGGACAACCCGATGCCCAGTATGCGATAGGGTATATGTATTATTATGGAGAGGGGGTTATTGAGGATCGCAAGAAAGCCTGGTTCTGGATTAACAGGGCTGCAGCGGCAGGTCAGCCTGACGCCAGAGAAGCAGTCAAAATCCTTAGACAACAGCCTAAAACTATAACACTAGATCCTTTGGACCCTCTGATTTACCGCCCTGATTAAAGCGCTAAGCGCTCACACAATGGCGTCAACTTAAGAAAAACGCCTGCGTTCACGGACAAGCTGGGACGTAGATAATGAAGACTGGTCTTAAATTGATACCATTGTGTGAACACTTACAAAGTTATCGTGCTGTTATAGCACGATAACGATAAAATTAAACGACTTCTACTTCTTCCGCCTGAGGACCTTTCTGGCCTTGACCCGCCTTAAATAGTACAGCCGCACCTTCAGGAAGGGTTTTAAAACCACTGCCTTGAATAGCACTGAAGTGAACAAAATAATCTTTGTTGTTGCTTTCAATAAAACCAAAACCTTTAGTTTCGTTAAACCATTTTACTTTACCGCGTATTTTCTCTGACATAGTTGTCTATTCCTGATAATTGAGTTTCATTGTAACCTGGATACGTTTTGTATAATACAAACCTATCTAAGCGACTTTTGCATTGTACACTATTTTTAGTCTAAGTAAGAAATGAATACGTTATTTTAATAAAACTAATGACAAAAACAGAATTAAAAGAGTTAATTTTAATCAATTTGATTAATTATAAAGGCTTCAAGTGAATTAACATACTTTTTCTTTTTGATATTTTACTTTGTACCGGACAAAAAAATAGGCATGGATGCGCGTTGCCGATGAAAGTCGGCAATGTGATACTCTTTGAATAAAGAATATTTTAATGATTTTGGTTAGTTTATCTCTTCTGAATCTTCTGAATTATTAATAGATACGATCCCTTTTGCCAATAAAGGTTTTACGATGACCAGCGTACCTAAAAAATTATTTTTTTTGTTTGACGTTTGAACGAAGTTTTCATTTAACCATTTTGCATCTTGAACAAATAAACGAACACAGCCGTGGCTTGCTCTATGACCTGGAATATCGTCAGAACCATGCAAAGCAAATCCTTTATGAAAAAACATGCAAAAAGGCATTTTGGCTCCTCCTATACCCTCGGGAAAAGCATTTGATACACAATGCTCATTTTCTTTGCTGAATACACGAAATATCCCTGTTAAAGTCAGGCAGGAGCGATTACTGTCGGAGCATTTGTCTTGTCCTGATGAGATAGGTCCCCATTTCACTAATTGTCCCTGCTCATCATAAGCAGCCCAGGCTAATTTATCCTGATCCACAATGATTTGTTTCTCGGTTGATGGAGAAATTTTGAGTTGAAAGGGGGATAAATCAAGCAAATTTATTGCTTCTATATGACGTGGTATAGCAATTATTTTGCCTGATTGCAAACGGTTATAAGTGCGATTCAGACGTTGAACCAGGTCACGTTGATAGGGATCGGGAAACAGTTTTTCCCAATTTTGGCCTCTTGATACTTTAATACATTGATATTGGGGATAATTGCAAAGAGCGCTGCCATAATGACTTATAGTAAGCGTTTTTTTCTCCGCCAATAAGGTGGCGGGCATAAAAGCGATTATCAGATAGATGATCAGACGCTTCATTCCAATCCCGTTTAACCGTCTTAATTGAGCCTAATAAATGTTTATTTTTTATACAATTATAGTAACTGATACGGATACTTACCAGTGATTTTTATTTAAACAATGGAAGTTTTTTGTCCGGCACACAGGGGAATGGAGCAGACAGGGAATGACAAGAAGGATTAATCCTGTTGTAACTGATAGCCCAACAGGATTCATACAAAACTATAAAGGTTCAAATACTTCTTGTTGAATACCACCGACAACCCAGTCATCATTATTATAAAATTGACGAAAATGCCATATTTCATCTAATGAAGTGATTGGATGATCGTCTTCTTTAATGGAGCCTGTAAAACGCACACTTGCAATCATTGAATCAGCCTGTTTGGAAACATCAAGCAGTTGGGCATTCAGGTTAATTACTTCTGTTTTATTTAATCCATTACCTCGCTCATCAATTTGCATTTTAATTTCTGCAAACACCTCTGGCGCAGTGAAATCCTGTAAATCCTGCAGGTTTTTTTGATCATAAGCGGCTTGCAGGCGAATAAACTTCACTTTGGCCTCTCTTAAAAAGGCATCTGGAATAAATCCGGCAGGGTAGGCTGATGGGCTATTACTACTAACGGTCTGGGATGTGTAGAAATTAGCCTGGTTTTGGCGGAAATGATTGGTTGATGCCGTCTGAAATCCTGGTTGCATTCGTTTTCGGAAAAAGTTGATCAGAAAGAAGACCAGCGAGCCTATAATTAACCAGGATAGTAAACCACTGCCCAAGCCGTGCCCCATAAACAAACTCGTTAATAAGCTACCTGCTAATAAACCGCCTAAAATTCCACCCCATTTACGTTTATTATTTGCTTGTTGTTTCCAATGGGTTGCATTGGGTGAAGGACGAGATGAGAAAAGACTACTTTTTGAGCGCTGCACACCAAAACTTCTACCTCCACCAAAACGTTTGGCCGAAGCGTCATTAACTACCAAACCGAAGCTCAGGAATCCAATGAATAAACATAAAAATAAATTACGCATTTCTGCTCCTTTTGAAAAATAAGAGAATATTATAACTGAATAAATCGTATTTGCTTAGGGTCTGTTAACCTTTCTACTGTGTTTTCGCTGCTGGAAAATCAATCTATTCTGGCCCAGGCTGAAGAAACGTTACAGACCGGGCGTTTTATTAATCTTTTTTGCGAAAAGGTAAATAGCGAGGTTCCCAAAAATTATCCTGAATTAACTTTTCCAAATCGGCTTCTTTATTTTTTTGAGCTAATCCTTCTTCGATTGCTGTTTGTGCTACAGCAATTGCAATGTGTTTAGCAACCGTTTGTGCATCATCCAGCGAAGGAAGGAGCGGTAAAAAACTGTCTTTTTTGCTGGGTGAGTATTCACTTAAGGCGAGTGCTGCTGCCCAAATCATGCGAGTTGATAATCGAGAGGCTTGTACAGTTAATACACCCAGACCAATACCAGGAAAGACAAGCGCATTATTGCATTGTGCGATTTGGACTAAACGGTTTTGATATTCCACGGCGGGAAAAGCAGTCCCCGTAGCAATCAGAGCTTTGCCTTGACTCCAATATAAGATGTTTTCGGGCTGTGCTTCGCATTTTTCATCGGGATTGGACAATGGGAAAATAATAGGGCGCTCACAAGTTGAACTCATAATTTCAATAATGTCTTGAGAAAAGGCGCCCGGCTGTGCTGAGCAGCCAATGAGAATCGTGGGTTTCACATGGCGCACTGTATCAGTCAGGGTGGGGTGTTGTCGATTATGAGTCATCCAGTTTTTAATTTCTTCCATGTCGCGAGCGTAGGGTTTTTGAGCCTCTGTGAGTTCTAAATCGGCATGGGTTAGAAGCCCTTGTCTATCAATCAACCAGAAACGTTTGTAAGCCTCTTTCACATCCAATCCACGCCTCACCATGGCATCAACAATTTGATCGCTTATTCCCGTACCCGCAGATCCTGCACCAAAAACAACAATACGATGATCCTCAAGATTAATCCCTGTCACTTCACAGGCCGCCAGTAAAGCAGCCAGTGTGACTGCCCCTGTGCCTTGAATATCATCATTAAAGGTACATAATTCGTTTTGAAACTTATCCAGAATTCTTCTGGCATTGCCCCGGCCAAAATCTTCCCAGTGTAAAAAAGCATTAGGAAAGTGCTTATGGACCGCGTTGACAAAACCAAGAATGAACGCATCATAGTGTTCTGTAGTAATGCGCGGGTGAGCGCAACCTAAATATAAAGGATCATTAAGTAATGCTTGATTGTTTGTACCCACGTCAAGGAATACAGGTAAGGTACGTATGGGATTTATACCACCACAAAGACTGTAAACCATGAGTTTGGCAACAGGAATATCCATACCGCCAATTCCTTGATCCCCAATACCTAAAACCCCCTCGCCATCAGTAACGACTATCAGATCAATTTCCGGGTTAGAGCGATTATTAATAATTTCTTCGAGATGATTCTTATCTGAATGGGCAATATAAAGACCACGGGGTTGACGATATTCATGACTAAAGCGTTTTACTGCTGTTCCCACAATCGGTGTGTAAATGGTAGGTAACATCTCTCCCAGATGGCGACTGACTAATTTATAAAACAGAATTTGATTTTTATCATGCAGATTATTGAGATAAATATTTTGCTGTAAGCGAGTAGTATAGCTTGAATATTGTAAATAGGCGCGTTTTACCTGTTCGTCCAATGTTTCTACCCGATAAGGTAACTTACCCAATAAACCGAAAGAACGCCTTTCTTCATGAGTAAAAGCGGTACTTTTATTCAACTGAGGGATGGTCAATAAGGGTTTCCCGCAAATTGATGTTTCTACATAAAGCTCGCCTGTCTGCTCATCACGAATTACTTTAAAATCCAGCATAATGTTACTTCTGACAAATTTGGTAGTCATAACAATAGCTAATTGGCGGCATTTATTCAATGCAGGCGTATAGAATAAAGGACTGTCCAACAGTCATCATGTTACAAGAATTGTGTTAAAATGGACGAGTGGCAATTTTAACAGACCACTATTATATAGCGCATCGTCATAATGGAGTCATTCTTCATGGTGAGATGTACAAGCCAAATTGAGCTTAACTCTCAATGAATGAGGAATGAGGAAAAAATGATGACTTTTACAGATCTGCATTTGGCAGAGCCTTTATTGCGTGCTATTGAGGAGCAAGGGTATGAAACGCCTTCGCCTATTCAGGCACAGGCCATTCCTGTTGTATTAAAAGGCGATGATTTATTGGCTTCTGCCCAAACCGGGACAGGAAAAACAGCCGGTTTTACTTTACCGGTGTTACATCGTTTGGCACAAAGACCCCGCGCAAAAGCAAATTGTGTTCTGGCGCTGATTATCACACCAACACGAGAACTGGCCGCTCAAGTCCATGAAAGTGTAGTACAATATGGCAAGTACCTGACGCTTCGTTCCGCTGTGGTCTTTGGAGGCGTTAAAATTAACCCCCAAATGATGAAGTTACGCGCGGGCGTGGAAATTCTCGTAGCTACGCCGGGACGACTTCTTGATTTGTACAGACAGCATGCAATTCGCTTCGAACAAACTGAAATATTCATCCTGGATGAAGCTGATCGCATGCTGGATATGGGATTTATTCATGACATCAGGCGAATTATTACACTACTACCGCATGCACGGCAGAATTTATTGTTCTCAGCAACTTTTTCTGATGAAGTTCGCAACCTTGCCAGAAATTTGTTGACCAATCCGGTAGAAATCGATGTGGCTCCTCGTAATACTGCCGCTACGAAGGTTGTTCAAACCGTTCATCCAGTAGATAAAGCACGTAAAACTGCTTTACTTAGTCATTTAATCCGGGAAAAAAATTGGCATCAAGCCCTGGTTTTTTCACGCACCAAACATGGTGCAAACAAGCTTGTTAAACTATTGGCACAGGATAATATTCCATCTTTAGCAATTCATGGCAATAAAAGTCAATCTCAACGTATTAAAGCATTAAATGACTTTAAAGCAGGCAAGGTACAGATTTTAGTGGCAACAGATATTGCTGCCAGAGGAATAGATATTGAAGAGCTTCCGTTGGTCATTAATTTTGATCTGCCACAGGTTGCTGAAGATTATGTACATCGCATAGGTCGAACAGGCCGGGCAGGAGCTTCAGGCCATGCTATTTCTCTGGTTTGTGCTGATGAATTCAGACAGTTACAGGACATAGAAAAGTTGATTAAACGTCGTATTGAGCGAATTGAAGTTGATGATTTTGAGCCTGTTCATAGTGTACCTGCTGGTTGTAATCCTGCAACCGCTGCAATTAAAAAGACACTTTCCCGATCGCTGGATGCTCGTCGACCAATAAAGCAAACGCGCGGCAATGATCGTAGTAATTCTTCAAAAAGAAGACATGGCAATAAAAAAATCAGCAAATAAAAATAAGTGTTTAATTTTTATTTGTTAGCAAAACCTGCGTGGCATTAGTCGTTTACAAATGATAGTATTTATGGCTTTGTAATAACATCAAGAGAGTGAGGATGAGATACTTATTTATTGCCGGGATATTGACAATGGTGACAGCCTGTTCGACTCACGATGAGCAATATTACCGCGGGCATCCCCAGGCTTTGCAAAAGGCACTTGGGGATTGTCCTGCAAGGCAACCCTCTGGTGTGAGTTGTGAAACACTTGCCGATATTGCTCTGCAAATCAATGAGCTTGCTTTCCAGTTGCAGATGAATCCCCAGGGGTTCGGCAAAAAGATATTGTCTTTACAGGAAAATCTTGCAAAACAACGCATTGCTCTACAAGCTGATAATAATCAATCTGAGCTTAAAACAACTATCGAGAAAAATGAACAACAATTAGCTGAGCATTTGGCAGTTGTAAGATGGCTGGAATCACCCGAGAGTTAATAATGAGAATTTTAGTAAGTAATGATGATGGGGTACACTCGCCTGGCATACGTGCTCTTGCTAACGAGATGTCTGCTATTGCTGATGTTGTAGTTGTTGCCCCTGACCGAAATCGCAGTGGTGCAAGCAATTCACTGACTTTAACCAGACCGTTGCGGGCCAGACAATTAGATAATGGCTACTATAGCATAGAGGGTACGCCAACCGATTGTGTGCATTTAGCCTTAACGGGCTTCTTGAATCCTGCAGTTGATATTGTTGTTTCCGGAATTAACGAAGGAGGTAATCTCGGCGATGACATTCTTTATTCGGGCACAGTAGCTGCGGCGATGGAAGGCAGGTATCTGGGCCTGCCTGCCATTGCGTTTTCCATGGTTGGCGATAATATTCAGCATTATGATACTGCAGCAACAGTTGCAAAAGAATTGGTACTTAAGATGCGTGCTAATTTTCTCCCTTCGCAGACTATTCTTAACGTAAATATTCCTGATCTGCCTTTAAGTCAGATTAAAGGAATTCAGGTAACACGATTAGGCACGCGTCATAGCGCGGAACCTATTATTAAAGAATATGATCCCCGTGGGAAAGCAATTTATTGGATTTCGCCTCCCGGTCCTGAAGCCGATGCTGGTCCAGGTACTGATTTTTATGCCATCGGTCAAAATTATGTGTCAATTACTCCTTTACAACTTGATATGACTCATTACAGGGTATTTGAACAACTCTCTGCCTGGGCTGATGAAATTAATTGGAGTGCATGACATAGTAACAGGTCATTGAATAATGAATCTTAATTTTCTAAAGCGCTTGGACTGAGAAATTGAATAGGTACAAACTGTGCATAGTGTTGTTGTTTATATTATTAGCTGGCTGTGACAACAGTGCCGGCTTGGCCCCTGTAGTCGAGCTGAAATGGCAACCTCGCAACCCTTATCAAACAGTCCATACAGTGCGTCGGGGGGAAACGCTTTACGCGGTTGCTTTCCGTTATGATCAGGATTTTCGACAACTTGCCGCCATCAATCATTTGTATAGTCCTTATACTTTACGGGTTGGTCAGATGTTAAAAGTGAAAGCAGATTCGGGGGGCTATAAACCTGTTAGAGTCAAGTCCAGTATAAAACCCATAAAAGGATCTCATTATCCTAAGCAATCCAGTAGTACGGCAAAGTTTGTAAGAACGCATAAACAAAATTGGCTTTGGCCTATACATGGACGTATAGCGACGCAATTTATTCCACAACAGGGAAAAAAAGGCATAGATATTGCTGGTAAAAAAGGAGACTTGATCCGCGCAGCATCCCATGGGATTGTTGCCTATGCAGGAAGTGGGCTTTCTGGGTATGGTAATTTGATTATCATTAAACATGATAATCAACTTTTAACTGCTTACGGAAATAATTCACGCAATAGGGTGAAAGAAGGGCAGCGAGTTAAAGCAGGACAGGTTATTGCCGAAATAGGGATTATAGACAGACATTTTTGGGGCGTGCATTTCGAAATTAGAAAAGCTGGAAAACCCGTAAGTCCTTTGAATTATTTACAGAAAGGCTAGCTCTAATGAATGGATAGTTTTTGTACTATGATACCTTAAAAAATGATGTGGGTGTTTTTTCTAATAGGAAAATATAAACACAATAGGTGACATAATGCAGGCAGATAACGATTCAATAAAAGAAGATGAAGGACTCGATGAAAAGTGGGAAGCACCTTCTGATGATTCTTTACTTTCTGAGGATATGATTCTTGAAGAGGATATTGAACCTGATTTCAGTGATGAAGAAGCCTTTCCGAGTTTTCAAAAAGGCAGACAGGCTGCCAAAATTATGGATGCCACCCAAATCTATTTAAGTGAAATAGGTTTTTCACCGTTACTTTCTGTAGAGGAAGAAGTTCATTACGCACGGCTTGCACTCAAAGGCGATGCAGCGGCGCGCAAAAAAATGATTGAATCCAATTTACGACTGGTTGTTAAAATATCGCGTCGTTATCTGAATCGTGGTTTACCTCTTCTCGATCTTATTGAAGAGGGTAATCTTGGTCTGATGAAATCTGTGGAAAAATTTGATCCTGATAGAGGATTTCGTTTTTCAACCTATGCCACGTGGTGGATTAGGCAAACCATTGAACGGGCCATTATGAATCAAACACGAACAATCCGTTTACCTATTCACGTCGTGAAAGAATTAAATGTCTATTTACGTGCTGCACGGCAATTAACTCAAAAACTGGATCATGAACCCTCCGCCGAAGAAATTGCTGAAATGGTGGATAAGCCGCTCGAAGATGTTGAGAAATTACTGGGTCTTAATGACAAAGTTGCCTCGGTAGATACACCAATTGGTTATGATGAAAATAAATCTTTGCTGGATACTATTGCGGATGAAAATAGTATGAATCCGGCTGAGCTGTTGACTGATGAAAATTTGCGCAATCATATCGAATCTTTATTGGATAAAACCCCAGTAATGGGTTTTTCTATGCGCAATTTGCAAGCAATTTAATTGCAGACAGCTTTAATGGCTCAATGGCATAAGCAGCTAAAGCAGCCACTAAATGAGTCATTGCATTTATAATGGAGCGATGGCGTGTATGCCAAACTTGATAACAATGTTTTAAATGACCAATCACGGTTTCAATGATACCACGCTGGTTAAGCAACTGTTTTTCATAACTGGATAAGTCGAGTTTATCCTTCATATTTTTACGTTTTCTAGTGATTAGTTTTAGTCCACCATTAATCAGTTCTTCAAATATTTTTTTACCGATATAGCCCTTATCGCCAAAGGCAAGACCCTTGA
>NZ_JHYC01000015.1 GCF_000621525.1 Legionella fairfieldensis ATCC 49588 | reverse complement strand
CCGCAGGAAATCAAGGGATTGGAATATGACATTGTGGTCACGTATAAGCTCTATGATCCGCGTTTGTTTCAGTTGATACAAGCGCGTTTAAAGGAAGTGGGGGATAACGAGCAGCCGATTCATCGTCCCAAGGCCGGGGCGAGTGATGACCGATTTAGTCTTTTTTTGAATGAATGTTATACGAGCTATATGCGCGGCACGCAAGTGCTTGTGATTTGTGAGCCTGAAGCACGGGCCGACAATCCGCTGCTTCAGAAAATCCTTCCTTTGACCAATCAAGGAGAACGCTTGAGTGATGCGTGTCTGGTGCGCGAGACCAGTGGCAACTGGGAGGAGCAAGTGCTGGAACATGCACGGTCAGGGAATATCCGTCTGGCCCGTTCTATTTTTACTGAAGCCCTGCACCGCAGGGCAGAGGATTTTGATGCTTTTGTTCGTCCTGCTGTCAAGGAGACAGTCCCGGCAATCCCGGTGCCTGAGCCTCGAATCGAATACGACACTGCTGAAAAATCACGAGAAAAAGGAAAGGCACCTGTTGCCTCAGTGCCTAAACAATCAGCGCCGTCACCGTCAGGCTCCGGACTTTTCTCCCCTGCTCCAAAGGTAAAGGGTTTATCGCAAGCCGATCAACAGGCTATTAATCTGGTGAATGATTTTACAGACAAGCGATTATTGATCATGTTTAAAAGTCTGAAGAAGGATTTTTGGACCAGCGCAAGCAGTCATCGAATTAAAGACCATTTAAACAACAATCAAGAAGCGCAAACCGTCTTTTTTGCCTGTCTGGTCAATCATTACGAACTGATCGATTTAGCCCCGTTAAACGCGTTTTTAACGTATAAACCCATTAAGAAAAATAAAAAATTATTGTCCAGACTTCAAATATTGGAGGATATTTTTACAGAATGCAGGCAAAAACCACTAGAATTTAAAATGAAGCGTTTGAAAAACAATGCCTCAATCGTTCACATTGCTGCCTATTTTAATAAACCAGAATGGATTAAGTGGCTGCATTCTTTTGGTGCCAACTTGAATTTACCTGCTTGTAAGGGCTACACACCTGCTTTTATTGCGGTACAAGAAAGACATATCGAGGTGTTTAGGACACTTATTAAGTTAGGGATTAATGTTAATCAACCCGAGGACTCAGGTAAAACACTGGCTTATGTGGTAGTAGAAAAAGAAGAGTGTGAGCCGTTTCTTAGGATTCTTAAAGAATCAGGAGCTGATTTCAATCAAGCTGATGAGAATGATTGGACACCTGTTTTGGTAGCTACGAAGAAAGGTTTTGTCTCGGTAGTTCGCACGCTAATCGAATTAGGGGCTAATGTAAATCAAGCTGATAAGGATGGTTGGTCACCTCTTTATGTTGCTACAAGGAACAGGAATGAGCCGATGCTTAGAACGCTATTTGAGTTAGGGGCTGATGTAAATCAAGCTGATAAGAATGGTTGGTCACCTCTTTATGTTGCTACAAGGGACAGGAATGAGCCGATGCTTAGAACGCTATTTGAGTTAGGGGCTGATGTAAATCAAGCTGATAAGAATGGTTGGTCACCTCTTTATGTTGCTACACTGGACAGGAATGAGCCGATTCTTAGAACGCTACTTGAGTTAGGGGCTGATGTAAATCAACCCGGCCCGGGTGGTTTGCCGCTTATTTATACTGCTGTAGTAAACGGGGATGAGCCAATATTTAAGACTCTTATAGACTTTGGAGCCAAGCTGGATGGAAATTTTTCATTAACTGCCGCAGAACTCATTGGATTTGGAAGAGAACGATCGGTAGAAATACAGGAAAAAATACACAAGACATTAGTCCGATCTGGAATGCAAGGAAAAAATGATAAATTTTGCCTTACGCTTATGGAAATTGCGGAAATAACGGGTATAGATGTTGCTAAAATTACGGGACATAATGAGGCGAAGAAGATTTTATCTGATTCACCAGACTCTTCTTCAGATAGAACCAGTTTTTTTAGGGTGAACGTGCCATTGCCGGCTCCTTCTAATAAGCCAGGAAATTCCTTTACTTCGTAAGATAGTTACTCAATTAAATATCCTCGATTTCTTTTGGTATTGAATCATGTATAATTTGCACTTTGCATACCAGTGAGTGGAACGATGGAAGATAATAAACAGAAAGCGCTAAGTGCAGCCCTTGCTCAAATTGAGCGTCAGTTTGGTAAAGGTTCAGTAATGCGTATGGGTGATAGCAATGCTGAACGTGATATTGAAGCAATTTCCACAGGGTCTTTGGGGCTTGATATTGCTTTAGGCATCGGTGGTTTGCCAAAGGGACGAATTGTTGAAATTTATGGTCCTGAGTCTTCCGGTAAAACAACATTGACTTTGCAAGTGATCGCCGAATGTCAAAAAGCAGGAGGTACTGCGGCTTTCGTTGATGCCGAACATGCCCTTGATCCTGGTTATGCAGCAAAATTGGGTGTAAATGTTGATGAACTGCTCGTTTCTCAGCCGGATACTGGAGAGCAAGCTTTGGAAATTACCGACATGCTTGTCCGCTCTGCTGCGGTTGATGTGATAATCATTGATTCAGTCGCTGCTCTCACACCAAAAGCAGAAATTGAAGGTGAAATGGGGGATACCCATGTCGGTTTGCAAGCCCGTTTGATGTCGCAGGCTTTGCGTAAATTAACGGCGAATATCAAGCGATCCAACACATTGGTTATTTTTATTAACCAGATTCGTATGAAAATCGGAGTCATGTTTGGTAATCCGGAAACTACAACGGGGGGTAACGCACTCAAGTTTTATTCATCGGTACGTCTTGATATACGGCGTGTTGGTGCAATTAAAAAAGGTGATGAAATTTTAGGTAGTGAAACCCGTGTAAAAGTAGTAAAAAATAAAGTAGCGCCGCCTTTTCGCACAACTGATTTTGATATTCTTTACAATGAGGGTATTTCTCGCGAGAGTGAAATTATTAATTTAGGTGCTCAATTGGGCCTGATTGAAAAATCCGGCGCCTGGTATTCTTACAAGCAAGAAAAAATTGGCCAGGGTAAAGAGAACGTTCGTCTTTATTTAAAAGAAAATCCCCAAATAGCATCGACTTTGGAACAACAAATCCGAGCAGAATTATTAGTTAAAAAACTGCCCATTGTCGAAACAACGGTCCTTGAGGAAGTGAATGAGTGAAGCGTTTAACTATGCGGTGCGCCTGCTTGCCAGGCGAGAACATAGTGCCTACGAATTGGCTACCAAATTATCAAAAAAAGGATATGGGCAGGAAGAAATTAATGAGGTAATGGCAACGTGTCAGCGTCTTGGTTTACAAGATGATGCGCGTTTTGTGGAGTTACTTTGTCGTACGCGTATTCATCAAGGTTATGGCCCTTTAAAGATCAGGCAGGAATTGCAGACCAGGAAAATTGATAATGAACTGATTGATAGTGCAATTGATCAGGAAAGAGAGAATTGGTTAGCTCATGCTTTGACTGTCTGGTATAAAAAATATAAACAAGACGATGTCTCTTTTCCTGAATTACAAAAACGCCAGCGTTTTTTACTATATCGAGGATTTCCTTCTGATATTATTGCCAATGTCATTAAGGAGCTTAAGGTAATTTGAGCAAATCAGCACGCTTTTTGGCTGTGAAACAGATTGAGGATGCATCCTGACACAAGCTCTGATGTTTTTATAGCCCTCACATTATATTTAACGGGAACCATTTAAAATTAGAATAGCATGAATAGTTCAGAAATTAGACAATCGTTTTTTGATTATTTTACCGCAAGAGGTCATCAACTGGTTGAATCAAGTTCTCTTGTGCCCGGCAATGATCCTACTTTATTATTTACCAATGCCGGGATGGTGCAGTTTAAAGAGAAATTTCTGGGTACAGAGCCTTCCTCTTATACTCGTGCAGTCAGCTCTCAACGCTGTGTTCGGGCTGGTGGAAAACATAATGATTTAGAAAATGTAGGGTATACGGCAAGACATCATACTTTTTTTGAAATGCTGGGAAACTTTAGCTTCGGCGACTATTTCAAGCGGGAGGCTATTCGTTATGCCTGGGAATTTTTAACAGTCGTTCTCAAATTACCGCCGGAGCGTTTATGGGTTACCGTCTATAAAGATGATGATGAAGCTGCGGATATCTGGCTCAAGGACTTGGGTGTTTCTGCCGAGCGATTTTCTCGCTGCGGAGAAAAAGATAATTTTTGGTCGATGGGCGATACGGGGCCTTGTGGTCCCTGTACTGAAATTTTTTATGATCATGGTTCTGAGATTGCAGGTGGTCCACCGGGCAGTCCCGATGCGGATGGTGACCGATATATTGAAATCTGGAATCTGGTGTTCATGCAATTTAACCGTGACAGGGAGGGGCATTTACATCCTTTGCCAAAACCTTCTGTTGATACGGGAATGGGGCTTGAACGTATTGCTGCGGTTGTACAAGGAGTACACAATAATTATGATATTGATCTCTTTCAATACTTGATTCAAGCTATCGATAAGCTTGCTACTGCCCCTCTTTCACCCGATAATCCTTCATTAAAAGTCATTGCCGATCATATTCGCGCCTGTTCTTTTTTAATTGCTGATAGCGTGTTGCCCAGTAATGAGGGCAGAGGCTATGTGTTGCGTCGTATTATTCGGCGCGCGGTTCGTCATGGCAATAAACTAGGCTTGCCTAATCCTTTTTTCTACCAATTAGTTGACCCGCTTATCGTGGTCATGGGAAAAGCTTATCCAGAGCTTGTCACTCATAAAGATCATATAAAGCGTGTTTTAACACAGGAAGAAAACCAATTTGCTCGAACCCTTGAACAGGGCTTACGTTTGTTGCAGGAGCAAATCCAATCGTTGCGGGGAAAAGAAATCGCTGGCGAAGTGGTTTTCAAGCTTTATGATACTTATGGTTTTCCTTTGGATTTGACGGCCGATATTGCGAGAGAGCAAGGATTTGTTATCGATAGGGAAGGGTTTGATCATTGCATGCAACAGCAACGGGAATTATCTCAATCAGCGAGCCAGTTTACAGCAGATTATGCTCTGTCTGCGCAACTGACCGAGAGCACTGAATTTCATGGTTATCAACAAGAAAGTTTGCACGCTAAAATTTTAACCCTATTAAGCGATAATAAAAAAGTGGATAAATTATCGAGGGGTGACAAGGGCGGTATTATTCTGGATCACAGTCCTTTTTATGCTGAAAGCGGGGGGCAAGTGGGTGATCGAGGTAAGCTGGTTGATGGGAAGACCGTTTTTCGTGTGGATGATACACAGCGGGTTGGTCAGGCAATTGTGCACTATGGAGAACTTATTGAGGGTGAACTTTTTCTTAATCAACAGATTAGTGCTTACATTGATGCAGAAAGACGAGATGCTATTCGTTTAAATCATACGGCTACTCATTTGCTCCATGCCGCATTAAAACATGTCGTGGGTACGCATGTTCAGCAAAAAGGTTCTTTAGTGGATGCTGAGCGCGCCCGATTTGATTTTTCTCATTTTGAAGCCTTATCCAAAGAGCAACTGAGAGAAATTGAAACCTTGGTCAATCATCAAATTCGCGCTAACCATGAAGTAATCACCACGATAATGAGTATTGATGACGCGAAAAAAAGCGGTGCGGTCGCTTTGTTTGGCGAAAAATACGGTGAATCAGTACGAGTCTTATCCTTGGGCGATTTTTCGAAAGAGCTTTGTGGTGGTACACATGCCTCTCGTACAGGAGATATTGGCCTGTTTAAAATTATAGCGGAATATGGTATTGCCAGCGGTATAAGACGGTTAGAAATAGTGACGGGAGCTTACGCGCTGGATTGGGTTAATCAGCAGTTGGATCGTTTGGATGAGGTCGCCGTAAAGCTTAAAACAACGCCGGCCACTGTGATTGATAAGTTGTCACAATTTTTGCATGAAACAAAGCAACGGGAAAAAGAATTAACACGATTAAGTACGAAATTAGCAAAACAGTCAGGTCATGATCTGCTGGCGGAGGTGCAGAAAATAAAACGTGTTAATCTATTGGTGAAACAATTGGATAACATGGACGGTCAGGCATTAAGAACAATGCTGGATCAGCTGAAATCGAGGTTGGAAAATGCAGTGATTATATTGTTTGCTATCGAACAGGACAAAATAAATGTGGTTGCAGGAGTGAGTAAAAGCCTTCTAGGCCGTGTGCCAACAGCTGCAACGTTAGTAAAACATCTTTGTGGCAAGGGTGGCGGGCGAGAGGACATGGCCCAAGGCGGAGGACGTGTTCCGGATGATCTGAAAGAAAAAATTTCGCAGATTCAGACAATGATCGCTGAGCACGCAGATTAACATTTAATGACGGGGCGCTGAAATGGCATTATTAGTGCAAAAATTCGGGGGAACCTCGCTTGCTACATTAGAGCATATTAATCATGCAGCTGACCTGGTAGCAAAGGCAAAACAGGCTGGTCATCAGGTAGTAGTTATCGTTTCTGCAATGAGCGGCGAGACTGACAGATTAATTAGTCTGGCAAATACTATAAGCGAGTGTCCGGATGAGCGAGAATATGCAGCCTTGGTGGCTACCGGGGAGCAGGTATCTATGGCGCTGATGGCCATGGCGTTGCTTAATCGCGGGATTCAGGCCCGCTCTTACACGGGTGGCCAGGCACGAATACAAACGTGTGACCAGTTTAAAAAAGCACGGATTCAGGCAATTGACACGAAGCCTGTCTTAAATGATCTTGAAAAAGGCCGGGTTGTCGTCATAGCTGGTTTTCAAGGGATCGATAAAAACGGCAACATTACCACACTAGGTCGAGGTGGTTCCGATACAACTGCTGTAGCTATTGCTGCTGCTTTAAAAGCGGATGAGTGTCAGATTTATACCGACGTAGACGGTGTCTATACTACTGATCCCAACATTGTACCGAATGCAAAGCGCCTGGACCAAATCTCTTTTGAAGAGATGCTCGAATTATCCAGTTTAGGAGCAAAAGTCTTACAAATTCGAGCCGTTGAATTTGCTGGTAAATATAATGTGCCACTACGAGTACTTTCTTCTTCAGAAGAAGGACCAGGAACGCTAATCACCTATCAGCAAAAAAATAGTATGGAAGCCCCTCAAATTACAGGTATTGCTTTTAGTCGTAATGAAGCCAAAATAACTTTATCAGGTCTCCCTGATGCTCCCGGTCTGGCTTCTCAAATCTTAAGTGAAATCAGTGCGATTGGGGTTAATGCGGATATGATTGTGCAACATATATCGGCACCGGGTAAAACTGATTTCACCTTTACAGTTCATCGAGATGAATTTCAGCTAACATTACAACATCTGAGCGAAGTGGGGAAAAATTTAAATGCTGAAGAGGTTATTGGTATCAATAGTCTGGCAAAATTATCCTTAGTGGGTGCTGGTTTGAAAAGCCATCCGGAAATTGCTTCTATTATGTTTAAAACACTCGCTTCGAAGAATATTAACATTCAACTTATTGCAACATCTGAAATTAAATTATCGGTGATAATTGATGCTGCTTTATTAGATGAAGGGGTGCGAGCTTTACATAATAGTTTTAATCTGGACAACGTTGGCTATGACGAATCTCGTGTAATTCCCGCAGCGAGAGTCGCTTCCTGACAGAAAGCTATTATGAAAACGATGATATCTTAAATTCTTCGGAAATTATTTGAATATGAAATCGAATAAAGGAAAATTTACAAATTTTTTTAATGAATTTAAGCAATTTGCCATGCGTGGTAATGTGGTGGATCTTGCTGTTGCAGTAGTTATCGGTGGAGCATTTGGCAAAATAGTATCTTCTCTTGTTGCCGGCATTATTATGCCTTTAATCGGACTTTTGTTAGGCGGAATAAACATTGCTGATAAGTCGCTTAAAATCGGTGATGCTATTGTGAAATGGGGATCATTTTTGCAATCTATTATTGATTTTACCATCATTGCTTTTTCTATTTTTGCTGCGGTTAAATTTATTAATTTGTTACAATTAAAAAAAGAAGAAAAAAAGGAAAATTTCAGTAAAGAAGAATTAATTCTCATGGAAATCAGGGATTTGTTAAAAGAGCAAATTAGTAAAAAATAGCTATTAATTTCTCTATTTGAATAAAAAATAACACTCCATTAGTTAATAATCTATAATTAATCAGAACATTAATTAAAGGAGTTATTCATGTTATCGTTTAAACTCAAAACAATCCTGGCTGCTGGCTTGCTCAGTGGTTTTGTATCCACCAGTTTTGCAGGCTGGAACTGGGATAGGAATGTCACTCATTGCAACGGAAATTATTGTGATCATCAGGTTGTTAAAAAACATTGTGATAACGGCAAATGCTGGGTTTGGAGAGAAAATAACAGTTGGAGACGATAAGAAAAAAATGGCCCTGTTATTTGCAGGGCTTTTCGTTAGACGTCTTCTCAACCTGCTTACAAGATGACCTTTTTTCTCGAAAAAGCGGGGGTGCGTTTGCCGGGTAAAATAACTCCTGTCAGATTTAAAGGATCTATAGCGGAGATTGTCATTAATTCCCGTTTTATATTGCCTTTTTTCTTAAAAGCTCTAAGAGAATCCACTGCATAGGGTAATGCGAACTGTTCGCCGGCAAATCCGTGGACAAAACGACCGCCTCTGATTTCTCCTCGTGCTTCCAGTTGACGAAAAACTGTAACTAATTCTCGCCAGCCGGGGCTATTTTTTTCTTTAGTGATAAGCTCACGAAAACAAACACCATAACGTTTTAGTAACAACCAGCAATAAGCTTCAATTTGACGGGAGGTATCTCCATTTTTGGGCCTGTGCAACAATGACCAGCGGCCCGTAGTCAATCTATATTGTGAACGTTGTCCTCGCCGGCCTGTACGACGATGAGGATCAATTAATGCCCGCAAATTATCAAACCCATCTGCCGTAATAAGTCCGGCAGACACTAATTCCCATAATGCCGATTCTACCTGTGTTTTAAGATGAGAAACACCTTGCACGATATCCATAAAAAAAGAGGCACCGTGTTTTTGTAAATAAGTATAAACGTCTTGAGCAGGATGGCTCAAAATGGATAACTCTTCCGCACTATAGGAATCATTAGTTATCCAGTTACAATCTTCTCGCACAAAAAAAGTAATAGGCGAAACACTGGTAGGGAAGATCCGTTTACACGGTGTTGCTATATCATCTAAACCAGAGACTAATGCAGGATGTCGGGATAAACGTCCCCAACCAACAGCACCTGTAAAACAGAGGCGATCCAGCCAATCTTTATTGTAATCTTTGACGCGTTTAGCAAAAATTTGCCGTTCCCAGGTATTGGCGGGAATTTCATAGCCTTGTAATTGAGTAATGATCTGAAGTAAGCCGTGCTCACCTCGTACTTGTGATTCAGGCGTTACATGTTGCCAAATTAATAACCAATCGACAAACTGTTGAGGGGTTACTGGTTCTATTTCCTTACGAAGTTTGGTTAAGGTTAATGAATGAATTCTGGCTAACAACCGTCTTTCACACCATTCAAGTTGATTGGTATTGGTGAGTCTGAAGTGACCCCGTAAAATTTGTCCGGTTGATTCCAATTTGATGAGTGCCTGTTCGATTTCATTGTCTGGTAAATACAGAAAATTAGCGAGTTCTTCTGTATTAACCGGTCCTAGATGTTGCAGCCAACCCTGAATTATCATACTGACTGCCTCTTCATGGGCAGGTTTTTGCTGAAGAATAGTGATGAAGTTTGTTTGAAAGTCAGCTTCAGGGTAAACGCTGTGAAATGTTTCCATCCTTTCGGCTGACAGCCAGAAAACCCTTCCATTATAAACAGCTTGTCCCGCTCGTTTATGACGTACTAACTCTTCAAAAAATAAGGGCCAGTCAGGGAAAGGTTTTTGATGAGCACTGAGTGAATTTTCGGCTGGTAAGGCAACCAGGGTTTGTAAAAGATCATGTAACTCATCAGCATTTCTTAGATCTGGCCACACTTGTTGCTGCACTTCGATAATTGCTGCTGGATCCAGACGTCCAATATCATGTAATAAAGAAGCTGGTAACATGCGCCGCATTTCGACAGCCCGTGTACGTCGCTCTTCTAGTGGGGCATCATCCAGAAACGCATAGGGGTTAGCATTTAGAATTTCGTGAGAAAATACTGATGGAGTAGGAGTATCTACCGCTATACATTGAATTGATTGTTGGTTTATTTGCTTTAAAAGTTGTATTAGACCCTCCAGATCAAGGGCTTCTGTTAAACAATCTTTTAATGTTTCATGAATGAGAGGATGATCAGGCGGTTCAATGTCTTGTCCCGCCAAATTGTCCTGGCAGGCTGCTGCATCAGGGAAAACCGCTGCCAATAGATCATCAGCAAGCATTCTTAATAGATTGGGAGGTACTTTGCGTCCGTTGCGAAAACGAACCAAAGCTAGCGATCGCGTGGCCACCCAGCGCCAGCGTGTGGTGAAAAGAGGGGACTGCAAGACAGCTTGAGTTAAAACGTCTGTAATTGTATTGGGATGGAGAAAATAAAAAACATCGGATAAAGGAAAGCTGTGTTGTTCGGCCAGCGAAATAACAAGACCATTATCAGTGGCTGCCGCTTGCAATTCAAAATTAAAGGAACGACAAAATCGCTTTCTTAAAGCCAATCCCCAGGCTTTATTAATCTGAGCACCAAAGGGAGAATGGATGATGAGTTGCATTCCTCCTGATTCATCAAAAAAACGTTCAGCGATAATTGTATTCTGGGTGGGAACGGCTCCTAATACAGCACGGCCTGCCAGGATGTAATCCACAAATTGCTCTGCGCCGTAATGATTAAGACCGCAATGTTGTTTAAGCCAGGTTATTGCTGATAATTTGGAGTTTTCATCCCCCAGGTTAGTCGCGGATAATCGTTCATTGACTTTTTGACGTACAGTAGAAACTTGTAAAGAAAGCTCTCTGGTTCTTGCAGGGGCTTCTCCTAACCAGAAGGGAACACTGGGCGGGGCGCCATGAGCATCTTCTACCCATACCCGTCCTTTACTACTTTCAATCCGTTTAATTTTCCAGGAGGTGTTTCCTAATAAAATAATATCGCCACGGTTGCTTTCTACTGCAAAATCTTCATCAAGCGTGCCTACTATGGTACCATTGGGTTCTGCTATGACAGTGAACAAACCATTTTCAGGGATTGCACCACCACTCGTAATCGCTGTCAGTCGGCTGCCGCGTCTTGCTTTAACAACACCATTGACCTGATCCCGAAAAAGGTAAGTCCCATAACGACCGCGCGAACCAGCAATACCCTCGGAGAGCATGGATAACAGACTATTGAACGTTTCGCGTGATAATTCTTTGTAGGAAAAAGCTTTTTTTATTAAGGCAAATAATTCATCTTCAGGCCAATCATTGGTTGCGCAGGTTGCTACCAACTGCTGAGCCAAAATATCGAGAGGCTCTTTGGGGATAACCAGTTGGTCAAGATCCCCGGTACGAATCGCATAAACCAATGCAGCGCATTCCACTAATTCGTCTCGCGTAGTTGCAAAAAAAATGCCTTTTGAAATGGCTCCCTGCCAGTGGCCAGCGCGTCCTATGCGTTGTAGTGCTGTGGCAATAGCTCTGGGTGTGCCAAGCTGGCAAACTAAATCAACAGTGCCAATATCAATACCCAACTCCAGCGAGGCCGTTGCAACCAGTATTTTTAATTGACCATTCTTTAATTTTTGTTCAGCACTTAAGCGAAGTTTACGCGATAAACTGCCGTGATGGGCTGCAACCAGTTCTTTACTTAATCGTTCGGATAAATGATGGGCGGCGCGCTCAGCCAGGCGTCTTGTATTGGCAAAAACAAGAATGGAGCGATTTTCTTTTGTTAACGCGGCGATATGCTCATAAATTTCACTCCACATCTCATTCGTTGCAACCGCCGATAATTCGCTTTGAGGTACTTCAATTTTAAGCGCCATATGGCGAGCATGACCAATATCGATAATAACAGGGGGTGTTGGATTAGCCCTTTTTAAAAAATCGGCTACTAATGAAAGGGGTTTTTGGGTGGCTGATAAACCGATACGCATAGGTTTTTGATAAGTAATTGCTTCGAGGCGCTCAAGAGATAAAGACAAATGAGTCCCTCGTTTAGTACTGGCAATGGCATGAATTTCATCGATAATCACAGTTTTGATGTCTCTGAGGATAGCGCGACTTTTTTCAGCAGTCAGTAAAAGGTAAAAAGATTCCGGAGTCGTTACTAAAATATGAGGCGGTTTTTTTAACATCGCCAGCCTTTCACGGGCAAGTGTATCCCCTGTTCTTACAGCAACTTGAATGTCCTGCATAATAAACCCGCGTTCTTTACCAAGCGTTACTATATCGCTCAAGGGGCCTAGCAGGTTTTTTTGTACGTCGTTGGTTAATGCTTTTAAAGGAGAAATATAAATCACCTGGGTTTGAGCTGCCAACTCTCCGGCTATGGATTGACGGACCAGTTGATCAATGCAAATTAAAAAAGCCGCCAGTGTTTTGCCTGAGCCAGTAGGGGCAGAAATTAAGGTAGTATGTCCAGCTTGAATAAAAGGCCAGCTCTGTTTTTGTGGCTCAGTGGGTAAGGTAAATTGCCTGACAAACCAATCACGAACAAGAGGATGCGCCCATTCCAGGCTGTTGGAAATCATTGCAGTCATAGTTAAATTATATGCGAAAATTACATACTATGTTCAATGAGTCTATGATCTTTACAGGGTAAACGCATCTGAAACTAGTTGATTATAACTGTCCTCAAAGTATTATTTAATAAAATTATGGATAATAATTGATCAAATTGTTATAATAAACAACTTTAATCTATTTTTCAGGTGAATTATGCCAAAAAATTACCCATTTGTTGACCCCAGAATTTCAGTAAAAAAAGGCCTGCGAAAGGTTAAATCAATTTATTCTGATGAGAAACAAGGAAAAATTTTTAAAACGTCTGATATCAGATCTCAACAGATCAATCGAGTAAAAATAAATTACGAGGCAATAAAATTTGATGAGATCAGTGAGAGTGAAATTAAAGTCACTTACTCACAAGATATTAATCCGGTAAAAATCGCGGCACGTTTACGGGAAAAATTAAGCTTTTATAGACATAAGAATTTTATTGAGTTTCTCCTGGTGACAGTCGATAAGGGAACAGTATTTATACGAGTCAAAAACGGTAAAGTCTTACCCCCAAAGACATCCTTAATGGATTTTCTTGAACCTTTTATAAATGCATGCCATACGAAATTATCAGAAATAGATTTAAGTCAAATTCAATTTAAGAAAATTGCTCCGAACCAGGTGGAGGTAGTAGAGCAGGGAGATCGTTCCTTCAAGCCTTTATCAGAGCTACTGCGTAGCAGGGTCAGAAAAGATGGGAAGTTTACCCTAAGCATCGTTAAAGGAGTTATTACCGTCAAACCTAATCAAGATCAATGTTTACCCGCTGATTTTGATGTTTTAGATTGTTTATATTCATTTTGTCAATCTGACCAATCCATCTTACCTAAAGAGTCGAGCATGACAAGCTGCGCTTCATCGAAAGAGGTTAAGATAATTGAGCGAGACAGGGCTGCTTTGAAGGGTAATGCCAATGCAAGTATTGAAAGTCTGGAAACTGCTCTTTTTTGCGACTCCAATGATTTTCAATCCGATTTTTTTCTGGAGAAACCTATTGAGGATATACAGGCGTTAAATAATTATCTGGTGAATTTAATTGCAGATCCTCTATCAAAGAAAGAGCCGAATCAGCAGGTTTTACAGAAGACAGGTATTGTATCCACCCCTACCAATAGTGGGAGAAGTATAACTTTCAGCCCCTCTTTTTTTGAAGATCAAGGGCAAGAAAAGATTAAAAGAAAACGCAAGGCTGATGCTGAACCTGAATATTCTCATGGATTTTTCCCACAATCAGCTTCATTTAGATCCAGTTTGGTTCCCAGTCAAGGGAAGAAAAATAAAAACTCGAATCAGAGGGTTAATTTATCCAAATACTTCATGGTTTGATATCTCTCTCGTTTGAATTGGATAAATTGGGTGATCCAGGAGGATAGGTTGCGAAATGACGTTGATAATAACTTGACTCAAAGTACGTTATTTCGTACTCTTGGCTTCTTATTTATTGCATTGCTTCATTGATGCCATAATTGTGTTTTCATGTGAATTTGCTATGAATTGACTTTAGGATGACGAGTGAAACTGGTCGCTATATTAAGTACTTATAATGGTGAAACTTATTTAGGAGCGCAACTCGATAGCATTCTTCAACAGACTTTACCCTGCGATCTTATTTTAATTCGTGATGATGGTTCCACGGATAATACCTTACAAATATTAACTGCTTATAAAGCCGCGCACCCGCAAATTCAATTGATGGATAGTCATCAGGGTAACCTGGGAATTCATCGTAGTTATTCGCTTTTACTTCAGCAGGCGAATGCTTTAAATGCTGAGTATGTTTTATTTGCTGATCAGGATGATGTTTGGCTACCACAAAAAATTGAGAGCTTAATGCAAGAAATATCATTTCTTGACCCCTTAAAACCCGCTTTGATTTTTTCTGATGCCAGGGTTGTTAATAAAAATTTAGAGCCTTTAGCGGCGTCTTTTATTCAATTACAGCGTCTTGATCCTCATAAAGCAGGGATACTCAAGGCATTGTTGTTTTGCTCCCCTGCTTTAGGTTGTTGCATGCTATTTAATAGAGCGCTGTTAAAATTGGTTTTACCGATGAAGGAAAAATACCCTAATCCGGATAAATGGGTATTATTAATTGCTGCCACTGCTCAAAGTCAGGTCAGGTATGTCCCTGAAATAACCTGTCTTTACAGGCAACATACCAGAAATGTAGCTGGGGCTTGCGGTGGAATACGACGTTCTTTATTTTCCTTGCAAAATATAAAATTTTTAAAACATCGTTATCAAACGGCTGTAGATGAAGCAAGGATTCTCATAAAGCAAATACCGGAATTATCTCAAAAAGATCAACGATTACTTGAGCAATTTGTTGACTTGTTTACAGGAAATTATATAAAAAGACTTCATTATTATTTTAAATTCTGGCTAACGCCTCCTCATCGAAATAGAAAAATGGGCTTATTTTTAAGCTTATTCTTTCGATATCATTGATTATATTATTTTGAGTTGTTTCCGTGCAAACGGGAATCTATTTTCAACTTACTTCATTACTTTGCTTGAGAGAAGATCCTCCCAACTTTTTCGGGGATGACATCAATAAAAAATCACAGGAAGTCAAATAATTTCAAATAAATCAATTATCCGTTGGATCTCTCAGGAACAAGCCACGGCACGTGGGGCTTTGCAAGGGGTCAAGTAAAACTTAAGGCTAATTGAAAGAGTTGGCATCCCTAGAGACCATTGGTGGCCTATTTTCGTCATAAAGGGAGACTTATGTAAATTACTTATTGCTTTGAATTATATGGCGCATTAACAAATTGCTGTTTTCCAGTTCATGAGAAATAACAAACCCGCAAGTTTGATAGATTTGAATCGCTTTTAAGTTATTTGACTTGACTTCCAGATAAAGAGTTTGAATTGGCAATAAATCCTGACAAAATTGAATCATCCCTTCACAAGCTGTTTTCATGTAACGTTGGCCTGCAAAAAGTGGATTTACCAGAAATCGGCCAAACTCACCTTCTTTAGTTTGTTGGTTAATATTATAAACAGAAACTTGTCCTACTTTTTCGTCCTCTTCATTACGAACAATAAATAGTAAATCATTATCTTTTTTCTGGTAATTTTCAAACCACTGATAGTGGGTTGCTGGCTCAATAGTTTGAGAGTCATTAAACCATTCTTTGTAAGCGTTACGCCATGCAAGTGTATCTTGCAAATCATCCAAAGCAATTAATTGCAAGTTAATTTTTTTGTAATAATAAGGTTGATAATTTTTCATGAGACCGTTGCTTCCTGACGTAAGGCATGAGAAAACTCCGTATAGGCTTGCCATACTTCAGAGGTTGGACCATCCATCATGATGCGACCTTGATGTAACCAAAGAGTGCGGGCACAGAAATTTTTTAACAAATCAGGTGTATGAGTAGCCAATACTAAAATTTGCCCTTTTTGCATGAAAGTTTCCATGCGTTTAGCTGCTTTTTGCGTAAATGAAATATCTCCCGCACCAATAACCTCGTCAAGCAGCAGTATTTCGGGAATGATTGCTGTTGAAATGGCGAAAGCTAAACGAATAAACATGCCAGCAGAATAAGTACGTACGGGGTAATCAAGAAATTTTCCCAATTCAGTAAAGTCTGCAATTTCTTGAATTTTTTCTTTGATTTCCTGGGATGACATACCTAATAGTTTGGCGCGAATTCGAATGTTACTCCATCCATTCATGTCCATTTCAAAACCCGTGGCAAATTCAAACAATGGACATACTCTACCTTCCACATGACAAATACCACTACTCGGATGATAAATTTTTGCCATCATTTTTAATAAAGTACTTTTCCCGGCACCATTTAATCCGATTAAACCAACGCGCTCACCTTGTCTGATTTGAAGATTGATATTTGACAGAGCGAGGAAACCTTGTTCTTTATTTTTTGCAAGAAAATCTAAAAGTCTTGTCGAGTGGCTTTGGTAACGAATGCTCGCATCTTTAATGATAATTTCTGTTTCTTTTTTCATAACCAGTACGCCACTTTTCTATCACATTTTAAAGTAGTGTAGATGGCGACAATCCACGCCAAAACACCGTAACAAATTGCTGCCTTGTAAACAAAGGGTTCAGCGCTATGCCCACTCAGCAAAGGGGATCTTAATATCTCTATTAAATAATACAAAGGGTTGTAATTATAAACGAAATCCAATCCTCGTTCCTTAAGCATATCCGTCGTAAAAATAATGGGTGTCACATAGAACAATATGAGAAATAAACTACTAAGGGCCGGTGCCAGATCTCTTATTTTTGTACCCAAATAAGAAAAAATTACCAGGTGCGCCATGCTTATCATAATTAATAAAAAAAGACCGAGGAGCACCCAGCCTGCTCCATTGATTATTGGAATATTTTGAATAAGAGCGACACAAAAATAAATAAAAAGACCTATAAAAAAATTGATAAGTGCTGATAAGAAGAAGCGCAAAAGATAAATTTGTTTTGGGAAGGGGAACTGTTTGACATAACCTTCAGATACAATAAAGGCTTGGCATCCCTGAACTATTGTTGTAGAAAGAAACGTCCAAATGACTAATCCTGCGATTAATTGGGGGAAAAATTGGGATAAATCCTGATGGAACAGATGACCATAAATGTAGCCAATTCCAGCAGCCATAAGACCCAAATTAATAAAAGCCCAGGCCATACCTAAACGAGAACGCTTGAATTGATTGCGGACATCCTGAAATCCCATATGCATCCAGACACGCCAGGATTTAATTGCATAAAGAACTTCATTCATTATTTTTCTTTTTTCGGAAATATAAATTTTTTCTGCGTAGTTACTCATGACTCAAAGCCTTGATTATTTTTTTACAGGTGAAAAGAATGCCGTGATAACGGGCATAACTACCCACACGCCTTATTTTATAAAATAGGGATAAAACCACTTGCGCTATTTTATCGTATGAACTGTAAAAAACCATGGTACCAACAGGTTTTTTATTGACGGGAAGTTTATCAAAAAGTTCTTGCCACGCGGGTACCAGATTTTGATGCTGGTAATTGGTAAAAATGTCCTTGTAGGCCATAGAGCTAATGTGTCTTCTCAAATTGACATTTTCAATTAAATTTTTTAGCGCATGGTACCATGCTTCTGTGGTTTGTTGTACCAATATTCCTGTTTCCTGATTCTGAATACAATCAGAGTAGGGGGGCTGGTCGGTATAAATACCTGCTATTCCACAGGCTCCATATTCTCTGTATTTTAAGTTGCTTTTTGCCCGATTTGATAATAAATCCGCAACGGGCGCTAATCCAATATCAAATCCCATACGGTACTGCTCTTTAATAAAATCATCATAAGGGTAAAAATTTTCATCAAAATAGATATTGTTGAGCGTTTTCAATGCTTCTGGAATATAACCATAAAAATGAATACTGATTTTTTCCTGATAGTCTTCAGAAATTTTCTTTAAAGCTGGAATAACGCATGAAAAATCCTGACAACGATATTGGCTTCCTGAATAAAGAATTTTTATTTTATCCGAGGAAGGTGCTTTCTGAATATTTTTAAGAAGATCAAAACTAAATGCGGCTTTCATGTGAATAGTATTTTTTTGATATTGCTTCACATAATTTTTTAATTGTTCTGAACCCGTGACAACACAATAAGCATGTTCCACAAAATCAGTTAACGTTTT
The DNA here is from genome assembly GCF_000621525.1 of Legionella fairfieldensis ATCC 49588. GTDB lineage: Bacteria > Pseudomonadota > Gammaproteobacteria > Legionellales > Legionellaceae > Tatlockia > Tatlockia fairfieldensis. The sequence continues at coordinate 62,807 of NZ_JHYC01000015.1, read as the reverse complement.
TAAAACTGAAGGGTGCTGATGATAGTTTGCCAGTGGATTATTTCCCTTTATTTCCCAAAAATTATCATCAAGATAGTAAAGATATTTTATATTGAAACGTATCAGGGATTTCAGCAATGGCTGTAAACTTGGACTACATAATCGCATAAATAACAAAATATAGTGACCAGAAAACACGTCTTTTATAGAAAGGGTGTTTTCTGTGACTATTTTTAGTTCATAATGGGGTAAGTAATGAAGTGTTCTCGTAATAATATCGACTGTTGGCATTTTTCCTGGAATGACAATCAATAATTTTTTTAACGCAGAACAATTCATTATTAGCCTTGTATTATTCACTTAAAGCCAAGGACGCCTCTGATTCCACTTGAGGAGCTTCAGTGTAAAATTTTTTTATGACTTCACTGATATAGTTAATGTCTTTTGGAGTGAGATGTAAATGCAAAGGTAAAGAAAGAACCTCTTCACTGGCCTGGGCCGCGTTAGGACAGGTACCCAATGCATAAGAATACGGTTTATATTCCGTGTTGTCTCTATAGTGAACCCCAGGAAATATATCATGTTCATAGAGGTAATTTAAAAGCGTATCGCGCTGGGGTATACGAATTTGAAATAAATGTTGTGCAGATTGACAATCAGGGATCTCTTCGACAAAACGAACCTGAGGCAATGAAGAAAGTGCTGTTTTATAAAGTTGAGCCAGTTCGCGTCTATAACGATTATCTTCATCCAGATATTTCAAACCTACTAAACCTAATGCGGCCATGATGGAATTACCATGGTATTTAAATCCAATTTGTTCTACATCATATTTCCATTTGTAATTTCCCTGCTTTGTGGTTCTTGCATAAGTGTCTTTGTTAATACCGAGCCAACTCAATTTTCGAACTTCGTCGTCAAATAGTTTATCGCGAAAACAAATCATTCCTGAATCAGCAGTGGGAAGGTTTTTTACCGCTTGAAAACTGAAAATAGTCACATCGGCCTGATAACCCACATGACGATTTTTGTAATAAGTGCCTGCCATGTGAGCGGCGTCCAGAATCAATTTCAAGCCATGTTGACGACATAATTCAGCGACATCGTCCAAATGGCCTGTATTTCCTCCAATACCAACATAAATGACCGCTTTTGTTTTTGCAGTGATGCATTTTTCTATGCTTTGAGGACTGAGGCATAACGTATCATCTACATCGGCAAAAACAGGTTTTAAGTGTTCATAGAGAATAGCATGATTTGTTGAAATGAAAGTAAGAGGCGTAGTGATTACTTCATCGTCATCCTGCCACCCATATGCGGATTTAAATAAATTAAATGCCAGATGCAAACCTACTGTATTGGAATTTAAAAAATGAGCGTGCGCTAAACCCGTGTAGTCGCACCACTGTTGCTCAAAAACAGTTGTTTTAAATCCGATACCCGTCCAGGATTTTTCCAGACATTCCCTGACTTGCTCCAGACATTCGTCTACTCGGAATTTGGGCAAAAAGACTTGTATGCTCATAATATTCACTCAGTGGTAATTTGTTTTATATGTGTGCTGAATCAAAGATGTCAGCCTCTAACCGATTTCACACCCAGATACGTTTCCTTTTAAAAAATTAATACCATGATCCCACGAGTATGGGTTTGTAACAAACTGTACAGGCGTGAAAAAACGATTTTTAACGGAATGATAGTATTGGGTAATTCTATAAGAATAATTTTTCGCTATTAAAGTAAAACAAGAGGAACTAACTGTTTTAATCGTAAACGAATACGAAAATACCTTGCTGTTATACCGATTAATTTTTTTTCTTTTCTTCATCTTATCCTTAAGTCAGGAATAACCCAGACAGCTATGCATGCAATTACTTTTTTAGAATAGGAAATCTGAAATTCAAGCTGGGCATTATCGAAGTGTTTTTTTTGATTGTCAAGATTTAGATGGACGATCAAAAGTAATTCAATCGATTTGTACTACAATTAAAAGGAGGCCATTGATAGGGAAACGTTATGAGCGAATTACTGAACCTCTTGGTTTTGATTATTGTTTTTGGAGTGGTTATGTGGCTGGTCAATGTTTACATTCCTATGCCAGGAGCAATCAAGAGTTTATTAAATCTTTTGGTTTTGATTGTATTGGTTATTTATGTCTTGCAATTCTTTGGTTTGGTCAAACCTATTCTACCGCCTATTCGGTTATTCCGTTAGCTAATCATTTTCTCCCATTAGCGTCCTTGTCTTTTGGGAGAAATCATAATCTGTTCATTCTTCGATAAATAAAAAAAGGTGTGCATTTAATTATCATCATGATGAAACGCCAGCAGAAAGGATAATAAATTAATCGTTTTTTCTTATAGGAAGCCTGCCAGCAGGCTTTGGCACAGTTTGCTGGGGAGGCTGCGTACTTTTCCGCTGGTAAGCCAAAAGTCTGATGAGTATCTATAAAACCCAGCCGCGCGATCGTAATATGTTGGGTGGATTTTCTTGCTTGTTGCAAGCCTTCCAGGTAAGTATCGATAAGGGCTTTACTGCTACCATATAAGCTGTTTTTAGCACGACCTCTACAGGCAGCTACGGAACTTAAAAAGACCAGTCGATGTTCGTTTTGAGGGCGCTTGAAATAAGCATGAATGATCTGAAGAGTACTTGAAACATTAACCTGGATTAATTGGTTCATGGTTTTTTCATTTAATGCATCATTTTCAATAAGCGCACTATAAGCAATAAAAAGATTGATTTCTTCGGGCTGATGTTGAATAAAGTCTGTCAGTTTTGTTAAATCAGCGGAAAAATCGGTAAATAAAACCTCACAATTAATTCGATAACGTAAACGAATATCCCTTGCTATGACAGCTAACTGCTCCACATTGCGCCCCACTAACAACAACGGATTGCCAGTTTGTGCAGCTAAATGCGCAAAATTTTTAGCAATAATGGAAGTAGCGCCCAGAATAACCCACGTTTTTTTTTTCATGGTGTTAACCCCAGACGATTACTCAAATCAGAACGCATGGGACTTTTGTATTGCTTTAGTATCTGAGTAAATTGCTCATGTTGATCGTACTGTTGAGTGAATTGCGCTTTAGTGAGCAATAAATCCTTGCCTAGATAAGTTCTGCCCTTTTTTTGTGTAACCCATTCATTCATTGCCGAGATAGCCCGACGGCTGTTTTGATTATTGATAAAGTCAACTGCTAAAGTAAATCCTGGCTGGACAAATGATAAAAGCCCTGAACCCGGTTCAGTGAAATATTTTAATACTGCAAGGGTAGGTGTTGCGCGATGATGGTGGATGATAGATAGAAATTGTTCAATAGCAGTATGGATTAAATCGGTTGCAAACAACGCCTGAAACTGTAAAAAACCGCGCTTGCCATACAAGCGATTCCAATGCTTTATAGCATCCAGAGGATTGTTAAATTGAGCAAAAGGTAACGATTGGTTATGAGGATGCGATTTTTTAAAATAGTAGCGGTTAAATTGCCTCATGCTCCAGGGACGGACAAGAGGAAGAGGAATATCAGGTAAAGTAAGAGAAATTTTGGGCTTTACAGCGAGGGGATCACAATGTTTGGCAACAGAAAGTAAGGCGCAGGGTTTATTAAGCAAATCTAACCACGCCACTTGATAATCATAGCCGCACCCTTCATTTTGCATAGAGTGAAATAAATGTTCAAGTTCAAAATATTTTTTAATGTTTACTTTGACAAAATGAGTTGCTTTATGCATTTGAATAGCTGCTCGTTTAATAATTCCAGTTAAACCAAGACCTCCGATTGTGGCATGAAATAAAGCGCTGTTTTCTTTTGGGCTACAACGTAATGTCTGTTCTCCCAACTGTAAATCAATCCATTGAACATGTTGGCCAAAACTGCCCATACCGTGATTATTTTTGCCATGTACATCGTTAGCGATCCCCCCTGCAACCGTAGCATGTAACGTTCCCGGTACCACAGGCGGCAGATGGGTAGAGCTGACGGAAAAAAGGTCAGCAAACGTTGTACCCCCCTGACAAACCAAAATACCCGATTCTTCGTCAAAGGACAGAAGATGGTTCAAACGCGTAGTATCAATAATTATACCTTGATCATTCAGGCAACAGTCCCCATAACTGGCACCCTTACCGCGTGCAAGTAAACCCTTGTTATCAGCAATTGCAAAAAGAGATTCAAGTTGCCATTCATTATCAGGCCGAAAACAGATTGAGGTGGTCGGTTTTCCGTGACAAAAATTAGATAATTGATAATTTTTACTGCGCATGACGAAAATCAAGGGTAAACAGTTTCTGAAGTTTGGCATATTTTCTACTCTACAGGAAACTGAAATTTTTAATTAGGATGTCCTTAACATTATGGCACGCATTTTGCTTGCGGAGAGGGACATTCAATGTGAGTGAATGTTTATCAGGTTTACAGGATAGTTATGGCTGAAAAAGAAGTTTTATCGCAAGAAGAGATTGATGCTTTGCTTAATGTTGTTGAGGAAGAGGCTCCGGGACAAGGGAATGGTGCGGGGAGCTATACCAAGGCAAGTGAGGCTGAGCTTGAAAAACCCACTGATCATGTGCAAGTACTTAATTTTAATAACCAGGAACGAATTGTTAGAGGCGAATTACCCGTCCTCGATAAAATTCATGACAGGGCAGCTCGTTTTTTTGCAAATGATATCTACCAGCTGATGGCAAGAGATTTGGAGATTAAGCAGGAACCTCTGGCGATTGTTAAGCATCGTGAATTTTTGGGTAGCTTGCCTAACCCAACGCTGATGACTATTCGTCGTTTTAAACCTTTGCGTGGTAAGGCGCTTATTCTCTTTGACAGCGTATTTGTCTATGACCTTGTGGATTATTATTTTGGCGGTAGCTCACAATTTCTTGCTCAAACAGACAGAACGGATTTTACTGCCACCGAACTTAGGGTAATGGAAATTATTATTGGAAAAATAGTGCGCAATATTGAACAGGCTTGGGCGCCTATTATTAAACTTGAAGCAATGAAGGTTGGTGATGAAACCAACCCGCAACTGGTTCATATTGGCGAACCTAATGAATTACTGTTAGTCAGTCGCTTTAATATTGATTTTGCTAAAGAATCAGGTTCTTTTTATTTCGTTATACCTTATTCAATGGTAGAACCTATAAAACAACAACTTGAATTGGGCGCCGCAAGGCCAGACGATGAAATTGATCCTAACTGGATTATGTCTTTAAAAGAAGAAATCATGGATGTGGAACTCACGGTGAGTTCGGCAATGGCCAAAACGAACAGCTCTTTGAGAAAGGTAATGGATTGGCAGGTGGATGAGTTTATCCCCGTAGAAATGAATGAAGTCGTGACGCTGGATATTGAAGGAACGCCAGGTTTTACAGCAACTATCGGCAGCGCGAATGACAAAAGGGCAGTAAAAATAATAAAAAGGATCAGTTACAGGGGGGGAAATGACTAATCAGGCAGAACCAGAAAAAACAACAGCGGCACCACAAAATGCGGTAGCACAGAGTGGTGCACCACAGAATGCTGCACCACAGGAAACTGAAACAGAAAAAATGGAATTAATCCTGGACATTCCAGTAGAAGTAACTGTGGAGATTGGGCGTACAAAAATGACAATTCGTAATCTCTTGCAACTTAATCAAGGGGGTATTATTGCTCTGGATCGTTTAGCTGGTGAACCGTTGGATATCCTGGTCAATGGTACTTTAGTGGCTCATGGGGAAGTGGTCGTGGTCAATGATAAATTTGGTATACGTTTGACTGATATTGTAAGCAAGGCTGAACGGATCAGACGCTTACGATGAAATTTCAACGGGTTGTTTCTATAGTCTGTAGTTTGTTTTCTTTAACTGCAAGTGCAACACCACTTACGACAACGACACATGAGACGGCGGCTTCGTTAGGCAGCGGGGAATTAATACGTGTACTTACTGGCTTGCTGGCTGTTGTGGCAGTGATTGTTTTTTTATCCTGGCTATTGCGTCGTTTGAATGGCGCAAAATTGGCAAATTCCACAGCCTTGCAGGTTATTGCCTGCATGAATTTAGGTGCGCGGGAAAAAATCATGCTGGTTAACGTGGGCAAGCGGGTTTTACTAGTAGGTGTTACTACAGGCAGCATCAATACCTTGCATGATTTTGGTGAGGAGTTACCCGTTGGTTTTTCTTTAGACTCTAAAAGGTCTTTTGCGGAATTTTTAAAAACAGCCCTTGGAAAGTCTTAATTATGAAAAGAGCGATGTTGATAGGCTGTTCAATAGCCTTGTTTTTTTTGCCTTTGATGGGAGACGCCGCAACTGCATCATTACCTGCGGTAACCGTTTCACAAGCCCCTGGTGGCGGGCAAACGTATAGTGTCAATTTACAGATATTGCTTTTTATGACGCTGTTGAGCGTATTGCCGGGTTTATTAATGGCAATGACAGCTTTTCTTCGTATTATTATTGTACTGTCAATTTTACGGCAGGCTATTGGTATGGCGCAGACGCCGACTAACCAGATTTTAATTGGCATCGCGCTGTTTATGACTTTTTTTGTCATGGCGCCTGTCTTTAATCAAATGAATGAACAGGCCCTTCGGCCTTATTTGGCCGATCAATTAGAGTTTTCGCAGGCTTTAACGAAAGCACAGGAACCGTTGCGTGCTTTTATGCTTAATCAGACTCGTAAAAACGATCTGTCGCTCTTTGAGAAATTTGGTAATAAATCTCATACCACACTGGCCGATGTGCCTATGAGTATTTTGATTCCGGCTTTTGTGACGAGTGAATTAAAAACGGCATTTCAAATAGGGTTTATTTTATTCTTACCGTTTTTGATTATTGATTTGGTAGTGGCTAGTGTATTGATGGCCATGGGAATGATGATGTTATCTCCTTTGATTATTTCCTTGCCATTTAAAATCATGTTGTTTGTGATGGTAGATGGCTGGACTTTAGTCCTGGGTTCACTGGCGTCCAGTTTTGCATAGGTTGAGAGAATAGATGACTCCTGAAACGGTTGTGTCGCTATTTAGTGAGAGTGTCTCTGTGATGATTATGATGTTGTCTGTCTTGATCATTCCCGGATTGATTGTGGGTTTGTTAATTTCAATGTTCCAGGCTGCAACCCAAATTAACGAAACGAGTTTAAGTTTTATTCCAAAGCTTTTTATTACGTTTCTGGTGTTTGTTTTTGCTGGCCCGTGGTTATTAAAAACGATGATCAATTACACCGATACTCTAATTACTAATATTCCCTATTTGATAGGTTGATTATGCATTTAAATTATCAGGCTATGATTAATCAATTCAGTCAAATCATTTGGCCGCTGCCTCGAATCAGCGGGGTATTTCTCAGTATGCCACTTATTTCTTCGCCCATGGTTCCTGTTAGAGTGCGTCTGGTTTTTGCGCTTGCTCTGGCTTTTTTATGCGCTTCTTTTATTCCAGATAACCTGTCTCTGCTTTATTTCGAAGGTCGTTACCTGTTAATAGTTTGTTATGAGCTGCTGATAGGTCTTTTAATGGGATTTGTTTTACAACTGGTTTTTCAGGTATTTGTGATTGGCGGCCAGGTGATTGCCATGCAGGCGGGGCTTGGTTTTGCTACCATGATGGACCCGGGTTCCAAAGCTTCGGTACCTTTGGTTAGCCAACTTTATTTGATGATGATAAGTCTTCTGTTTCTTGTGCTCAATGGTCATCTTGCCCTGTTGGAAACGTTACTTGCCAGTTTTCAACAAATGCCGGTAGGAACTCAACCCAAGCTGTCGGCTATTGGTTCGGTCATTGCTTTCTCAGGGTGGATGTTTAAAGAAGCAGTCCTGGTTGCATTGCCTGCTATTTTGGCCTTGTTAATCGTGAATCTGGCTTTCGGTGTTATGACTCGTGTAGCACCGCAGTTAAATATTTTTTCTATGGGATTTCCCCTGACGTTATTGATGGGAATGGTGATTATACGTATCAGTTTACCCGGCGTGGCTTCACAAATTACAGATAGTCTGGAACAGGGAATGCGACTTATTACAGGAATTTTACATTAATGGCTGAAGAACTGTCAGAGGAAAAAACAGAAGCCCCCTCGCTTAAACGACTTAAAGAAGCGAAGGAAAAAGGGCAGGTGGCTCGTTCAAAAGACTTTAATGCTACATTAATTTTACTGTCCTCATGCTCTGTGTTTTTTGTTTTCGGTCATTATTTGTCTACTCAGTTTATGCAAATGATGCGCCAGGCTTTTGACTTTGATAGTTCTGTTTTAAGACTGCCTGTCTTTGCTCTTCATCGATTTTATGGTCTCATGAATTTTGTTTTTACAGCGATACTCCCTCTTTTATTAATGATTTTAGTTCTTTCTTTTGTTGCTTCCTTACTCATGGGAGGATGGATTTTTAGCCTGGAATTGTTACAGCCCAGGTTTTCGCGTCTGAATTTCTTTAAAGGTTTGAAACGGATGGTTTCATTAAAGGGTTTGGTAGAAATGATTAAATCCTTGCTGAAGTTTTTGTTAGTGGCCTTTGTCTCTTTAATGGTGTTGAAAATCGAAATCCCTTCTTTACTCGCTCTGGCTGATTTTCCTCTGGCAAGTGCTTTAAGTGAAGGGTTAACGTTGGTTGTAAAAGCATTTTTTCTTATCAGTGGCAGCTTGATTTTAATTGCAGTGATAGACGTACCTTTTCAAATTTATGAACGTAACAAGCAATTAAAAATGACTAAACAGGAACTTAAGGATGAGTATAAGGAAACGGAAGGTAAACCGGAGGTTAAAAGCCATATTCGACGTACTCAGCAGGAAATAGCAAGAAGGCGGATGATGGCTGAAGTACCCAAAGCAGATGTAGTACTCACTAATCCGACACACTATGCCGTAGCGCTGCGTTATCAGCAAAAAGGAAATCAGGCGCCTGTTGTAGTTGCCAAGGGAAAAGATCTGATTGCTTTGCATATTAATCAAATTGCCCAGGCTCACAGGGTTCCTCTGTTATCTGTGCCATCTCTGGCTCGTGCGCTTTATTTTTCAACTGAATTAGAGGAAGAAATTCCGCGGGGTTTATATGTCGCTGTAGCTCAGGTACTGGCTTATATTTTTCAGCTTAAAGACAAAGAAAATTACAATAAGAACCCTGATTTCCTACAAGATTTACCCATACCAGACGAATTAAAGCGGGATACCGAGGAGAATCTTTAATGAATGTTACTGCCTTGTTTCATACGTTTCGCCAATGGACGCAAAAAGGATTAGGTACACCCTTAATATTAATCATGATGTTAAGTATGATGATACTGCCTGTACCTCCCTTTTTTCTCGATGTTTTTTTTACCTTTAATATTGCCTTATCGCTGGTAGTATTGCTGGCTGTAATTTACAGCAACAGACCGCTTGATTTTGCTGTGTTTCCTACAGTTATTTTAATTGCAACGTTATTACGTCTGGCATTAAACGTGGCTTCAACACGAGTTGTTCTGCTGAATGGTCATTTAGGTACTGATGCCGCAGGCCAGGTAATCCAGTCTTTTGGCGAGGTGGTAATAAGAGGTAACTACACAGTAGGTCTGGTTGTATTTATCATTCTGGTTGTTATTAATTTTGTAGTGGTAACAAAAGGTGCCGGACGGGTCTCAGAAGTCAGTGCACGTTTTACCCTGGATTCTTTGCCCGGCAAACAGATGGCAATTGATGCAGACCTGAATGCAGGTTTGATTAATCAGGAGCAGGCAATCCGGCGCAGAGCCGAGGTCTCACAGGAGGCGGATTTTTATGGCGCCATGGATGGTTCCAGCAAATTCGTGCGTGGTGATGCAATTGCTGGAATTCTGATTTTATTAATCAACATGATTGGTGGGTTGGTAATTGGTGTTATTCAATATGATATGAGGTTGGCTCAGGCTTTACATAATTATATTTTATTGACTATTGGGGATGGATTGGTAGCTCAGGTGCCTTCACTGGTCCTATCTACCGCGGCAGCTATTATGGTTACGCGTGTATCCAGTTCTCAAAATATGGGTAATGCGGTAGTAACCCAGGTATTTGGTAACCCCCGTTCTTTAATTATTTCCGGGGCGATTATAGGGATAATAGGCTTAATTCCCGGGATGCCTCATATTTCTTTTTTAATCTTAGCGTGTGGTTTGGGTGGAGTCGCTTATTTGTTAATCAAACAAAATACCCAGAAATCAAAAGCAGATAAAACATCGGAGGCACCTGCAGGCTCTCTCAATGAATCCTTATCGACCGAATTGTCCTGGGATGATGTTAATCCGGTGGATGTAATAGGTCTTGAAGTGGGCTATCGCCTGATTCCTTTAGTGGACAGTTCACAAGGTGGCGTGCTACTCGCGCGTATTAAAGGTGTGCGCAAAAAAATATCTCAAGAACTGGGTTTTCTTATCCCTACTGTTCATATACGGGATAATCTTGATCTTAAACCTAATTATTATCGCATAAGCCTCGCGGGAGTTGTCATGGGAGAAGCCCCTATTTTTAATGAAAAGTGGCTGGCCATTAATCCAGGACAGGTTTTTGGTGTGCTGGAAGGGCAGGAAACCAGAGACCCTGCTTTTGGCCTCGATGCTGTATGGATTAATGACAGTCAAAAAGAGCGGGCCCATACTTTTGGCTATACGGTTGTTGATGCGTCTACTGTGGTTGCTACTCATTTGAGTCAAATTCTTGAACAGCATAGCCATCAATTACTAGGTTATGAAGAAACCCAGCAACTGTTGGATAAACTGGCCAGCTCTTCACCCAAATTGGTTAAAGAGCTGGTACCCGATACCCTTTCCTTAGGGGCAATAAGTAAAGTATTGCAAGGTTTATTAATTGAACATATTCCTTTGACAGATATTCGTACCATTGTCGAAACTTTGGCAGAAGCTGCATTGAAGTCAAAAGATACGGATTACTTAATCAGTCAGGTCAGAGTTGCTTTATCGCGTTTAATTACTCAAAAAATTAGTGGTCTTAATGAAGAGTTACCTATTATTACGTTAAAACCGGAGCTGGAACAACTTTTACAAAATACGGTGCAAAACAGTAGTGGCCAGGGAGTAAGTTTTGAACCAGGAATGGCTGATAAAATTCAGCACTCCCTGACGCAGCTTGCAGCCCAACAACAGGCAAAACAAGAATTGGCTGTGCTGGTTGTACAGCCCAGCATAAGATCTGTTTTGGCACGTTTTGTGCGTAATATTTCTAACAACTTACATGTGTTGTCTTATCAGGAAATACCTGATAATAAACAGATACGCATTATTGGTACAGTAGGGTAGGTGGATTCTTATGAAATTAAAACGTTTCGTCGCTTCAGATACGCGCAGTGCTATGCAACAGATTAAAGCGGCTTTCGGTCCTGACGCTGTTATTTTATCAAGTAGCCGTGTTGAAGGAGGCGTTGAAATAGTTGCGGCAGTTGATTTTGATGAGATGGTGCTTTCTACCTCCACTGCAATTGCCACCGCTGAGCCACCCAGCCAGTCAGTAGAAAATGCAGTGACGCAGTCTCCTTTGGACGATATGCGTCAGGAAATTCAAACATTGCGAGGCATGTTGGAAGCCCAGCTCCGCGGTTATGCGGGTTATCAGGGCGAGCCTTTGCATGCGGTATTAATGCAGAAATTATTATATCTTGGTGCAAGCCAGGCTACAGCGGCTTCATTGGTAACCCGGATAAACCCGGCTCTCAATCAGGATCGTGCATGGCAACAAGTGCTGACCATGCTTTCAGAGGCCCTGCCTGTTCGACAATCACGACGAATAGAAGAAGGTGGTATTTATGCATTTGTTGGTCCCACGGGGGTTGGCAAAACAACCACTATTGCCAAGCTTGCTGCTCGTTTTGCGCTTCGTTTTGGCGCTGAAAATCTGGGTTTGGTGACGATGGACCGTTATCGAATTGCGGCTCATGAGCAACTAATGCTTTACGGTAAAATTTTAGGCGTTCCAGTCTGTATTGCTCAAGATGATGTCTCGCTTGTTCGTGTGATAAGGCAGCTGAATGATAAAAAATTAATACTGATTGATACAGCAGGAATGAACCCTGCGGATGAAAGAGTCGCAGCACAGATGGATTTATTAAGCGATTATTTACGCTCTGTTTCCATTGTTTTGGTTTTACAGGCGACCAGTCATTATCAGGTTCTCATTGAAGCTATCAAACGCTATCAGGTTGAGCGTATAGAACAATGTATTATTACTAAACTGGATGAGTCTCTTGCTGTGGGAGGCATTTTAAGCGCGGTAGCAGAGACAGGTCTTGAGTTGAGTTATTTTACTCATGGTCAGCGAGTACCTGAAGATGTTAAGATAGCAACGCGTCATCAGTTGATTGAGCAATTTAGCAATCAGGACTTACTATTAAACCCGGTAAATAACAATAAAGGTAATGCACCACCATTAGACAATGCAAGGAGGCTATATGTCGGAGAAAATTAATCAGAGGATGCCAGATCAGGCAGCGGGATTGCGGAATTTAAACTATGCTAAACCTGTTAAGGTCATTGCGGTTACCGCCGGAAAAGGTGGTGTTGGAAAAAGCAATGTTTCTGTAAACCTGGCGGTTGCCTTGGCTCAACGACATAAACAGGTCCTATTACTTGATGCGGATTTAGGTCTGGCAAACATTGATATTATGTTGGGTTTACATACCAAATATAATCTTTCTCATGTGGTGCAGGGTTTATGTCATTTAAATGACATCCTGTTGGAAGGGCCGAGTGGAGTTAAAGTGATACCTGCTTCATCCGGCCTTGAATTTATGACTCAATTAAGTCCTTCGGAACATGCAGGGATCATTGATGCATTTAATGAACTTACTGATGATGTTGATTATATGATTATTGACACGGCAGCGGGCATTTCTGACACCGTATTAAGTTTTGCGCGTTCATCGCAGGAATTAATAGTCGTTGTCTGTGATGAGCCTACTTCACTAACCGATGCCTATGCATTAATTAAAGTGATGTCAAAGCGTTGTGACTGGAGTCATTTCCATGTACTTGCCAATATGGTTCGTACTATACGGGAAGGGCGGGATCTTTATAACAAATTATATCGTGTTGCTGAACAGTTTTTAGATGTACACCTGAACTATTTAGGGGCTATTCCTTTTGATGAACGGATTCATGAGTCTGTAAAAAAACAAAAGCCTGTGCTGACTGCTTACCCTGATTCTAACGCAGCAAAGGTACTGGAGCAGCTGGCTCATACAATTGATAATTGGCCCGTCAGGCCATTGTTAAGTGGTAATACAAGTTTTTTTCTGGAGCGTCTGGTAGCAGGAGAGTGTTGAAAAATATATCCTGAAATTTACCAGGCTTAACCCAAGCGACCTGTACGTTTCAGGCGAGCGAAACCAAGGAGAGAGTCGTGGATGCCCTGGCTGCCTACGGCAAAGTGAATCAACAAACGCAAGAAACGCTGGTTAAAACCCATGCGCTTATGGTGAAACGTATTGCCCATCATCTGCTGGGACGCTTGCCCCATTCTGTACAGTTTGATGACTTAATCCAGGCAGGCATGCTGGGATTGCTTGAAGCGGTCAGACATTATGATTCAACAAAGGGCGCTTCTTTTGAAACCTATGCAGGAATCCGTATTCGTGGCCATATGTTAGATGAAGTTCGCCGAAATGATTGGGTACCGCGCTCAGTGTATCGAAATTCGCGTATGATTTCCGAAGCGGTTAAACGGGTAGAAAACCGTTTGGGCCGGGATGCTAAAGATAGTGAGGTTGCTGCCGAACTTAATTTAAGTCTGGATGACTATTATGACATGCTGCAAGATTCTGCGGGAAGCCAGCTCTATGGTTTTGATGATCTGGGTGTCACTGATGATATTCTGAAAGGGGATGGAGGTGAATTTAGTGAGCCTCATATCAATGCATTACGGGATGATATGATTAACCAGCTTTCGCAAATCATTGCGGGTTTACCTAAAAATGAGCGCCTTGTTTTATCGCTTTATTATGAGCAGGATTTGAACTTGAAAGAAATTGGCGAGGTATTGGGGGTAAGTGAGTCACGAGTTTCTCAAATTCACAGCCAGGCAACGCTTCGTATAAGGTCTCGTTTACCAGAGTGATGGAAGGAATTATGGATGGTTTAAGCGTATTAGGTCTTTTAACTGCTTTTTTAGCAATTATTATTGGACAAATGTTTGAGGGGGGGGATCTTCATTCTTTAATGAACCTGCCCGCTTTATTTATTGTACTGGGTGGAACGCTGGGTGCTGTAATGATTCAAACTCCTTTTAGTACCTTCAGGCGAGCCTTCAGACTTCTGCCTTGGGTTTTTATTCCTCCCGAGCAACATTTTGCCCGAAGTCGGGAGCAATTGATCGAGTTATCGCGCAAGTCACGCCAATTCGGTTTACTGTCATTGGAAGAGCATTTGGAGCGAGAAAAAAATCCCATGATGCGTCAAGGGCTTGAGTTGTTGGTAATCGGGGTAGATAAACAAAATATACGACAGGTGTTAGAATCTGAAATTAATCGGTGTGAAGACAGAGATATGCGAGCCGCTCATGTTTTTGAAAGTATGGGAGGATACAGCCCAACGATAGGTATTCTTGGTGCGGTTCTTGGTCTTATTCAAGTAATGCGTAATCTGGCTGAGCCAAGCCAATTGGGAGCTGGTATTGCTGTTGCTTTCGTTGCTACTATTTATGGGGTTGGTCTTGCGAATCTGGTGTTTTTACCCGTTGCCAATAAAATAAAAAGTTGTATTGCTAATCAAATACACCATGATGAAATGATTGTAGAGGGGATGGTTTCAATGGCAAGTGGTGAAAGCCCGAATATGCTAAACCTGAAGTTAAATAATTATGGACAACACCAGCAAAATGCGCGGACGAAAAAACAAATCAATTGAACGTGAAGATACTCACCGCTGGGTGGTTTCTTATGCCGATTTCATCACTTTACTGTTTGCTTTTTTTGTGGTGATGTATGCTATTTCTTCGGTTAACGTATCAAAATACAAATCCATGGCAGAAGGCATGCACACCGCGTTTACTACTAAAAATAATAAAAAGGCTATAGCAGAATTAGCTCAACAAAAAGATTTGAATGCGGCAGTGCAGAGTTCTATTAATGAGAAAAATAAATTTGATCAATTGATTCAGGCATTATCGGCCTTACAGGATTCTGATTATCATATGAATCCACAGGATGGCTGGGTTGAACTGGATATTAAAGCGGGTGCTTTATTTGATAGCGGAAGTGCCAATTTAAGACCTGTTGCGGTATTAAAATTAATGAAATTAGGGTCAATCATTAAAGAGTTCCCTTACCCTATAGCGATTGAAGGATATACGGATAACGTACCTATTAGTACGGCGCAATACCCTTCAAATTGGGAATTGTCTTCAGCCAGAGCAGCCGCAGTGGCTCGTTGTCTGGCATCGTTTGGAGTAGAGCAGAATCAAATGTCGGTCACGGGTTACGGCGAGCGATACCCTGTTGCTGATAATTCTACGGAAGAAGGACGAGCAAGAAACAGGCGAGTGAATGTCATTATCGCTAAGGATAAGTTGGTACCACGATTGTTAAATCCGGCGATGAGTGTCAATCAAAAATCACAAAATGAGTCATCAGGGACAGGAAATACGACTGAGGGTAATCCTGTGAATTCCACTACGGTTAACTCCGATCCTCTTCAATCAACTAATGTGAACAATAAGGATACCACCCGATGAGTATTGTTGGATTAAGTGCCGGATTGTTATCATCTGCCATTATTTTAAAAATGGTTTTTTATTATCGAAAAACCTTTTCCATGTTGACGCGGCAGGTCAACGGATTAAAAACAGAATTGGAGCAACAGCAGATTAATCATCGCCTTTTAATAAATGCTGATTTGAGTTTTGCAAGACAAATTAAAGAAATAACCAACCAACTGGTTAGTATGGATAATCAATTACAAGCGTTAGAAAATAAACGTGATAATGATGGCAGTTATCAACATGCGTTTCGTATTCTTGAGATGGGTGGGGATAAAGAGGAAATAATCAATAGCTGTCATCTTTCCTCTGCTGAAGCAGAGTTATTAATGAATTTAAATGCTTATCGAGCCGTTATAAAAACGCATTCTAAAATGGCGTCAGATTAATCATGAGCAGCGAGTTATTTTGACAATGCCTCATGAGGATTACCCTGATATGGAAATACACAATGACGATGCGTTGACTTAAGGCTTCTATCCAAAATTGATATGAATCGAGCCATAATTATGATCAGATAACTCTATTTGAGCTATTATTTAAACTAACAAGGAGATTTGAACTATACCAAGGATATTTATGCGCACTTTTTTTACCACACCACCTGCTTCCCCTATTGAAAACCATCTGGAGTGGAAATTTATACGGCCAATTCTTGGCAAATTAAGAGCCAAAGAGAAAGAATTAAAAAGAGCGGCGGAAAAAGAAGGAGTACTTTCATTAGCGTATAATAAAAGTTTATTAGTTTCGAGACTATTACAGACTATCGATGAGCAAATTACTATCTACAATCATAGGTTACCTAATAGCAACAAGCAGCAGGAAAAACAGGAATTTTTATGTTTTATTAAAAAGCTTGAAGAAATAGTCAGTGAAATGCAAAACAGGTATTTATTTATATTTAAACAACAGCGAAATAATGATAAAGCCCATGTCAGTAATATGATTGACTATGGGAGTACTTTTGTAACCCTTTTCTCTTTATCTTTACCGTCCTGGTGGCTTACTGGCGCTTTATTTTTAAGTACTCCTGTCATGAATGCCAAATTAAAGTCTCTGGCTGATTTGGATAACCCTGTTCCGGCGACTTTACTTATTCTTCAGGAGCTTGGTCAGACACTTCATCATATAAGTAATACCAATGAGTTTCTTGAAGGAAGGCAGCCTATTCCATCAGCGCCAATGTAAACTTTCTGGCAATTGCTCATGCTGTTCAAAGAGCAGATTCGCGAAAATACTGCTTGGAAAATCTCATGGGCTAATATATGCTACGTTCAATAAAGCAATTGCGGGTAATATGCTTTGATTTCTTTGTAGTAATATAGGTACTCGGTTTTTCAAATCCGAAAGATGTAATTTTAATTAGAGTTAAACTATAATTTTTAGGAATTTATTTTAACAAACCATCACACTCCACTTTTTTAAAGTGATTAATATGTTCACAATGTTAGATAGCGTTCATCAATTTTTTAAACCTGGTAACAAAAAAAAACCAGCATTTCCTGTAGAGATACTTAGACATGTAGCAATACTGTCAGAAGACTTAAAAACTATATCGAATATATCTCGACTTAATAAGCAAATACATTATTTGCTCTCTAATATGTCGTTTAAGACAAAAATGTTACTCGAGTCAATCCCTGTAGATTGTGAAAAGAAATTTTATGAGATTAATCCCATACTAAACGAGCAGTTTAAGTTAAAAAAAGAATTAGAAAAACTTGAATACTATCATGTTAAATTAAAAAGCATGGATAGTCAGCCACTTAACTATTTGGTAACGTGGTCTATAGCAGGTTTAATATGCTTAGGGCTTTATGCAACGTATAATGTACATGTGACTTCCAATGCCAGTTTGGTTATGCGTATTTTTACTGGTGTTTGGTTAGTAATAGGTAGTGTAGTAACCCCCATTTCTATTTTGCCTCTTATGGGTTCTCTTAATAGTTTACGCGAAAAAAATGCTTGAAATTAAGAAACAAAAAAAGCTACTACCTGAAATTCAATCGATAACCTATGAAGGAATAAGCATTTTTTACTAGAAAAATAGATCGTAGATGTTCCCGGCATAGGTAATTAAGAAGCATATAACGTCAATGTCTTTCCCGCGCAGACGGGAAACTATCTGCGAATTAGACATGGTGCTAATTTTATGGATGGATTCCGCCTGTGCACGGAAAGACAAGTCTGGAAGATAAAATTTGCATATCCCGTGAACGCTTTCAAAATAGTTTATTACAAGCCACTTGTTAATACAAATCGATAAAATTAACCCTATGGTCTGGTTTTGTCTTTAGTTGTACAATAGAACTTTTTACCATAAAGATAGTAGGCATGCATGTTAGAAGTTAATCAAATCAATCTGGCCTTGGCAGATTTGGCGGAGCGAATTATTGCACTTCGGGGGTATCTTTGACTTCGATGGCAAACGTGAACGCCTGGAAGAAGTCATTCGTGAATTAGAGCTTCCTGAAATTTGGAATAATCCTGAGCAAGCCCAAGCGTTAGGTCGTGAACGTTCTCAATTAGAAGCTATTGTTAATCAATTAGAACAATTAGATCAGAATGTTACCGATTTAACGGAGCTTTTTGAGTTAGCACGGTCAGAGGAGGATGAAGCGGCAATTCATGATGTGGCTTCGGAGTTAGCCAGTGTGGAGGAACAGGTCGCCGCTCTTGAATTCAGGCGTATGTTTTCGGGCAAAATGGATAACTCCAATGCTTATTTGGATATTCAGGCTGGTTCAGGGGGTACAGAGGCCCAGGATTGGGCAGAAATGCTGCTGCGTATGTACTTACGCTGGGGGGAACATCATGGATTTACTACTGAACTGGTGGAATGTTCAGCAGGAGACGTGGCCGGTATCAAGAGTGCGACTATCCACTTTATTGGTGAGTATGCCTACGGCTGGTTGCGTACGGAGACAGGGGTACATCGGTTGGTCCGTAAATCGCCTTTTGATTCGGGTAACAGACGCCATACGTCTTTTGCAGCGGTATTTATTTCTCCTGAAATTGATGATGACATTGAAATCGAAATTAACCCGGCTGATTTGCGTATAGATACTTATCGTGCTTCGGGCGCTGGAGGGCAGCATGTGAACCGTACTGATTCAGCCGTACGAATTACCCATGTGCCGAGTGGTATTGTTGTACAGTGTCAGACGGATAGAAGTCAGCATAAAAATAAAGATCAGGCGATGAAGCAGTTGCGAGCCAAACTGTATGAAATGGAAATGCAAAAGAAAAATGCCGCACAACAGGCTCTTGAAGCAACCAAGTCTGATATTGGCTGGGGGTCGCAGATCCGTTCTTACGTATTGGATCAGTCGCGAATTAAAGATTTAAGAACAGGGGTTGAAACCTCTAATACACAAGCAGTTTTAGATGGTGCGTTAGATCCATTTATAGTGGCAAGCTTAAAAGAAGGCGTAGGGGCAGTAGAATGACAGAAGAACAACATTTAGATGAAAGCGAAGTTTATCAGATCCGCAAGCAAAAACTGGCCGACTTACGTGCTTCAGGTTTCCGGTTTCCCAATGCATTCCGTCGCCAATACCTGGCAGAAAATTTGTTACAACAGTATGCCGGCGTTGAGAAAGAGGATCTGGCAGAAAAACAGGTAAAAGTTGCTATAGCAGGACGTATTGTATTACGTCGAATTATGGGAAAAGCCAGTTTTTTTCATATTCAGGATGTATCCGGGCGAATTCAGGTTTACGTGCGCCAAAATGAGTTGCCAGAAATTTATGAGCAATTTAAACACTGGGATCTTGGTGATATTGTTGGAATTAAAGGGGAACTGTTCAAGACGAACACCGGGGAGTTAACTGTTAATGCAGCACATCTTGAGTTACTCACCAAATCATTACGTCCTTTACCTGATAAATTTCATGGTTTGGCTGATCAAGAAATGCGTTATCGCAAGCGTTATGTCGATCTGATTGCCAATGATGAGAGTCGTTATACCTTTTTGATACGCTCGAAATTAATCAGAGCCTTTCGACAATTTATGGATAATCATCAGTTTTTAGAAGTGGAAACACCAATGATGCATCCTATTCCGGGTGGTGCGGTAGCTCGGCCTTTTGTCACTTATCATAATACGTTGGATATGGAGATGTTTCTGCGTATAGCCCCAGAACTTTACTTGAAACGTCTTGTTGTCGGTGGTTTTGAGCGAGTGTATGAAATTAACCGTAATTTTCGTAATGAAGGATTATCCACACGTCATAATCCTGAATTTACAATGGTAGAATTTTACCAGGCTTACGCTGATTATAAGGATCTAATGCATTTTACGGAGCAATTGCTTCATCATCTTTGTGATGTAGTTTCAGGTACCCGTCAAATAGAATATCAGGGACAACTCATTGATTTTTCAAAACCGTTTGTCTGTATGACTGTTAAAGAGGCTATTTTGCATTACAATCCTCACCTAAAGACTCAGCAATTGGAAAATGTTGCCGATTGTAGAGACCTGATTAATAGCTTAAACCTGACTTATAATGAGAGTGACGGTTTAGGTAAACTCCACATGATTATATTTGATGAGACGGTGGAACACCAATTAATTCAGCCAACGTTTATTACCGCTTATCCAACAGAAGTATCTCCTTTAGCAAGACGTAATGATGAGGATCCGGATGTTACTGACCGATTTGAGTTTTTTATAGCCGGGCGGGAGATTGCCAACGGTTTTTCAGAACTCAATGATGCTGAGGATCAGGCGGAACGCTTTCAAAAGCAGGTTGAAGAGAAGAATGCTGGCGATCTGGAGGCCATGCATTTTGATAATGACTACATTGAAGCGCTGGAATATGGTATGCCACCTACGGCCGGGGAAGGTATTGGTATTGACAGATTGGTTATGTTATTTACTAATTCGCCATCAATCAGAGATGTGATTTTATTTCCTCATATGCGCCAGCAATAATAATGAATTATTGATAACCATTTACAGGTAGATAAAACTCCGTCTTTGCAAGCGTTGGTGAAGCAATCCAGATCTTCTCGCAAGCAAAGTGATGAGGCAAGTTGAGAATAGATTCCCGTTTGCACGAGAATGACTAAAAATAATAAATAATGGTGTTTAACAAATCATATTTCAATGTAATTTGATGCCAAGATCAAACTACTGAGGAGATTTGGCTCAATCAGGTTTATTTTTCATTGTTGGTACTATTTTTGACGCGTTTTCCTTCGTGCCGGACAAAAAATTCAAAGTCGACATCCAGGGAGCTTTCATAAGACATTGAATGCCGACTTTCGTCGGCATTCACGTTAATGGCTGTTTTTATCAGGTACAAAAGACAAGCCGTGGAGTATAGGTCTCTCATGAAGTAAATTAAAGCTATTGCGGAGCAAGGTTAATTTAAGCTTTATTACTCATGGAGTTTTTTATAAGACCTACAATGGCAGTTAAAACAGCACCACTTACCGCACTGGAGCCTACATTGCCGAGCAGAGAACTGACGCTCATATTACCTAGTCCGAGGCTATTTAAAACACCAACGGCTTGCATGATATAAGTACCTGCCACGCCACCGACTAATCCGGCGATTGTATTACCAATAGCTCCGAGGCTTTTCTCTTTCCAGGCTGCGCCTAGAATATTACCACCAACACCACCACTCACTAAATTAACCAGCATACCCACTATATCCATAGCTAACTCCTTTTAGTATGAAAATTAAAAACTAGCATGTAAGATTTAAGGCGTCAAGTAGACAAAAAATTTTTTAAGCTATTTTATTTTTAATTCTGTTAAAAATTTCCCCTCCTTGCTGCCTAGAATTAACCAGTGTACTATGATTGAATTGCTTTTTTTCCTCGTAAATTTTATTTTTTTTGATCGGAGTTGCGTGAGCGAGGTGAGTATATAATTAAATTATAATCTGTTTTTAAGGATAGGCGATGAATCATCAATATACTGCTTGCGTGTACTGTAATGAGGAAAAAATAGCCACCAAAATGGGTGATGATGTAGATAAGTTGTATGTTTGGATGCTGTTGCAGGTTAATGGCAATTTCGGAGATGTTCATGGAGAAATTATTAATAATGATACTGAAGAAATTGTAAGAACGTTTCGCAAGTCAAATATAGAATAACTATTTATATACAAATGATGTAGATTGGAGCGGCCTGCCTTCAATCGATGAGGTGTTTTTAGACTTATCCGTTTTGCTGTGATCAGTGTGATGACTAATTTCTTTATTATAGAGTAATCATTAGCCCAAATAATTATTATGTCGTGATATTTGATTTACTGATAGAGCAAGGCGTTCATGGAAAGAAATCATGGAGAAAACGTCATCTTTGGTTAAGCCGGATTCTTGCTTGAGTATACTAAAAAACTCTCTATTGAACTCTTTTCTCTTTATAATGCGACGTGTATTATCTTAGCCAAGCACTTGCTATTGCAATTCTCTATTGAAAAATGAATCCAATAAGAAAAATTATCCATATTGATATGGATTGTTTTTATGCTGCAATTGAAATGCGTGATTTTCCTGAACTCGCGAATAAGCCTATTGCTGTAGGGGGGGATGCCAAACGCCGCGGGGTGATAGCCACGTGTAATTATATGGCTCGTAAATTCGGTGTGCACTCTGCAATGCCAACAGCACAAGCGCTTCGATTATGTCGCGAATTAATCTTAAGACCGTGTCGTATGGAAATATATCAAAAGGAAAGTCAGTTTATTAGAGCTATCTTTGCAGACTATACGGACCTCCTTGAACCTTTATCATTAGATGAAGCTTATCTTGATGTCACTGAATCCACGCAATGCCAAGGAAGTGCCACCTGGATTGCACAAGAAATACGTAGCCGAATTTATCAAACAAGACGGCTTACGGCGAGCGCAGGCATTGCCCCCAATAAAAGTCTTGCCAAGATTGCTAGTGACTGGCATAAACCTAATGGCCAAATGGTTATCAAACCAGAGGATGTTGCAGCGTTTGTTCTTGATTTACCAGTACGTAAGCTATTTGGGGTAGGGCCAAAAATGGAAGAAAAACTAGCATCACTTCATATTAAAACTTGTGCTGATTTGCAGCAATATTCGGTGGAATTTCTATTAAGCAGATTTGGCACCATCGGTCAAAAACTTTATGAGTTAGCGCGCGGGATTGATAATCGCCTGGTCAATCCCAAGCGTATTCGAAAATCCATTAGCGTTGAAGAAACTTATTCTATAGACCTACCCGATAGTGATGCTTGCCTGGCTGTTTTGCCAGAGTTGATCGCACGCCTTGAAGCGCGTATACAGCGCGTAGGTGAACTTTCCGGGATCCATACCTTATTTGTAAAATTGAAGTTTAATAATTTTCAGCAAACAACGGTTGAGCGGGTGAATCATAAAATTGATTTTTTAATTTTACATCAACTGATACAGGAAGGCTTTGTCAGAAAGTGCATGCCGGTACGATTGTTAGGCATAGGAATTAAATTGAAACAAGAAAGTACACCGGAGAATATCCAACTGCCATTGTTTGGTTTATAACGATATTGTTAATATTCTCTGCAGAACTGGCAGGTATTGATATGGATACAATTAAATCATGGCTTGTAACTACTACATATAAAGCAACTGTTTTTCAAGAGGGTATTGTGCCTTGGCACAATACCCGGAAGTTCCACTCAATATACACTTAGTCCTCATCCTCCCAACTTAAAGTGCCTCCTGCCTGATATTCAATGACCCTTGTCTCAAAGAAATTTTTCTCTTTTTTCAAATCCATCATTTCACTCATCCAGGGGAAAGGATTTTCAGCGCCAGGATATTGTTCTGGTAAACCAATCTGATTAAGACGGCGATTGGCAATGAAATGCAAGTATTCTTCAAACATTTCAGCATTCATGCCTAAAATACCATGCGGCATGGTATCTTTCGCGTATTGGTATTCCAGAGCCACCCCTTCTTTAATTAATTGAATAATTTCCTCTTTGAACGCAGGAGTCCATAAATGAGGATTTTCGATTTTAATCTGATTGATAACATCAATACCAAAATTCATATGCATGGATTCATCACGCAAAATATATTGAAACTGTTCGGAGGTTCCTACCATTTTGTTACGTCTTCCCATAGAAAGAATTTGTGTGAAGCCAACATAGAAGAAAATACCTTCAAAGACTACATAGAACGCAATCAAATCGCGTAATAAGCGTTGGTCGTCTTCTGGTGTACCGGTATGGAAATTGGGATCGCCCAGACTTTGGGTAAAAGGTAATGCCCAAGAGGCTTTCGTCGCTACGGAAGGAATTTCGCGATACATATTAAACACAGCCGCTTCATCAAGCCCCAGGCTTTCAATGATGTATTGATAGGCATGGGTGTGTAAAGCCTCTTCGAAAGCCTGACGCAGTAAGTACTGGCGACATTCAGGATTAGTAATATGGCGATAAACTGCAAGCACCAGATTATTGGCTACCAGAGAATCTGCCGTGGAAAAAAAGCCCAGATTACGTTGAATGATCAGGCGCTCATCAGCTGTTAGCCCATCAGGATCTTTCCATAGAGCGACATCAGCGCTCATATTGATTTCATTAGGCATCCAATGATTGGCGCAACCTGTTAAATATTTCTCCCAGGCCCATATGTATTTAAAAGGAACCAGTTGATTTACATCAGCACGGCACTTGATGATTTGCTTATCATCCACATGAATACGACTTGCCCCCATTTCTAAAATTTCTAACCCGGCCACCCCTATTGGTTTTGGAATACCTGTCAGGTCTGTAATTTCTATCGATTGATTCAGTTGATTTGACATTAAGTTTCTCCTTTTATTGGCAGGCTTCACAATCAGGATCAAGAATGGAACAGACCTTGGGTGGTTCTGCCTCTGATTTGACTGCATTTAGCGCGCCGTCATTAATCGTTGATTTTTCAGCATTACTTGCTCCTGAGCTGCGTAAGTAGTAAGTGGTTTTTAAACCTCGTACCCAGGCATGCTTATACAGTTGATCCAATTTTTTTCCGGAGGGTTTAGCCATGTAAACATTCAGTGATTGAGCTTGATCGAGCCATTTTTGCCGGCGAGACGCAGCTTCAATTAACCAGACAGGATCAATTTCAAATGCAGTCGCATAACGCATTTTTAATTCAGCGGGAATGCGGCTAATGGAGTGTACGCTGCCATTGAAATATTTCAGATCATTCACCATGACCTCATCCCAGAGATTAAGCGCTTTTAAGTCGTTGACCAGATAAGGATTCACTACGGTGAACTCGCCCGATAAGTTTGATTTCACGTATAAATTCTGATAGGTGGGTTCAATGGATTGGGAGACGCCGCAAATGTTGGAAATTGTTGCTGTGGGGGCAATAGCCATGACATTCGAATTACGCATGCCTTGAGTTCGCACTTTAACGCGCAGATTTTCCCAATTCAGACGTTGTGAACGATCCTGCTCAAGGTATTTATTACGAGCCTGTTGTAATAAATTAATGGAATCAATGGGGAGAATACCTTTGCTCCATAAGGACCCTTCATAGCTTGAATAACTGCCACGCTCTTTTGCCAATTCACAAGACGCTTCAATTGCATAATAGCTTATCAGTTCCATGGATTCATCAGCGAATTCAATGGCTTGCGTTGATGCATAATCAATTTTCAAGGCATAAAGCGCATCCTGAAAACCCATCAAACCCAGACCAATTGGCCGATGCTGGAGATTTGAATGACGTGCTTGTGGTACAGAGTAATAGTTAATATCAATAACATTATCAAGCATACGAATTGCAGTAGTAATGGTACGTTTTAATTTATCCCGATCCAGTTTGCCTTCCTGAATATGAGCGGGTAAGTTCACACTGCCGAGATTACAGACCGCTATTTCATCCTGGGAGGTATTCAATGTAATTTCGGTACACAGGTTGGAACTGTGAATAACACCCGTATGTTGTTGAGGCGAACGCAAATTGCAGGGATCCTTAAAGGTTAGCCAGGGATGACCTGTTTCAAACAACATGGACAACATCCGCCGCCATAATTTAACAGCAGGTAATGTTTTTACATTCCGGATGTGGCCAAGACGAGCTTTTTCTTCATATTTATTATACAAAACCTCAAAGGCTTTACCGTATTCATCATGAAGATCAGGTACTTCATCAGGAGAAAACAACGTCCATTCTCCTTCTTCATGAACACGTTTCATGAATAAATCAGGTATCCATAATGCGGTATTCATATCATGGGTACGGCGTCTATCGTCACCTGTATTTTTACGCAGTTCAAGAAACTCTTCAACATCACGATGCCAGCACTCAAGGTAGGCACATACAGCGCCTTTACGTTTCCCGCCTTGATTAACAGCTACAGCAGTCGCATCGGCAACATTTAAAAACGGTACTACGCCTTGTGATTTGCCATTGGTTCCTTTAATGTGAGCACCCATCGCTCTTACAGAAGTCCAATCATTACCCAGGCCACCGGCAAATTTTGATAGTAAGGCATTGTCTTTGATTGCGCTGTATATGCCATCGAGATGATCAGGAACCATAGTCAGATAACAGCTTGATAATTGAGGTCTGACAGTACCCGAGTTAAAGAGGGTTGGGGTAGATGACATATAATCAAAAGAGGATAAAAGCCGATAAAATTCAATTGCTTTTGCATCGCGATTTTTTTCTCGTATAGCGAGTCCCATAGCGACACGCATAAAAAAAGCCTGAGGTAATTCGTAACGTACCCCCTTTTCATGAATAAAATAGCGATCATAAAGAGTCTGAAGGCTCAAATAGGTAAATTGCATGTCCCGTTGGGGTAATAAGGCTTTGCCAAGTTTGTCCAAATCGAACTCACTTAGTTTATGATCAAGTATTCCCTGAGCAATTCCTTGGGCAATGTAGGTTTTAAAATAAGCAGGATAAAGAGCTGCCATTTCATCAAAAGTCGCTTCTGTCCGGAGTTGTAATTTCCCCAGTGCCTCGCTGCGCAGACTATCTAACAACAAGCGTGCGCTGACATACGTATAATTAGGTTCTTTTTCCACCAGAGTACGGGCAGACATAATTAAAACTTTATGAACATCTTCCAGTTTGGCCTGATTATAGAGATTGCGTAGAGCGTCTTTAATAACAGGCTCAATTTTAACATGAGTTAATTCACGACAAGCTTCTGTAACAATAGTGTTGACCCGTTTCATATCCAGCGGTTGTAATTCACCGTTTGGCATGGTAATTAGAGGTACTTTACTGTCACTGGCCTGTTGTTTTAAATCAGCTTGCCGTGCTTTGCGATGTTCTTCACGATAAAGGACATAAGCTCGGGCTATTTTATATTCACCACTTCGCATCAGGGCAAGCTCTACCTGATCCTGAATGTCTTCAATGTGAATAGTGCCACCGCTGGGTAAACGGCGTTTAAACGCCTGGGTAATCTGGTGGGTTATTTCATTAATCTGCTGGTGAATGCGGTTAGATGCTGCGGCATTCCCTCCCTCTACTGCAATAAAGGCTTTGGTAATAGCAACTTTAATTTTACTTTCATCATAACGAACGACTTTTCCGTTACGTTTGATTGTTTTCAACAAACCTGGGGCGTTTGTGGTCAATTCCAGTTGACTTGTTTGCGGTATATCATTTACCGGCTCAAGAATCTCAGACATGTTTTCTCCACGGAAGGTGTTGTTTTGATACCCCTAATCTTGTTCCTTAAGATGAGTTGGGTTCCTCTTAGAATATAGAATAATTTATCGGAGATCTCAATCAAAAAACACAATATCTGGTTGTTTATTTAATTTAAAAATCTATATATAGTGTTTTTTGTGAAGATCAAGAGAATAATATGGGAATAAGTTGTGGATAAGTTGTCAGGTTTTCCCTTTTTTGTAAAAATCCAACGAAATAGAATTTTTAGAATAATGTTTAGAGAGGGACGTGAAAGTTACCAGACGTCATTGACTAATTTTTTGATCTGACTATAACAGCATCGCTGACATTGGAGAAACCGTGCACATCCAGCTGAAATGAACCTATCTGGGCGCGTAGTTGACTTGAGCTGCCACCATCCAGATTGAGCGCATTTTCACAACCAAGAGGACTAGCCTTCATGAGCTGTGCAAGTTCAGTAGTTGACATGGGCATATTGTCCGTAACGAGGATAATGACTCGTCCATCGCGCGTAATTCCCAAGGCGGAACGTTCTGCTCTGCCTGGTTTAAGGGGTGGAATACGATTGTTAATTAAAAGCCTCGGCCCACTTTGAATTGCAAAGTCAATTTGCTTTTCATAATTGTACTGATTAACGTTGGTTAAGTAGGCTTTATTATTTTTAATGTAAAAAATACCCCACCAACTAATATTTTTGGATGGGTTGTGTTGGCGTTTGTTGTAAATGCGCAAACCAAGCGGTTTATAATTATTGTCAAAGAATCCGCCATTGATGGCTATTAAAGCCTTACTGTATTGGGCATATTCATCGACTGAAGCGTGATCGCGCGCTAATTCTTTTGCTGTAACAAGGGAGAAATTGTTTTTTTTAAGATCGATGCGAAAAGCATGGACATGAGACCAGGGCGTTAAAAAACTTCCTTCCAGATCCTGATACTCAATACCCGGTGCTACCTGGCGCCAGTCGTTTGCAGCAATGGTAAGATTTGTAAAAAACAACAGCAAAAAGGAAACGATAAAAATCTTAAAGACTCCGGTAAGCCATTTTGTAGGGACAATGGTTTGCCTCGGCATATTAATCTTGTATCCTTATGAACAAACTTGATAGCGGCGGAATCACCATGAGAACATTATCGAAAAATAGCAATAGAAAGGCAGTGAAGTCAACCAGCAATTTATCTGAATTGATGGAGGATGTATTAGCACGTGCGCGAGAGCGGGGTGCCACCGATGCGATGGTTTCGGTTAATCACGATAGTGGTTTTTCAGTAGATGTACGAATGGGGGAAGTTGAAACAGTTGCTTTCAGCGAAGACAAGGGAGTAAGTCTCATTGTATACATGGGACATCGGAAAGGGGGAGCCAGTAGTACTGACACGTCATCTGCTGCGTTAGATACCCTGGTGAATGCCGCTTGTGATATTGCGCGAGTCAGTGCCGAAGATCCCTGTTTTGGTCTTGCTGATCCGGAGTTAATGAGTAATCAACATCCTGACCTGGATTTATATCATCCCTGGTCTATTACCCCGCCCGAAGCGATAGAAAGAGCGCTTGCTTGTGAGGGGCATGCTTTAGCTATGGATAAACGCATTGCGAATTCAGATGGTGTTAATCTTTCTACTTACGCTTTTTGTCAGGGATATGCCAATACACAGGGTGGGGCGGGAATTCTCCAAAGTACACGGCATAGTATCAGTTGTTCTCTGATTGCTAAAGAAGGCGACAGTATGCAGCGTGATTATGATTACACGACCGCAAGGTCGGCAGACAGTTTGAATTCGTGGGAGAATCTGGCAAAGTTGGCTGTCGAGCGTGCGACAAGTCGTCTGGGCGCACGCGCCATTAAAACGCAAAAAGTGCCTGTATTGTTTTCTTCACGAATTTCCAGCGGCCTTGTGTCGTCTTTTATTAATGCAATTAGTGGATCTAATTTGTATCGCAAAAATTCCTTTCTGTTGGATTCAATAGGACAGCAAATTTTTCCATCAGGATTTAAAATTTATGAACAACCTTACCTTCTAAGAGGATTAAGAAGCTCTCCGGTTGATGGTGAAGGGGTTACTACCCGAAATAATGTTTTCGTAGACGACGGTATAGTACAGCAATATGTATTAAACAGTTATTCAGCTCGGCGTTTAGGATTAAAAACCACTGCAAATAGCGGCGGAGTCCATAACTTGACTATTGATCCAACGGCAGGGGATCTACAAGACTTATTGCAAAAAATGGATACAGGTTTACTGGTTACTGAATTAATGGGACAAGGAGTTAATGGTCTGACGGGAGATTATTCCAGAGGCGCTTCCGGTTTCTGGGTGGAAAAAGGCAAAATTCAGTTTCCAGTTGAAGAAATAACTATTGCAGGTAATTTGAAAGAAATGTTTAAAGCCATTGTGGCTGTGGGCAATGATATCAACCCTAATATTTCTGCGCGTTGTGGTTCTATTTTAATAGAAGAGATGATGGTGGCGGGACAGTAGGTCATGAGGTTCAACTAATTTTGTCAGGGGTTGATAAACTGCAAGGTAACATTCACGGTAAGCGTTCACGGGATATGCAAATTTTCTCTTATTTTTAGGTCATTCCCGTGAAAACGGGAATCTATTTCTCAAATTACACGGTTGTTCTGATTGAAAGACAGATCCCCGCCTTCGCGGGGGATGACAAAAATAAAATCATAGGGGTTAAAATAATTTCAAATAAATTAAACAAAAAAAATGAGAGGATTACTCAACGCCTGCGCGGGAAAGACATCAGAGTTGAATACTTATGTTACAGTCCACTCTCACCGTATGACAAAATTAGTTGGGCGATTAGAATTTTCATTGATCACTGATAAATGACGTAATTAATTTTTATCACGGAAAATAATACGTCCTTTACTTAAATCATAAGGTGTTAATTCTACTTTTACTTTATCGCCTGTTAATATACGAATGTAGTTTTTCCGCATGCGGCCAGAAATATGTGCTGTCACTACGTGACCATTTTCCAATTCAACGCGAAACATTGTATTGGGCAGAGTGTCTATTACTGTACCGAGCATCTCAATGTGATCTTCTTTTGCCATAAATTTCTCATAAACAAATCAGAATAAAGCGCAGATAGTGCACTAAAATGAAAAAAATGGCAACAGACCTTAAAGGACAAACCTGTCTTTAAAGGGGTAAAAAGTTAAGATTTATCAGGAAAGTCAGTTGTCCATAAACCCTGACAAGTTGGATGTTGTAAAGTTTCCTGTAAAGAATGGAGAAACTCGCGTCGGCTTATTATAACTGCGCCCAAGCGCTGTAAATGAGCGGTAGGTAATTGACAATCTATAAAATCAAAATGCCAGGACTTCAGTGTTTGACAAAGATAATATAATGCCAGTTTGGATGCGTCTCTTGCCCGATGAAACATGGATTCACCAAAAAAAGCACGCCCTAAACCAAGGCCATATAAGCCGCCAATCAATTTTTTTTCCGACCATATCTCAAATGAATGAGCATAACCCATTTGATGTAATTGAGTATAAGCCTCGCGCATTTCTCCGCTGAGCCAGGTATTATCAGAACGCTCTGCAACAGTAGCACATGCGTTAATTACCTCGGAGAATGCGGTATCCATAGTAAAAGTATGAGGTTTTTTAAGTGTTTGTTTGAGACTGCGTGAGACTTTAAATGCGACAGGGTTAAGAATTAGCCTGGGGTCGGGAGACCACCAAAGTATAGGACAGCCTGGTTCATACCAGGGAAAAATTCCTTTAGCGTAAGCTGCCAATAAACGCTCTGGCGATAAGTCTCCTCCTATCGCCAATAGCCCTTGTTTATCGCTATTTTCGGGACTTGGAAAGTTAAAATCGTCCTTTGTTGATAAAAAAGTAAGGGGGAGAATAAGGACCTCCTGGTCGTCTAGTTACTATTCATGCTATCCAGATATTTTTCTGCGTCTAAAGCCGCCATACAACCAAAGCCTGCTGAGGTAATGGCTTGTCTATAAACATGATCGGCCACATCACCACAAGCAAAGACCCCAGGAATCGTTGTTGCAGTAGCCATGCCTTCAAGGCCAGAGCGAATCGTTAGATAGCCTTCTTTCATAGCTAATTGTCCTTTAAATAATTCAGTGTTAGGCGTGTGACCGATTGCAATAAAAACACCATCGAGTTTTAATTCCCTGACTTCTTCATCAAGAACATTACGAACTCTTATCCCGGTTACTTTCATCCCATCGCCCAACACTTCTTCGAGCGTGTGATGCCAGAGTAAATTGATATTGCCGTGTTTTGCTTTTTCAAATAGCTTATCTTGTAATATTTTTTCTGAACGTAAGCTATTACGACGATGAATAAGCGTGACTGAAGCCGCTAAATTGGATAAATAGAGTGCTTCCTCAACGGCTGTATTTCCTCCTCCAATAACACAGACTGCTTTATTGCGATAAAAAAAACCATCACAGGTTGCACAAGCAGAAACGCCACGGCCTTGATAGGCTTTTTCTGATTCCAGTCCCAGATAACGGGCGGAAGCGCCTGTGGCAACAATTAAAGCGTCACAAGTATAGGTTTCGCTGTCTCCTTGTAAAATAAAAGGGTGTTGTTGCAGATCAGCGCGGATAATGTGATCAAAAATAATTTTAGTTTCAAAACGTTCGGCATGCTGTTGCATCCGTTCCATTAAAGCAGGTCCTAACAACCCTTCAACATCTCCCGGCCAGTTGTCCACTTCAGTGGTTGTGGTCAATTGACCACCTGGCTGCATTCCCGTAATAAGTACGGGATGTAAATTGGCACGAGCAGCATACACTGCGGCAGTATATCCAGCAGGGCCTGAACCTAAAATTATCAGGCGATGGTGATTGCTTTTGCTCATCTCTCTGCCTCTCTTATAAGTATGTTAAGATGGCAAATAGTATGACAAAATAACCTGCATTTAAAGATCTATAGGAAACAACAAGTGGGTAAACACGCTGGCGCTCCTAAAAAAACCTTGCCAAATTTTTTAACCAGACGTATTAGCGAAGGCTGTTTTATTCTGATTTTAACCTGCGCTTTTTTCGTATTACTTTCTTTAAGTACTTATGAATTAACGGATTCAAGCTGGTTCCAGGTGAAGAAAGTAAACTCGGATATCACTAATGCCTGCGGGCAGGTAGGTGTCTATGTCGCGGATGCCCTTTATTTTTTATTCGGTTATTTTGCCTTCTCTTTGCCACTTTGTACCACGTATGTGGCCTGGCTGGTTTTGAAAGATCATCGTGCATTGCGTGTTATTAATCGACCCGCTTTATTTTTGCGCGGTAGTGGTTTTGTTTTCTTAATGATGGGGGGCTGTGGTTTACTGAGTCTGGAGCCACAAATCGCAGCATTGGATGCCTATCACAGTGCGGGCGGACTATTAGGAGAGGTGATTTCAACAGGCTTTGAGTATGCTTTAAGTTTGAGAGGAGCGACGTTACTACTGGCTGCAATTTTCCTGGTGGGTATTACTTTACTGACAGGATTGTCGTGGATTTATGTTACTGAATTAATCGGATTTTTTACCTTAAATTCATTGAACTGGTTATTGCACACTTTAATTGTAGGCTCACGCCTTGTCAGAGCTGAAATAAAACGTTTTCGCGGCCGAGGGAAAAACAGAATTATTTCCGGGTCAGAGCCTAAATCACCCATGGTCAAAAAAGAAAAAGCTCTGCCTATGCTAATGGGCCCGGAGACAAATGTATTAAAAACTAATAGTAACACACCACAAAGCGTTACTTCTGTGGTAGTGTCCTCTTTAAAACCCGCCAGAGAAAATACCCATCGATATTCGAGTAAAACCCGGCATTCGAATTCCATGAGCGGCTTACCAGCACTTGACCTTTTGGATAAAGGGGAGGCAGGGAAGCCAATGGGAGGTTATACCCATCAGGAACTGGAAAACCTCTCACGTGAAGTAGAACAGCATTTATTAGATTTTGGCATCCAGGCTGATGTAGTTGCGGTGCATCCGGGGCCTGTTATTACTCGTTTTGAATTGCAATTGGCCGCAGGTATTAAAGTCAGCAAACTGTCTTCGCTTGCTAAAGATTTGGCTCGTTCTTTATCCGTTATCAGTGTTCGAGTAGTAGAAGTAATTCCGGGTAAAACCGTTGTTGGACTTGAATTGCCTAATCAATATCGAGAAACAGTTCGTTTATCTGAAGTGCTTTCAGCGGATGTTTATCAACAGGCCCATTCACCTTTAACGCTGGCATTAGGTGTAGATATTGCCGGGCATCCTATGGTAGTTGATCTGGCTAAAATGCCGCATTTACTGGTAGCAGGAACAACAGGTTCAGGTAAGTCGGTTGGGATTAATGCCATGATCTTGAGTTTCCTGTTTAAATCAACGCCGGAAGAGGTACGGTTAATTATGGTTGATCCCAAAATGCTGGAATTATCCGTTTATGATGGTATTCCGCATTTATTGACTCCTGTTGTAACGGATATGAAAGAAGCTGCTTCTGCGTTGCGCTGGTGTGTCGGCGAAATGGAAAGACGTTATCGTTTAATGGCTGCCATGGGAGTACGTAATCTGGCTGGTTTTAATGCCAAAGTAACGGAAGCGGCGGCAAAAGGAGAGCCGTTAACCGATCCCTTATGGAAACCAGCCGATGGGATGGATGAAAGTGCGCCCCTATTACAAACGTTACCTTATATTGTCGTCATTATTGATGAGTTAGCTGATATGATGATGGTAGTAGGTAAAAAAGTAGAGCAATTAATTGCCCGTATTGCTCAAAAAGCACGGGCAGCGGGTATTCATCTGATTTTAGCCACGCAACGACCTTCTGTTGATGTATTAACTGGTTTGATTAAATCCAATATTCCGACCCGAATGTCGTTTCAGGTGTCTTCAAAGATTGATTCTCGTACTATCCTTGATCAACAGGGTGCTGAACAATTATTAGGTCATGGAGACATGCTTTATTTAGCGCCGGGAAGTGGCGCCCCTTTACGCGTGCATGGTGCCTTTGTTGATGATAAAGAGGTGCATCGTGTTGCTGATGACTGGCGAGCGCGGGGAGAACCTGAATACATCGATGAAATTACCCAGACTTTCGATAGTTCGGAGAGTGGGATGGGGGATGATGGACAGGAAACGGAAGAGGCTGATCCGCTTTATGATCAGGCTGTTGAATTCGTGATTCAAACAAGAAAAGCGAGTATTTCAGCGGTACAGCGTCGTTTAAAGATAGGTTACAATCGTGCCGCCCGTTTGGTAGAAGAGATGGAGCGCACGGGTATTGTGGGGCCTTTGGAAGGCAGTTATAGAGATGTATTGGTGTCCACGGTCAGCGAGGAATAAATGATGAAAAAAACAATTTTAGCCCTGTCGATGCTATTCACAGCAAGTGCTTTTTGTGAGTCTGCTGGTGATGTATTACAAGATAAACTGAATAAAATGCGAAGTATGACAGCTCATTTTAAACAGATTGTTAAAGAAAAACGGCGTGAAATTTCTCATTCTTCCGGTACAATGGCGCTTGAACGTCCGGGACGTTTTCGCTGGCAAACTCAAACACCCATGGAGCAACTTGTCGTTGCCGATGGTAATAAATTATGGGTTTATGACGTCGATTTAGAGCAGGTTACCGTTAAAAAACAGGAAAAAGGGTTAGGAGGGACGGCAGCTT
The DNA here is from genome assembly GCF_000621525.1 of Legionella fairfieldensis ATCC 49588. Taxonomy (GTDB): domain Bacteria; phylum Pseudomonadota; class Gammaproteobacteria; order Legionellales; family Legionellaceae; genus Tatlockia; species Tatlockia fairfieldensis. The sequence goes on along the minus strand of NZ_JHYC01000015.1, from coordinate 27,869 downwards.
TGTTTTTAAGCGGCTATGATAATACGGTAACCCGCGATTTTGATGTTGACGTGGTGACATCAGGTACAAGCCAGACTTATGATTTACACTCCAAATCCAGTAGAGCGAACTTCCAGCGACTGAAACTGATATTTACCAACGATGTGTTAAATAAGATTGAAATGTTTGATCAACTGGGCCAGCATACTATAGTGAATTTAAGCAAAGTGAAGTTAAATCCTAACGTTGCAACGACATTATTTCAGTTTAAACCGCCAAAAGGGGCGGACGTAGTGCAACAATGACAAGAATTGCCAGACAACCTGAAATACCGCTTGCTGAATTATTAAGACCGACCCATTGGGATGAGGTTATTGGGCAAGATCATTTGCTAGCGCCTGGCAAACCATTAAGGCTCGCCTTCGAATCAGCCAAGCCGCATTCCATGATTTTATGGGGACCGCCAGGTGTTGGTAAAACAACTCTGGCGCGTTTATCCGCTAAAGCATTTGATTGTGAATGGATAGCCTTATCGGCTGTTTTCTCCGGTGTAAAAGAAATAAGAGCTGCAGTTGAGCAAGCAAAACAGTATTTAAGCCAGCATCGTCATACTGTACTTTTTATCGACGAAATTCATCGGTTTAATAAATCGCAGCAGGATGCCCTGTTGCCGTTTACTGAATCAGGTTTGATAACATTTATTGGTGCTACCACAGAAAACCCTTCTTTCGAAGTTAATTCCGCGTTGTTATCGCGAGCACAAGTTTATGTGCTAAAGCCTTTAACCGATAATGAACTTAAACAATTAGTGGCAAGAGCCTGTGAAAAAGTACTCACTCATTTGCAATTCGATGAGGAAGCAATTAATAATCTCGTCCTTTATGCAGATGGTGACGCACGCCGCTTATTCAATATGCTGGAGCAAATTGATACAGCCGCGAAAGCACAGAGAGTGACAGAGATTAATGTAGAGTTAATAAAGAATACACTTACTTCGAGTAATCGCCGTTTTGATAAGGGCGGTGAAAATTTCTATGACCAGATTTCTGCTTTACACAAATCGGTGCGTGGATCTAATCCTGATGCTGCGCTTTATTGGTTATGTCGCATGCTTGATGGCGGCGTTGATCCAATTTACCTGGCACGGCGCATCGTGCGAATGGCTTGGGAAGACATTGGGTTGGCTGATCCGCGCGCTATCCAGATTGCTAACGATGCAGCGACCACTTATGAGCGGTTGGGTTCACCGGAAGGTGAACTTGCTTTGGGGCAAGCAGTCATTTATTTAGCCCTTGCTCCTAAAAGTAATGCGGGTTATGTTGCCTTTAATAAAGCAAAAGCTTTTGTTAAACAGGATAAATCACGCGAAGTGCCTGTTCATTTACGTAATGCGCCTACTCAATTAATGAAAGATTTGGGTTATGGTCATGCTTACCGTTATGCCCATGATGAACCCAATGCGTATGCCGCTGGGGAAAATTATTTACCAGAAGGGGTAAAAGCTCCTCATTGGTATAAACCTTCACCACGTGGTTTAGAAATAAAGCTTGGCGAGAAAATAGCTTTTCTACGTCAATTGGATGAAAATGCCGGAAAAAAATGTTAATTGATTTTCTATAGGGTATCAAGATCTGCAAGTGATCAGGGATTTAATTGGTTAGTAACACGTAGGTAGGGTGATTTTGATTGTTTTTGATGATGAGCTGGCTTTCAAATTCGATGTATTGTATTTCGATGTTAAGTCTCAATCTATTTAAAAATATCCAGCTAACAATCGTCATACTTAAAACGAACACTTTTTGAGTTCATAGCGCTAATTTGAACAGGCAATTGATTATGCTTGAATTTTAATCAGTTTGGTTTTATATTGAATTTTAGTATTAAATCTAATATAATAAGCCTCAATTTGAGCTTTATAATTTAGTTTCTTAGTCGGCTCATTTTTTACTGAAGTATCTCATCAGAATTACCTTATGCAATTTGAGAGATGTAATAAGCCAATCGTTGGTTGAAAAGTTACATGTTGCAAATCTGATTGCCTTATAAATTTTTATGGCTAATACAATGTCCTCAGTATGCTAATTCTCTAAATTTACTTGAGGTTTTTTGAGGTTTATCATCTGTTGTTCAATTTTTAATTAAGACTATTGCCTTGTTGCAGTATAAGAATATTTACAAGGTTAAAAGTCAGGAGTTTTACATGAAAAAAGCTGCAAAATCAAAAAATAAGAATACTCAGGAAAATCAACCAGAGATTGTGCTTCCTCAAAGTAACTTGAACGTGTCTTTAAGTACGGAAAAAGCCAAACGAACCTCTTCTGAAAAAAATGATGCCAAGCCAAATAAGAAACAAAAAAAAGAAGTTAAATTATCGTTGTCTGAAATTAAAAATAAGCTAAAAGTTTTTTTTCTTGGCTATTGCCAGGGAGGCATTGTTGAACTTGAACAGTTAATAGCCCACATTAATAGTTTTAGAGAGCAAGTTTCTCCCTCTGAATTTATGTCTCTTCTTATTCCTAACCATTTTGATTTAAAAAAACTGTTTTATTCTGAAGATGGTTATTTTAAATGGCTACTTAATGAACTGGATCAGTATCTTCGTCAATTTCCCATAACGTGTGATGAAGACTCTAATACTTTCGGTATTTTAATAGACAAAATAGTCTATGACGAAGCCCATTTAAATGAAGCTTTAAAAGTAGACAGCCTTAAAGAAGCAATTAATCAATATTATATTCATAAGTTAGTTATCTCTTTTCTTATTTGGAGGAAAATTAAAGATAACCCATTGGTTTTACTCCAAAAATATTTTTCTGACGAACAGATTGAAACTCTAAAAAATACTCCTTTTGGTAATTCAGATTCGTATTTCTTGGATTATGTATCTTCCTACTTAATAGAATATGTACCTGAAATGTGGGATAAAGGTTTTAGGCCTGCATCTATAGATGAGTTCCAAAAAAACCTTTTTACTTTCTCTTCTAAAGATGGTGTAAAAAGGGACATTGCAGTTTTAGCTGCAACTTACCAAAAGATTTTAGCAAATGAAAATATGACAAAGCTTCTTATTTTTTCTAATCCTATTCAATGGGTTATTCTAGGCCTTAATAACCCTGCCATCGATAAAGATATTTTCAAAGTGATTTTGGAAAAAAATGGGACAGTTCCTAACCTACAACAATTAATGGATGTGATAAGCAAATTAGGAAAACACAATCGATCCGAGAGTCTTCACTTAATAGAAAAAATAATTTACTTGTTATCACTTCTCTCAGAACCACTAGATGCACCTTCTCAAAGTACTATAATGTCTCTCACGATGCAGAGGATGAATTTAGGGACGCATAGCATTTTATTGAATAATAAATTAAAAATAGTTGGTGATAAAGCTCTTGATTCATCACCGGTATTCGCTTATGAAATTTTATTTTTCGGCATTCAACATTTTTTTACGTGTTATCCAGGTAAATTTAAAAGAAAAGAAATTGCGCAAATACAAGATTTGTTTCGAGCATTACAGTATAAAGGAATTAACCAATCCAGTCTCCTTAAAATGTTTCTTTTTATATATTCAACTCATTTAAATGATTTTCCTTTTTTTAATAGGAAAAAGGAAGAAAGTTTTATCCAACAAAGGCGCGTTTTAAAAGAGTTAATTGATGAATTTAAAAAAGATATATCCGCTGACGAATTAAAGGAGATAGTCAGTAACTTTATAATGCTAGCAACACATTTTCTAGAAAGAGAAAGACATCAAAAAGGTAAAATTAAAGCTGAAAATTATACCATTTTTGTTTCAGATTTGTTGACTATTCAGGATGAAAAAAAGGCGATGTCTTGGCAAATAGCCTATCTGTTAGTAGATAAATTAGACCAACTTGATCTAAAAAAACTTGAAAAGCAAGAGTTAAAAGAAGCTGTAGAACAATTTGCTTGGTTTTTTGATATTCCAGAAGAGGAGAAAAATACTTTTTTGGCAAGAATATTGGGTTGGGCAGTCTACGCCACGGCTACTCAAGGAAGACCTTATTCTCCCAACTTTGTCGACACTCTCTCAGAGATCACACCTGGTTGGATCAATCATGTTCTAGAGGGAGCCGAGAATAGTAATCTCTTAACGACCTGCATAAAAGACATAGCATCCTCCAATTCTGCGTCCACAAAAAGCTTAAACTTTATTCAATACTTAATGAATTTAGTTATGGGAAAAGACAATATTCTTTTACCAATAGATTTTTTGAAAGAGGTAGCTGAATGGCAAATAAATTTACAAAAAAGGGCTGGTTTAAGCGAAGAGACAAAGAAAAATTTAGAGCTTATTTATAATCAATGCATGCATAAGGTTCAAAGAACAACTCAAGAAAAACTTTTTGAAGAAATACGCACACAACTTTTAATAAAATTTGATAGTGATCCATCAAAGGATCCTCAAGCAATTCATAGGCAGGAAAATCATGTGTTTGCAGATCAAGTATATGATACTTGGTACCAAGCCCTAGCTGAAACAGAGGCTGAGAAAAAGGAGAAAATTACTGCTGGAAGAAAAAATTTTATTGATTACATTATAAAAAATAAAAACCAAGTGACGGAAACTTCAATCTCATTTAAAAATGATGCCAATAAATTACTTAATTATATTTATTTTATTCATGGGAATTATTCTGTATCTGATAGTCAGGAATTTAAAGCAATCCATGATAAAATCACCAAGTATAACAAAATCGCAATATTTATAAACGATACATTAAAAAAAGCATCAGTCCCAGTTAATGATCAAATGCCAGAAGCAATGAAACGTACTATTCTTGATGCCAAAAAATTAACTAATTTGATTGCAATGGTTGGTTATTATGTCGATCATCCAGCTCCTGTAGAGTTTAGAATAAAGGATGGCGCTGAAGCATTTCATATTCTTCTTTTAGAGCTTCTGGATCAAGTAGAGAATCCCTCCTGTGATCAAGGACCCTTTATGAGACTTTTGATTGCGTTAGAAGTTGTCTCAGAGTTCAAATTCCCTCTTCTAACACGCCAATCAATCCATTTTTATGTGAAGGAATACATTAATTCCTTTTACCAAAATTTATTACCAGATAATCAGAAAAACTTTATCAGACAAGTTTACGTAGCTATTGAAGACAAGAATACTGCCTATACTTTCGACTCAATTCCTGCCGGCTCGCTATCTTTTCTGGCGGAAGAATTCTTCAAAGTTTATTCAGGTCGTTTAGGAGTTATTACTTCTAAAGAAATTAAAGATCTATTTTCCTTCGATCGTCCTGCTGAATACCATCCAGAAATTATAGCTTCGCTAAATCAATATCATCAAGAACAACGGGCTTTAGCCAACAATGTTAGGGCCGCACAAAATGTAAATGGATTTTTTAGCACTCCTCATCTTTTGCCACAATCCAGTACACCTCACAACATTAACCCAAACCCGGAAATTTAACGGGTTGGCGCCTTGCCAGGCAGGCGCCATGGAAGTAATAGTATGGACACACGGCTCTTTAACAAGGCTTCATAATTGAAAACTTAATCAAAAACCCATGGGGCTTTGTTTCTTAATCTCATGGTTGGATTCAGGTAGATAAGCTTGAGGACATGCCCAAAGAAGTCATTTTATTAAGTACACCGCAACCAATCATGGCCTCTTATTTTTGTCTTACAAACTTTCTTGGTATGCTGCATCATATTACCGGGTATCTTTTTGTTAACGCTACATGGAATGATTGCCAAACTTAGCTTGATAGTCTAATTTGTTTTCATTATTCATAAAGCCGTGGATTTTTTAATTTGCGATAAAAAAAAGCCATTGCTGGTGGCATAAGCGAAATAATAATAATGCTATAAATAACAATTGAGAAATTTTCTTTGATTATAGGAATTGAACCGAAAAAGTAACCACAGCCAAGCAGGAGACTAATCCACAGAAAGGCACTAATTATATTATAAAGCGAAAAATGACTGCTTTTCATCTCACCAATTCCGGCTACGAAAGGAGCAAAAGTACGAATGATGGGGATAAACCGAGCCAGGATAATCGTTTTTCCACCATGTTTTTCATAAAACCGATGCGTTTTTTCCAGATGTTTTTTATTAAATAACCATGAGTTCCTTGCTGAAAATACACGCGTCCCCAATGTTCTGCCAATCAGATAGTTAAGCTGGTTGCCTATTATCGAGGCAAAAATGAGCAAGAAAAAGAGAAGCAGGGCTGATAAAGGGGATTCGGGTTGTGCTGCGATACTCCCTGCTACAAAAAGTAACGAGTCGCCGGGCAGAAAAGGAGTAATTACAAGCCCTGTTTCACAAAAAATAATCATAAACAGCGCCACATAAGTCCATGTCCCATAAACAGAAACGAACGCTAAAAGGTAGCTGTCGATGTGAAGAAGGTAATTTAAAAGGGAATGCATGCCTTGCATGATATGTCCGGATCTATAAATTTAAATACCTGTCCCTTAAATAATATCACATACGGCGGTTGAAAACTGTAAGGATTCTACTCAAGACCAAAACAGGCTCTTATCTGTACTCCGATATTCACATATTCTGACGAAATGTCAACCGCGCTCAGAGTAAACTATAAATAGTTTTTTATAGATTAATTCACTGATTTTATTTATATTTTAATTTAAGTAATAATTTTGTTAAAGTCATAAAGAGTGGAGCAGGATGTGTTATGCTGATTGTGGTGTGATAAAGAATCTGCTATCGGGTGAATAGATAGCAGATTCTGGATTCTTTAACTATCGGGCAGAGGGAGATGTATAACAATTAATCTACCATAACGCTTAAATGAATGATTGTCGTATCATAAATTATTAAATTTGAGATAATGGTATTTTGAACAAAGGATTGCTCATGAGCGACATATTAATTGTTGAAGATGATCCGGTTTTACGTGAAGCACTCGCAGAGACTATGCATCAGGCTGGACATTCTTATCTGGCTGCCAAGGATGGCAAAGAAGCGCTCGCAATGCTTGAGCGTCATAGCCCTGCTATTGTTTTAAGTAACATCCATATGGATAAAATGGATGGCCAGAAATTGCTTGCCGAGATCCAACGGCTTAATCCTGGTGTTCCTGTAATATTGATGACCGGGCAGGGATCGGTGGAAGATGCTGCGGACGCTATGCGATATGGCGCGGTAGATTATTTACAAAAACCTTTTAGTGCGCATGCTTTAACGGAAAAAATTAATCGCTATATCAAACCGATTGTTACAGACGATGACAGTCAACCGGTAGCCCATGATCCTAAAAGCCAGGCTTTATTATCAATGGCTTTACGTGTTGCCCAATCGGATGTAGGCGTGATGATCAGTGGGGAAAGCGGTACTGGTAAAGAAGTTCTGGCCCATTTTATTCATGACCACTCGCCTCGACGACAGCATCCTTTTATTGCCATTAATTGTGCAGCAATTCCTGAGCAGATGTTGGAGGCTACTTTGTTTGGCTATGAAAAAGGGGCCTTCACCGGAGCTTATAAAGCCACTGCAGGTAAATTTGAACAGGCGCAGGGAGGTACTTTATTGCTTGATGAAGTGAGCGAGATGAGTTTGGGTCTACAGGCAAAATTACTTCGCGTGTTACAGGAAAAAGAAGTTGAGCGTATTGGGGCAAATAAGCTGATTAATCTGGATGTAAGGGTATTAGCTACCAGTAACCGGAAATTGCTTGATGAAGTAAAGGCTGGCCGTTTTCGTGAGGATTTATATTATCGTCTTAATGTTTTTCCCCTCCACTGGTTGCCTTTACGGGAGAGAGTATGTGACATTATTCCTTTAGCAAATTATTTAATACGTCGTCATTGCCAGAACCATTATCCGCTGATTCCTGCTTTAAGCGATAAAGCCAGGCAGGCTTTGCTTGAATACAGTTGGCCAGGCAATGCTCGCGAATTGGATAATGTGATACAACGAGCGTTGGTTTTACAGACGCAAGGTATTATTGAGGTCCCTCATTTACAACTTCCTCAATATCCTGAAGTAGAAGAGGAGTCCGCTGTTGTCAATAAAAGTAATAAAAATGATCCCAAGAGTTTGCAGAATTATGAGTTTGATTTGATTGAGCAAACGTTGAAAGAAAATAAGGGTAATCGCCAGCAGGTTGCTGTGTTGTTAGGTATAAGTGAGCGTACTTTGCGATATAAACTGGCCAAGATGCGTGAAGAAGGTTATGTTGTGTAAGATTAATAGTTAAAGAGGAATGGTATGATTGAGATGAATGGTGTATCTCTGTTGAATCAAATGCGTCTGATGACAGCTCAGGCCACAGGCTCCAGTGTGGAGATTAATCCAACGCAGGCACCGTTTGGCGATATCCTTCAAAAAGCAATAGGTGATGTTAACCAGTTACAACAATCTGCAGACGCATTAAAAGCCCATTTTGAAATGGGTGATGCTAATACCAAGGTCAGTGAAGTAATGATAGCGGGTCAGAAAGCGGATCTGGCTTTCGAAGCGCTTTTAAGGGTCAGAAATAAAATAGTCCAGGCTTATCAGGATATTATGAGTATGCCTGTTTAATCAGGCTTCCTTATCCTGTGATTCAGGGGTTACGTTTGTGTATAGTTTAGGAGTTAATTATGGCATTGGTTGACAATGCTTCTACTGCTGCTGCAAAGTTCGCAAGTTTACCTATTCCAAGGCAATTAGGACTATTATTGGGGCTTGCAGCCTGTGTAGCTATTGGTGTCGGCGTGGTTTTATGGTCACGTACCCCGGATTATATGCCTTTGTATAGTGAAATGAGTCCTCGTGATGCATCAGAAGTCGTTGATCTTTTGCAACGCAGTAATATTCCTTTCAAAATTGATAGCGCCCGAGGCACGGTATTGGTGGCAGCGAACGATGTGCAGGATGCACGTATGAAATTGGCTGTCGAAGGTTTACCCCGTGGAAATGGTTACGATTTATTTGCCGGATCGAATACCAATACATTCAATACAAGCCAATTTATGGAAAATGCGCGTTATAAACAGGCGTTAGAAACGGAATTGGCGCGTACTATCAGTCAATTTCATGATGTCAAGTCAGCGCGTGTTCATTTGGCAATCCCACGTGAATCAGCATTTGTACGCGATAACAGAGAACCAAGTGCTTCTGTTTTTATCGATGTTTATTCAGGGCTTGACATAAAAAAACAGACTATAGCTTCTATTATTAATCTGGTAGCCTCCAGCATTCCTAATCTTTCCGCTAATCGAGTTACTGTGGTGGATCAGGATGGCCAGTTATTGAATGAAGGAAGTGGACAAACTTTATTTACTGATACAGAACGTTTCCTTAATTATCGTCAAACACTGGAAAAGCAATATGTACAGAAAATCCAGGATATCCTGACTCCATTTTTAGGTTATGGGCGAGTAAGAGCCAAAGTTTCGGCAGATGTTGATTTTACGTCCTATGAGCAAACGCAAGAGATGTATAATCCGGAATTACCTTCCCTGCGCAGCGAACAGAGTATAAAGGAAAAACATAATTCCGGAGCCAAGCCAACAGGTGTGCCTGGCGCTTTAACAAATACGCCTCCTGCTAATCCGGCCTTGCAGCAGAAAAATCCTAATAATAACGATAACAACAATAATAATGCTAACAATCAAAATAAAGCCCCCAATCCTAATACAAATACTAATACAGAATCCAGTGACGTTCGGACTCAAAGTACCAAGAATTTTGAATTGGATAAGACAATAAGCCATACAAAAAATCAGCCTGGTGCTATTAAACGATTGACGGTTGCTGTATTGGTGGATGACAGACCCATTTGGGACCCTAAAACGAAAAAAATGGAAGTTAAGCCGTTGACTCCTGCTGAAATTGAGCAAGTCAAGGTGTTGGTTGCTGATGCAATTGGTATCAATGCGAGCCGAGGCGACAGTCTCAATGTGGTGAATAGCCACTTTGTTAAACCCGATCCTATCCCGCCTCTTCCCGAATTACGTTTTTGGCAACACCCTCTTTTTTGGTCAATCATGAAACAAGTTGCCGCTGCATTATTTATTTTAGGGATAGTGTTTGGTCTGATTAAACCTTTATTTAAAACCTTGGCAGGGGAAAAAGAGGAAAAAGAAGAAGAGAAATTAAAAGAGTTGACTTATAAGGCTCAGGATATGTTGCCACATGCAAGCGATTACGAATCGCAGTTGGCCTTATTACGTCAGGTAGTTGATAAAGAACCAAAACGAGTGGCGCAAGTGGTTAAAACCTGGGTTGAGAGAGGGTAGTCATATGGATGGTATTGAACGGGCTGCAATTTTACTGCTCGGCATGGGTGAGAAAAATGCTGCTGAGGTACTGAAGCACCTGGAACCCAGACAGGTGCAAAAAGTGGGGATGGCTATTTCAACGATGAGTAGTGTGAGTAAGGCTAAAATGCAAGGAGTGCTGGGTGAATTTCTAAATGCCATTGAAGATCAGACCAGTCTTACGGTGGATGCGGAGAATTATTTACGGACCATTCTTATTAACGCGCTCGGCGAAGAAAACGCGATCCCTTTTATTGACAGAATTCTGGTTTCAGACAAAGACAGTGGTCTTAATCGTCTAAAATGGCTGGATGCCCGGCTGATTGCCGATGTTATTCGTAACGAACACCCGCAAATTATTGCTACTATTCTTATTCATCTGGATAGCGAACAGGCCGCTGAAGTGGTAAGTTATTTTTTACCCGAGAGACGTGCCGAAGTCTTACTGCGTATGTGTACTATAGATACGGTTAAACCAGAAGCTATTTCTGAATTGGGACATGTTATTGAAAAACAGTTGAGCGGGCAGAAAGTGGGAAAAATAGCTTCTGCCGGGGGAATTAAAAGCGTCGCTGATGTGATTAATTTTTTGGAAGGATCGGTTGAGTCTGATGTACTCAATAAAATTAATCAGTGGGATGAAGATCTTTGCAATAAGATTAAAGATAAAATGTTTGTTTTTGAAAATCTGGTCGATATGGATAATCGCAGTATTCAGATTTTACTGCGTGATGTATCGACAGACTCACTTTTGCTGGCCTTAAAAGGAACTACAGAACCTGTAAAAGAAAAGATTTTTGGCAATATGTCTAAAAGGGCTTCAGATTTGTTACGGGATGATTTGGAAATGCAGGGTCCGGTAAAAGTGAGTGAAGTAGAACGCGCGCAAAGAGATATTCTCGCAATAGCCAGAAGTCTCGCAGAGGAAGGTAAAATAGCCTTGGGTACTAAAGGTGGTGAGGAAATGATTTAAAATAAAATGTTATTCCACGACTGAAAATTTTCTGTTATTCAGAAGCCTTGTTGCGTGGGGACACAGGAACACGGTTGTTGTAAAAAGAACATATTTTAATCGCATTTGAGCTATCGGGTAAGCTAATAATAAGCTTTGCAAGTAAAAGGATTTTATGTGGATAATGATTTTCAACCCTTGTATGAAGAAAAAGATAAAGACGCTTTTGATGTTTGGGATATTAAAATACCGGAGCCAGAGCCTGTTTCTGAAATTGATGAAAAGGAGGAGTTAGCCAAAGAATGTGAACGATTACGTGAACAGGCAAAACAGGAAGGTTATCAGGAAGGTTTACGGCAAGCTGAAATTCATGTTCAGCAAAAGCAGCAGGAATTAGGTGAGTGGATTCATTTTTTTCAACACCCTCTTGCTATCGTGGATAGCGAATTAAACAAAGAAATTGTCCAAACGATAATCTGGATATGTGAAGCGTGTATTGGTATCGAATTATCTGTCCATCCGGAAAAATTGGCAGTGTTAATCGATGCGATTAAACAGGAACTTCCTGGCTTACAAGGGAATAAACAATTAGCGATGCATCCTCTGGATGTGGAATATTTACTCGATAATTTTAAAAACTCCCAACCTGATTTAACACGGGTTTTAATTGCTGATCCCGCCTTATCCAGAGGGGATTTTTATATAAAAGATGAATATAGCGAACTGGATGGCCGTTTAAAAACAAGACTCCAGACGTTGTTCAAGTCTTATCTACAGGATAACAATGACAGTACGGATGAACCTGCCCCTGATGAAATATCATGATAACTTACCAGTCTCAGTTAGTTAAAATTTTACAGATGATGCGTACCAAACCCGCTTCGGGCCTGGTACGCTGCGGCCGTGTTAGCCGAGCCATTGGATTAACCCTGGAGGCCCGGGGTTTTCAACAGCCTGTGGGTGCACGTTGTTGGGTTAAAATTGATAGTAAAAAGCAAGTTGAGGCAGAGGTTGTCGGTTTTGATAACAAAAATGCTTATTTGATGTCGATAGGACATACCCAAGGTATTGCGCCTGGTATGCCTATTATACCCAGTGGACAAGTTGCCCAGGTGGGTGTGGGATTTAATCTATTGGGCAGAATATTAAACGGGGGCGGTGCCCCGATAGACGAAGGTTGCCCTCTGGAAATTAACGAGAGTTATCCCTTAATCAGTTCCTTGTTTAATCCTTTAAAGCGCGCGACGATTGACACGCCTCTGGATGTGGGTATTAAGGCTATTAATGGCTTACTGACGGTCGGACGTGGGCAGCGTATCGGTCTTTTTGCAGGCTCGGGTGTAGGAAAGTCAGTATTGCTTGCAATGATGACTCGATTTACTGCGGCAGATATGGTTGTAGTTGGATTGATTGGCGAGCGGGGTCGGGAGGTCAAGGAATTTATTGAGAGTAACTTAGGTGAAGAGGGTCTGAAAAGATCGGTTGTAATAGCGGCTCCTGCTGATGAAAGCCCTCTTATGCGTTTGCACGGCGCAATGGTAGCAACCAGCATTGCAGAGTATTTTCGTGATAAAGGCAAACATGTGCTTTTATTAATGGATTCTCTAACCCGTTTTGCGCAGGCGCAACGAGAAATTGCTTTATCAATAGGAGAACCACCAGCCACCAAAGGTTATCCGCCTTCTGTTTTTGCCAAATTACCCCAATTAGTGGAACGAGCAGGAAATGGGATGCCTGGATCAGGTTCGATTACAGCTTTTTATACCGTATTAACTGAGGGAGATGATCAGCAGGACCCCATTGCTGATGCAGCACGAGCAATTCTTGACGGTCATATTGTGCTAAACAGAGAGTTGGCCGAATCAGGACAGTTTCCGGCTATTGATCTTGAAGCATCTATTAGCCGGGTTATGCCTGCTATTGTGTCGGATGCCCAAATGAAACAAATGTTATTATTAAAAAAATACCTGTCCCTTTATGAGAAAAACAAAGATCTTATTTTATTAGGTGCTTATACGAAAGGTCATGATCAGCAAGTCGATAAAGCGATCGCTTGCCGTGAAAAAATCAGAGATTATATTATCCAGGGAATGGAAGAAAAAGTGGACTTCGAAACCAGCTTGACTATGCTGACTCAATTGGCTGATTCACTGGAGGAATAAAGAATAACGATGAGTCAACGTCTTGAGCGCTTATTGCATTTATTCGCGATAAAAGAACAGGCGACACGACGCGCTGCCGAGGTTTTGGCGCAGGCACGAGAGCAGTTTATTACAGGAAAAGCGCGCCATGAACAATTAGTTGGTTATCGCAATGACTACATGCAGCAATTGACAGATATTGGTGATGCGGGGTGTACGGTAGGGCATATACGCAATCGTATTGATTTTATTGCACAACTTGATAGTGCACTTACTCAATTAAATCAGCAACTGGCTCAGTTTGCAAAAATACGTTCACGTAGTGAAGCCAGTTATTTGCGAGCAAAATCCGAGCAGGATGCAGTAAAACGGTTAATAGAACGCGTTGAACAGCAAGAAAAAGCAAAAAAAGAACGCGCAGAACAAAAGGAAAGTGATGAGTATGCGCAAAAGCAATGGTATAGTAAAAACTCTGACCATTTTTCGACAAAACGTAGTGACTAAATTTTTAAAACGATGCTGGATAGTTTTGGCTGTAGGCATTATTACAGCCGCTGTTATTTCCAGCCTTTTTCGCGCCCTCACTCCGTGGGCAAAACAGTATAAAACAGAAGTTGAACAACATTTATCAGTTTTGTTAGGTGGACAGGTAACGGTTAGCGCCATGGAAACAGGGTGGTATTGGTTTGAGCCGGTGATTAAACTCAATCAGGTTAGTGTGGCGAATGGCGAAAAAGAAGTTGCCAGATTGAATAAATTATTCGTGGGAATTAATCTGCTTAGTTCAATTTTACATTGGCAAATTCAACCAGGAATTCTTTTTCTTGATGATCTTCATTTAAGTTTACATCAAAAAAATAATCAATGGCGAATAGACGGCTATGATAAGCAGAAAATGATTTTTGATACGACTTCTTATCAGCCTGTATTGGCCTGGGTTTTAGCACAGCAAAAAATCATTATTAAAAATCTGTCGGCTACTGTTTACCTCCAGGATGGAACCCTTATTCCCCTGGAAAAACTTAATCTTACTGCGATTAACCGAAGAGGGCATTATCTTATCAAAGGAAAGGGTTCGCTTGCACAAGCGATTGGTACACATTTTCAGCTCCTTGCTGATCTGCATTTGGATCCTGACACGGTTCAAAAGATCAATGGACATCTTTTTTTCTCTGTCCAAAACTTATTACCAGCCCAATGGCAGGAGTTTGCCACATTATCACGTCTGCAATTATTGGATGGTCAGGGAAATATTCGGCTTTGGGCTGATTTGGCAAAAGGGCAATGGAAAAATGTGCAGACCAGGCTGGATTTCCATCGTCTTGCCTTAATTGACAAGCAAGAGAAAAAAAAGCATTTAATCCAGACCATAAAAGCAAATTTAGCCTGGAAGCAGACTAAAGAGGGTTGGCTGTTAACGGGTGATCGTTTGCAACTTGAAGCAAATAATATCCGTTGGCCGGAAAACACGTTGGCGCTTCGTTATCAGAAGAATAAGGATACTTATTTTCTGTTTATAAAAAATCTCTTGATTGAGCCTCTTCGCTCTACTGCCTATTTATGGCCTTCTTCTATAAAAAATGTGATGGCAAGAAAGCCCCAGGGACATTTTCATGATACGCAGGTTCAATTTACAAAACACAATGTTGATACTATTTTAACTCGTTTCTCTGGATTGGGATGGCAGGCTTATGATAATCAACCTGGTATTAATAATCTTTCCGGTGTTCTTTATTGGCAACCCAATGAGGGACGTTTGCTGTTCGAGGGTAAGCATGTAAAACTTACTTCGCGAAAACAGCCCTCCCTTACGTTTGCAAGGCTTAACGCCGCTTTAAACTGGCAGGAATTGAGTGAAGGCCGACGTATTCACATAGAACAATTGAGTCTGGATCATCCTAATCTTTTGTTTAATGCAAGAGGCCAGATTGATAAAATTTCGGCGACTTCGCCCGGAGAGATGAATATCACTGCACAATTTTCAGCAAAAGAAGCCCAATATTGGTTACCTTATCTTCCATCCAAACACTTAAAACCTAAACTGGAGGCTTGGTTTAAACAAAACATTAAACGCATTAAAAATGCAAATGGAATGGTAGTAATTAATGGTCCTCTTGCTGATTTTCCCTTTGATAAAAATCCAGGTAATTTCACCATCACGAGCCATTTAAGTGGTGTTGATTTACTATTTACCTCTCAGTGGCCTCTTACTAAAAATATAGAAAGTTATTTACGAATAAATAAACGTACCCTTGAAGCGGATATTATTCAGGCTAATCTTAAAAAGATAGTCGTGAAACAGGGGAATTTGCGAATTGATGATATTGGATTGGATAGAGAAACACTTCTCATCCATAGTAGGGTAAATACCAAATCTGATAAAGCGTTGGCTTACGTTTTTTCTTCGCCTTTGAGAAAAAATTTATCTGCTTTAAAGAGGTTAAAAATGCAAGGTTTATTAGATCTTGATTTACAATTAGAGATTCCACTTTACCCTGAGAATGATTCGGTACTTGCACTGGGTACTATTAATTTTCAAGCGAATAATCTTACAGTACATCACAGCATGGATGATGTGGAATTAAAAGATTTAAATGGTTCTTTACAGTTTAATCAGGATGGTGTTTTAAACAGTAATTTGAAAGCGCTTGTGTTTGATATGCCGACCACCCTGTCTATTCAATCAGTGCATGCCCCTAAACCTTATACGCAAGTAAAAATGGAAGGGGAACTACCCATAGAAATTTTGGCTAAAAAATTTAATCTGCCTTTGTTTGCCATATTACATGGGACAATGGAATTAAAAAGCAAACTCCTCTTAACTGATAACCCCCAGGAACAATCTCATTTACAAATACAAACTTCAATGGAAGGACTCGGTGTTGACTTGCCTCCCCCATTAGGAAAACCGGCTGAATTAAGCACCCCTTTGACCCTGAATATTGATTTTGGTAACAAAAAGACAACCAGATTGCGTTTTAATTATGATAATCGTTTAAGTAGTGATTTATGGTTTTCCAGTCTAAATGATAAGTTTGAATTAAAAAGAGGGCAGCTATTTTTAGGTCAAGGCGATGCTTTGGCGCATAATCGGGAAGGTTTGGAGATCACTGGTTCTTTAGTTTCGTTTGATCTTCAACAGTGGCTTGCTACTAAAAGAAAGCTGATGCAGTCCGCAGGGGAGTCTTCCTTATTTGATGTAATACATCGAATTGATATTCAATTAAAGGAAGCCATAATAGGGAAAGAATACTATAAAGATCTGGTTGTTAAAGTAGCGAGTTTAGCTAAAGAAGAATGGTCTATTTATTTACAACAGCCCAAGCTTGTGGCTAATTTACATTATCAGAAGAAAACCAATAGCCTAACAGGACGATTTAACAAATTACGTGTTGAAAAGGTTGCTTTAAAAAATAACGTGTCTAATTCGGGTCTTAAACCTGCGGATTTACCTAATCTTGATTTACAGATTGATTCTTTTCAATGGGGGGAACTGGATCTGGGCGAAGTAAGTTTAAAAGCAAAATCCTTACCTCATAGCTGGCGGCTTGACTTCTGCAAAATAAAATCGCCTTCTTATTTCCTGACTGCAAAAGGAGAATGGAAGCAGCATGAAAAAATAAATACCACCACATTGCAGGGGGATTTACATATTAATGATTTGGCGAAAAGTTTACAACGTTGGAAAATTAGTCCAGCGGCGCTTGAGGCCAGGCAAGGTGAATTACGTTTTCAAGGCAGTTGGCCTGATGGTTTGTTCAATTTTGCGCTGGAAAAAGTAAAGGGTCAAATTGCCATTGGCCTTAAAGACGGTCGTATTACCCATTTAAGTCCTGACACAGAAGAAAAATTAGGTTTAGGAAAACTTTTAAGTATTCTTAGCCTACAAACTATCCCACGCCGACTTAAATTGGATTTTAGTGATTTAGCCAAAGACGGTTACAGTTTTGATCAATTTCGAGGGAATTTTAGTCTTGCAAACGGGATCATGAGAACGCAAAATAGTTATATCGATGGTCCGGTAGCCTATGCCAGCATGAAAGGCGATTTAAATATTGCAAAACAGCTTTATGACGTGGATTTAAAAATCTCCCCTCATATTACGGCAAGTTTACCCGTCGTTGCTACCATTGCGGGCGGTCCTATAGCAGGATTTGCAACATGGGTTGCCAGTCGGTTAATTAATCAGGGGATGCAGACAATAAGTGGTTATACCTATAAAATTTCGGGGCCGTGGCAAAAACCGATAGTGCAACAGGTTAGTATTATCAAAAAAGTTAAAACTCAACCAAGTTGACGTTAGCTGTTATTTCGGCATGAGTTTTGATTGTTTTTTTTCAGCAGGGAAAATTTTAGGTTTCACTCACGTTAATATAGGCAGTTTTTTGAATAGGCATGAACACTTAAAAATGATTATAAAATAGGATGCTCATATGTGGGAAACGCTTTTTAAGCGTTATTGGCAAGTTGCGATTTTAAAAGAAAGTCCGGGAAATACACCGTCTTCTTCTTTTTTATTATTTATTGTCTCGTTTTTATTCGTGTCGTTAATTGTCCTGCAATCAGTGATTTCTGAACCAGAAAGGCAAGATTTGAATTTTTTGCGAGCAATTTTAGCCGTTTTAACGTTGCTGTGTTCTTATTTTGTTTATACTTATATTTTACTTAAAATTTATCATAAGGCTGGCAGAACCTTACAAGCGCTAACGACATTAATATTTAGCCACTTGCTTATTCATTTTTTTGCTTTTCCTTTATTGCTGGTTACCCCCATGCTTATTAATAACCAGTTAAATCAGGGCCTTGCCTTGGTAACAGCGATTATTTACTTGATTTTTACTTTGTTATTAATAGCCTGGCAGTTTCTGGTTACGGTACATATCTACAAACATACTCTGGAATCCGATTCATTAACTGCTGTATTGGCAAGTTTTGGTTTACTGGCCTGTAATATTTTAACTGTTTCCTTATGGCAATGAGGGCAATGATGCATTTACACATTTTAGGTATTGGTGGCACTTTTATGAGCGCTTTGGCTTTACTGGCTAAAGAGGCGGGTTTCAAAGTAACAGGTTGTGATGAAAATTGTTATCCACCCGTTAGTGACTTATTACATGACAAAGGTATTAACTGGACTGAAGGTTATGAGGATACTGGACAGGCTTTACAAGCCGATTGTGTCATTGTGGGAAATGCGATTAAACGCGGAATGCCTGTTCTTGAAGCGGTTCTTAATGCCGGTAAAAATTATACATCAGGCCCACAATGGCTGGCTGAAAATATATTATCCCGTTATCGTGTAATGGCTGTTGCCGGAACTCATGGCAAAACTACCACGACGTCCATGCTTGCTTTTATTCTTCATCAAACAGGAAAACATCCTGGTTTTCTCATTGGAGGAGTGGCACCCAATTTTGATACCAGCGCGCAGCCAGGTCATGGAGAATGGTTTATTATTGAAGCGGACGAATACGATTCAGCATTTTTTGATAAACGTCCAAAATTTATGCACTATCGTCCTGAAATTACTATTTTAAATAATCTCGAATTTGATCATGCTGATATTTACCCGAATCTTGCAGCAATTCAGCAACAATTTCATTACTATTTAAAAACCATTCCGGGTAAAGGAATCGTGATCAAACCGCGGGATGATAGCGCTTTGAACGAGGTCATTAATCGCGGTGTTTTTTCTCCTGTAGATAACTTGGCTTTGCATGGTAATGCAACCTGGCGTGCTGAATTGCTCGAAGAAAGTGGACAAGCATTTCGTGTCTGGTATAAAGGTCAGGCTGTTACGGAAGTAAGATGGCCTTTAATTGGACAATTTAATGTTGAGAACGGCCTTGCGGCACTGGCTGCCAGTTTTCATGCTGGAGTAAATATAGAAGAAGCGGCAAATGCGCTGGCAGAATTTAAACCCGTCAAACGCCGTCTGGAAGTGAAAGCCAATCGACATGGTATTACTATTTATGATGATTTTGCTCATCATCCCACGGCAATTAGTAAAACAATCCACGCATTAAAACAAAGCCATCGGCATCAGCGTATTTTTGCTGTTTTAGAGTTTGCTTCTTACACAATGAAAACAGGAGTCCATGCCCATGCCATGGCAAGCGCATTAGCTGATGTCGATGGTGCTTATATATTAAGTCCTGAACAATTTAATCTGGATGACCTTGCCAAGGAGTGGACTTGTCCTTATGTACTATTACCTACTACAAGCGCAATGATTGAGGCTTTAGTCGAGAGCGTACGCTCCGGTGATGCTGTATTGATAATGAGCAATCGGGGATTTGATAATATCCATCAGCAACTGATTTCGCGGATTGATTCACGTTTTAATGTCAAGTCAGGATAGAGTTATCCTCATGGATTGGATGAGATCTCAAAGGATTTTTTTACTAATCCCGCCTGGATAGGAATTCTTCTCTTTTAAACGTATGTGTCAATGAAAATAACAGGAATATTATCACGCCATTGAACGAGTAATAATTAATAATCCATTGATTCAATAGGCTATTTTATGGTTAAGTAAAGAAATGTAGCAAAGAGCAGAGGCTGTGAATAGGGATATGAATAGTCAGAATACCATACATGCATTATTTGAGGAATGGGTTGAGCGGACACCGTATCATACTGCTCTTTTGTTTAATGGCCAGTCAATGACTTATTGGGAGCTTAATAAGAGAGCGAATCAATTTGCGCATTATTTACGGGCGTTGGGTGTGAATCCTGATACTCAAATTGCTCTGTGTATGGAACGTTCCATTGATCTTTTTATTGTTATTTTCGGTATTTTAAAGGCTGGAGCAGCTTATTTGCCACTTGACTCTTCTCATCCTGAAGAGCGATTATTGTTTATATTGAAAGATAGCCAGACTTCTTTCATAGTGACTCATTCTGAGCTCAAGGAAAAATTTGTTTCTTATCAGGGAAAATTAATAGCATTTGAAGCGTTTGCAAGAGAAACAGGAGGATATGACGAAGCGAATCCTTCTCCTATCGCAGAGTCACATCATCTTGCCTATATTATTTACACCTCAGGTTCGACAGGAAACCCCAAAGGCGTTTTAATCGAGCATAAAAGTGTGATTAATTACTGCCGATGGTTTACTGCTTATACGGAATATCAATCCTGTCAACGGGTTGATTTTTCACTTAATTATATTTTTGATATGGCGATATCAGTCACCCTGGTACCGCTTATGTCAGGAATGACCGTTGTGATTGGTAGTGATCAGATAAAGAAAAATATCAGTGTTTACCTGGATTATCTTAAAGATAATAAAATAAATAGTATTAAAATAACGCCCACTTATTTAAAAGTGATGTTACGTGAGCTTAAATTCAGACAGGTTTCTTTACCAGACTTACGGATTCTTATTCTAGGCGGAGAAAATTTATCCAGTAGCGATTGTTTAGCCTGGCTTGATCTTTATCCTGAACATACCCTATTCAACGAATATGGTCCTACAGAAGCGACCGTCGGTATTTCCTTATACAAAGTTAATCGTGCTAATTGTTCTCTTTTACCAACTCATGTGCCAATTGGCAGGCCCGGTTCTAATGTGTATTGTCACATTCTTGACTCTAATCTTTCTCCCGTTTCACCGGGTGAGCAGGGAGAGTTGTATATTGGAGGGATTTGTTTGGCACGAGGTTATTTAAATCGGCCTGATTTAACTCAGCGCCAGTTTATCAGCGATCCTTTTAGTGAAAATAACATGGCTCGCCTCTACAAAACAGGTGATTTATGCCGTGAGTTACCTGATGGTTCCATGGAATGTATTGGCAGAATTGATCATCAGGTGAAGGTACGAGGTTTTCGAGTCGAGCCGGGAGAAATTGAAAAGAGATTATTGTCTCACCAGGCTATTGCAGACGTTATCGTCATAGCTCAGGAAGATTCGTTAAAAGAAAAGTTGCTGGTTGCTTATTATATTTTAAAAGATGACAAGGCAGAGCAGCCCATTAACAGTCAATTAAGACATTATTTGCAGATCTTGTTACCTGATTATATGATTCCGTCTTTTTTCATTAAAGTCGAAGCGTTTCCTCTAACGCCCAATGGCAAGTTAGATAGAAATGCTCTACCTGTGCCGGAGTTAACTCTGACACGGGATTATCTGAAGCCCCGTACGGCCCTGGAAAAAAAGCTTGCCAGAATCTGGTCCGAGGAACTGGATATAAAACGCATTGGACTTAACGATAATTTCTTTGAGTTAGGCGGGCACTCTTTATGCGCAGCCCGAATTATTTCAAAAATAAATAATAATTTGGGAAAGGTCATTACTTTAGATGAATTTTATCATGCCCTTACTATCCGAGAGTTAACTGGCGTGGTTAGCAGAGCAAGGAAAAAAAATGCTTTACATAAAGTAGAATATGAAGCCTCTTCTTCATGGTTACCATTAAGCGATTTTCAGCTTCTGCTTTGGTTATCCAGCACGTTTGAACCCAAAGCAAAAAAATTAAATGTTGTTGCAAGAAAACGTTTGCAAGGGCAGCTTGATCTTGAAACATTAAAGCGAGCTTTAGACGCCGTATTCAAACAACACCCCATTTTATTCTGCAAAGTATTAACATGTCAGCCTGCCCAGGTTTTACAAACTAATTTGCCATTTAAAATAATAACCAAAAATCTTGAAACATTATCTGATTCAGAATGTAGTCAAGTGCTGGAAACCTCCGTAAAAGAATTAAGAGCACATACAGCCTGGGCCAGGGGGAAGCCAAAATTAATTATTCGTTTATTCTATATGAAAGAGGATAGTATTGAATTACAAGCCTGTATGCCACATATTATTGCTGATGATGTGTCTCCTGACATTTTATTCTCACATCTTTCTGACTATTATCTTCTTGATACCCGGCTAACACTTGATGAAGTAAATCCTGATCAGCATTATAGAGAATACCTATTAAATGAACAGCGTTATAGTCAAATGTATTTGGACAGAGATTTTGATTTTTGGAGTAAGTATTTAAAAGATGCTCATCTCTTTACATTTCCTGGATCTGCTATTGTAAAAAAGACGACCTCTCCTCACTTTGCTTATTCAACCTACATGGAGATACCCGAAAACACCTTGATTAATTTACAACAGTTTTGTGTAAGAAATAATGTGAGTCTGAATGATGGTTTATGTGCCAGTGTCGCCCTGGCTTTAGGTGATTATTCTGGTTCCAAAGAACATGTTTTTATAACCCTCGTAAAATCCACGCGGGATAGTCAGACTTATGATAATACAATTGGTTGTTTTCTTCGCTTGGAACCGATCAAAATCACATTAAATAAATACTCGACATTAACAGACCTGGCTCAGCAAATCCATCAAGCTGTTATTGAAACCAACTTCTATCAACGATGTTCCAATGTGGTAAAACTTGCCTGTATTAATGTATTTAGTCAAAAGAAGCGGATTAAAAGCTGTTTAATCAGTCTGTTGGTTTATCTTTATACGGTCATTTTCCCCGGGCTTAAGTTAAACCGCAAGATATTTAATCTATGTGGGCGATTGAGATCCTTCGAGGGCACGGATAAATTTCCAGTTTTCATCAATGTGCAAAGTAATTTTCTTACCTCTAAAAAACAGAATAGAGATTTATTTGGTTTAAAAAGCAAAAAAATAGAATTTTATCAGTATGACCTATTGAAAATTAATAACTTTCTGGATGTAAGTTTTTTGCGCGACGACAACCATCATACTCCTTATTTAGTGCTCTCCGCTAATTTAGGACCTGATTTTCGTGAATTAATTGCTAAAAAAGTCTTTTATATACTTAATTCTTTAACTGTAAATCAAAAGAAGGAGGAAAGAAAATCAGATTTTATAATTTAGTGTTTTTCTATATACGACTTTCTGATACAGTACCTCTGTATTTTAATTTTAAGTAAGGGTCAAGGAATGATGAGAATAATTATTGCTGTTTTTACGTGTTTCTTCTATGTGTCAGGTTATGCAGTATGCCCTAATGCATTACCTACAAATGATGTTAACTTTTGCGCTTCTTTTAAAGATACCGCAGGGTGTCACTGCCGTGAATTGCTCCCCAAGGGAGGCGCTTTATGCAATAACCCACACCTGATTTATGAAACAATGCTAATTCGTTATAAATCCTTGCAAAACGCTTGTGCAACTCAAACCTACACAAGCGCTCAAGATTGTATGGACAACTGGAGTTGTTACCTGAATGGCGGCGTCGATTCACACGGCAGAATATGTAGTTCAACGCGGCTTGCTTGTCGATAAATAATTACATCATTGTAATAAAGAGAGTATGTGCAGGGTAAACGCATCTAATCGAACATTATAAAAACCAAAATGCCTGCGTCCTGTATAAAGTACAGCACGCAGGCAAAAAGAATCGTTTAGTGTCAAAAATTAGATGTGTTTACCTCGGGTATGTGTAAGCTCGGATTAAATTAACCTGACAAAACTGAGTATAAAGGTATCCGGAGGTGTTAACATTTCATCAATTTACATTGAACGAGGTTTAAGCGTTGCGGTTGTTATTGAGAAGTAGCAAAAGCATTAGAAAAATCAAGTTTTGAAATGATAGCACTCACGTTAGATTGTTTTGATCTTGAGGCGTTGTAAAGCGTCAAATTTAAATAGACAAAGAGAAATATATTGTGATTAATAAAAAGTTAGCGCTAATTTTACAATTATCATTTTTTTCATTTTTCTGCCATGCAGGTACGACGGGCGATAATTTATTTCAACGTTCTTTTTACCTGGGAGCAATGGGAGGCTATGGTTCTACGACCTGGAACGGTTTGGTTCCTACTGAAGAAAATCAGAATCTGGCTATTAACATATCTACTCCCGTCAAAGTTGAAGAGGGAGGGGGTGTTTGGGGATTTTTTGTTGGTTATGAATTTGCTCCTGTGTTTGCGTTGGAGGCAAATTACATGCGTTATCCGGATGCCAATGTTGTCTTTGATCCGATAAGTATATTTAGTTTTGACAATGATGATCTGACAAAATTTATTACCCGAACGGAAACAGCCAGTTTAGTGGGCAAGATAATGCTTCTTGTTCCTAACACCAAAGCAAGAATTTATTCCAGTATAGGAGCCGCTGGCGTACACCGGCAAGACATGTTGATTGATCATTGGCGCTTGAGTCCAACATTCGGTGCGGGTTTAAACTATCATTTTACTGATCACTTAATGGGAGAATTAGGAGGGAACTACACAGCGGGTTATGGAGAATCTCAGCTAAGTCCCGCCGATGTTTATTTTCCTTTTCTTTATTCAGTTTCTTTGCGGCTAGCTTATTTCTTCTAGCGATGGGTCACAAGTTAATAAATCAGCGTGAAATTGAATACTTGAAAATGTATATGCAATTTGGATATGCAACTTTTCTTTTTGTAGATTGTATTACATAAATTGTCATTACAATGTTCATGTCATCCCCGCGAAAGGCGGGGGATCTTCTTTCAAGCAAAGTGATGAGGCAAGTTGAGAATAGATTCCCGTTTTCACGGGAATGACTCAAAACAATACAGATGGCTGCTTTAGGTAAAGCTGGCTATTTTGATTAAATTGTAAGCAATAAAACTTATTGTAAGTGTTCACGGTATATGCAAATTTTCTCTTCCAGACTTTGTTCCATGACTTGTCTTTCCCGCGCAGGCGGGAAACTATCCATAAAATTATCACCATGTCTAATTTGTAGATAGTTTTCCGCCTGCGCAGGAAAGACCTTAGCATTACTCCCTAATGACTTAAATGGAATAATATCACAAGAGTCATAATTTCACACGTTGACATCTTGCAGGAGCGGTGGCGTTTTCTATTTGAGCAAGGAAGCAAACAGGGTGAACCATTCCTTGCAAGAACTCTTAATGGTTTCAGAGTTTTTCATTATTAATTAGAACGCTATTTTGCTTTTCTTGGGTTTTGATTGCGCTTCAGTGGAATGGTCCAGGTCAGGATGACAAGGAGCAAATACATTAACCTGAGAAAAGAGTCTATAGGGGTTCCCGGTTTCATTGGTCGATTTGACAGGGATTTCGTTAGTTTGACGCTTAAGACCTCTTGTTTCCAAGAGTACAGACTTATTAGCTTCATTTAAAAATATTGTTAGAG
Organism: Legionella fairfieldensis ATCC 49588; assembly: GCF_000621525.1. Taxonomy (GTDB): domain Bacteria; phylum Pseudomonadota; class Gammaproteobacteria; order Legionellales; family Legionellaceae; genus Tatlockia; species Tatlockia fairfieldensis. The sequence continues at coordinate 2,444 of NZ_JHYC01000015.1, read as the reverse complement.
GAGTCTTTGAAGTAAGTGGATTTTTTATTTCCTGAAATTGATAAGTAGAGCGAGTCGCTTCAAAAGTCTCTGGAGAATAATTAAAAAGAAGTTCTTTTATTGGTGGCAAAAAAGAAGGTTTTGTTGACTCGGGTTTTATGGGTGGCAAAGATAAATTGTCAGTCGTTTTTAATGGAGGGTAGGGGTAGTTTGGTGAATCGCCATTGTCATTTATTTCATTTGAAAATAGAATAATAAATGATTTTTGCTTTGGTGTGTACTTTATAAAAGTAACCTTCAATCCTTCTTTAAAAGCATCTAAAAAATCAGGATGATGTAATATTTGGCTTTCACTGCTGTTTTTAATGAATATTAACTCGTTCAAATCTTTTTTTCCAAGACGTTGGGCAAGCACTCCTAATTTCAAGCCGACCATAGATAAATCTTGTGGAGAGTTAAGTAGAGCAGTCGTATAACCTTCTTCATATCCATTGATGTAACCGAGAGTATGTTCGGCAACAGTTACAGGAGGAAACCTATCGTTTTTAGAACAACTTTTACCTTGTTGTTTCCCCATTTTGCTCTATTTAACGAATCCATTGAAATTTGAGCAAATTAAGATCCATTTGTAGCTCAATCAACAGATTGAGACAGCAAAGCTGTCTCAAAAAAAAAGATAAATAGTTTAAGGGGTAAAAGCCCGGATGCACCGAACAGGTGGCACGAAGACCTTAAGGTTGCCGCCGTCGCTACCTGATGGGAAGGAAGCGGCCCACGCGTTAGAGTCATCGAACTGCGATGAACTCCAGTAGATGAGGGCCAAAAACCCGCCAAAGTTACAGGGAATTGCCGCGTTGGAACACAGTGCACTACGAACTGTAGATAGCTCATTTATTGCGGGAAGATACCAGTCTATACCGATGTTTCGACAACGTTGGGCTGCACACTCACCCGGATCTGTTGAACAAGCTAAATCAGCGACAATAGCATTGGTATTGCTAACCCCGTCATCCAGACTTGTTGCGCTAGCTATATCAGAGAAATTACTCGTCCATTGATTACTAAACTCTTGTGCCATATCAATGACCACTTTGCCGCTGCCTCCGCTTTCCTCAAATACCAACCCTCCTAAATGAGAAAAAGCAATCAAGGCAGTGGGACTATTGGCGGTATTGCTGCCGCTGACGGTAATGGTGCACGGCGCGTAAGGGGAGTTGGAAGTTAGCTCCAGCGTGCAACTGGCTCCAGGTGCCACACTGGTGCAATTGCTGTTGTTAACGGACAAATCAGGGCAGGCAGCCTGATTACTGACTGTAATGGCATTGGCATTCACCGCACTGCCGGCATCATTGGTAATTTCCAAAGACAACGAGGCGCCCGCTACCGTAACGACCCGGCTTTGCTGGACAGGATTTGTGATGCTTATCTGTGGCTGACTGGTTACGGTCACCGCCACATTTACTGTGTTGGTATTGTCTCCTGCGATGGGAATAGTGGTTGGTCCTTCCTGCGTACTTGATGCCAACGTAATCGTACAGCTTGCGCCAATCGCAAGACTCGCGCCACAGGTTGTACTCTGTACGCTGATGTTGCTGCCTCCTGGAATGGTCGCAATCACATTCTCTGCCGCAACCGGAGAGCCTGCATTATTAGTCACGGTGATATTGCCTGTTGAATTTTCAGCAAATAGTAATGTGGTTGGATTGACGCTGAGAGTGGCCAGGGGTATGGCGGTGACGGTTACTGCAACATTCGCGGTATTGGTGTTACTGCCGCTAATGCCAATAATGGTGGGTCCTTCTGCCGTTGGAGCAGTAAAAGTAATCGTACAGCTTGCGCCAATCGCAAGACTTGCCCCGCAGGTCGTGTTTTGCACACTGATAGGACTGCCGAAGGGAATGGTGGCAACCACATTATTCGCAGGCTCTGGCGAGGTCAGGCTATTGGTTACAGTGACCAATCCATTTGTTCCCGCAACAAAATTTAAAGCAGAGGGGTTCACCGTAATCGTAGCCCCTGTGGCAGGGCCGCGGGTAATATGTAAACTAGTGGCGGCACCTGGCTGATAACACTGGTTTGGATTCGGGCTGCCATCCAGATTGGCCTGACACAGCACGGGGCCGTAATGAACACCTCCCTGAGGTAACGCATTGCCGATAATAACAAGATTCAAGACACAACTGCTGCCGGCCTGTCCTCTGGGCATCAGTTGACAGGGAGCAGTTTGGCTAATGCCCGGTGTGGACTGAATGACCAGTGTTTTAGGCTTACCTGACTGATTTTGGACCACATACTGTACTGTAGCTGTCCCGTTCGCCGGCACAGTCTGGACGGGATTACTTCCCGGAGCAGGAACAAGCGTCCACAGTGGCTCGGCTGCCTGTGCGGTCATTACTATCGACCCGCAGCATAGCAACATCAGTATTCTGCGTATAAAAAAGTGGTTGTTGGTTCTTTGCATGGTT
>NZ_JHYC01000014.1 GCF_000621525.1 Legionella fairfieldensis ATCC 49588 | reverse complement strand
AACCGGTTGGTTTCATCGTACGTGTAATACTCATCCCCCACCAGCGGCTGAAAGCCACTGTAATTGGCCATCACCTGCGTGTGCCGGATGTTCCCCACCGCATCGTACTGGTAATCGATGTTTAACAGCGCGTGGTCTTTGTCCGGAAAACGCGAGTCGGTGTCTTGAGGACTTCGCCGGCGCACGGTCACCAGACGCCCGAGCGCGTCATAGGCATAGACATCCATCTCCCTGAGCCAGCCGTCATCCGGCCCCTGCACGGTTCGGGAGGCTGTTTTGGCAACGACATTGCCGTCTTGGTCATAGGCATAATCCACCGTCTCGTGATGGACGTTATCCACGTATTGCATGAGCGCGCCGTCACCCTGGTAATGGTATTGCAGGTGCTTGCCCGCGGTCGAGACTTCCTCCAGCAACAGGCCATTGCGGTTGTAACGGTAGGTGGTGACATGGCCGCCCAAATCCCCGTGGCGAATCAACTGGCCCGCCTCATTGTATGCCCAGGTGCGGGTGTGACCCTGGGCATCGCGCTCCAGCACCTGATGGCCGGCGTCATCGTAGGCGTATTGGGTTACACGCCCCTGGTCCTCCTGCGCTATCCTCTGGCCCATGGTGTCATACCACACCCGGCGGTGAGCGCCCAGGGCATCGGTTTGCGCAACGAGCTGACCTGCTTCATCGTACTGGCTGCGCTGACTGCCCGTCGCCGTCTTCAGCTCGATTAACCGATTGGCCTTATCGTAAACGTAGGTGGTCAATGCCCCGCGTTCCGTGCGACTGCTCACCCGGTTGCCGAAGAGGTCATAGGTCTTCACCCGTCGGTTGCCTTTCGCATCGATGTCAGCCAGCACCTGCCCCTCGGCATCCAGCAGTTTGGCCACCGTATGCCCGTTGGCATCGGTGACCGCCAGCGCCCGGCCCAGCGCATCGTAAGCATAACGCACCGTGGGGGCAAGCCATTGCCGCTCGCCCCGCTCGTTACAGACCTCCACCGGCGGTAACACCTGCTCCACCACCTGGTCAAAGGCATTGTAACGCATCCGGGTAGTCAACCCGCGGGCGCTGGTGTGACTGAGCACATTCCCCCAGCGGTCAGTCGTTTCCACCTCCTCCACCGCCTGCAACCTATCCTCGTGGGTCGTGCCGCGCACCACCGACTCCTTACGCTTGCTCATTAAATGCCCCAGCGCATCGTAAACCGTGTCCTGTCGCGTTAACCCGTAACGCCACGCCCCGTCACTGAACGACAGCGTGTCGCTCGCCATGCCCGTCGATAAATCAAGCCCTTCCTCGCCCCATTGGCCGTTAAACGCCTGGGTGGACGTCACCACCTGCGTCACCTTGTCCGTTAAATCATAGACATAAATCTGGTAAAATCCGGCGCTGTTGCTCCGCCACACGCGCCCTGCCGTGTCGTAATCCATGTGCGTGGTGAAGCGGCCGTTGCGGCCCTTCGCAATCACCTCGCCAAAGGCATTGTAACAGGCGTCCTCGGTTATCAGCGACCCGGCCTCGGTCAACGTGGCCGTTTGCAACAAAGAACCCGCCTCATCGTAGCGATAGCGTTGGTCCCTGCGTTGCAACGTGCCATCCACGCCGGTTAATGACTGCCAGCGGCGAGTCACCTGCCCCCTGCCGTCATAGCTGTAATACACCGCGTGCTGCAAGCCGTCTACCTCGGCCAACAGACGCCCCTCGGCATCATAAAGCGAATGGGTCGTCTGGTCCTTCGCCGACTTCCCGCGCAGGCGAAAGGTCGTTTCATCAGCAGCCGCCGCCCCCTCGGCAAACCGGGTCGTTTCCACCAGTTGCCCCAGGCCATCGTAGCCGTAACTCACCGCGCGCTGTCCCGCCGCGGTAGCAGGCCCCACTTTGGCAATCAACTGCCCCAACGCATCGTAATAGCAAAAACTCCGATAGCCCATCGTATCGGTGGTCGACGTCAGATGGTCCAGCGCATCATACGTATAGGTCGTTGTCACCTCCCCGGTGAGCGTCTCATAACGGCGTCCATCCGCCGTAAGCCGCGCATGACTCACCTGTTTGAAGGTTTTGGCCGTCAGGCGGCTTAAGGCATCGTAGGCAAAGACCACCCAACGGTCTTCCGCAGCGACTGGAGGCCGCGTCCATTCCCCATTCGCACCGACCTCGGCGCGCTGCGCATAGGCCCGCTCCGCCTCCGTCTCGCCGAGCGCATTGTACGACCAGGTGGTCAGGTAGTGTCCGGCATCCAGGGTGGCTACTTTCAAACCATCCCTGTCGTACTGAAACCGCGTGGTCGCCCACTCGCCCGCCTGGCGACACACCTGCTCCTCAATGACCTCCCCAAAGGCGTTGTAGGTGAAGCGTCGGGTCGGCTCTGCCCGCGCATACTGCCGGGTCGCACCATTGTAGCTGCGAAGGGCTGCCTGCCTGACCTTAACCAGCCGGTTCTCCCGGTCATATTCACAGCGCTCCTGCCGGTCGTCAGCACTGACGCAGCGACCTCGGGCAAAGGCTTCGGCCGAGTAGTCGCCCCCCAGCGCCTCCAACGACAATCGGGTCGCGTAGCGCGTTTTCCCCGTCAGCCGCCCCAGCCCGTCATACTCACACCCCGTCAGCTCACCATCAGCCCCTAACGTATACAATACCTCGCCCCGGCCATTGTAAGCCGTGTAAGACCAATACCCCGCCCGGTCTTGCTTCGCCACCACCTCGCCAAAGGCATTGTAGCGGTTGACTTCCGTCAGCGTTTGCACCACCTCGTTGCGTTGCGCACAGGCGGTTGTTCCCGAGGCATCCACTCGCACATCCGGATAACGGGTTTCCACGCAGCGATTCAAGGCGTCATACACGTAGACCCGGCGCGCCATAAGCCCTTCTGCATCACGCACCGTCTCCACCACGTTACCAAAACTGTCATAAGTATGGCGCGTGAGGATAGCGCGCGTCTCACTCACCCACTGCCCCGCCGCCTCCCCGGTGACGCTGACCTCGGGGGAGCGGGTTTCCACCAACTGATTGGCCTCGTCATAGCCATAGGTCCAGCGCGCCTGACGGGCATCCGTTTGGGTTATCACGTTGTTATTGCCGTCGTAGGTATAGGCGGTCTGTCCGCCTGCCGCATCCGTCTTTTGTACAAGACGACCCAGCGTATCATAAGTCCATCGCGTTCGTTGCGCACCCTTATCGTCCTCTAACGCGTCCTTGCTCAGTGGGGCGCCGTCTGCCAAGCGCCACGTGTGCCTCACCTCCGCCACCACATTGCCCACCGCGTCATAACAGCGCTCAAGAACGCGTCCTTCCGCGCTGATACGATAACGTTCACGCCCCGCCGCATCGAATACAAATCGGGTAAGACGGTCCGCCGTACTCGCCATAACCCGCTCAGGCCACTGCGCATCAAGCCCTGTCGGGTTTAACCGCGTGGCGTATTGACAGGTCGCTATCCGCCGACTCGCCCCATCGTAGTCATACCGCGTCACCGCCCCTTCGGGACTTAACTGATAAACCAGACGCCCCGCCTTGTCATAGGCGTAGCGGGTGGTTTGGTCCTGGTCAGCATGAAGGGTTAACTTTGCTTCAATACCCGCACAGGAAAAATCCCGCTTCATCTGCTGCAACGGCAGGCCGACATAAAACCGCGTCGTTTGACTCACCTGCCCCGCCCGGTTATAGTGAAACGACGTCACCGCGCCTTGCGCATCCACCCGGTAGCGCAATTGGTTCAACCCGTCATACGCCATGTAAGTCACCCGCGCATTCGTTTCATCGCGCGGCTCAGGAGCGTAACCTTCTTTTAAACGGGCAAGGGAAAAAGCCTGCGCATACCGGACTTGAGACACTACATTGCCTTTGACATCATACACATAGCGGGTCGCATAGCCCAGGGCGTCAAATACAAGCCTCACCCGTCCAGCCCTGTCGAAGGTACGAAACTGATAGCAGTCTTGCTCATCCGGCTTTAACAGCGCCTCAATGCCCGCTTGCGTATAATTATCCACCCGACTGAGACGGTGAGCATAGACCACCGTTTTGCATTCATTGTCCCGGCTATCGTAGTGATGCGCCGTTACCACCCCGCGCGCATCCACCTCGTAGCGGCAACGGTTATTGGCATCATACACCCAATGGCGCGTGTGCTGGTTGGCATCCGTCTCCCAGACCCGATTGTTATTGGCATCATACCCGGTACGGGTGGTAAGCTTTAAGCCCTCGGCGTCACGAATGGTCGCCACACACCGCCCCAGCGCATCCCATTCATAAGCAGTCACCCGCGTCCTTTGAGCATCCAGATGCTCGACCTGACGCACTAAAAGACCGCGCTCGTCATAGACAAAATCAGTCCTTAACTGAAGCCCCTCGGGGTCGATACACGTTTGCTGCAGCTGCCCCGCGGCATTGTACGTAAACCGCTTGCAAAGCCCATCGGCTTCCACCACCTGCAATTGCCGGCCTATCCCGTCATAACGATACGTGGTGGTCAGGGCCAGCCCCTCGGGGTCGATGATTTTGGTCAGCACACGCCCTGTTGCATCGTACGTGTAAACAATCACCCGGCCCTCGTTATCCTGCTGCCACACCAGGTGACCGGCTTCGTCATACCGATAGGCCATCCCCTGACCTTCGGGTTTTTCAACCGCCAGCAATTGCCCGTTTTCGTCATAACACCAGGTGGTGACCGCGCCATTGTCATCCAGACAGACCTTGTCGCCAAACGCATTAAACTGAAGTATCGTGGTCGTGTCTTCGCCGACATGCCTGATGGTGACGGTATTGGTTTCGTCATCATACGTGTACGCCTTCGCCACCAGCGCGCTTTCACTCACCACTCGACCAAAGGCATCGTAACTCATCGTTTTGGACGAATGAACGGCGTTCTCAATGAGCGTGCACTCACCCCGGGCATTGACCCTATAAGTCGTCTCCCCCTGACGCGCATCGATTGCTTTACTGACTCGCCCCCACACATCGTATTGGGTTTCACTGTCGCGATAAAGCCCCTCCCCTTCCTCGATACGGTGACGCAGCAGCCCCTGATGGTCATACCGGTAAGTGGTTTGATAAACCTGGTCGGCATCAAGCCGTTGACGAGTACTCGCCACCTCGCCAAAAGCATTATACAAGACGGTGGTCTCCTGATGCCCACCCACGGTTTTGGAAGCCAGCAGCCCCGTCGGGTGATACGCATACGTCGTGACTTCATCGTGCGCCTCATCGCGAAGCTCGCTTAACCGGGCAGCAAGCCCGCTTGCCGTCAGACCGACCAGGAGTCCGGGTAACCGGTTACTGTAACGGCGGGTCGCAATAACCTCCTGAAACCCGTTGTAAGCCTGCTCCACGACTTCGCCGTCTGCCGTCACGGTGTACTGCAGCAACCCCGCCTCGTTATAAAAAAACTGTGTCGTCTCTTGCCGCGCATTGCGCTGGCTGAGAAGACGCCCCAGGGCATCGTAGCTCAACTGAACGCTGTGCGCCGCCCAAATGGCCTCCTGTTCGGCGGCCGATAACCCCGGTGAGTCCCGCAGCAAGGCAGCGCCGGTGGCATTAAGCTGTTGAATCACCCGACCCAGCGCGTCATAGCGGCAGGCCGTCCCCCGATACGCCTGACTACGGGCATCCAGGCACGTGCTTTCCACCACCTGCCCCCGTTCGTCGTAACGGTAGCGTGTCACCCGATGGTTAGGGTCGGTTTGCTCAATCAGACGATTCAGCCCGTCATAGCGATACGTGGTGACGTGGTCTGCCGCACTCAGTCGCAGCAACGTCTCCAGCGCAGCCCCCTCCTCAAGGCGCCTTATGCCAATGGCCTGACTCACTACCCGCTTTTCACACACCAGCCCCTGCTCGTTATACGCATAGGTGGTCACATAGCCCAGCGCATCAATATCGGCCACTTTAAGGCCCGCGGCATTATAGCGGCTGTACGTGTGGCTATCCTTGGGCGAGGGCGGCGGCAGCGCCCAGTCGAGGGAATAAAGACCCGTCAGCGCCGTCGCATACCGGCAGACGTCCAGGCAATGGCCTTCCCGGTCCCAGGTATAACCGGTCACCGCCCCATTGCCATTCACTTCCGCCTGCAAGCGACCCGCCTCATCGTAGCGGTACCGGCTTATACGGTCGTCTTCACTGGCTACAAGCAGCAAGGTGTCCACCGTCAACAACACGTCCTCTTGCAGGGTAATCCGCGTCGCATACGCCGTCTTTCGAACAACCTGACCCGCCGCATCGTAGTCAAAGCCAATGACACCCCCCGCCTCATCCACCGTGTAAGCCACCTGATTACAGGCATTATAAATCGTTTGCCGCAACCGGTCGCCCCGGTCCGCCGCAGGCCGGATAGCCGCCCACGTCAGGGAGTCGGCCGACCAGTCCGCCGTCACCACCCCTGCCCGCTGCACCGTCTGCACCACCCGCCCCAGCGCATCATAAGTGTATTCGCAAACCCGACCGCCCGGCTCGCATTGTGCCAGCAAGTGACCCGCCGCATCGTAACAATAAACCGTGAAGGTGCCGTCCGCATGCCCCGTGCGCACCAAACGGCCTGCTTCATCGTAACGATACGTCGTCGTCCCATACGACACCCCCGTACTCTCCATCACCTGAGTCGCCAGAAGCAGGCCCGTACGGTCGTAAGTGCGAATAGTCCGCACCCCCCTGGCATCCGTGGTAATCACCTGACGGTGCGCCTCGTCATACACCACCCGCTCGCTATGGCCCTCGCTATCACGCGTTTCCAGCAAGCGACCCAAATCATCGTACAGGTAATGCGTCAGACGGATACCTCCCGCCACAGGTTGCCCTTTTTCCACTAAAAGACCCGCCGCATTGTAGCGATAAGACGTCGTTAACGCGCCGGCCAATACCCCGTTGCCCGCCGGGTCAATCGCTGCGTAATGCACCTCTTCCGCCAATAACCCGCGCCAGTCGTAGCGATAATCCACCAGACTCACTGCCTCAGGCGGCTGACTGGCCGCCCAGCGCGTCATCGCGCTCAACGACAGGGAAGACGCAGGCGACTGCCCCGTCAATCCCGCCTTCAGATAGGTACGAACGCGCAGCAATTGCCCCTGTTCGTTGTAACAACACTCGCTCACCGTCCCGTCCAACGCCACCTTAAACCGCACATGGCCGCGCTCGTCATAAACCCGATACGACGTCCGTACACCCCACCCGTCCGCCACGTGCGTCTCGCTCAGCACACGATGGTCGCTGTCGTACGTGCACCTGATTCGCTCGCCAGAAGGCAACACCCTGTCCACACAGTCCCCCGCGTCATTGTAAGCAAACCGCCACTGCAAATCCCCCTGATAAATCGCAGCCAGCCTCGCCCCCTCGTACACGTAATCAATCGCATGCCCCACCCCGTCCACCACCCGGGTTAAACGCCCCTGGGCGTCATAGCCATACGTGCTCGTCTCGCCCAATGCATTGCTTATCACCGTATGACCCGCCTCGTAACGGTATTGCGTCCACCGACCCTCACCGTCCGTAAGCCGGATCAGACGACCACTGGCATCATAGTCCAGCAACAACGCCACCCCGTCCGATTCACGAAGCTCACGCAGCCGCGTCGACTCCCCCCAATACGCATAAGTCACCCAAAAAGTCAGCCCCTGACCCAAATCACGACTCACCCTGCACAACCGCCCTTGAGCGTCATACTCATAGCGAAGGTGGTGAACCACCGATGCCTCGCTCCACGTCGTTATCTCCTGCAACACACCCCGCTCAAAACGCCACTCAATACGCTGCTCGCCCGAACTGTCGACCACCCGCACCAAATGGCCCTCCTCATAGCTCAACGCCAGACAATGGCCGTCCCGGTCGCGCACCGCCGTTAACTGCCCCCCCTCATCGTAATCATACGCCGTCTCACTCACCCCATCCCGGTAAAGCCAGTGACCCCCCTTAAAACAAAGACTCGCAGCACGCCCATCCATCGCCACATACAAACCTCGACCCTCGTGAAATACAAAACCACTCCGATGACCATCCTCATCCACCCGATACACCACCGAACCCGGCTCGTTAATACCCCCTTCCACACAAAGACGGCTCTCTACATTAAAACACCACCCGCATCCCCCCTCCCCCAGCGAGTTATAACTCCGTTGCAGGTCATATCCCAACCCCAACCCCGCTAAAAATCCATCCGATTGCCTCAACACCACATTCCCCGTCGCCGCATTCACCGACAACAACGAACCCCCACCACCCAACAAACCACTCCCCTGAGGACCATAAACCCCTAACTGACCCACCGATGAACCCGTTAACCCTAAACCCTCTCCAGTAAATACCTGTGGCATCTCTCTTCCTTCGTTTCTTGTTTTTTAATCAACTTTGTATATATGCAATGACTTTAATTCTGATTCGCTTCTTGAATTGTTCAGGATGAAATATTAAGTCTTCGAAGAAGACAGGATGGTAGCTGAATGATTTTGATTATAAAGACAGGGAGTTTGCTGAAAACAAACACAACGTGATTTTTCAATGCGGGTTGATGATATCGGCTTATATTCTTCATGATACAACTCCATAGTTTTCCATTCGGCAATAAATGCTGGCGTGAATACTACTGAATTGTTTACATCAGGTCAATTGCAATCAAACAATACAGCCTCTTACTCCGCAAGAACAATCCGCATTACTGCCGCGATCGCAAAAGGCAAAAACCCAACAGTTAATATCGATATGGCAAGCAATAGAGCCAAATAACTGCTAACAGACCCACCTTGCATTGTTGTTATCAAAGCCCCACTACCAAAAACCATTATCGGGATAGTTAAAGGTAATAAAATTAACGCCATTAAAACTCCTTTTTGATGGATACCTGTGTTAAAGGTAGCGGCAAAACCACATAAAAAAAGCATCGCTGGCGTACCTGCTACCAGACTAATCATCAACACTGCCGTTTCATACCAGGATAGATTAAATAATAAGGCCAATAATGGACAAAAAATTAGTAGCGGAAGAACAGTAAGTAACCAATGAACCAACAGTTTCGCTGTGATAATCAGACTTAATGGATAACCTGAAATTAACCACTGCTCGATAACACCGTCCTCATAATCTTGTTGAAAAAAACCTATGGAGGCAAGTAGCATGGCCAGCAAGGTAGCTATCCAGATTAATCCCGGCGCAACTGAACGAAGGACGGTACTCTCAGGCGGCATGGTCAAGGGGAAAAAAACGGCGACCATTAAAAAAAACAAGGAGGAATGAAGCAGCAATCTGGGTTGGCGGATATGTAATAAAAACTCCCGATGAAACTGCCGATAAAATAGTCTGCGCAGATTCATCACAACAAGTACTCCTGATAAGCCTGTCCAAGAGGCAGTGGTTGATGAGAGGTCAAAACAACTTGCCCTCCTTCAGTCAGATGATGCTCAAGACAGCGCATTAAAGCTGAGACAGCACCCGTATCCAAAGCAATCAAAGGTTCGTCAAGCAACCACAACCGGGCATCTGTCAGAGCAATACGCAGTAACCCTACCCGGCGTTGCTGTCCTGCCGATAAATGACAACAAAATTCATCATCCAGTCCTTGTAAACCAAAATCGGCGAGCAACTGTTCAAAATTTAAAGCGCGCTTGCCCCAATGCATATCGAAAAAGCAGTTTTCACGGACTGTCAGCAGAGGGTTTATACCGGTTTTATGTCCTATAAAACACAATTTTTGCTGGTAATTGACCAAGTCTTCGCTGATTGATTTGCCATAATAACGAACCTCCCCTTCATGAGGACAGAAAATCCCCGTCAATAATTTTAACAACGTGGTTTTACCTGCCCCATTTCCTCCCCGTAAATGCAGTAATTGCCCTGAAGCTAATGAAAACTCCACATTACGAAGCAAGGGCTTATCCTGGTAATCAAAGGATACATTATAAACTTCAAGCATATATGATTTTAAAATACTCAAAAACCGCAGACTATCTATAATTTATAAATCTGGCAAGCACCCCTTGCAGGCAAGTGAAAATAAATGACCGGGTTATATTGTTACGGCAGCTTCCTGAAGTATCAATGATTAAAATTGCAGAAAATCATTAATGAGAATTACTTGCGCTGATAACTCTGCCCGAGGATAATCACTATTTTAACATGGGTAGGATTCACAATGGAGTTTTTCTCTGAGTATGGTTTATTTCTTTTGAAAACATTAACATTAGTGGTTGCTGTGCTAGTCGTGGTTGGCGGTATTCTGATGTTAGGCCGCAAGCCCCGCCCCAAACTGAACATCACCCCGCTTAACAAGCAATATGACGCATTGAAACAACGTTTATTTCATGAAATAAAAGGCCAAAAACCCGAGAAAAAAAAGAAAGACAAAAAAAGCAAACCTTCGCTTTATGTTCTTGATTTTCATGGCGATATTAAGGCATCACAAGTTGAAGAGCTTCGTGAGTCAATCACTGCTGTTCTTGCAGTCGCTCAAGAGAAAGATGAAGTACTTATTCGGCTGGAAAGTCCCGGGGGAGCAGTCAATGGCTATGGTTTAGCCGCTTCGCAATTGCAACGGCTACGGGATAAAAATATTCCGCTTACCGTTTGTATTGATAAAATGGCTGCCAGTGGTGGTTATCTGATGGCTTGTGTTGCTAATCAAATCATTGCGGCCCCCTTCGCTATAATAGGGTCCATCGGTGTAGTCGCTCAGCTTCCCAATTTCTACCGTTGGCTCAAAAAAAACGATATTGATGTTGAATTATTGACTGCCGGAGAATACAAACGAACATTGACGTTGTTTGGGGAAAATACCGAAAAAGGGCGTAAAAAATTTCAGGAAGATTTAGAGAAAATCCATCAGATTTTTAGGGATTACGTTCTCGCCAATCGCCAACAGTTGGATATGGATAAGGTAGCTACGGGTGAACATTGGTTAGCGAAAGATGCTTTCGACTTAAAGCTTGTCGATGGCTTAAAAACCAGTGACGATCTTCTAGTTGAAAAAATGGGACTATTTAACGCCTTTAAGATAACCATCCACGGTAAAAAATCACTGGCAGAAAAATTATTAAAACCCACCATGAAATTATTACACCCCTGGGCGTAACAGGCTCTCATGAACTGTTGTTCCGCCATAAAATGGTTTCCTGCCACAATCTCTGGGTACCGCGGACACGCCGCGGTACGTAGGCATCATTAAAAATCAAGTAAAACTTAAGACTAATTGGAAGAGCTGACTTTCGTCGGCAATTCGTGTTAAGGGCTATTTTTTTATCTGGCATAAAGAATATTGTTTATAAAGGGATATGCTATAATTAACGTTAATTACTTTTTTGTCATATAGTTATATACTAAAATTAAAAACAGAATATCACGGAGCGAACCATGAGCGATTTCAAATCAAAACTACCCGATTTTAATGAATTATCTTCCATGGCAAGTAAATTTTATAAAGATGTCAAAACCAGCGTCTGTGAAATTATTAGCGATTATAAAAAGAAACATCAGCAAGACACCGCAGAAGTTAAATCAAAAACGACAGAAGACGTCATTATAGAAGAAACCAAGCCTAAAAAAAGTAAATCGACAGTAAAAAAAGAGGATTCAGAAAAGAAAGAAGTGTAATACGAATCATCAGTAAGCAGTTTTTAATTTACGATGATTCAATCAAATTGGGCAACGTTTTATTTCGTCAAAGGTCAGCTGTGGGAAATCCATTCTCAAACTTATCTCATCACTTTGCCTGAGAGAAGATCCCCGCCTTTCGCGGGGATGACATCAACATTATTTCGAGTCATTCCGTGAAAACAGGAATCTATTCTCAAACTTACCTCATCACTTTGCCTGAGAGAAGATCCCCGCCTTGCGCGGGGGATGGCATCAATAAAAATCACAGGAAGTCAAAGAACTTCAAATAAATCAATCACTCATCACATGCACAAAAAATGAGAAGAACCCTCAGGGACAAGCCGTGAGACGTAGGTAATGAAAACTGACCTTATGAACACTTACCCATCACTCTTCTAAACCCTCTCTGGGCGAGTCAGGCCATATTTACGCATTTTTTCAACCAATGTGGTACGACGCATGTTTAAATAACTGGCCGCATGGGCGACAACCCAGTCCGATTCCTCTAGAGCCTGATTGATTAATGCTAATTCCGTCTTTACTAAATGCTCTTTAAGATCAATTCCTTCACTGACGGATGTTTGTTCGTGAAGCAAAGCAAGTAAAGCCTCTCGCTCACTGTGATTATTAGGCTTATCAAAGCTATCTCCTCGAAATCGTACAGGTAAATCGTCCACGTGAACAATACCATTAGGAAACAAAATGGATAATCGTTCAACAAGATTGGCAAGCTCACGAACATTACCAGGCCATTGATAACTACTTAACACTTCAAGGGTTGCAGGCATTAAACGGATGCCTGGTCTATTCTCCCCCTGAACACGGGTAATTAACTCATTAATTAATAATGACAGATCGTCCGGTCTCGTACGTAACGGAGGCATCTCAATAGGAAAAACATTCAACCGATAATAAAGATCCTCGCGAAATTTCCCTTCGTCAATTGCTTGCTCAAGATTACGATGCGTTGCAGCTATAATCCTTACATTAACCTCTATACTCTTATTAGAACCCACACGCTCAAAACACCGCTCCTGTAAAACGCGTAACAGCTTCACTTGCATGGCTAAAGGCATATCCCCGATTTCATCCAGGAACAAAGTGCCCCCATTCGCCAGTTCAAAACGTCCTTGCCTCGCAGTAATTGCACCGGTAAAAGCCCCTTTCTCATGGCCAAATAATTCACTTTCCAATAACTCACCGGGAATTGCACCGCAATTAATCGGAACAAAAGGCTTATCAGCACGCGATGAGAGCGCATGGATATTACGAGCAGCCACCTCTTTTCCTGTACCTGACTCGCCTAATATCAGAACACTCGCGTCTGTATCCGCTACCTGGGCGATTAACTTACGGATTTGACACATGGACTCACTTTTACCTACCAGACTTCGTAGTAAGGAAGTATGGTGGTTAATTGCATGAGCAGTGCTGTCATGAGCAATCTGACACTTATGAAGAACCTCCAGCATTTGCTCATAGCTAAAAGGAAAACGAAGACTGGCAAGCACATTTGCAGGCAATTGATAATGATCTGGCAGGGGAGAGTCAACAAGTATTACGAATAACTCAGGCGCAATAGTAGTCAGTTCCTGCAAAAAGTTAATAGTGTCTTCAGAAGACTTATGTGCACCTGCCACCAATAATTTTACCGTATTATATGGTAATGAGCGCCAGTTACTGTAATTTGCAAGATAACAGGTTTCGCCTACAAAATTCAGAATAATGCTGAGCTTATAGCAACGTTCTTCATTATCGTCAATGATAAAAATAGTTTCACTATTGCTCATAATAACCCAATCCCCAAGTTTAAAGCCTTTAATTCAGAGTATTGGTTAATAACCCATACTCTGTCAATTAGATGACTATGTTTTCTACTATCATTGTATTTTTTGGCACAATGAATTTTATCCCGATACTCAGAGAAAAAAAGTCGCCTAATCTCCTGCAACTTGTTATCGGCCCGCTTAACGAATAGTGTTTTCAAAATTTCTTCCTTTTCAAAGTTCTTCCCTAACGATAACAAGTGATATAACTAAAAGCATTACATCCCTTGCCAAAACACAATCGTTGATTACCAATTGCTTTAGTTGCCGCTACATTTTTTTGTATCTGGTAACTGTTTGTCCTCAAATAACCCATTCGACGACAAAAAGAAAAAGCAGCCCGTTGGCCGCAATCATGCTGGCCATCATAACACCAGGCAATGCGATAACGCTGATAACGGGGATAAACAAACCGTCTTAATCGATAATGATAAGATTCAGGCGGGTCATGTCTTAACTTCGCTAAACATCGTATTGTTTTAAAACCATTACAACGCCAGCCTTTGCAACGAGATTTTGTAGACAGAAAATGGGTGAGACCCACATTATAATCAATCAGCTGATAATCTGCCCGCTCATAACCCATCATTTGGCAATAGCCGCTAGCCACGGAAATTCCACAGTTTTTGCCATCAAGCGTGCAATAATCCAAACGCAAACCATGATAAACAGGAAGCCAGAAATTGCGATAGAAATAAGTACCACCGTCTGCTGCATAACCATTGAGAAATGCAATCCAAGCCAAAACAACAATTGCAACCCTTCGTCCCGGAAAAGCCATTATTACAATACCTTACACTCTTTAACAGGTTTGCTCCCGTGTCGAGTGTGACACAACGATCATCTATGCTCAAATTGCGAACAAAATGATATCATTATACACCACGGAATGTGGGGGTTATAAGAGTCATTTGCACGCAGATGAATATATAGTCGTTCCTGACAGGGAGATCATCTATTATTACAATCTTGACTTACATGTTAGCCTATGACTGTCAGCAAAAAAAGAGTGTCGGCTATTGTTGTTAATAATTCATAACCACTTTTTCCTGTCCTAATAACTCGCCAAGTGCGTTTAATAACTCATCACTGGGAGAAACTCGCCAATCCGAAGCCAGATTCAAAATAGCACTGGCCTTCCTGTTGGAATAGTGAAGCTGTATTACACAATTCCCCTTATTTGCTTTTAAAACGGATTGTAACGTCGGGATAATAGAATGATTTTCAGCAGCTACGGTCAATCGAATACATTTTGCAAAACGTGTCCGTGCCTGTTCAATACTGTATAATTGACTCGCGGTCATTTTTACACCACCACTGTAATCGTCTGTCGCTATCTCCCCTTCAACGATGAGCATTTGCCCTGCCTGCACATCGATTTGTTGTGCCTCATAAACTTCAGAAAATACCACTACATCCAGTTTGGCTGTAGCATCTTCCAAACCAATAATCATTAATTTTTTACCGCGTTTGGTCATCACTCGTCTAATGGAAGTCACTAAACCGCAAATCATGGCTTTTTTCATCGTAGCAGCATTTAAATGGCTAACAGGATTAATAAACGCTTTAAATTCCTGACAATAATAAGTGGCTGGATGACCTGTTAAATAGAATCCCAGTGTTTCCTTTTCCCCATTTAAACGCTGAGTTTCAGGCCAGGGTTTACAATTCTCATAATCTTCCTCATTATTTGCCTCTTCCATGATCAAAGAAAATAAATCCGTCTGCCCGCTCAAGTGGTTTTGGTGTACTTTATCAGCCACTTTTAACGCTTTTTCCAGAGACGCGAAAAGGATGGAACGTTCAACAGACCAGTCATCCATCGCGCCACTTTTAATCAATGCTTCCAGAACACGACGGTTTACCTTACGCAAGTCTACACGTTGACAAAAACTGAATAGACCAGTATATGTTCCAGCCTTTTGTCGTTCATCAATAATACAATGAATGGCAGACTCTCCTACCCCCTTAATTGCTCCAAGCCCATAAAGGATGGTGTGGTTGTCCTTAATAGTAAATTGATAATGAGAATGATTAACCGTAGGAGGTAACACATTAAGCTTCATCTGTGCGCATTCATCAATAAAGGTAACTACTTTATCCGTATTATCCATATCCGATGACATCACAGCAGCCATAAAAGCAGCAGGATAATGCGCTTTTAACCAGGCCGTTTGATAAGCGACTAACGCATAAGCGGCGGAATGTGATTTGTTAAAACCATAACCGGCAAATTTCTCCATCAGATCAAAGATATGCGTGGCGGTGTATTCATCGACACCACGCGCTACCGCGCCTTCAGTAAAAATAGCCCTCTGTTTTGCCATTTCTTCCGGTTTTTTCTTACCCATGGCACGCCGGAGCAAATCAGCAGCACCTAGTGTGTAATTTGCTAAAACCTGTGCAATCTGCATTACTTGCTCCTGGTAAAGGATTACACCATAGGTAGGTTTTAAGATAGGTTCCAAATCAGGATGTGGGTATTCTACTTTTGCGCGGCCGTGTTTGCGATCAATGAAATCGTCTACCATCCCCGATTGCAAAGGCCCCGGTCTAAATAGCGCGACTAAAGCAATGATGTCTTCGAAACAATCAGGTTGTAAACGATGAATCAGCTCTTTCATTCCTCGGGATTCCAACTGGAATACAGCAGTAGTTTGGCAGGCTTTTAATAAATTAAATGTTTGCACATCATTCGTAGGGATCATGGCAATATCAATGGCTTCTTCACCTTGTCCCAAACGTTGTTTATTGACAATGGCGAGCGCCCAATCAATTATCGTTAATGTCCTTAAACCAAGGAAGTCGAATTTCACCAGCCCTGCGGCTTCGACATCATCCTTATCAAATTGACTGACTAATTGAGTGGACCCTTCTTCACAATAGATAGCAGTAAAATCAGTTAACTGTGAAGGAGCAATCACCACACCGCCGGCATGTTTGCCTGCGTTGCGTGTAATGCCTTCCAATTTTAAAGCTAAATCAATCAGCTCTTTAACTTCTTCTTCGTCCTGATAGCGACGTTGTAACTCCGCTTCGTCCTCAAGTGCTTTGTTAAGTGTCATTCCTATTTCAAAAGGAATCAGTTTTGCTATTTTATCAACAAAACTGTAAGGATGACCCAGAACTCGACCCACATCACGGACTACTGCTTTCGCAGCCATCGTACCAAACGTTATAATCTGCGATACGCTTTGCCGGCCATATTTTTCAGCAACGTATTCAATGACTCGATCACGACCCTCCATACAAAAGTCGATGTCAAAGTCAGGCATGGAAACCCGTTCCGGATTGAGAAAACGCTCAAAAAGTAATTCATATTGCAGTGGATCGAGATCCGTAATGTTTAAAGCATAAGCCACCAGAGAGCCAGCCCCTGATCCTCGACCCGGACCAACAGGCACGCCATTTTGCTTCGCCCATTGAATAAAATCAGCTACAATAAGAAAATAACCCGGGAATCCCATGGAATTAATAACGTCCAGCTCGACTTGCAAACGTTTATCGTAAATGTGACGACTTGCCTGAATGGATTCCGCGGATTGATTACGAAAAATCTGCTTAAACCGCTCCTCCAGTCCTCGTTTTGATAAGGCAGAGAGATACTCTTCAACGGTCGACTCATCAGGAATAGGAAAATTGGGTAAATAATTATTACCTAAATCAAGTTTTACGGTGCAACGCTTGCTAATTTCAACAGTATTTTTTATAGCCTGTGGCAAGTCTTTGAATAATTCAATCATTTCATCAGCAGAACGCAAATATTGCTCAACACTATAATTCTGCTTTCGCCGTGGATCAGCAAGTGAATAGCCTTCGTGAATACAAACACGGGCCTCATGCGCTTCAAAATCCTCTTTATGCAAAAAACACACATCATTAGTCGCTACCAAGGGCAAATTCAGCGCCTCTGCCAAACGAACTACCTTCTCATTATAAACGGCCTCATCGCTACGATTAGTGCGTTGAATTTCGAGATAAAAGCGATTGGGGAAGATTCCGGCATAGAATTTGGCCAAATCATAAGCTGTTGCTTCATCATTCATTAACAAAGCCTTGCCTATCCGTCCCAAACGTCCTCCCGATAAAGCAATTAAACCATCAGCGTGTTGCGGTATCCAATCATGATGGACCCTTGGTTGTCCTTGATACTGCCCTTCCTGATAGGCTTTCGATACAAGACAGGTTAAATTACGATAACCAATCTCATTTTGACATAACAAGAGAAAAGAACTTAATTGTTCAGGGTGTTCCGGATCATGACAAGGCAGGTCACCCCCTAATAAGGGCTTAATGCCCGCATCCACTGCTGTTTTAAATACTTTTACCGCGGCAAAAAGATTACAATAATCAGTGATCGCTACAGCATTCATTCCTTTATCGGGGAGTAATTTCATGAGGGGTTTAATACGAACCAAGCCATCCACTATCGAAAACTCTGTATGCACACGTAAATGAACAAAACCTGACTGCATAATTACCAACCCATTAAACAACGATCATTGAACTTTACCGAAGTCGGTCAGGGAGGGCAAGTAGGCGCTTTCTGACAACAGTTTCTTCAGCAGTTCCCGGTGAAGCCGGGGCTGCTGGAAAACCGAGGCTTCTTTTGTTCTCTTGAACACTCTTAAACTTGAAGAAAATTTTATGGGTTCAAGCTTTTCTCAGAATCAGGTTTTGTAGATGGAGGCGTTTTTTTTATATGGAAGTTATGGGTATTGGTTAAATCAGATTCCTGAGACAGTGGATCATTGGTTTGTTTTACTCTTTGCACACCTAATTCGTTCACCAAAGTATGAGGATAGGCGTTGATTGCTTCCTGGGATGGCGATGGTGAAATAATGGGGGAAGAATCAGCCTCTTGTCGGTGTTTACGGAGACGATAGCCCCCGAAGAGTGAAAGGCCAAAACCTGTGATCCCTAATGCGAGACTGATTCCCATCCCTATGAAACCACCACCCAACAACTGAGTGATGAACGGGAGAGGTATTGTAGCTAATACTACCCCTATGATGATGGATAAAAGACCGAGTCCTATAATAAACAGAGAAGCGCTTTTTGGTTTGGATTTAGCTGACTGCTGCTGTTTTTGTGGTACAGGAAGAGGAATCACAGGTATTTCCTTTTTTTCCTCTTGTCTTATCGGTGTCGATTGAGCTCTAATCGCCTGTTTCGCCACTTTGAGTAGGTCACGAAGAGTAGGTGCAGGAGTGAAGTGATTTTCTTGCGCTTTTTTTACATTCCTTTCATAAGCCTTGACAAGAGAGGTAGCCTCCTCATAAGGAAGCCCCTGGTGTTGCAAAATAGCTTCTAGTTCCTCGGTTGTATATTCGGGTACTTCGATAAGAGTCAGGCGCCGTAAAAGAGCAGGACTTGCGGCGCGTCGTCCCGCCATGGTGATGGGATTTTGCGTTCCAATAATCATAAATCCTGGCTGTTTGGCACATTGGTTATCGAGGGTTTTACCCATAAGCAACGCATTAAGATATTGCTCCATCATGGGCGAGCTATTAATTTCATCGATAACTACCACTGCCCCTTCATGAAAGGCTTTAAGAAGAAGCTCTTTCTTTTCCTCTAAGGCCATACTCACGGGCAGGAGATAAAAGGGCTTGGTTTTTGTTGTTGGATTTTGTAAATCGTGTTCCTGTTCATAACCTCGCGCACGCAGTGTGGCAATGACTAACTCACTTTTTCCTACGCCCGGGTTGCCTTCAAAAACAATCCCGCCAAGGCCCCCGTATTTTTGCTCCTCGTTAAGTGACTCGGCATTCGCATAACGCCACTCCCGGAGTGCAAGTCTGTCATCTAATTGTTGTTTAATCGGCTGTCTTGAGGAGGTGATGAGCATGCCAACGGTAGTTGTGGCTCGTTTAGGCACATTCGGTTGCCATTGGGGTTTAAATTGTTGCTCAAAGTTGGCTGCTTGCGTAGAAGGCACTAACGGTTTAGCAAGCACGTAAGCAATTTGTCTGGAAATCGCATCCGCCGACTGATTGGGCTGTTGACTAAGACGATTGAGTGTTAAAAGCGCCATCATCTGCAATTCACGCGGAGAAATAAGCACTTCTGTTTTCGAGCAGTTACAAATAAAATGATAGACTGACCGCAAGTTGTGACTAATGCAGTCAATATCTGCAGGAGCTATTGATTGTCCCTTAAAAACCGGTTTAATGATTTTTTCATGAATAACTGCCGCAGAAAGTGGCGTGAACAAGACCGCATGCCCATGACGTCTAAAAAAAGAAGAGAGTTGACGTTCATCGCCATAAGTCACGGGATTTCCCGCAAAAATAACCTTATGCTGAAGACTTAGTGGATAAAAAGAGCCATCAATTAAAATACCAGGTGGATTATGAAACAACCCTTCAAATTCACTCCAGCTTCGCGCACTTAAATTCGCTTCATCAAGAAAAAGAACGCGACGTTTGGATTGATCGGCTTGCGCCCATTTTTTTAGTTGATTCTCCCCAACATACAATTTGTCCGCTTCGCCACAAAGCTCATTTTTGACAAAGGTTGACTTGCCTACTCCTGAAAGGCCAGTCAGAAAAACCATGGGTTCTTTGTCTAACATAGTATTAACGTCATCGCGACGTGCCTGCATAAAAGCTTGCGCTTGTTGTGCTAACGTTAATTCATTATTCACTTGATGGATCATTGCCTGAGGTAAATCATACAGACCTCGCCAATTGTCATCACTCGGCTTGTTGGGATAAAGAGCCAAAAAAGCTTGACGAGCACGCAGGCTACCTAAAGATTCAGTGGCCAGAAAAGGCTCCAGACTCTTCGATAATTTACCAGATGATTTCAGGCAACCCCATTTCTCTTGTACAGTTACCTTATGAATGGCCAGGGTTGGCAAATAGGAAAAAGCGGTCTGGTTATCACTAATGCAGAGAAGCTGGCCACTCGTTTTATCCTGATTTTTAAGGAACAAGGGCGCCAAGGCATCCGCTAGTGCAGGAGAAAATTGGCCCTTCAAAATAACCTTTTGATGATTATTTAATGCCGTCGTGAGAGCACAATCCGTACGAGTAAATTCAAATTGCAATGTCTGCTCATTAAACGTTGTATTGATGCGAGTCAATAAATCAGCCGCCTCACAGCCAGACACATCAATCACTTGCCAATCCTGATTATCTTGCGTCATCAAAGCCACAGTGGTATCGATATCCGTGCTGATAATGACTGGGGGGGTGGGGAGTGAAAAACGATTGCTTGGCCAAGCGGTAATTGCTGAAGGATTCACCAGGAATGATTTCCCGACAAGAGCCTGCGGTAAATCAACATTTGGCGCACAATGAGCCACTAAACGAAGCCCTCGTTGCTGACACTCGGTCAAAAGCATAGCCCACTCATGCTCACTCATTGTCCGTGTAACATGGACTGTCAGACTTTCCTTCGCTTCATGAATTAATCCAGACGCTATTTTCAAGGTTTTACTACTATCCTGATAAATATATTGGTCGAAAAAATCCTTCAAGGTGCCAGGATTTAATAAAAAGGCTTTTTCAGGAACGGGTTCAGGCTTTACTTCTAAAATCGGACTTAACACAGCCCAGTTATAGCCTTCTTTTCGCGTCAATGAAATCTCTGCTGGAAGGCGCAGGATCTTGCCCTGGTGACGAATACCACCCAGCCGCAACTGCTGCCAGAAGCGCACAAAAGCCTCATCCTCCCATAAACCATTTTGTAGCTCAATCGGCAACCCGGCTTGTAGCGCCTTTTGCAGTTCGCCTTCTTGATAATTTAATTGCTTCCCATTGAGAATCCACCGCCCTAATAAACGACTTTGCCAGTCAGGTGCATGATAGAGATTAATCACTGTTTTTAGCGTTACGTCATTCCGGGCAACCTGGATGGGAGAAGGAAGCATCTCGGTTAACTTGCTGTTTGCGACAGGACAGGGGGCTCTTTTAGTAAAACGTGAATAAAAATCAGACCCTTGGTAACAATCCGGTTTTTTTACATTCATTAAACCAATCACCAGGGCATCCTTGGGTAAAGAAATGCCATCCACATGGCGTGCTTTATCCAACAAACTATTGAAGCGTACGAGGTCTTCGGCCTCAAACGCATCATAGTTCACTAGCAGCACAGGTGCCTCACCTTGCCGATGATCCTGCAAAAAATCGTACAAAGGTCCCCCCGGTCCTTTACAAAAGGTACCCGTTTTATCAGAATTAAGACGTATAAAGGGGGCTGAACAAATCAGATCATCGGGCTTGTCAATATAGAAAACAGGCCGATGAACAACCTCACAATGAGCTTCCAAAGCATAACTCAGTGCATGGACTGCTTCTGATGAATGAAGCTCGATGAGAAGGTTTGCATTCTCTTTTTTTTGTACGATCTCCTGACAATATTCGATAAGGGTTTTCTCAGCAGGTTGAGAGACATGCCAGGTAACAAGTTGCTTTTCATAGTAATCCTGATTAGGGGCGCTTCGTATTAAATCAATTAGTCTTTCACGTTGAACCACATCTTGTGAAGACTCGGCTTGAATCGGGTATACTTGCACGAGGAGAGTAATAAGTTCTTGTCTTTCAAGCGGGGTAACCATTTCGAGGCTGCGTTGCAGTTGTTCCTGATAATTATCAGGGTAATATTGCATCAATTGATGCAATAAACGATAAGTCAATGCCTTGATAGCCTCATCAGTATGTTTAAGCCCCACGGCCCAGGCGGGCTTCCCCTTCAAATTTCGCAGTAATAAACCTTCCACCGCTTCTTTTGAAAATTGATTCGCTGAAGAAAGTGCCGATAATATATCTTTCTTGTTGTCGCAACGGCAAAGTACTAACAATCCTCCATTGTGAAGAAAATGGTCAGGATTATTAAGGAGTAAGGGCATGACAGACTTGGTTGATTCAATCACTACGAGTTGCCCAATGGCTGCAGTGATCGTGTCGGTTAACACTTCCGTAAAAATGGTTTTAACACCATTAACATAATTGGGATCATAAACTTCCCACTCATTTTCCGTCTTGCGGCGAAGCGCGATAGAATGCCAGGCATTGTTTAAAATAAAGCTTTTCTGAGCGGGTAAAGCCAGTAAGGTTGAAAGAAAATCCTCGCCCAGGTACAGTTCTTTATGAGGATAATTTTGCAATTGATAGTGGGTGACATAAGCCCATAATTCATTGAATAATTCGCTTAACTCATTATCGATAGTTGCTGCTTTGCCATCCCACTGACTTGTTTTTTCTATAAACCGACTCCATTCCTCCATCGATTTATCTTGAAAGTAATGTGTTAAAGTATTACAAATACCATCTTGCAAGCGATGAATGGCATGCAAGTGTTGATCAGTCAGGGTTAAATATTGGCTCAGTTTTTCTATGATCATTCCCTGATTTTGGGTTTTATTCCTTCCTGAGTAATGAAAAGCCTTCTCTTCATCGGGTTTAAAATTTTTAAATTCTTCAAGATGGTCTTCGAAATTCTCATCCCGAACAGGTTGAGGGGATGTCTGTTCAATACTTGCTTTGCTTTCTCCAGAATCCTTAAAAATTCTCACGGAAGGAATGCTTTTTAATCTTGCTCTCACTTTCTCATCGGTGATCTTGATATCGCTGCTGATTCTAAGCTCTTTAAGATTGGAAGCGGCTTGATGTAACCTATTCAGTTGATCCCAGGTAAGATTCCCATCACCCTTTAAGGTAATGGATTCGACATTAGGGTAGCTTGGCCTGTCGAAGGATGAGACCAAACCATCGGCGAAAAAGGAGCCGTACTTGGAGTTTGAGCCGTGTTTTAATGTAAGTTTTTTGAGATGTGAGGCTTTGGTTATAATATCATTTAAAAGGCGAACATTTTCGATTGGATAGTTATCTTTTCCCGCACGGCAATTATACAAATTAAGCTCTTTAATATTGGGTGCCGCTTTAAAAAGAGAAGGCAAAGCGTCTATATCAAAGTAGCTATTGCTTAAATCTAATTTTTCAAGGTTCACCAAACTGTTATCATCCAGCCTTAACTCGGTAAGCTCGCAGGAACATAAAGAAAGTGCTGTGAGTTTTGGTGTGGCCTCAAGAAAACTCATGGTTATTGATACCTCAGGACAACCCCATAATTTTAATTCACGAAGCTTGTTTAAACTCTTCAAGGGGCAATCGTATTCTTCTCCATTGTTCACAGAAAAAATCCAATGCCACTTTTGTATTTCAAGTGTTTCTATAGACTGGCTTAATCCATTTAAAAATTTCCATAATTCTTGTATAGATTTATCTTGCGCCTCCTCATCCAAAATATTTTTGTTACTTAAGATGACGTCACGTAATTTTGGTGGCGATTCATATAAATATCCCCCTTTCGGCCATTTCAAATCAGCACATGCGGGAATATTTAGTTTTTTAAGTTGACCATCCCTTACCGCAATTCTCAGATTTTTCGCCTCTTTCTTTGTGATATCACCTAAGATAAGTTCCTCTAGCCGCTTTAATTCACCCTCATAAAGTTGAATAAAATCCGAAGGAAAAGAAAAATCACTTAAGTCAAGTATTTTCAGTTTTGGAGCGGTGTGACATGAGTCAAAAATAAAGTAACTACTATAGGGATTACCTTCAAGTTCCGGATAATTGCGTTTGAAGAGCGGTGAATTTGAGTTGAATTCTCCAATTAACTTGATACGCTCTATTTTACTTACATCTTCAATTGGCAAATTATTTAAATCATCCAGTTCAGACCCCACCAATTCCAGCTCCTTATAATCCTCTTTTATTGGGTAATCTGGAAAATAGTCGTGTATTAGTGTGTTCATTGTTTTTGTTTGCGAGAATACATCAGAAACAATAGAAGTTAATGGTGGTTGGGCGTGTTTAATAATGTCGGCTAAATTAGCATGAGAATAAATGGAACCAATTTTAAAAAAATCACTGGCTATTAATTCTCGTGGAAGCGAATCATCTCGTTGTAATAAGCAGCGCATCCAATGATCGTCTAATTGAAGAATAGTATTGGATGCAAGTCCATGGCGGGCTGCCGCTTCGATAATTTCTTCCGGATAAGCCGGAGTTATTTGCGCCCGACTCCCTGGAGATAAATAAGGTAAAATACCTTCTTGA
This sequence comes from Legionella fairfieldensis ATCC 49588, assembly GCF_000621525.1. Classification (GTDB taxonomy): domain Bacteria; phylum Pseudomonadota; class Gammaproteobacteria; order Legionellales; family Legionellaceae; genus Tatlockia; species Tatlockia fairfieldensis. The sequence goes on along the minus strand of NZ_JHYC01000014.1, from coordinate 62,908 downwards.
GTGAGTGGTTTAATTTCTTTAGCATGCCAAATATAAATTGAAAAACCCTGTTCAATCAAAATGTTAAAGTAGCTACCAACTTTTGCAGCTTTCACATCTGACCAATTCTGGGCGCTCCAATCACTTAGAATCAGTTTTTTTTCTTTCTTCATTTGAGGTAAAGAAGGCTGAATCCAATAAGGTTTACCGTGAATCAATCGATTAACATCCAGGTTCCCCGTATAATTACGACTGTAATTAATCTGGCTTTGTGTTTCTGAATAGTAAAAAGCATTGGGTAACGTCATAATTGGGAACAAAATAATCTATGTGGTTTAATTATGAGCTTTTATGATTAAATTATCAACCTTTGATTTAATGGAAATAGGAGTGGCGATCTGTCTACGTACCGCGGACACGCCGCGGTACGTAGACATCATTAAAAGTCAAGTAAAACTTAAGGCTAACTTGAAAGTACCGATTTGGCGGCAATTTCGACAAGCGCGATTGAAGCTATTTTTAATATTTACTTAACTTTTTAATGCTAATATCATCACATTTCATTTTACGCCTATTATTATAAAATTATGACTAATCCAATAAACAGTAATCCTTTATTTAAACAAGGTTCCCTCTATAGTGATTTTCGCGGTACTGATGCATTAGACGAAGAGAACCAAGCATTATTTGATGCTTATAAAGAAAAACTCCAACAAATAAACACCCAGCTCGATGAAGCATCTATGACATCATGGGAGTTATGGGAAAAAAATATAAAAGAATTTTATAAATCAATAATACATAATGCCTTCTCAAAAGCAGAAATACGTCCTCCTAAAAATATGGAAATTTATTTCTCTGGCTCTCTCGCAAAACAACAAGCCACTTTATATAGTGATCTGGATTCTTTTGTGCTTTATGAAACAGCAGAAGATGAAGCGTTAGCAACCCCTGTATTTACTGGCGTGAATTTCCTATTACACCGTCTATTTAACGAAACCCAACAATTATGCGTTGATCCTCTGGGCATTAATCCTGAAAAGCTAAAAGGAACAGTGGAAGGGATCTTCAGTCAATTAAAACAGGGGGATTTTTTTGCTAATAACGAAGTGATTATTACTGCGATTATGATGTCAAAACCTGTCCTTGGTCGTCATGAGTTAGGAGAACAATTAAGGGAAAAGATTAAAGCAGATCCCGAGTTAAGCCAATTTTGCTCCGCACAATATTACTATGAACAAGTTTCAAGTTTTGCTAGTCCTTCGCAACATCAACAAGGCAATATTAAATCTCACTTGATGCGCCCCATTGATTTTCTACTCATGGGACTTCGAGAAGAATTTAACTTATACTGTGAAGATGGCTCGCATTTATCCGCAATGCACACGTTAGACTTTCTTGATGAAAATCATTGTATTAACCCCGATCAAATATTTTTAATTGAAAATACTTATATAAAGGCAATGGCGCTTCGCTTTGAACAACATAGATTGGAAAAAAAGGAAAGTGATGAAGTAAACCATGAGAAGAGAGATTCGATGCGTGAATCTATAAAAAAATTACGCGAAATTGCTGAGGAAAGAAAAGCGCTTTTAAATCATCCATCACAGCATGCTATGCCACCTGACCTGAAAAGACCTCTTAAAGCAATCCTGGCACCTGTTCTCGCTACCATTCTTGAATCAGCCGCAGGCGCAGCAGCAGGCTTTGCTTTGGTTTTTTTTGGCGTGTTCACTCCGTTTGGTGCAGGAATGCTAGGCATTCTTGCTTTAGCTGGTATAGGTGCTCTTGCTGGATTTTTGATAGGTGGCTTGTCTCATCTGATCCTTCACTTTTGTGGGAAAAATAATGATCCCTTGTATTCCAAACTTGACCAGGACAATAATAATGTTCTGCCAATTAATGAAAGTTCTGAGAAATTGGCACGTCTTGGGCGACCGAGTCAACAACCCGACAAATCAGGTTGCGAAACATCTATCTCCAGACCTGTAGTAAAATCTCCATCATTGGCACGTCTTGGGCGACCCAGTCAACAACCTGACAAGTCAAGTTGCGAAACATCTATCTCCAGACCTGTAGTAAAATCTCCATCATTGGCACGTCTTGGGCGACCCAGTCATTTTCTTTGTACATCTCTCTTCCTTCGTTTCTTATTAGTTATTACATGACATATAGCTTTAAAGGGAACACCTTGGATGGCCCACCAGGAATATTTCTTAGAGTGACATACACAAGTTGTTCTGAAGTATCTATCTGAGGAATTAAATCAGCAATGAGTCTGTTATTTTCAATTCGTAGCCAGGAAGGGTTTTGATAGTTCTCAGCTAACTCAATAACATAAGGTATTTCTTCATATTCGGGAGATACTTCTCGATTGGCTACAAAATCATAGAAATAGGGTTGACCCATGTAAGCTATGGATAATTTAGGTTCAGGAATCGTAAAATAAGGAGTAAACTTACTATCAATAGCTATCTTCAAAGGTATTTTAATTGTGTCAGAGCTTCCACCAATAGAAGTCCAGGCATGTAAACTAATATAATATATTTGTCCCGTTGCATCTTCCGGCACAGTTCCTATCAATTCTGTAGGATTCACAGAGGAAATAGAAAGCCATGGAGCAGCAGGTTCAACATTTTCAATAATCAGTGTTAAATCAGAAGCATTGGCTGGATCAACAATACTCTGACGAAGATCATTTACTATTTGTCCACCCGCAACAGAATCCAGTGAAATATGAGGTTCAAAACCCGGTCTTTTCGCCGGATCTACCGCAATCGGGATGTGAATGGTTAAAGGGGCTGAGTCACCCCCCGCATTGGAACTAGCAATCAGGGTAACTTCCACGGATTGGCCTGCTTCACTAAAAGGGATTGTACCTGTCAATCTGGTCTCCTCTACTTTTAGCCAATCAGGATGAGTTTTATTGGTATCAATACGAAAACGTATTGGGTTGCTCGCCAGATTTTGCGAAGACGCCAGAAATTCGTTCAGATTAAGGCTGTAAACTTCCCCTGGCGCACCTGTAGCAATAAACGCTTGTTTGAGTCCTGGAGTTTCTGCCGGATTGATACGAACATTGATCACTAAAGGTACTGCGGCGGCGGTGCCGTAATTATTATGAGCGTTCACGCTAAATCGATAAGTACCACTTTGAGAGGGCGTACCTACAATTGCAAACTTTGTGGCGTCATAATATAAACCGTTAGCGGTAACCGGTGTTACGCCAATAGCAGGGTAAGTTAATGCCTGCACATTTTCCAAATAATAATTAACGTAAGGTCTGAGATCCAAATAGAAAGGCTGATTTGCAGTGGCCGATTGTTGCGGGATACTGGCCATTGATAAGGGATGAGGAATCACGTTAACAGAGAACGGTTGGGCGCGGAGAATATCCACAGGTTTTCTTCCCCAACCAATCAGTCGATAATAGATCATCCCGTTTATTATCTGACCCAGTCTGGAACCAGGAATAACAATATGAAGATAACATATACCCCCATCATACACATCCAAGGCGGGAAGGAATAGATAAGCACATAGGCCACTTTCTGCTTCTAACCTGACACCGGCAGGAAGTATCCAGCTTTGCCAGCCCTTAAGCGAATGATGAGGGATGTACATTCTTATACGAAATTCTTCACCATAAAAAACATGCCCTGTATACGGGGTTAATGGATTAAGGCTAAGAGAGGCTCCTGCATAACCTGTGAATGACAATAATACCAGCAAAAAACCAAGGATAACTCGCACCTCATTTTTTGGTAAATTTTTATGCGAAAGTGAAAGAGAGTTAACTTGATTGTTAATACATAGAATAGGACTTATCAACTGATTCATTATTCTTCCTTTTATTGAGACTTACCTTTGCCATTGAGCTAATCAAAAAAAGAACGTTTAATAATGAAATGATTGACGATGAAAAACGAAGCAACTCCTGGTTTGGACTGATAAATTTTTACTCATACTCTTCATGATACAACTCCATAGCTTTCCATTTAAGCAATAAAATGCTGGCGGAATACTACTGAATTGTTTATCTCAGGTCAATTGATAAAGTTATTATTTATTCGGCTATCACCAATTCGTTCGAAGGAATATCTGTAAATGATATTAAATCCTGTGTGCTAGCTATTTTTCCATATCACTTTTTTAAGCGAATAGACTACGAGCAAAAAAATACTCAAAAAACCAATAACCCAGAATCCCAGACGATAACGTATTAATTTAACGGGTTCCCCTACATAGACCAGAAAAGTGACCAAATCCTCCAGCATTTCATTAAATTGCTGTTGACCCATTTCTCCTTTATCCTTAAGAACCAGAGAAAAGTCGGCAGGTTTTTCCGGGGAAGAGGGGTTATTAACAAGCACCATGTGACCTATTAATGGAGCTAAAATATTGGGCATTGCAACATCGGGAACCAATAAATTATTCGCACCAAATGGACGAGAACTGTCAGCGTAAAAACTTTTTAAATAGGTATATATCCAGGCAGCGCCTCGTTCACGAGCCGTTAATGATAAATCAGGAGGCACTAACCCAAACCACTCTCTCGCATCCGTTGCGGGCATACTAATCTTGACAGGCGCCTCAATTTTAGCGCCAGTAAAAATCAGGTTGTTGATAAGATTAATATCTGGCTTGCCAGCAAACGTTACCAATCCTAAATCATTAGCCAGCCGACTATAACGCACATAACGTAAGGAATGGCATCCGGAGCAATAATTCATGTATAGTTTTGCACCGCGCTGCAATTTGGCCTGATCATGAATATTGACATTAACCGGCAACAGCTTCATCTCCCCGCCTGTTGCCGGGCGTATAAAACATAGCGCAAGAAAAACCAGGCTGTAAGTAATTATTTTTTTATTCACTCACTATCCTCTCAGGCAAACTCCGAGGTCTTTCATAACGACTATAGAGCGGCATCAACAGAAAATAAGCAAAATAAACAGCAGTACACACACGGGTCAAGTATTGCTTAATCGCGGTCACATTGACTGTTCCCAGATAACCAAGCATCACGAAACTGACAACAAAAGCAGCCAGGGCGTATTTGGAATAATCACCTTTATAACGCATGGAGCGTACAGGACTTCTATCTAACCAGGGAATAAAAACTAAAATGACTATTGCCATTCCCATAACGATAACTCCGAACAATTTATTGGGAATGGCTCGTAACATGGCATAAAAAGGAGTCATATACCAAACAGGAGCGATATGTTCTGGCGTAACCATGGGGTTCGCGGGTGCAAAATTTTCATGCTCTAAAAAATACCCTCCCATTTCTGGAAAGAAAAATACCACCGAAAAAAATAAAATTAAAAAAACAAGCACTCCCACCAAATCCTTACTGGTAAAATAAGGATGGAATGGAAGACCATCCAGTGGCTTTCCCTGTACATCAAGATATTGCTTGATTTCTATTCCTTCGGGATTATTGGAACCGACCTTATGCAAGGCAATAATATGAAGAAAAACAAAGAATAAGAGTAGCAGAGGCACACCAATAACATGCAAGGCAAAAAAACGCTGAAGCGTTGCATTGGCTACGTTATAATCGCCTCGTATCCAGACAACGATGCTATCTCCAACATAAGGAATCGCGCTGAAAAGAGAAGTAATAACCTGAGCGCCCCAATAAGACATTTGCCCCCAGGGCAGGAGATAGCCAAAAAAGGCTTCCGCCAGTAATAGAATAAACAATGCCATTCCTAAAAGCCAAAGCAATTCCCTGGGTTTTTGATAAGAACCATATAACAGGGCCTTAAACATGTGAAAATAGATTACGATAAAAAAAGCCGACGCGCCGGTGGAATGAGCATAGCGTAATAACCAGCCGTAATTGACGTCCCGCATAATGTATTCAATTGAATTGAATGCCTGGGTGGCAGTGGGCGTATAAAACATGGTTAACCACAGACCGGTAATTAACTGCATGGCTAAGACCACCAGGGCTAAAGAACCGAAAAAATACAAAAAATTCAGGTTCCTGGGGACATAATATTCGCTAACATGATCCTTCCATGTTTTTAATGAAGGAAAACGCGCATCTAGCCAATGGATGAGTGAACTCATACTTCTTTCTCCTCTTCCCCAATCACAATAGTTTTTTCATTAATGAATCGATAAGGAGGAACTTCCAGATTAATCGGTGCTGGAACGCCTTTAAATACACGACCCGCCAAATCAAAACTGGAGCCATGACAAGGGCAATAAAAACCTCCTGGCCAATTCGAACCCAATTCCTCTTTTACCGGTGTATATTTCGGCACACAGCCTAAATGGGTGCAGATACCAATTAACACCAGATACTCGGGATTGATAGAACGATAACGATTTTTAGCATAAGCAGGCTGTTGGTCAACAAGAGAATCAGGATCGCGTAGTGTTTGCTCGTGTCCTGCAAGGTGTTGTAGCATTTCCCTGGTGCGTCGAATTATCCATACGGGTTTTCCTCGCCACTCCACGGTAACCTGTTGACCAGGTTCAAGCTGACTTAAATCCACTTGTACGGGCGCACCACCGGCTCGCGCCTTTGCACTGGGTAACCAGGAAGAAACCAGCGGAGTCAGCATACAAGCAGCACTCACACCACCAAGTACTTTGGTTGCAGTTAATAAGAACTGGCGTCGTTGCTCGTCAATGACTTCTTTATCCGCATTGATGTCATCATTGGATGATTTATTATCTATCACTAGTTCTCTACCTTTTTTAAGCCCACTGTAGTGACAACACAGCAAGATCGCACCATCTCAAAGAAAAACTTCTGTAATTTTCGCTCAAATTACCGTCACCCTGAGCATAGTGAAGGATCTCCTGTCGATAGGTGTATATTACAGGCAAAGCAGGATTTTGCCCCAGTCTATTAAAAAATTAATTGCTTTTTAAAATTCATCTGGCGTAAGATAAACATGCAGGCGGGTTACCCTGCCTGCACGGAACGTTAAAGGTGCTACCAACACCTTTAGGTTCTGCCACAAATAACCTAAGTCCAGGAGGTTACTCATGGTTGAGGAACAGGATAATCTATATTGCGCGTCTGCGCAAAACCATTTTCACTGTCTTATCACTCTTCACTTCGTTACGATAGTTCAATTGTTTTTATCCATACAATTGGATCCGTTGACTTATGCCCGTTGCAAACCCTCGTTCAACCATGAGCTTTTGTGGGCATTGGGCATGAGTCGGTCTTTGCGAGAAATAGTGAGAAGACGGAAAATGAGGACATTATTCTAATCAGAGGGGGTTGAGGAGGGGATGCCGTATGGCGTCCCCAAATCAATTGAATGAACACACAGGTTGTGCTCAGCCCCCTCTGCGTCTTTAATATTTCCCCTTAAAGCAGTGGCGAGTACATCCTTGTTTCTTTTATTTTTCAACAAGGAAAACAAGATGGTAAGCAAGACTATCCAACAACAATTGACCTCTGAAGAGGTTTTAACAACATTGCTAAGTTATATGCCGGGTTATTTTTACTGGAAAAATACCGAAGGTGTTTATTTAGGCTGTAACGACTACCACGCTCAACGGTTAGGTTGTCAGTGTGGTCGTGACGTACTGGGCAAAACAGACCTGCAATTACTCGCCTCTCATCCCCGTTTTTCACGTTACGATACGTTAGTGATGTCTCAAGGGCAGACACGAATTATTGATGAAGATATTATTTCAGGGGGTCAAGTCGTCAATAGTTTGAGTTTAAAATCCCCCATTCTGAACAAGGAACAAGAAGTTTTAGGCATGCTTAATCTCTCGCTTGATATTCATCGAGAAGAACGACTACGCTTGCTCAATGAACTGGACGATGAGTTCACCATCGATATACTTCCTTCTCTAGAGGCAAAACGTGTACTAATCGTTGAAACCGAGCCAACAGCTAAAATCCTCCATCGCGTCTTTGAACGAGCCGGTTGTCAGGTGGATATCGTTTCTGATGCCAGCTCTGTCATTCAGCAAGTGAACCAGGAAAAATATACCCTTATTTTTATGGACGTACGTTTAACCGATGACAAGGGATTGAATATAGCCCAACAGATTACTACGCGATCCAGTAAAAACCAGGCAACGCCTATTTTGGGATTTAATTTTTATTAATTCAAGGTGAATACATCAATAAGAATAGCTTGTAAATAATGTAACTCACACATATCTCGAACGCAGCGAGGGGTCTCACTGCGTAGTTGATATTAAGCAAAGTATAAAAAACTTGAAGTTCCTGAAAGAGAAACGAGATATAACGTATCGTTCAAGCAAGATTACCAGTAAGCGTTCACAGGATATGCAAATTTCTCTTCCAGACTTTGTTCATGACTTGTCTTTTTCGCGTGCAGGCGGGAATCCATCCCATAAAATTAGCACTGTGTCTGATTTGTAGATAATTTCCCGCCTGCCTGGGAAAGACATTGACGTTATACTTCTTAATTACCTATTCCGTGAACACTTACGATTACCAAGGTGAAAGGCTGTCTAGCTCTGAATGAGTTTCGACCGATGGGAATAACATCAAGAGTCATCAACGTTTAGAATGACTACGTTATGAACCTTATGAGCAGAACGCAGTCATTAATATTGACAAAGATAGCAATTAACGTTTGGAGTATTGTGTTGCACGGCGTGCTTTGTGCAAACCAACCTTTTTCCTTTCTACACGACGTGAATCACGCGTGAGTAAACCACGTGCACGCAATTTTCTGCGGTAAGACTCAGGATTAGGTTCTACGTCTTCCACCAGATCATGTTCGTCATAAGCAACCAATGCACGAGCGATGCCTAAACGAATAGCACCGGCCTGGCCAGAAATGCCGCCACCGATTACCGTAGCATATACATCAAATTTACCCATGACGTCTACAGTTTCCAAAGGCTGACGGACAACCATACAAGAAGTCTCACGGCCAAAATAATCTTCCAAAGCACGATTATTAATCTTTATATCGCCTTTACCGGGGCGCAAAAACACTCGAGCCGTCGAGCTTTTTCTACGACCGGTGCCATAGTATTGCTGTTTTTCAGCCATAATAGTTTATTCCTCAATCTCAAGTTGCTTGGGTTGCTGCGCGGTATGTGGATGCTCATTACCAGCATATACCTTTAGCTTACGATACATTTCTCTACCTAAAGGATTCTTTGGAAGCATACCCTTTACCGCCAATTCGATAATACGCACAGGATTTTTTTCTTGTAACTTATCGAAAGAAATTGATTTAATACCACCTGGAAAACCAGAATGACGGTAATACATCTTTTCTTTAAATTTACGGCCAGTAACCGTTACCTTCTCTGCATTAGTTACAATGATATAATCACCTGTATCAACATGAGGGGTATACTCAGCCTTATGTTTGCCCCGTAAACGACGAGCAATCTCTGTAGCAAGACGACCTAAAATTTTGTCGCTGGCATCAATCACAAACCAGTCACGCTTGACTTCGTGTGTCTTGGCGCTAAATGTTTTCATTAAATAACTCCGTACCGCCTTAATTTAGTACTGATTACCACCCATTAATAATGAGTGCAACAAGCACAATCTTTCTATCATGGACGGGCGATTTTAACTAAAACTGAAATAACCTACAAGTAAAATACGATAAATTCTTGCCAGCTTTTGCAGATTAATTAAAAAATGAGGGTTAATTAGGAATTAATAAACGCTCAACGATGTGACCCGCGACCAAATGACTGGTTATAATTTCATCAATATCCGCCATGCTTTTATAATTATACCACACTGCTTCGGGATAAATCACAATACAGGGGCCTTCGCTACAGCGTCCGAGGCAGCCTGATTTACTCATTCTTATTTTACCTGAACCATGTAGTCCAAGTTCTACCAATTTCATTTTCATATAATTGAAAAAAGACTCGCCACCAGTATTGGCACAACACTGTTTACCAGGAGCCTTCTGATTAGTACATAAAAAGATATGTTTTGTGTAATGCGCCAAAAGCTTACTTACCTCGCTCTTCGATTTTGGTTTTTAATTTAAGCCCCGGTTTAAACGTCACTACGCGTCGAGCAACAACCGGTATTTCTTTACCCGTTTTAGGATTTCTTCCTGGACGTTCGGGCTTATCTCGCAGGGTAAAATTACCAAAACCCGATAATTTTAAATGTTGACCATTTTCCAGCGCGTATCTTAACGTTTCAAAAAATTGCTCGACCATTTCTCGGGCATCTGGTTTAGCCAGATTCAACTCTTCACATAAGGTATCCGCTATCCTTGCTTTACTTAGTGCGTTCACGATTAATCCCTCAATGTAATAGCAAATTCTTCTTTTAGTTTTTTAATTATAGCATCAATTATCGCATTAATCTCGGTGTCAACGAGAGTTCGTCTATCGTCTTGCAAAGTCAATGCAACAGCCAGACTTTTTTTACCGGCGGGGATAGTTTCTCCCGTATATAAATCAAAAACATCAAACGCTTTTAACCAATCAGCATTTACTACTTTACGAACAAGCGCTTCAATTTGAGCAGCCGTTACTTCATTCGCTACAAGCAGTGATAAATCTCGTCGTATTTGTGGAAATTTTGAAATAGGCTGGTACCGTACCGGGGATTTCTCAATGAATGCATTAAGTCGTAATTCAAAAAGCATGACTTCGTCCTGTATATCAAGTGCATCAGCCAGGCGGGGATGTAATACTCCACACCAGCCAATGTGTTGATCATGAAGCGTGATAGCCGCGGATTTGCCAGGATGCAGCGCAGAATGCTCAGCAGGTATAAAACGGATGCTACTTAAGTGTAAGGTAGAGAACAGCGCTTCCAAATCGCCTTTTAAATCATAAAAATCAAATTTTCTGGTTTTTTCACTCCAGTTTAATGCCCCTTGCTCGCCCGTCAGTAATCCTGCAATACATGAATGCTCTTGCAAACAACCCTTTTGCCAATCAAAAATGACACCGGCCTCAAAAAATTTGATAGCAGTTTGCTGACGATGAATATTATAAATCATGGATGCCAGCAAACCAGGCCACATTCCTGTTCTCATCTGTGCTAATTCAGACGAAATAGGATTGAGCAATTGCATGGCTTGTCTGTCAGGGTATAACAGTTGTTGTAATTCCGGGTCGACAAAACTATAACTAATGGTTTCATGATACCCACGCGCAGTAAACACGTGGCTCACTTGAGTAGCAAGCGCTTCCAAAGGATTAATTGTGCCAGCTTGAATTTCAGCGACCTGTTTATCGCCTTTCATTTTATCATAGCCATACAAACGGCTGATTTCTTCGACCAGATCCACATCAAAATGAATATCAAACCGGTAAGAAGGTACACTGACTTTCCAGAGTTTGTTACTTTTATCAACACGCATGCCGAGACCTTGCAACATCTCAATCATGGTGCTTTCTGCTACTGTTAACCCTGTTATTTGCTTCACTTTTTCTGGATTAAATAACAGACTTCGCTCTGGAGGTAAAAAAGAAGGTTCTGAAATTAAAGATATCGGACCAACCGCCCCTCCTGCAATATCAACCAGCAAGGTAGTAGCTCGCTCCAAAGCTACCGCTTGTAAAGCGGGATCAACACCTCGTTCAAAACGCTGAGATGAATCACTGACTATTCCATAATTTCTTGCAACACCCGCAATGGTTACAGGGTTAAAAAAAGCGCTTTCCAGAAATATGTCGGTAGTACCCTCCTGTACCGCACTTTCTTCCCCTCCCATGACACCAGCCATCGCCAGGACTTTTTCATGATCAGCAATTACCAGAACCGATTCATTTAAACCGATCGTTTGTCCATCAAGCAACTTCAACGTTTCATCAGGCTGGGCAAAACGTACAGTGAGGTTGTTTTTAATACGCTGTAAATCAAAAGCGTGCATGGGCTGCCCTAGCTCTAACATGACATAATTAGTCACGTCTACCACTGGATGTATGGAACGAAGACCTGCTCGCCGTAAACGTTCGATCATCCATATCGGCGTATGAGCTTCAGGATTAAGACCACGAATAATACGGCCACTATATTGGGGACAAGCTTCTGATGCCTGTATATTAATTGTCAAGGCTTCGTCAATTACCGGCTCATTAGCCTTATTGGGCAGCGGTTTAAGCGAGGATTGGGTTAATACAGCAACCTCTCGTGCAATACCTGAAACACTAAAGCAATCAGCTCGATTCGGTGTTAAATCAATATCCAATACCTGATCATTAAGCGCCAGGTAGCTTCGTAAGTCAGTTCCCACAGGGGCATCTTCTTCCAATTCCATAATACCATCAGACACATCAGCCAGCCCTAATTCAGCAACTGAACAAAGCATGCCCTGTGACAACTCTCCTCGTAACATCGATTCTTTAATTAGCAGATCTCCGGGAAGCTGAGCACCGACCTGAGCGAGAGCGACCTTTAGCCCGGCTCGCACATTAGACGCGCCACAAACCACTTTTATTGGATTACCCTTACCCGTATCTACTTCACATAAAGTCAATTTGTCCGCCTGAGGATGTGGTGTTGTGCCAAGAACCTCAGCGACAATGACTTGACTAAAATCACCTGCAACCGGACTCACCGCATCCACTTCCAACCCAGCCATTGTTAAAAGTTCAGCCAATTGCTGCTCATTTAAAGAGGGATTTACCCATTCACGTAACCACAACGCACTAACTTTCATCGTAAAATACCTGTCTGATATCAGCAATAATCATTCAAACTACAAACGGATTGGCCCTGTTTTACAGGGCTGACAAAAACAATCGGAAATTAATCCCGGTTTACTGATTTAAAATTGTTTTAGAAAAGTCAAATCATTTTCAAACATCATGCGTAAATCATCAATACCAAAGTACAACATGGCGAGCCTGTCCATTCCCATACCAAACGCCCAGCCCTGATATTCCTCTGGTGAGATAGCAACTGCTTTTAATACATTGGGATGAACCATGCCACAGCCCAGGACTTCCAGCCAGCCTGTAAACTTGCAGGAACGACAACCTTTCCCCATGCACTGGGTACATTCAATATCGACTTCTGCTGAGGGTTCAGTAAATGGGAAATAAGACGGCCTGAAACGTAAAGCCAATTCTCGACCAAAAAAATGAGCAAAAAACTCATTTAATAACCCTTTTAATCCAGCAAGCGTTGCTGTTTTGTCGATTAATAAACCTTCAACCTGATGAAACATGGGCGTATGAGTGACATCAGAATCGCAACGATAAACCCGACCGGGGGCAATTAAACGCAGGGGAGGTTTACGTTGTTCCATTGTTCGTATCTGGACAGGTGATGTGTGTGTACGCAACAGATGTCCATCACCAAAATAGAACGTATCATGCATGGCACGTGCAGGATGATGATCAGGAATATTAAGCGCTTCGAAATTATAAAATTCTGTTTCAATCTCAGGGCCTTCAACTATATCAAATCCTAAACGACTAAAATAACTATTGATGTACTGTTTAACCTGAGTGACAGGATGCAACGAACCGGATTTGGAGTCCCGACCAGTTAATGTTACATCAATACGTTCTGCCGCCAATTTTTGCTGGAGTTGTATTTCTTTAAGAAACAACATCTTTTCTTCAAGTTGGGTACTGACTTCACGTTTGGCTTGATTAATCAACTGACCCGCTTTAGGTCTTTCGTCTGCTGGCAATCCTGCCAAACCTTTAAGAATTTCAGTCAATCGTCCTTTTTTGCCCAAATAATCAACACGAATCGCTTCCAAAGTAGCAATATCTTGTGCTTGTGAAATGGCATCAGCAGCTTGTTGCTGCAACAGAATAATATCTTGCATGCTTAACTCACACATAAAAAAGGAGGCTGCAAAGCCTCCTGAAGTCTTCCAAAATCCAACTTAAGCCAAGGCTGCTTTCGCTTTTTCGGCAATTGTTGCAAAAGCCTGTTTATCATATACTGCCATATCAGCCAGTACTTTACGATCCAATTCAATCTCAGCCTTTTTCAAACCGTCAATGAGACGGCTATAAGACAGACCACACTCACGTGCCTGGGCATTGATACGTGTAATCCATAGTGCACGAAACTGACGTTTTTTCTGACGGCGATCACGATAAGCGTATTGACCTGCTTTAATAACTGCCTGCTTGGCAACACGATAAGTCCGACTACGGGCGCCGTAATAACCCTTCGCCTGCTCTAAAATTTTCTTATGACGAGCTTTAGCTGTCACACCACGTTTAACTCTTGGCATTGTTCAATCCTCCCCTTAACTACCGTGCAACATACGCGCAGCCAGACGCGCATCACATTGCTTCAAAGTACCTGAAGCAACACGTAAATGACGTTTTTGCTTCGGTGATTTCTTGGTGAGGATATGGTTTCTATAAGCGCCACGACGCTTGATAGCACCACTTGCTGTCTTCCGGAAGCGTTTTGCAGCTCCACGATGTGACTTTAATTTTGGCATAACATGTTACTCCGCATTTGTTCTGCTACTAAGTAATAATGTAGCGTTTCAATCAGCTTTCTCAGGGCCAATTCTCAATTTTTCATCGATTTCCTGTTATGTTCACTGCCTGGCACAGGCTCGAACAGCTAATACATTATCGAATCAAATTATCAAACCAACTCAGGGATCTCAACAACTACCCTTGAAATACGTCAATAGATCAACAAACAATCAATGATATATTTACTATTTTTTCTTTGGCGCTAAAACCATCAGCAACTGGCGGCCCTCACGTTTTGCTTGCTGTTCAACCACTGCATATTCTGCAGTATCCTGCAACAAACGCTCCATGATGCGCATACCAATATCCTGATGAGCCATTTCTCGACCGCGAAAACGCAGTGTTATCTTGACTTTGTCGCCATGATTCAGGAAACGGATCAGGTTGCGTAGCTTGACCTGATAATCTCCATCTTCCGTTGTTGGACGGAATTTTAGTTCCTTGACTTGAATTTGCTTTTGCTTTTTTCTTGCTTCAGCCTGTTTTTTACTCAATTCAAAGAGAAATTTGCCATAATCCATAATACGACATACAGGAGGCTTAGCAGAGGGTGAAATTTCCACCAACTCATAACCACTTTCCCTTGCCGCACGTAAAGCTTCCTGCGTTGATACAATCCCCACCTGATTGCCATCGACATCAATTAAGCGTACTTCAGGTACATTGATCTGTTCGTTAATCCGCGCGCGATCACTATCACGCTTATTTGGTGCACTAATAGCTTAATCCTCCAAGTGGTTTAAAAGCGACCTTTTTGCAGCTATTTCCTGATGCAAAAGGTTGCAAATTGCATCAATCGTTCTTATCCCCAAATCAGTGCCTTCGCGTGTTCGCACAGCAACCGAATTGCTCTCAACTTCCTTATCGCCAATAATTAATAAATAAGGAACTTTTTGCAAAGTATGTTCGCGAATTTTAAAGCCTATCTTCTCATTTCTCAAGTCAAAATTCGCTCGAATGCCCTGTTTTTGTAAAATAGTAGTCATTTTTGCCGCAAAATCATGCTGTTTTTCACTAATGGTTAATACTACGGCTTGTATTGGAGCTAACCAGAGAGGGAATCGTCCTGCATAATGCTCAATTAAAATTCCCATGAATCGCTCAAAAGAACCTAAAATAGCACGGTGTAACATTACAGGGGTTTTTTTACTGCCATCCTCTGCCACATATTGGGCTTCCAACCTGTCAGGCATGGAAAAATCAACCTGAATAGTACCACATTGCCAGATTCGGCCTAAACAATCGGCCAATGAACATTCAATTTTAGGACCATAGAACGCTCCTTCACCCGGGGCATCAATCCAGTCAATTTGTCTGCTTCGCATCGCATCTTTTAAGGCTGTCTCTGCCTTGTCCCAAACGGCATCGTTACCTACCCGTTTTTCCGGACGTAAAGCCAGACGGTATTTAATCTCGGAAAAACCAAAATCAGCATACACGGATTGTACTAATTCCAGCATCATCGCCACTTCAGACTGAATTTGCTCTTCAGTACAAAAAATGTGCGCATCATCCTGCACCATATTGCGAACCCGCATCAGTCCATGCAAAGAACCGGATGGCTCACAACGATGACAATTACCAAACTCAGAAAAGCGTAAAGGAAGCTCCCGATAGCTACGCAGACCCTGATTATAAATTTGCACGTGGCACGGACAATTCATTGGTTTAACCGCGTACTGACGGCTTTCTGTCTCGGTAATAAACATTTCATCCCGAAAATTTTCCCAGTGCCCCGATTTTTCCCATAAAACCTTGTCGACCAACTGAGGTGTTTTAATTTCCTGATAACCAAAATCAGCCAACCTGGTGCGCATATACTGCTCAAGTAGTTGATACACAATCCATCCATTAGGATGCCAAAAAACCATACCTGGCGCAATGTCCTGAAAGTGAAATAAATCCAGCGCTTTTCCCAGTTTACGGTGATCACGTTTTTCCGCTTCTTCCAGGCGGTGAAGATAGTCATTCAGCGCTTTTTTATCTATCCAGGCAGTTCCATAAATACGTTGCAACATTTCATTGCGTGCATCACCGCGCCAATAAGCACCGGCTAATTTAGTTAACTTAAACGCTTTGAGTCGGCCAGTAGAAGGGACATGAGGACCACGGCAAAGATCTTCAAAATCACCTTGTTTGTAGAGAGAAATAATCTCTCCTTGAGGAATGTCTGCAATAATCCTGGCTTTATATTCTTCTCCAAGACTCCTGAAATAATCGATTGCTTCTTCGCGAGGCATTTCTCGTCGACTGACAGGATAATCAGCATTTGCCAATTCGTGCATTTTTTCTTCTATTTGCTCTAAATCTTCAGGTGTAAATGATCGACTAAAAGCAAAATCATAATAAAAACCGTCTTCTACAACAGGACCTATGGTAATTTGTGCGCCGGGAAACAGACACTTGACAGCCTGAGCCAACAAATGAGCGGTAGAATGACGAATCACATCGAGAATAATGGTTTGGTTTTCCGCTTGTTTTTCCGTAAGAATAACCAACTCACAATCGCGTGAGAGCAAATAACTAACATCTACCAACTGCCCATCAACACGCCCCACAAGAGCAGCTTTGGCTAATCCGGGACTAATGCTTTGCGCCACCTCATGAACAGTTATAGGGCGCTCAAAATGTTTGACACTTCCGTCAGGTAATTTAATATTTGGCATTACTATCCTTTTATCCTTCAGGCACATTACAAATTCAGACAGGCTACCTGTTAGTCGTTGGGTAAAAATCTTGCTTTGCGCTGATGAATACAACGCCAGCAAGCACCCACACCAACTATTTCATGAAAATAACTAATAGCTCAACGTCCCCTGATCATCGCTCAGTTATATCCTGAATTTAGATTCAAAGGGAGGTGGGTACTTACAAAAAGCCCCTGCACAGCAGGATTAGATTGGTAGGCACGAGTGGGATCGAACCACCGACCACCACCATGTCAAGGTGGTGCTCTACCACTGAGCTACGTGCCTATTATTCGCCTATGTTTAAGAACGGCGTTGATTATATAAAAGCTGATATTACAAAGCAACTGCTATTAGAAATTTACATGAAGTTCTGTTAGAAAAGTCTCCCATTACAAAGTCTGGTAATCGCCGTTTGCCTTAATTAAGAGAGGCTTGAATTGATTGATGTCAATTCAAGCCAAATATGCGAGGTTGCCTCCTATGGTTAGACCACCTTCTTACTTAAGGATTTTTGTGAAATTCTGTTCCATTATTTCACCATTTCCTTGCTGGACTTATTTGAAACTTTTTCCATCGCTTCATGAACTATTATTGCATATTGGTTTCTAATGTCAACAATTTATTTCAATTAGAAACTTAAAGTTTCCAAAATAAGGGAAATTTGCAGGATAGAAAACCCTTTGTTACAATTCTTATATACCTTAATAGTTTTTTAGCGTCCTTATGGAAAAAGTTGACTTGACAAAACAGTTTGCTTACCGTTTACGAGACGCTATGATTGCTGCCGGTTTTAACTCTCAGCGTTCTCTTTCAGGCGTTTGTATTCATAAATTAGCTGAAATAACCGGTTATTCAGTTCAAATATGTCGAAAATATCTGCGTGGTGAAGCGATCCCTGAGCCAGTCAAACTAGTCGAAATTGCAGCAAAATTAAACGTTTCACCCGGGTGGCTGTTATTTGGTGACAGTTACAACGACACTGGCATCTCTGAAGACAAAATTATTATATCCAGGAATTTGCTTCACTATATTTTCACCCGCGCCAGGAGTCTATATAATGCATCGCATCTTGAGGAAGAAATTCCCGGTTTTCTAATGGAGCTGATTACTGACATTAGTCATATCAACACGAATGAAGAACAATCTAAAAAAATTATCGATTTGGCCCTATCGTCTGTAAAACACTTTAGCCATTAAATAGGGAATTAGTTGAGAAATACTTATGGAAATTCGCTGTACAGTACCGCATACACAATTTTTGGAAGCACTCTTTGCCTTTAAATCAAAAGTGTCCAGTGTCTTTAGAGATGTTCTGGGACTCTATGAAATTAATCATATTGCTATTACTCAAATAAATAAAAGAACGGGAATACTGACTTTTTCTTCAACTCCTGCTATCGAATTTAATTTATTTAACAGTAATCTTTGGCTTTTTGATAAAACGTACCATCCTGACTGGTTTGGTCATTGTTCTCAGGCCAACTGGCAAACCTTATATGCCACTGAACGTTACGATGAACTTTATTACATAAAACAACTCAAACATCGTTATTCTATAGGTTATTCCTTAGCTGCAAAATGGGAAGATGATTTTTTTATTTATTCGCTGGCAAGCAATCGTTCTTGCAAACATACCGAGGAACTATTTGCCAATCAGCATGAGAATTTTTATAAAATTGGCCAATATTGCAGCAATATGTTAAGCCCTCTTTTTATGCACTATAGTGCCTGTTCAGAGGAGGCTTGAATCGTGGCGAATAGTTGTATTTGTGCACAGTATGTGCCAATACACTCGTTTTTTGAATGGACCTTGAACGCTTATTACCAATAAGCTCTTGCAAACACAGGTTAAATATGAAGTACCAGACTAAAATTATTTTAGGTGGTTTTATGGGTAATGTGGTTGAAGCCTATGATACCTCCCTCTGCTATTTTCTTTCCGCAGAACTCGCACGTTTCTTGTTAGGAAATAAACAGGGAAATTATACTGTCATGTTAGCACTCTTGTTCCTGGCTTATCTTGCCAAGCCAATAGGTGCCTTTTTTCTTGGTTTATTCTCTGATTTATATGGCAGGAAAAATGTCCTGATGATCTCTATCCTCATTATGGGTTTATCAACGGCACTTATTGGCTTAATCCCAGGTTTCCAGCAAATTGGTTTTTTTGCCGCGGGTTTATTATTAACGTTACGTATCATCCAAACCATGGCTTTAGGCTCTGAGTTTTTAAATTCGGCCTCCTTTTTAGTAGAAAGCGGTGATAATACGCAACGAGGTTTTCGTGGTTGCTGGTCTTCCGTTGGTGTAAAAGCAGGTTATCTGCTTGCCTGTATTGTCATAGGATGCACTCATATTTTAGGCAACGTTTTTTTTATAAGCGAGAATTGGCTTTGGCGAATTCCTTTTTTATTGGCGATTCTTACCACCATTGTCGGTGTTTATGTCCGTTATACGATGCCAGAAAGCCTGGCTTATGTAATTCACTATGCTGGACGGGCAAAGCCATCGACCCAGGCTATTTATCGTCAATCCCTTGATTTTGTAAAGCGATATCCCTTTATGTTTAATTACACGTTTTTCGCCAGTTTTTTATCCGTTGCCACAGGATTTTTCTTTTATCTTTACATCCCTTTGCATGCAACGCATTATTCACTGTTATCGCACTCTTTCATTACTACAGCAAACACTTGTTCTTTAGTTTTTGTGACCGCACTCATTCCCGTCTTTGGCTGGTTCTCTGATAAAAAAGATCGCTTGAAAATGTTGGCATGGGCAACCACTGGTATTCTTGTTTTATCTTATCCTTTAATGGAAGCCGTTAATTACGGTAATGCAAATTATTATCTATTAATGCAATTAGCTATTTCTATTCCCTGCGCCTGTTATTATAGTGTGTCTTCTGTTTTATTGACTGAGTTATTTCCCTTGCAAATTCGCTGCACAGTTTTGTCAATCGTGTTTTCTATCGCAGCAAGCCTTGCTTCCGGATTACCTCCTTTATTGTCTGATTATCTTGTTCGAAGAACCCACTTGCCAAGCTCTCCTTGTCTTATCATGATTGCACTGGCCTGTATCGTACTTATGAATATTAAACTGCTGGCAAAATTCTACCGCTTACAAAAAAATCAATATCATATTATTTCTGTACTCGAAGAAACTCCTCTTTTTATAATGCAGTATCAGAAACCTGAAATTAAAAACGTGGAGAATTTTAATGTATGAGACTTTACATCACGTTCCTCTAAATCAACTCAGAGGGAGTATATAAAAATCAAAAAAATCCCGCTTTAAGCGGGACGTATGACATAATGTAAAAAAATAATCGAAAATACTTAAAAAAGAGCTTACACAGTCACAGTATCTTTATGAAAATCAGCAAGGTGTGATTGTGATTCACTATGTCTATCCAGCATGTGGCAATAGTGTTGTCGTTTAACCGGATCTTTTTCCTTGGCACATAGCTCCTGAAAAGTATCTGCTGTATTAATGCTGTTCAAGTTACCCGCAAATGACAAGAAAGGAATAACACAACCTATTACTAATGCTAGTTTTTTCATTAAAAGACCCTTTTAAAAGTGTTAAGTTAGGACTTAATTATTTTAAAGAAACACATCGTTCCAGAAAAATGTCTCTTTAAATTCGCTTCATACTCTTCCATTCCGTTGTAAGAGAATCAGACCTCATCACACACTCGTCCCTCTTTTAGAGGAATGAACTGAATTACCAGCTCTCTTATCAACTGGCACATTGTAACACAATATTATCTTTTTTCTCAAATAACCCAATTATTGCCCCAGGGTAAACGCATCTAAATTTTTGTACCTCTTCCTGGAATGTTTGTGATAAATCATCTAAAAAAGTTAAGATATTTATAACCAAAAAAAGACCACATAAAGATATAAAAGAGTCATTCCTATGACTGGAATAACAAGAAATCCCAAAAAAACATGAATTTGCCGTTTATTTTCAGGAGATGCTTTATAAAATTTTTTTAATTTTTTAAATAGTAACATCATGTCTCTCATTATCATTTATAAGGTTTCATACGCGTTTTTAATATAGCCATCCTGCGACAAAAGAATCGCTATCGGTCGAGTCGCATCGAAATGGGCAAAGATAATCATCATCATCACTGTAATAGGGACAGCGAGAAACATACCTAAAATTCCCCAAATAGCGCCCCATAATGCCAAAGCAAAGAGAATAACCAATGCACTCAGATTGAGCGACTTACCTAAAAAACGGGGTTCCACCAGATTACCAATCACAAACTGAATGATAACGATACCTGAAGTAATCACAATAAAAGGCCACCAGTTTTGAAATTGAACCAAGGCAAGTAATGCAGGAAAAACAGTGGCGATAATCGCACCGATATTGGGTATAAAATTTAAGAAAAAAATTAACAACGCCCAAAATTCGGCAAAATCAAGCCCTACCAGCTTCATAATTACCCAACTCGCAGTAGCAGTAATTAAACTTAAGAGGGTCTTTATACCCAAATAGGTTTGTGTGTCGTTCACAATGTGGGTGATGATATTATTGACCAACTGACGATGACCTGGCTGAGGAAACAAGGCGTTCAGTTTTTGCCTGAAAAAATGCTGTTCGACAAATAAAAAACCTATATATAAGATAATTAAAACAGCCGAACCTGTTATGGAAGAAAAAACAGAATAAATATTAACTAAAATACGTTGCACGCTAAAATTTTTAACAAATTCATCCACTGTTGCAAGCGCCCTGATATGAAAACGTTGATCAATATTATTAAAAAGCGGCGTTAAATTCTCCTGATAGCGCGGTGAAGCAGCAATAACGTCACTGACATTGTTGGTAATGATATCAATCAAAATTTTAATAAGGCCAGCTACCACCAGAAAGGCTAAAATTTTACTTAACCAGCCGGGTAAACGCTCTCCAATAAATGGCATGTGCTGCACCGAATTATTAATTGTATTAAGTAAATGCCAAATAAAAACGGCAATCACTATGGGAATAAGCAAACTTCGGCCAATAATAAGCAGATAACCAATAATCCACACTAAAATCAAACCGGCTGTGAAGGTAATGGTGCGATTCATTCGTCCCTCTCTGATTTTTTTTTACCAATCAACTCTATCCTATTTTTCTGCTATTATCAGTTTTTTTCTTAAAGATCCAACAGTGCTTCAACAACCTTGTCACATTCTGCCAGGTATAGGTCCCGTCCTTGGCGCTAAATTAAGTCAATGTGGAATCAATACATTGGCCGATTTGTTATTTCATCTTCCTTATCGCTATCAGGATAGAACACGCATCACTCCTATCTGCGATTTACGAGTCAACGATTGGGCGGTTATTACCGGTCGAGTATGTAAAACAGAGATCAAATATGGCAAACGCCCAATGCTCTATTGCTATGTGGAAGACAAAACTGCGCTCTTGAGACTACGTTTTTTTCATTTTAACAAGCAACAGATTAAAACCCTCAATGAAAGCGCGATGATACGGGTTTTTGGCGAAGTACGTGAATTTGCCAATAGTTTTGAAATGATTCATCCTGAATATCAAATACTCGTCAATGAAGAACCTTGCATTGTCGATGAAACATTAACGCCTATTTATCCTGCCACTCGAAATTTAACTCAGACTCGCCTCCGACAAATGGTTAAACTTGCTTTAGCAACCTGTCAGACCACTTTACAGGAGTTAGAATGGATGAAGCCAGAGGACTTGCAGAAATATAAGTTTTACTCGTTGGCAGAAGCACTCCATTTTCTTCATAATCCCCCGCCCGACACCTCACTGCAAGCGCTGGAAGAAGGTAACCATCCTGCTCTTAAACGATTGGTTTTTGATGAATTATTAGCGCAACGTCTTAGTATGCAGTTCGCCAGGGAGCATCGTAGTCACTTGCATGCGCCAGGTATTCCACAGACTAATCCTCTTTGCGAAAATTTTATCAAACAATTGCCTTTTGCATTGACTACGGCCCAGCAACGAGTGAGTAATGAAATAGCCCATGATTTGACACAAAAAAAACCCATGTTGCGCCTGGTGCAAGGCGATGTGGGTTCTGGCAAAACGGTGGTAGCCGCGCTGGCTGCTCTCCAGGCCATCGCCAGTGGTTATCAAGTCGCCTTCATGGCACCTACCGACTTATTAAGTGAACAACATGCCACTAATTTTCAACGCTGGTTAAGTCCTTCAGGTATCGTCTGTCGCAGGCTCAGCGGCAAAATGAAAACGAAAGAACGCAGAGAAACCCTGCGGCTGTTGGCGAGTCAGGAATGTCAGTTGCTCATTGGCACTCATGCGCTATTTCAGGAAAGTGTCTCGTTCGCCAATTTGGGTTTGGTTATCATCGATGAACAGCACCGCTTTGGTGTAGAACAACGCTTGCTTCTACAACAAAAAGGACAACAGGCAACGTTGATTCCTCATCAATTATTAATGACCGCAACACCTATTCCACGAACGTTGGCAATGACCCAGTTTGCTCATTTGGATTTGTCGATCATTGACGAACTACCTCCGGGAAGAACGCCTGTCACTACTGCGGTAATCAATCAGGAGAAACGAGAACCTGTTATCGCCAGACTCCAGGCAGCCATTGCCAGTGGACGGCAAGCTTATTGGGTATGTACGTTAATTGAAGAATCGGAAAAATTACAATGCATGGCCGCAACGGCCACTGCCACTAATTTGCAGGCACTGTTACCAAAGGTTCGCGTCGGTATAATTCATGGTCGAATGAAAGCGATAGAAAAAGAGGCAACAATGGCGGGTTTTAAACAAGGGGAAATCGATCTGTTAGTTGCAACCACGGTTATTGAAGTAGGAGTCGATGTACCTAACGCCAGTTTAATGATCATAGAAAATGCCGAACGCCTGGGTTTGTCTCAGTTACATCAGTTACGAGGACGGGTTGGAAGAGGTAATACTCAATCTCATTGTCTCCTGCTTTATCAGGCACCCTTATCACCATCAGGAGCAGAACGATTACGTGTCATGCGAGCAACGTGTGACGGCTTTGTTATCGCCGAAAAAGACTTGCAGTTACGTGGTTCCGGAGAAATTTTGGGAACTCGGCAAACGGGCTATCGCCAATTTAAAATTGCCAATTTGCAACGTGATCAGGCACTTTTACCGTTGGTCGCTTCTATGGCAAAAAAACTGATACCCACGAACATTTCCACGGCTCAAGTGATTGCCAATCGTTGGTTAGGGAATTATGAGCAATTTCTTCAAGGTTAACATTGTAATTCTGTGGCGAGATAGCAACAAATAATAAAAAACTTTTAAGTCAAGACTGTTTTTTCATTTTTTATTTGATAAGATGGTCAGGTTATTTCTCTAATTATCTAAATTATCTACTTGTGGATAACTTTTCTTTTCATAGAATTAAAATAAACTTTTTTTATTTATTATTTCATACAAGGCTTATGATACTTGGCTTTCTATACTTTTTGCCAAATTATTTTATCCACAAAATATGTGGATAAAGCTGTGTACAGGATGTAAATTGAATGCTTCTCCTTGTGAAATGAGAGGCTATAAACCCGGTTGCAGCATTGAGGAGCATTGCTTGTATCGACTCACTTGACCCAGGAAAAGGAATGATTAAAATACTGGTCATTTTATTATCAGGATTTTCTTATGACAAAACGCAAAGCAGTTGCCCTGGTTTCTGGTGGTTTGGATTCCATGCTGGCTGTAAAAATTATCCAGGAACAAGGCATTCACGTGGAAGGAATTAATTTTTATACTGGTTTTTGTCATTCTGGCCATACTTCAGCGATTCGTAATCGAAAAAATGAAAAACCTTTACGAAATGATGCCTTATGGGTAGCTGAGCAATTAGGTATTCCTCTGCACATTATTGATATTGTTGAACCCTATAAAGAAGTGTTATTAAACCCGAAACATGGTTATGGCAAACATGCAAATCCTTGTCTGGATTGTAAAATATTCATGGTACAGCAGGCTTATCAATGGATGCAGGAACAAGGATTCGATTTTATCATTACAGGTGAAGTCATTGGTCAACGTCCCAAATCGCAACGCAAAGTCACAATGCCTGTCATCGCTAAAGAATCCGGAGCCGAAGATCGCCTGTTACGTCCCTTATGCGCTAAACTCTTGCCTCCCACCCTACCAGAACGCGAAGGTTGGGTCAATCGTGAGGCTCTTTATGATTTTCAGGGACGTAACCGAAAACCACAATTAGGGCTGGCTACTGCTCTGTCCATTGAAGAGTTTGCTCAACCTTCGGGCGGCTGTTGTGTTTTAACCGATGAAAACTATACTCGCCGTTTACGTGATATGTGGGATCATCGTAATTCACGAGACTACGATATGGAAGATATCATTCTATTAAAAGCGGGCAGGCATTTACGTCCCAAGCCTTATTATAAAATGATTATTGCCCGTGACGAAGCCGAAAGTAATTTTCTCATGGGCTATCGCAAGCAGTTTATTCATATGCAAGTACGCGAACATCGTGGCCCGATGATTTTAATTGAAGGCCAACCGAACGCCGAGGATATTATAACTTGCGCACAGATCGCAGGACGTTTTTGTTCGGGGCGGGAAGAAGCAGAAGTTGAGGTTGATTTACACTATCCTGATGGTGAATCTCACATTTTAAAAAGCCCCCCCATGCGCGCGGAAGAGATTCCGCAAGATTGGTATTTGTGAGGTAGAATATGGCCCATTATGAATTAGACGCACGCCGTCTGTTGTGCCCTATGCCTGTCATTAAAACACAAAACAGGGTTAAGAATTTACAACATGGCGATACATTAACTATTATAGCGACAGATCCAGGCGCACAACATGATTTACCCTGTTGGTGTCGTATTAATGGTCATAAGCTTATTGAATTAAAAGAAATTGATGAAGAAATCCACATTACGATGCAATTGAAAAAAGGATAGCCCATGTCACAACAGGAGCGTTACTGGCAAGCCAAAAAAATTACCTTACTTGGTGCAGTAGTTAATGCGCTTTTAGGGGGTATTAAGCTGGCAGGAGGAATAATTTATCATTCTCATGCCTTGTTTGCCGATGGCATACATTCCTTTTCTGACTTAATCACTGACATTATGGTTGTTTACGCATCAAAATATGGCAGTCAGGACGCTGATGCGGATCATCCTTATGGGCATCAACGCATTGAAACAGCAGCAACATTGCTATTGGCGGTTCTATTGATTCTCGCTGGCGCCGGAATTGCCTGGGATTCAATTCATGAACTCGTTCATGCCGCCGTTGATAAGCCCGGCTGGATTGCTTTCCCTATTGCTTTGTTATCCATTGCTGCGAATGAACTTTTATTTCATTATACTCGCTATATAGGACAACGTATTCAATCGGCTTTGGTTATTGCCAATGCCTGGCATCACCGCTCAGATGCAGCATCCTCAATTGTCGTTTCTCTGGGTTTACTGGGCAGTTTATTTGGCTTCGCCTATCTTGACGCTTTGGCAGCAATTATTGTCGGTTGCCTGATTATTAAAATGGGACTGAATTATGGCTGGAATAGCGTCAAGGAATTGGTTGACACAGCCGTAGAACCCGATGTATTAGCGCAAATCGAACGGGTTATTCAATCCGTGGATGGTGTAAAAAAAATTCATCAATTACGCAGTCGTTTAATGGGTGGGGATATCCTGGTGGATGTCCATCTTCTGGTGTCGCCTTTTATATCCGTATCTGAAGGACACTATATTGCCCAACACGTGGATAAAGCGCTTGTCAGCCAGATTCCCGCAGTTAAAGACGTCACTGTTCATGTTGATCCCGAAGATGACGAATTATTTTGCCCCTCTCTTCATCTGCCCAATCGTAAACGTATAGAACAAGAACTACTTCTATCCTGGCAAAAAACCTGTCCTGCTCTGCAACGTTGGACACTCCACTATCTGGATGGCAAAATACTTATTGATCTGGAGTGCGATGGAGATTTCTCACAAATGCAAGAACTCAATGAGCACATTCGCCAGGATCTTTTACAACATTCCCACAACATCAGACAGATACGCTTATTAAACCAATGGGGTATTCTTTATCAGGAATGATCTGGTTAAATCCCTCTCCAATGCAACATATTGTCTATGGCAAAATAATCAAATAGAAAAAATACTTGCTAAATAGCATGTGGGAAAATATTATTCACTTCTTTGATTGCCAACCAGCAATATTATAGTAAGTGTTCACAGGTTAAGAAATTATTTACTCCTATGTTTTTTCCGCGCAGGCGGGAATCTACAAATTAAGCATTATGCTAATCGATGGATGGTTTCCCGCCTGCGGGAAAGACATAGTCATGTAACAAGGTCTACCAAAGAAGACCCCCATGAACGCTTATCTATTCTATTAGATTTCATAAGATAAGAAGAGAAACCTTATGAGTACGACCACCTTAAAAATAGTTTTTGCCCTTGTCACTTTTCTGGTGATTCTGCTTGCAGGCTGGTACCCTTTCAAAAAACGGGTTAGTAGCGATAAACATGTGGATTTTCCCATTGGCGAAACACTGGCAACGGGCATTTTCCTGGGCGCAGCACTCTTGCATATGTTACCGGAATCTAACCTGTTATTTAATGCAAAAGGTTATCATTATCCCCTCGCCTATATTGTTACCGGGGCTGTGTTTTTGTTTTTTTTATGGTTTGAGCATTTAGGAAAAGAACTCTACCACCATCAGAATGCAACTCATCCGGCTTTTGCTATTATGGCGTGGGCCATGCTCTCTATTCATTCCATTATGTTAGGGGCAGCATTAGGATTAAACCACAACAATTCAATGATAATTATGCTGTTTCTTGCTATTATTACCCATAAGTGGGCCGAGAGTTTTGCTATTGCAGTACAACTTAATAAAAGCTCGCTAAGTCCCTCACAAAGTTTTTGGTTCTTCTTCACCTTTAGCTTAATGACACCGATAGGTATTTTTATTGGTTGGTACTTCAATCAGGGTGTGGAAACAAACTCCTTATTTGATCCGATTCTAATTGCCGCTTCTGCCGGGACTTTTCTCTATTTAGGGACCTTACATGGCCTTGAGCGGTGTGTGATGGTTAAACGTTGCTGTAATTTAGGCGATTTTAGCTTTGTTATTATTGGATTCACATTAATGGCCGCTGTTGCCGCCTATGTCTGAAAGCATTCGCGAAATCGGGGTTGATAACCATTGCTCTGCGACATCAGAAAGGGTTGATCTTTTTTTAACTAATTCGATAAAACTTGCCTGTGCTTTGCTCGACCGGACGATTCAATACGTCGATATTATTCATTTCATCAACAAATGCTTTAATTGCTAACGTATTATTAAGTACACGTGTTGCCTGCTCTTTAATAGGAGCCACTTTTTCTGGCTCTGTGCTGGATAAAGTGAATTGGGTTAGATTTAATGCCGTATGGTATCCAAGTTTTCGTTGCGCAAAAAGTTGAATGATTGGGTTTTCTACTAACTCAGGTGCTACAAACTTTAGCGCCTCGCCATCTTCTTTTAGTGCGGTAAAAACAACCCCAACATCGGCTTTTAATTCGCCTGAGGCGTGTTCAAGCAGCCATCCATTGTCAGCAAGTGCTGCGAGAGCCACTTCTTTATCGTTTTTTAATGGGGAATAGAAGAAATTGTTTTTTCAGTTTGCATAGGATTTAAAAAGGAAGAAAATATCGCATAAATAATACTAAATACTTATTAATTAAGCATCAGTTTCCCTTCCTGCAACCAATTTAATCAAAGTAAACTTTTATAGATATCTTGTTTAAACTGCAAAACTATCGGAAAGATATATACTTATAAAAACACAACACTTGGAACCAGAGGGCATGGCAACAAAAAAACCAATCAACAAGCATCCAAAATGTCATAAAAAAGCGTTATGTTTAATCAATAAACCTGAAAAACCAACTCAAGCGAAACAGACTTATGAACGGATTGCCTGTGTATTCCAGGGTGGAGGGGCATTAGGCGCTTATCAAGTCGGCGCGTTTCGTGCCATTCATGAACGGGGTTATCAACCTGATTATTTGGCAGGTGTATCAATCGGTGCAATTAACAGCGCTATTATTGCCGGTAATGCACCTGAAAATCAGGTAAGTAAATTAATGGAATTTTGGGATACCATCGTACCCAGGTTATGGAATGATTTATTTGTCACTCTGGATGCGTTTGATATCACTCACCATATGCACAATCGTATGGGGGCTTTACATGCTCTATTTTTTGGACTGGATGGTTTTTTTAAGCCACGCCCTTTCCCCCCTACCAGTTTTACTTACGATACACCCGATCGTTTAAGCTATTACGATACATCGGAATTACGCAATACGTTGGAAAAACTTATTGATTTTGATCGTATTAACTCAAAAGAAGTGACGCTTTGTTTAGGTGCAGTAAACGTTGCTTCTGGCGAGATGATATTTTTTAACAATCAAATGATAACCATTACTCCGGAACACGTTATGGCGAGTGGCGCACTGCCCCCTGGTTTTCCTGCTATTAAAATTGATGGAGAGTACTATTGGGATGGAGGTATTTACGCCAATACACCGTTGGTGACCGTGCTTGATGCCTTGCCAGAGCAGGACACCCTTTGTTTTGTCATTGATTGTTTCAGTTTAAAAGGCCCGTTACCCCACACCATGGATCAATTGGAAGAGCGGCAAAAAGATATTCGCTATGCCAGTCACTCACGGCGGTTAACCAATGTTTACACCAGTCGCCAAAATTTACAAACAGCGATTACTATTTTAGGTCAACATTTAACGCCTGAAGCCAGAAAAGATCCGAAAATACAAGAAATCTTGCAATTGGGTCATGAAAAACGTTTTAGCGTTGTTCATATCATTTACCGCGGGACACCTTTTGCACATTCATTTAAAGATTATAATTTTGTCCGTTCAGCCGTTAATCTCCGTCTTGAAACAGGTTATAAAGATGCCAAGAAGGTACTTGATAATCCTGAATGGGAAAAGAAATCATGCAAGCCCCTGGCCTGTTCTATTTATGGTGTTCCACCCGATTATTTTGAACAGCATTAGCCGTTATACTTTTTCCAATACCTCATGTAAATGCTTTACTGCTTCTATCTGCATGTCTAAAACACCCTGCTTTGGAGCATTGGCAAAAGGAACAATAGCCCGTTTAAACCCGTGTTTGATTGCTTCTCGCAAGCGCTCTTGGCCACTTTGCACCGGCCGTATTTCCCCTGCCAGCCCCACTTCACCAAAAATAATTGTTTCCGGATCAAAAATACGATTTCGCAAGCTGGATATCACTGCCGCTAATAAAGCCAGATCGCTTCCCGTTTCCGTGACTTTTACCCCCCCTACTACATTAATAAAAACATCCTGATCAAACGTTGCCACACCGCCATGGCGATGCAACACTGCCAACAAGATAGCAAGGCGATTATGTTCAAGCCCGGCGGTCACTCGCTTTGCTTGCTGGCCATGCGCTTCATCAACTAATGCCTGGACTTCAACCAACATAGGTCTTGAGCCTTCCCAGGTTACCATTACAGCACTTCCAGGAGTCGGTTCTGGTTGGCGTGATAAAAAAATAGCTGATGGGTTAGCCACCTCTTTTAAACCACGGTCTGTCATCGCAAATACACCGAGTTCATTAACCGCCCCAAAACGATTTTTTATGGCGCGAATCACACGAAAACGACTATCGCTCTGCCCTTCAAAATACAAGACACTATCTACCATGTGCTCCAAAACTCGAGGACCGGCTAAAGCGCCTTCTTTCGTTACATGACCGACCAAAAACACAGCTGTCTGAGTCGTTTTGGCGAAACGGACTAATTGAGCGGCCGCTTCACGAACCTGCCCTACTCCGCCAGGCGCCGAACTGAGTGTCTCTGTAAAAATAGTTTGTATGGAATCAATAACCATAATACGTGGCGTGTCTTTTTGAGCATGCGCAATGATGGTTTCTACCTGTGTTTCAGCCAGTAAACGCAAGTTTGTAGTAGGTAACTGCAAACGTTTGGCGCGCATTGCTACCTGTTGTAATGATTCTTCTCCGGTCACATATAACACGTTTTGAGCTTGCGATAAATTGGCCAGAGTCTGAAGCAATAACGTTGATTTACCAATCCCTGGATCCCCACCAATCAGAACAACCGAACCTTCAACAAGTCCACCACCCAAAACACGGTTTAATTCTGACAATCCACAATCCATACGCGCTTCATTATGAAGCACGACATCATCGACTGCGGTAATGCTTGAGCGTTGATTCGCATAACTTCCTACGCGCGCACCTCGACCAGTCGCAACAATACCTTCTTCGCTGATAGAATTCCAGGCACTGCATTGAGTACAGTGACCTGACCACTGGGAAAAAATAGCTGCACATTGATTACAAATAAATCGAGTTTTTGTTTTCATTAGCCGAAGAATTAAAAGCTTGAGCTTAGGAGGAAGCCTTGCCCTTGTCAACAGGCTTAAGGCAAGACAAATTTACAATTAAGCAGTATACTCTGACATTTAAAATCAGGATTACTAATGACAAAGTCAGTTTCTTTTGAAAAATCCATGACTGAACTTGAAGAAATAGTCATGCTGCTGGAGAAAGGCGAATTACCCCTGGAAGACTCACTGAAACAATTTGAAAAAGGTATAACGCTTGCCCGTCAATGTCAGGACGTTTTAAAGCGTGCTGAAAAGAAAATCGAAATACTCGCTACAGCAGACTCAGAGAGTAATGACTTATTACATGACTAATTCAACTATCGTTCATTACATTGCTCATCATGAATCCGTTTTACAACGTTTAATAACGGAAGCGACTATTCCTGCTGAACGTATAAGACAGGCTATTAATTATACGTTATTTCCAGGAGGAAAACGCTTGCGCCCGTTGTTAGTTTATTTGTGTGGCAAGCTTTTGGACGTAGCACTTCCTTGCCTTGATATTATTGCGGCTGCTGTTGAACTGATCCATTGTTATTCATTAGTTCATGACGACCTGCCCGCTATGGATAATGATGATCTGCGCCGTGGTAAACTCACTTGTCACAAAGCCTTTGATGAGGCCACTGCCATTTTAGCCGGCGATGGGATGCAGGCTTTGGCTATTGAGTTATTGCTCTTGCACTTGCCTCAGCATCTGGATGCCTCCCGGACTATTGCAGTAACACGCGAACTGGTTAATGCTTGTGGCCCCGCAGGTATGGTCAGTGGCCAGAGCCTTGATCTTTCTGAATTGATAAATCCAGCCATTAGTGAATCGCAATTGAAAGCGATTCACTCTCTCAAAACAGGAAAATTAATTTTAGCCTGCATTAATATGGTACTTGCTGCCAGTAAACCCGAGCAAGAAGCAGCAAGGAGCTTGTGTACGTATGCTACCCATCTGGGTCTTGTTTTTCAAATACAGGATGATTATCTTGATCGCTATACTAAAATTGACTTGCTAGGTAAAGGCCGCTCTTCTGATCTGGCGAATCAAAAAATTACCTTTACACGGTTTTATAATGAGTCAGACTTACTCGCACTTATTCATCAACATTTCCATCAGGCAAAAAAAGCCCTTCTTTTTTTTGGCGAACAATCGAATGACCTGTTAGCATTAACTGATTTTCTGCAAACGCGCAGTGAACAAAAAGCGATTAATCCTGTTTCATCCTAGTGTCATGTACGAATCGTCTTGTTAAAACCTGCTCTCAGTTTTAAAATAGGCGTTATCATTGAGCACAATAAAATTAAATGGATCAAAAATTATTCCAATGGGCGGTTATTGGCGCAGGACCTGCCGGGATTGCGGCAGTAGGAAAGTTGTTGGATTGGAACATTCCACCCGCTGACATTTTATGGCTCGACCCTCATTTTCATGTTGGTGATTTAGGTCAGTTGTGGTTTCATGTTTCAAGTAACACCACAGTACGGCGCTTCATTGATTTTTTACAGGCGGCTCGTTCTTTTTCTTATAAAGAGTCTTCTATCGATTTTCCATTAAATCATTTGTCACCCGACAAGACCTGTACTTTAAGTGAAATTGTTACTCCTTTGCAATGGATCACCACGCAATTACAGCAAAAAGTAGTGACGCAGCAAACCACCGTTCATACCCTGCTTTTATCGCAACGCGCCTGGTCTTTATGTACTGGCGAACAAAATTATCAAGCAAAAAATGTTATTCTGGCAACGGGAGCTGTGCCATCCAGTCTCAATTACCCTGGTGTGAATGTCGTACCTTTTGAGGTTGCTATTGATAAGGAACGGCTGGCAAACATTGCTGATCCTGGGGAAACCTATGGCGTTTTCGGTTCTTCTCACTCAGCAATGATTATTCTTCGTTATCTTGTAGAGTCAGGCGTAAAAAAAATAATTAATTTTTATCGTTCGCCTTGTCGCTATGCTATTGATATGGGTGAATGGATTCTATTTGATAACACCGGACTTAAAGGTCAAACAGCGAGTTGGGCAAGACAGCATATAGATGGTATTTTACCGGACAATCTTGTACGTTATACAGTCAATGAGGCCAATATTGCCCGTTTTCTTCCTGAATGTAATAAAGTAATTTATGCCGTGGGTTTTGAACGGCGAAACAATATTGTTATTGGAGATTATGAATCTATTAATTATAATCCCCAAACAGGTATTATTGGCCCTGGTTTATTTGGATTGGGCATTGCCTATCCTGAACTGAAAGCCGACCCATACGGCACCTTGGAGTGGCAGGTAGGTTTATGGAAATTCATGACCTATTTAGAAAAAGTAATGCCTGTCTGGTTGCAATATCCCACTTAAAAACCCATTCCCTATTTCTTAATAAAATTTCCTGTTTTAAGAATAGATAGACAAGTATTTAGCCTTAAACCATTATTTCAGTAGCGGCTATTATTCAGGAAGTATATTTTCAAAATTAATAAAAATCTTTTTCACAATAAATTGTTGTTTACTATGCTCAAAACGAGTCTTAATTTTCAATAAAACTTTTCAGTAAAATCTATTTATTCCATATCCTTTGATATTGCCAAAAAAAAATGATAAAATTATAATCTAAATGATATTTTATTGGTCTTAAACTAATGGATACTAAACTTTTATCTCGTCAACTCTTTAAAACTGGTATTGAGCTGACAATCAGACCAATGCTATTTATGGGATATTAAAAAAGAGCAATATACAGGATAGAAAAAGTCTGGATAATACCATTGCCTCTCTTAAAGAAATATACCCCGTTTCCCATAATGCTAATATCAGAGCAAATCCTGAATAAGGTTCACCTTGGGAAATGATCTCCTATAAGCAGATTCTATTTATTAAATAAGGTATAGTATAACGCATCGTTCTTATAACGGGTTTTAAGTGAGTCAGCAAAACTCTATTAATCATTATTTAGCCGCCACTGCTCAACAAGATGGCAGATTAAGGCAGGCTCAGCTAAAAATGTTGGCAATGCTCGAGGTTGTCGATGCAATTTGCCTCAAACATGACTTAGATTATTGGCTTGATGCAGGCACTCTTTTAGGCGCTATTCGTCACCAAGGGTTTATTCCCTGGGATGACGACATGGATATTGCCATGCCTCGAGCGAGCTATGAAACTTTTCTTCGTGTTGCTCCTTCTGAATTGCCAGAGAACATGTGGTTACAAACAGCCCACACTGACCCTGGTTATTACAATTTAGCAACTCCCCTTAAAATAAGAGATCGCAGCAGTCGTTATATTGAAAAACATGAGTCAGGTAACGAATCTTATGTTCAAGGGATATTTATTGATGTCTTTGTTTACGATAGCATGCCAGCTCCTATCAATCAGCGAAAATTCTATAAATTCGTTGCTAAAAAACTCTCTCGTTTATTAAGTACAAAATACAGCGCTACGGCAACCGGCCATCATAGTGCTTTTTATCGATTTTTAGGACATTTTTTATCCAAATCCCTATTAGAACGTTGGCTTCAGGGCATCACTCACAAAGCAAACTCAAGTAATAGTCCTTATCTTGGCAGAGGTTATAACTGCGTGGGTCAAAATCTTTTACATTATGACGATATTTACCCTTTAAAACGCGCGCCCTTTGAAACGGGTCAGTTTAATATTATAAACCGGTCTGATGTCATTTTAAGACAACAATATGGTGATTATTGGACGCTGCCACCCGAGCATCAGCGCGCCATGCGGCATTGTAAGGAATTGATTCCAGAGCTTTAAATATTGCTTGCTCATTACCAAGATAAGGAGAAATAATGACTTTCAGCTATTTTATCTATTCGAATAAAGCCTTAGATCATGTATTTTGTTTATCAAAACCTCAATAATTACTAACCGAGTGTAGTGTATGGATCCTATTACTCATGCTGCTTTAGGTGCTGCCTGTGCGCAAATTGTATTATATAAACAGGATCAATCCAACGCCTGGCTGGTTGGTGCCCTGGCCGCGCTGGCGCCCGATCTGGATATTTTTATTCGCGATAATTCCAATCCCCTGGCAACGCTACTTTATCATCGTCATTTTACTCACTCTTTAAGTTTTATTCTGCCAGGTGGCTTGCTGGTTGGTTTATTTTTATTACTGTTTAAGCGTTTTCGGCATACATGGAAAATTACTTTACTGGCTGCAATGATTGGCTATGCAACACACGGTTTGCTTGATGCGTGTACTAACTATGGCACACTGTTGCTCTGGCCTTTTTCTGACAGGCGAATTAGTTGGGATATAATAGCAATCATTAACCCTTTTTTTACTGTTCCGCTCGTTTTAGGTGTTAGCTGGACTTTTTTTCATAAGGAACCGCGGGGAGCTATCATCGGGCTTCTTCTTGCCGGGTTATTTCTAATTTTTAATACAGTACAACACCACCGTGCGGTTTCAACGGCGCAAGCTTATAATAAAAAACAACACTGGCCGATTACTTCCTTGCGTGCATTTCCCATGTCATACAGTTCGACTCACTGGCGTGTCGCTGCAAAAGATAATCATTTATTACGTATTATGACCATTAACACGCCTTTAACGCAGAAAAGTAAAGTGACTCCTATTGCAATCTTTCCACTTTTCACTTCAGCTGAATTGCCTTCTTATGTCACCCAATCACCCCAATTATCCTATAATTTCTCCCTTTTCAACTGGTTTACCGATGGTTACCTGATTCTGGTAAAACAAAATCCCCTGACCCTTGCTGATGGGCGTTTTCTTACAGGCTTTCAACCCGTTATTGCTTTATGGGGCCTTCAATTTTTGCCTGTTCAGCCGTATATTAACATTTTGAGTTTTATAACCTTGGAAGAAATCAATGACTGTAGCATTGCTTGCCACCGGTGATGAAATTATTCATGGCGATACGCTTAATACGAATAGTTATAATCTGGCTCAGATACTCGGTTCCGAAGGCTTACCATTAGGTTTGCAGCTTGTTTGTAGCGATAAGGAAAATGAGCTTTATGAATGCATTCGTTTTCTTGCCAGCAATCATGACATCATCATTATTACAGGCGGGCTGGGTCCCACATCAGATGATCGAACCCGTTTTGCTTTAGGACGTTTTCTTAATATCGAACTCGTTGAATTTCCACAGGCACTCCAACATGTGCAAAACTATCTGCAACTCACTGAAAAAGAGTTGAATGCGGGTAATCGACAACAAGCACTTTTCCCTGTGGGAACAACTCTTCTCCCCAACCCTAATGGCACTGCCACAGGTTGCTATTACCGCCAACAAAATAAATTATTTATTTTGCTCCCTGGCCCTCCGCGTGAATGTTTGCCTATGTTTAATAACCATGCTCTCCCTTTATTGCGAACATTACAGCACAGTGAGAAGCAATTACTAAAATGGCGTCTATTTGGTATCGCAGAAAGTCAGATAGCTCAGCAAATTGATGAAACCCTGACATCAGCAGGTCTGAATTGTAAAACAGGTTATCGTCTGGACATCCCCTATATTGAATGTAAGGTGAGTTGTAAAAAAGATTTATGCCAAACTGTACAGCAACTTCTTGAACCGGTAATAGCTCCTTATATCATTGCAAGTCCGGAGCAAAAAGCCTCTGAACGTTTATATGAAACTATTCTTGAATTGAAAAAACCCGTTACAATTATTGATGAAGTCACTGGTGGCATTTTGCAAACACTCATTCAAAAACCTGCCAGTTTTCCCTGGGTAAAATTTTATAATGATAATCGACCCTCTCTTCTCTTTCATCTTCGTGGTCTTAATGAGTATTGGCTGCAATCAGGTAAAAGAGGATTAACTGAAATAACAATTGAATATCGTAATAGTAATAGTGAGGGCAAAGAAACCCACAAGATTCCTTATCGTAGCCCTCTTGTTATATATTCTGCTGCGGAATGGTTAAGCTTCCGCCTCTTTCATCTCATCAATCAGCTGCATCAATGAGAAGCAAAGCTGTTGTGTACCTTCTCCACTAATAGCAGAAATAATAAATACTTTACCTTGCCATTGTAAACCACTCACAATGGCCTGTGCAGCATCCTGCCTTGTCTTTTCATCGGGCAACATGTCCATTTTATTCAATACGAGCCAACGTGGTTTATCAAGTAATTCAGGATCATAAACTTCCAGTTCATGAATAATTGCCTTTGCTGAATCGACAGGATCAGTGCCATCC
The DNA here is from genome assembly GCF_000621525.1 of Legionella fairfieldensis ATCC 49588. GTDB lineage: Bacteria > Pseudomonadota > Gammaproteobacteria > Legionellales > Legionellaceae > Tatlockia > Tatlockia fairfieldensis. The sequence goes on along the minus strand of NZ_JHYC01000014.1, from coordinate 25,226 downwards.
AGAGGTGCCATATCGACCACGTGTAATAATACACAGGTACGCGATAAATGTTTTAAAAAGCGATGACCAAGACCCGCACCACTTGCAGCTCCTTCGATTAATCCCGGAATGTCCGCCATCACAAAGCTTTTATGTGAAGAAACACTGACAACCCCCAAACCAGGATGCAAGGTTGTAAAAGGATAATCAGCAACTTTAGGTTTGGCACTGGAGACGGCACGAATCAAGGTTGATTTTCCGGCATTTGGCAAACCCAGCAAGCCCACATCAGCTAACACACGTAACTCAAGCCGTATTTGACGTGATTCTCCTGGTGTACCTGGGCTGGTCTGACGGGGCGCACGATTGATACTGCTTTTATAACGCGTGTTTCCTAAACCATGAAAACCACCTTGAGCAATCAGCAAACGCTCTCCCGCTTGATTGATATCACCCAGCAACTCATCTGAATCTATATCATAAACCATGGTACCCACCGGAACCTGGATAATTAAATCATCACCTTTTTTACCCGTGCAATTACCCCCCATACCTGGTTGACCATTCTCCGCTTTATAATGGCGCTGATAACGAAAATCAACCAAAGTATTAAGATCGGAATTGGCCTCAAGAAAAACACTTCCTCCATCGCCCCCATCACCGCCATCGGGACCCCCGCGAGGCACAAATTTCTCGCGTCTAAAACTTAAACAGCCAGCTCCACCATTCCCAGCTTCTACTTTAATGACCGCTTCATCGACGAATTTCATGATTTATATCACTCAGGCAAAAAAAGTAACCGCTCAGGTTTCACGGGAAAATAGAACGAGTATGACATCCACTTAAAGGCTATCCTTTATAAATAAGCCTCCGATCAAACTGCAAAACACAGTCATTGGCTTTAAGTTGACGTCATTCACTACTCAAATTCATCTGGAACTATTTCCTGAAAGAGGCTGAGCACTTACAAAAAAGCCCCGAATAACGGGGCCATGATCGGACAAATTAAATTAACTTTCTCTTTCTACTGCAGTAATTGTAACGTATCTGCGTTTTTTTGCACCTTTGATAGTGAACTTTACAATACCAGCAACCAACGCATAAAGAGTATGATCTCGACCACAACCAACTCCTTCACCGGCATGAAATTGAGTACCGCGTTGACGAACAAGAATTTCACCTGCGCCAACTATTTGGCCACCATATCGCTTTACACCAAGATACTTGGGATTCGAGTCGCGGCCGTTACGAGTACTACCACCTGCTTTCTTATGAGCCATTTCTTTCCCCTCTTACTTACCAATCGCAGTAATTTTTACCTGCGTATAATATTGTCGATGACCCATTTGTTTCATGTGGTGCTTACGACGACGAAATTTAATAATTTTAACTTTTTTATGACGACCATGCTCCATAATCTCTGCTTTGACAATTGCCTTGTCAATAAGAGGCGTACCGCAAGTAATCTTGTCACCATCAGCAAGCATAAGTACTTCAGAGAATGTTACTTCATTGCCAACATCATCGGACAGCAGTTCCAATTTGATAACATCGCCTTTTTTTACGCGGTATTGCTTACCGCCCGTCTTAATTACAGCATACATAGCTATTCTCCAACTCGCCTGATGGCTTCACAAATTCAATAAAGTGACGTATTCTATGAAATTACAGCAATGACTTCAAGTTGATTTTAATTAAACCTATTGACATTTATCAGTTTGCACTCAAAAACCTCCATTTTATCGCTCATTCTACCCCTAATGAAAGAAGTACGTTAAGCTATCTGAACAAAATAGTAGAAATGTCAATAGACTCTGTTGTATACTGCCCCACCCTTTCCAATGTTGGATCTTTGTCCTGGTCGCGGGCGAAGCGAAGGGTTTTACTTTTTTATGGAGACTACTCATGTCAACAATCGTTTTAGAAGCTCAAACAAGACAAGATATAGGGAAAGGTGCGAGCCGCCGCCTGCGTCGTCTTGAAAATAAAGTGCCTGCTGTTTTATATGGCGGCGATAAAAAACCGCTATCAATTCACTTACTGCATAATAAAGTAGTTAAAGCGCTGGAAAGCGAGAGTATTTATTCGAGCGTATTTGATTTACATCTTGATGGCAAAATTGAACACGTTATTTTAAAAGACTTGCAACGCCACCCTTATAAGCCGGTTATCCTGCATATGGATCTGCAACGGGTTTCTGCAAAAGACGTGCTGATAAAAAATATTCCTGTTCATTTTATTAATGAAGATACAGCAAAAGGGGTTAAAGCGGGCGGAATCATCAATCATGCCATGACCCAGGTTGAAGTACGTTGCCAGGTAAAAAATCTACCCGAATTTATTGAAGTTGATATGGCTCATGTGGACATCGGGGATGTAGTACATCTCTCTGATCTGAAACTGCCAAAGGGTGTACAATTAACTGTAGATTTAAAAGATGATAGCCATAATTTACCCGTTGTTAGTATTCATACGCCAAAAACTGGTATGACTGAAGAAGAGTCTGCAACTTCAACGCCTGAACCTGTTGAAGAAGAAAAAGACACTGAATAAGACTAAACTTATTTCAATAACTTTTTTTAATGAAGGAACAAGTTCACTGTTCTGAATGGTAGCTTTCAAGCAGTGTCTTGTTCTTCTGATTTTTTACAACCCGATTGTTTTTGAATGATGTCTTATTAACTTCTCGTATATTATGGCAATTAAACTTATTATTGGGCTGCGCAATCCTGGTTCTGCTTATGAATATACAAGGCACAATGCTGGCGGATGGTTTATAGAAACATTAACTCAACACTATAATGCGCACTTTAAAATAGATAAGAAATTGCATAGTGAAATAGCCAGTTTCGATATTAACAGACAGGTTTGCAAAACGTTATTGCCATTGACTTTTATGAATCATAGCGGTTTGCCAGTCCGAGAAGTAAGCCAATTTTACCGTATTAACCCTGATGAAATTCTGGTAGCACATGATGAGCTTGATTTACCTCCTGGCCGTATAAAAATAAAAACGGGTGGTGGCCATGGAGGACACAATGGTCTGCGAGATATTATTAGCCAATTAGGCAGTTCGGATTTTCATCGTTTACGCATTGGCATTGGGCACCCGGGGCATAAAGATCTGGTTTTAAATTTTGTGTTAGGGAAACCCTCTCAACAAGATAAACAATTAATGTTTGATGCCATCGATCGAGGTATCGCAATCCTCCCTACTCTATTAACAGGAAATATTGCGGCGGCTATGAATTTATTAAATGGTTAAGAGGTGACTTATGGGATTTAAATGTGGAATAGTCGGTTTACCAAATGTGGGAAAATCCACATTATTCAATGCATTAACCAAAGCAGGCATTGAGGCCGCCAATTATCCCTTTTGCACGATTGAACCAAATATAGGCATCGTTACTGTACCTGATCCTCGTCTTAATGCACTCAGTGAGATTGTAAAACCACAGCAAGCAGTCCCTGCAACCATGCAGTTTGTTGACATTGCCGGACTCGTAAAAGGTGCATCCAGCGGCGAAGGACTTGGTAATCAATTTTTAGCTAACATCAGAGAAACCGATGCTATTGCGCATGTTGTTCGCTGTTTCGATAATTCCGATGTGATTCATGTTGAAGGACGCGTTGACCCGCTCAGTGATATTGAAGTCATTAATACCGAATTAGCATTAGCCGACATGGATAGTGTTGAAAAAGCCTTAAACAAGGCCAATAAAAATAGTAAAAGTGGTAATAAAGAAGCCTTGTTTGAAAAACAAACACTTGAAAAAGTTAAAATCCATCTGGATGCAGGTTCGCCAGTACGGACTCTACCACTTACTCAAGAAGAAGAATTAATTATTCGGCATTTATTTCTTCTAACCGCAAAGCCTGTACTTTATATCGCAAACGTAGACGATAATGGTTATAAAGACAATCCTCTACTAGACAAAGTAACTGCACTGGCTAAAAAGGAAAATGCATCTATTGTTGCCCTTTGTGCTGCCACAGAAGCAGAACTTGTCGAGTTGGATGACGCCGATCGACTGGAGTTTATGCTGGATTTGGGACTGGAAGAGCCAGGTTTGCATCGAGTTATCCGTGCTGGTTATGAACTTTTAGGGCTACAAACTTATTTTACTGCCGGTGTTAAAGAAGTACGAGCCTGGACTATACGCAAAGGCGCTACTGCACCTCAAGCAGCTTCAGTCATTCATACTGATTTTGAAAAGGGTTTTATCCGTGCTGAAGTCATCGCTTATGATGCGTTTATCACTCATCGTGGAGAGCAGGGCGCAAAAGAAGCAGGAAAGTTACGCCTGGAAGGAAAAGACTACGTAGTTTGTGATGGTGATGTCATGCATTTTCGTTTTAATGTATAAATCAACCGAGTTAAAAACATTACAAGGAACTTGCTGAGGATAAATAACGTCATAATTTTTCTTAATCAGACTCTCTTTTATTAAATCACTGGCAAGCAATCTTGACATTAACTCGCCCCACCCTTAGCATGCATGTACTATTCAGAACAGTATTTTAATTCTGAAAGATATTAATTCGGGGATAAAAAATGACGGTTGAGCGTTTAAAGGCGCTGGTTAGTGACGATTTTGATGCAGTTAATGCTCTGATTGTTGACAAAATTCAATCTCAGGTTGGTCTGATTGATGATTTGGCTCATCATATTGTTCAAAGCGGTGGCAAGCGTTTGCGTCCTCTCCTAGTACTTTTAGCCAGCCATGCCTGTAATTATCAGGGAAAAGATCATATCACACTGGCCGCAATGGTAGAGTTCTTTCATACTGCTACTCTGTTACATGATGATGTTGTTGATGAATCTACTCTAAGACGTGGGCGTGAAACTGCCAATGAAATCTGGGGGTCGAAGGCAAGTATTTTAGTAGGTGACTACCTTTTTACTCAATCGGTACAATTAATGGTAAATGTAAACCATACACCGATCCTTCATCTATTAGCAGATACCTCTCATCAAATAAGTTGCGGTGAAGTAAAGCAATTAACCCATCGACATAACGATTCGTTAAATATTGAGGATTATTTTGAGGTCATTCGTGCCAAGACAGCTTTACTATTTGCAGCTTCGGCTTCAATTGGTGCCCTCTTAAGCCACAGTAATAAAACAATAGAAAAAAACCTATATGCTTATGGGCTTCACTTAGGTAATGCATTTCAGTTAATTGACGATGCTTTAGACTATTGCTCCGATGCAAAGACAACTGGCAAAAACATAGGTGATGATTTGGCGGATGGAAAAGCAACTCTTCCCTTACTTCATGCAATGAAGCACGGTACAACAGCACAACAGCAGTTAATTAAAACCAGTCTAAAAAACGGAAGTTTACATAACCTGGCCGATATACTTGAAATAATTGAAGCCACACAATCTATTGAATTCACCCGCAATTATGCAGCCCGGGAAGTTGATCAGGCTCTAACAGCTTTACACGTATTGCCCGATACAATATACAAAAAAGCATTAGAAGATCTCGCGCATTTTGCTCTTATTCGCAATCATTAATCGGAGTGTAGCTCAGTCTGGTAGAGCACTGCCTTCGGGAGGCAGGGGTCGCAGGTTCAATTCCTGTCACTCCGACCAAATTTAAATGATGTGATATCTTATTGGAAACTAGAAACTCTTCTGAAAAGTATTCAAAGAATCTCCTGCTTGATTAAGACGTTTTCCCTGTGATTGTAATGGAAAAAATGCACTGTTAAGGAGTGAACAATTTAATGGTTTAAAATGCAGATTCTCGGTGATCTTTTTTATGTGTTTTTTTTCAATTTGTTTGTATTGTTCATAAAAATCCCTATACCTAATACTAGCTTCCAGTCCTTCACTAATCGCTGACTGATGGTTTTCTACCACCCAGTTCATATAATTCTTTATTTTTTTTCCATAACAAGTCGCTTCATCCATCCGGTTATTTTTAACAGCGAGCCGATATTTATTTAATAAATACCGAGCGCCTGAAAAATTAAAATTTTCCTGAATCGTCAAAAAATTATGTTCACCTTCGGTAACTCTCTTTTTAATTTCCTCCCACAATACAGAGAGAACCTTATCTTTAGGAAGTTTTTCCTCTAAGCGTATGACTATTAGTACTATTTTCATAAAACCCTTGTGCGCGAGAGATAACGCATGCCGAGCCTGCCTAAGCTGTTTTTGTACTAATAACGTATTAGCAACAGCTAAATAGCTATTCACTTCCTTTTCCATTAACTGATCAAATTTATTCAATAAATTAACAAACATAAGTCTTATTCTAATAATAAAAACAGCTATTATAGCAGCATTGACTTTGTACTTGACAAACAATTCAAAGAGTACCGAATTGCCGACGAAAGTCGGCATCCAATGTCTTATTAAAAATCCCTATGAATGCCGACTCGTCCAATTAGCCTTAAGTTTCACTTGACACTTGCAAAATCCATGTGGGTGGATTGTCCACGACAGGAAAAGGCAGATTTCCTGCCAAAATCCCCAGGTAACGCGAACAAGCCACGGACGTAGGCATCATTAAAAGTCAAGTAAAACTTAAAGCTGAAAATAGTCAATAAATAGAGGCATAAAATGATGATTCTACAAGGATTTTTCTTAATTATACGAACTGCTCTCAATATTTTGTTGAAAATTGAGAGCAAGGTTAATATAGATCCTCTTTCATTAAAATAAGAGGTTTTCTATTACTTGGCTAATGTCTCAAACAAGAACCAGATCCGTCTTTCTGTTTCATCAATATAGTTTTCCAGGATACTTGTTGTTGCCACATCGTTCCCGTTACTACACACTTCATGAGCAGCTCGCATGCGGAGTAGAAAACCTTTATTCTCTTGCAAAAGATCATCTAACATTTCATCCGCAGACAACGTATCATTAACATCTTGTATACTTTGTAGTTCTTTAATCTGGCCAATAGAATGAATGGTTTTTTCGCCCAGTTTACGAACGCGTTCTGCCAGAACATCAATCATAGCAAAAAGTTGCTCAGCATGCTCGTCCAATAAAAGATGATAATCGCGATAATGACTTCCTGACATATGCCAATGAAAGTTTTTTGTTTTAACAAACAAAGCAAAAGAATCCGCTACGAGAGGATTAATGACTCGTGCAATAGCACGACGATCTTTCACATCCAGGTCACTAGGGGTAGCAAGTCTGAGTAGCTCCATTTTCTTCATTATTTAACTCCTCTTCAGTGCGTGAAAGTACATTAATAATTTTTCAGAATTAATATTTATAAAACTAAATACAGTTCTTATAAATATAGACTAATTTAAACGTGAAGATGAAAGTGAGGCAGATAAGGGGGTTGACTTAAGAGCGATTCTGCATTATCCAAGTCCTACAGGGTTGTTCGAGGAACCCGGAATTAACGTATGTTCTGGATTCCGCAGTCAAGCTGCGGACGTAGGTATTGACCTTAGACGCACAAACTTTCGGTCTTTCAATCAGCCTTAAGTTTCACTTGGCACCCACAAAGTCTGCGTGCCGTGGCTGTCCACGGCAGCAAAAGGCTGGCAGCATGCCACATACCTCAGACAAACCACGATAAGTTGGATCGTTAACAGTTAACTAAACGTAGCACCCTTATCTTACAATACCTCGAGTTGATTGGTTTAAGGCATCAATCATAAGAATTATTTCAGGACAATCCGCTTGCATGACTTCCAGTTCAGCAATTGCCTGTTGGACCGTTAAACCCTTGCGAAAAATAATTTTGTAGGCCCGTCGTAATTGATCGATGGTGGGGGCAGAAAATCCTCGGCGGCGTAAGCCTACTGTATTAAGTCCACAAGCAGAAGTTGCATGACCTGCAATCATGACATAAGGTAATACATCTTTACTTACATAAGTCGCTCGTGCAATAAAAGCATAGGCTCCAACATGACAGAATTGGTGGACGGCAGCGTATCCTCCAATCGTTGCATAATCATTCACAGTAACATGACCCGATAAGGCTGAATAATTAATCATAATAATCTGGTTACCAATCATACAATCATGACCAATATGAGAGTAAGCCATCAAATAATTATTATTACCGATACGAGTAAGGCCGCCTCCTTTTACTGTGCCTCGGTTTATCATGCAATATTCTCGAATGATATTATTGTCACCAATTTCCAAACGAGTAGGTTCACCTTTATAAGTGATATCCTGCGGTTCATCGCCTATTGAAGAAAATTGAAAAATTTTATTGTTTTTTCCTATAACGGTCGGTCCCTGAATAACCACATGGGGAGCAATCCAGGTATTCTCTCCAATTTCCACATCTGCGCCTATTACACTACCCGCACCTACCGTTACTCCAGCAGCCAATTTAGCCGAAGGGTGGATCATTGCACGCTCATCTATCACTTTTTGTTTCCTTTGCTGCACTCATTAAATCCGCAGAGCAGGCAAGCTTATCGCCAACGAAAACTTCACCATGCATGCGCCAAAAATCACGTTTTTGACCTACCAGTTTCACTTCCAGGCGCAATTGATCACCAGGTGTTACTACCTGCTTAAATTTTGCATTATCAATGCCGGCAAAAAAATATAAAAACTCATACCCTTCTTTGGGTGAGCGCGATAAATTAGATAAAATAGCCCCTGTCTGAGCCAATGCTTCAAGCATCAACACACCCGGCATAATTGGATTTCCAGGAAAATGACCCGTAAAAAAAGGTTCGTTAATAGTTACATTTTTAATAGCGACTAAATAATCAAATGCCTTATAATCCAAAACCCGGTCAACCAGAATAAATGGATATCTATGGGGTAATAAATTAAGAATTTTAATTATGTCAAGCGATTCACTCATACGTTAATTCCCACTAAATTCATCAACCTGCAATTATTATTTGCTCTTCGGATAGTTTCTGCTTTAATCTACAAGAAATTCAACCTATTGGTTAACCTGTTTTTCCCTCTCCAATCTTATAATTCGCATAATATAATCATCAAGCCGGCGAAAACGCGCTACATTGCGACGCCATCTCTGATGCTCACTTATCGCCGTACCGGAGGAATAAATCCCTGCTCTGGCTATGCTCTTATTGACTGTAGACATAGCCGTAATCACCACATCATCGGCAAGAGTTACATGAGCAGTTACACAACTGGCACCACCAATAATACAATGAGACCCAATCCTGGCATAAGCGCCCAGTGTAGCACAACTGGCAATAGCCGTGTGAGCGCCAATAATGACCTCATGGGCTATTTGCACCAAATCATCGATATGGACACCTTCACTAATTACAGTATCACCTAAAGCACCTTTACTTATTACTGTATTGGCACCTATACGAACATTGTTTTCAATGAATACTCCGCCTAATGCCCAACCCGCATGCCATTGTCCCTGTATTTTTTCACTATTAAAAGGTGGAGCGCCAACGACAGCCCCACTGCCGATCATTACTTTATTACCTATTCGAGAACCTTTCTGGATACAAGCTCCACTGGCGATTACCGTTTGATCGCCTATTATTACTCCCGCATCAATGACACAATTTTCAGCAATAGTGACTTTGTCACCAAGGCAGACTCCTTCACCAATAATTGTATTAATTCCCACAGCAACTTGTCTTCCAAGCGTTGCAGAAGGAGCGACAGATGCCTGGGAATGAATCCCTCCTGTCTGTACAGCAGGTTGATTCAGCATTTCTGCAACAGTTGCCATGCTGGCTAAAGGATTAGTAACAACAAGCGAATTAACTGGACAAAACTCAACATGGTTGGCTGTTAGTAACACAGCCCCGGCTTTAGTATTCGTTAATAATCCTATCAATGCAGGATTATCAAAATAAGCTAATTCATTGCTACCAGCACACCCTAGGGAGGCGACTGCCTGAATGGAATGCATCGCATCACCGTGCAATTCTCCATTCAGATGATGTGTCAATTCAGCGAGGGTATATATTTTCCTCATGAATCAACTAATTTGTTTTATCACGCTATCAGTTATATCCAGCTTATCTGAACTGAAAGGAGCCGCATCTTTCTGAAGAACAATGTCATATTTATCAGTTTGAGCAACATTAGCAATCGCTTTACGGATTTTGCCATACAGATCTTCCATCGCTTCATTGTGGGCTGTGCTCAGTTCCTGCTGATATTGCTGACCTTCTCTTTCAAATGTTTGCTGAGTAGTCATAATTTTTTTTTCTAAATCTTTCTTTTGCGTGTCACTCATAACCGCACTGTCACGCTTGAATTTTTCCATATCTTGTTTTAAGCCTTCTTCCATAGCTACCAGCTTGTCACGACGAGGTTTAAAATCTTTTTCCAATTTCTGTTGTATTGCTTTCATTTGAGGAGAGGTTTGCATAATTTTCTGCAAATCTACTACACCGATTTTCACTCCCTCTGTAACTGCATTATAAGCAACTGCATTAAAACCGCATGCACTTAATACAAATGCAATTAAAATCCCACTCAGACGCTTCATTTGTTACTCTCCTAGTTAAAAGTCTTTGATGCTAACATACTTCATTATCGGTTGCGATAATTTCATTAACTGCTAATCAAAAATCCTCAATTAACCTATTAGACTCATTAAAACCCGGATGATAAGGTAAATTGAAATAGTTGCTCTTCATCAAAAGGCTGTTTATTTAAAGGCTTGGCCAAACTAAATGCCAATGGCCCAAAGGGTGAACGCCATTCAAAAGAAACACCCGCAGAATAACGAATAGGTCCTGCATCAGTTCCTCTAAAAAGAAAAGGAATACCGCGATCAAAAACATTACCAAAATCTGTAAAAATAGTTGTTCGAATAGTGTCGCGACTTAAAGGATAAGGCAAGACAAGCCCCAGGCTTCCATTTGCTAAAAAGTTTCCACCTAACGCATTATAATTATTATCTTTGGGACCTAAGGTAAAACTATCAAACCCGCGTACCTGGCCAGGAGACGCTATACCGCCCGCATAAAAATTTTCAAAAAAAGGTAAACCCTTATCATTGAAAGAATCACCATAACCAATATTACCCAGAACAGTAAAAATAAAGCCATGAGTCAGAGGCTGATAAAATCGTGTCATATAAGAGGCTTTGTAATACGATAAAGAACGGGATGATGCGGGCAAAGCAACCATGGCGCTAGCCTGTTGATTCCAACCTCTGTTGGGATAAGGCAATTGATCATAAGTATTACGGCTCCAGCCCGAAGTCAGGCGAACCTGATGAAAATCGCGACCATAGACAGTAACAAAGTTTTGAATCTGCTGCACAATACCCGCCGATTTAATACGCAGATCCTGGTAGCCATACCCGAGTTGCATACTGCTATATTCACTGAGGAGGATACTATAGCTTACATCGCCCCCAAAACGATCAGCCGAATACGCACTGAGATCCTTGAACCGCTTTGGATCAATCCTCGAATAATAAAGCGACAAGCCCCGTCCCACACCTGTTTTGGTATAAAAAGGATTATAATAATTAAACGAATAATCCTGTCCCCAATAACTGGCATTGAAACCCAGTCCTACGGAACGACCTGTACCCATAAAATTATGCTGATTAAAAGAAGCATTGAATTGAGGACCATTGGTACCATATCCTAATGAAGCTGAAGCTTCAGCAGAAGGCGCCTCTTCCACTTCAACATCCAGATCAACCTGATTATTTGTACCCGGTACCGGAGTGGTTTTTATATTAACATTTTTTAAATAGCCTAAAAGACGCATTTGTCTTTCAGATTCTTTGATGTTATGCAGCGACAACAGCGAACCTTCATCCTGACGGATAACATTACGCAATACATAATCGCCCGTTTTAGTATTGCCATGAAAATTAACACGTCGAACATACACATGCCGACCAGGTTCAACCATAAAAGTTATCCATACCGTTTTATCCTTTTCATCAATACGAGGTTCAGCATTAATAGCAGGGAAACCATAACCAACATCACCTAATGCCAATCCTACCGCAGAAATACTTTCCGTTACTTTTTTACGTGAGAAAATATCGCCTTGCCTCACCTGAATCAGTGAATCAATTCGTTCTTTAGGTAAAACAGTGTTGCCCACCACTGAATAACCTGCAAAACGGTATTGTGGGCCTTCTTCCACATGGATATTAATAAAGACATCTTTTTTATCAGGTGATAACAATACTTGCGAGGACACAATATTAAATTTTAAATAGCCGCGATCAAGATAAAAAGAACGCAACGCTTCCAGAGAAGCGTCCATCGACGCTTTGGAATACTGATCTTTTTTAGAAAAATAGGTAAAAACATTCGTGGTTGACAACGACATTTCAGGCATTAATTCACTACTGGAGAAATCGTGGTTACCAATAAATTTAATTTCTTTAATACGTGAAACCCGACCTTCAGAAATCGTCGCATTAATTGCCACACGGTTTTCAGTTAACTGAGTTACACTGGTTTCGACATGAGCATTATACTTTCCACGCGCATTATAGGCCTGTTTTAATTCCTTCTCCAGATACTCTAATGAAGAACGTTGAAAAACGCGTCCTTTAACCAAACCTAATTGCTTCAGCAATTCCTTCATTTTATCGCTGGGAATTTCTTTATTACCCACCACGGTAATAGAACCGATAGTTGCCCTTTCAACCACATTAACAATCAGGGTATTTCCTTGTCTTTCAAGTTCTACCGATTGAAAAAAACCGGTGTCGTACAAGGTTCGAATAATCTGGGCCGTAGAAGAAGGACCTACTTCCTCTCCCACTTGAACAGGTAGATAATTTAATACCGTACCGACACTAACTCTATGCAGTCCGGTTACTTTAATGTCTCGTACTATAAAATCATTTGCTGCGCGCACCTGCATTGAAAAAATCAATGCTGTTGAACAGCAAATTCCTAACACAAATTTTTTACTGACTTTCTTCATTATTGTTTTACGTCCAGCACTACTACGGGATAATCCTCGTCTTGAGGAGCCAGAAACTCCAGCAAGAATAAAAAAAATTGCAATCCTTTTATAGGAAGAGGCTATCCCTGTCAAGAAATTGTATAAAGTGGTCACATCTCTTTGACCAAATTGAACTATAAGCGTCTTCTCTATTCCTCTTGAACTCCTGGCCAAGCAGGTTGATAGTTATTCTAATTTGTTAAACGTGATATATCGTTACTCAGAGCCAATACCATTAATCCCATTAATAAAGTTAATCCTAAATAAATACCCAATGATTTCACGGGTTCCGAAAGAGGCCGTCCCTGAATGATTTCGATAAGGCAATAAAGTAAATGTCCCCCGTCAAGCATTGGAATGGGCAATAAATTCAATACCCCTAAACTAATACTAACCAAAGCTAAAAAAGATAAATAATAAGCTAAGCCACTACGTGCAGATTCGCCTGCTCCCTGGGCGATACCAACAGGACCACTAATGGTCTGTAATGCCAGTTTGCCCGTAATAAAACGACCAATTAAGGAAAAAGTAGCGCCGCTCAGGTCAACCACTTGTTTAAACGCAGTACCTATGGCCTGGAGCGGGTCTTGACGTTCCAGTCGTAACCATTGATGTGGCCAATCTACCTTTTGAGAACGTAACCCCAGAAACCCTTCATTCGTACCAGGTTTGGTACCCATATGTAAATGAAAAGTCATGATTTGCCCCTGTCGGTTAATAACAAGCGTCAACTGTTCATCCGGATGGAGTTTTACATATTCCACCAAATCCAGCCAGTCATGGAGAGGCTTTCCGTTCATTTGTGTAATCACATCACCTTTCTGCAAGTTTTCTGCTTGCGCTGGCGAATCCTGGATTACTTCACCAATTACAGGGGGGATCGCAGGGATAAAGGGTATTATTCCCAGACTATTTAGCGGGTCGGGTTTTTTTACATCCAGTTTCCAATTGGAAAGTGGTAGAAAAAGCGTTGTTTTTTGTTTGTTTTCCAGCGATTGGACCACGAGATTCACCGATTCACTGCTACCAAGAAAAGGCATTAGAGCAAATTGAAAATCACGCCAGCTTGTTATTTTTTTGCCATTTATGGCAATAATTTCCTGTTTGGGTTTTAAACCCGCCAAAGCGGAAATACTACCTGGTTTTACATTGTCAACAATTGGAGCCAGAGACTGAATGCCAATTACCAAAACCAGCCATAATACTAAAAAGGCAAACAGAAAGTTAAATAAGGGACCGGCAATCACAATAGCAATACGCACCCACACGGATTTGTTATTAAAAGCCAGGTGCCGCTCGGTTAAGGGAACATCTCCCTCAGTCTCATCCAGCATTTTCACATACCCGCCCAAGGGAAACAGTGACCAGGCGTATTCCGTGCCTTTTTTATCATGCCAGCGAGCCAATATTTTACCAAAGCCAAAGGAAAAACGCAGAACCTTCACCCCGCACAAACGAGCGACCAGAAAATGTCCATATTCATGAACTGTTATCAACAATAACAGAGCAAGAAAAAAATAAAGCAGGGTTGCAAGCATAATTATAATCCTAAAGCCAGAAAAGCGAGGCCACAATAAAATAGAAATGAGGCAGCAATTAAACTGTCTAAACGATCGAGTACACCACCATGTCCAGGCAATAAATGGCCAGTATCTTTAATTTTAGATCTTCTTTTAAGCATGCTAATGAATAAATCACCCATCATGGAAAACAACGTAGTAATCACAGCAAGCAAAAACCAGCCAAGAGAGGCATCTGGCCGAAAATAAAAATACCCGCCCAGAGCAATTAACAACGCCAGAATAAAACCTCCAAGCGCTCCTTCTACCGTTTTTCCGGGACTGACCCAAGGTATTAGTTTATGTTTTCCCCATTGTCTCCCGACCAGATAAGCGCCAATATCAGCAGCCCAAACCAAAAACAAGAGATAAACGATTAAATCAGGTCCCTGGGGTTGATGATAAATCAGCAATAGGCATTGCGCAAATAAAGGTAATAATAAAAGGCCAGCACCTGTAATAATAAAGGAATATCCCCATATCCGTTGTGAAACAGGAAAGCCAAGTATTGCAATAAAGATTAGCCCCCAGATTAACATCCCCGTAATTAACCAATAGTTAAAATGACTATTATCATACGTTAGCCAGAATGACAGGAATATACTGATAATAAAAATTACTTTCAGTCCCAATTGCCTGACAGGAATCAAACCTGACCATTCAATTGCACAGGCAAATAACAATAACAGAATTACGCTGGTAAAAAACCAGTCACTGGCATAATAAATGGCAAATAAAACAAGAGGGACCAATATTAAGGTCGTTAATAACCGTTGTTTAAACATCAGGGATCTCGCTTAGTTGCTGAGAAGTTTTACCGTAGCGCCTTTCACGTCGGCTATAATTAGCTAGTGCCTTATGAAACTCGGTCGCATTGAAATCAGGCCACGGTACTTCGGAAAAATACAATTCAGTGTAGGCAAGCTGCCAAAGAAAAAAATTACTAATCCGTTGTTCGCCACTGGTACGAATAAATAAATCCGGATCGGGCAAACCATACGTACTAAGTGCTTGCGACAAAACTGCTTCATCAACGGCGTCCAGAGCTAACTCCCCCGAACAAACCTGTTTTATCAGGGTTCTGGTTGCCTGAACAAGATCCCATTTGCCGCCATAATTAACCACAACATTCAAAATCAGACTATTATTGCTGGCAGTAAGCGTTTCAGCACGTTGCATCTGCTCACATAACTGTTGAGGTAAAGTAATTCTATTACCAGTAAAACGTAAACGAACCCCGTGCTGATGCAGCTCTTGCACTTCCTTTCCTAATGCTTCTATAAAAAGCTGCATAAGAAACTCAACTTCTTTTTCGGGTCTGGACCAGTTTTCACTACTAAAAGCAAACAAACTGAGTACAGGAATCTGGCATTCGAGACAGCAACGAATCACGGTTTTTACCGGGTTAATTCCTGCACGGTGACCTTCAACGCGCAATAAGCCCCGACTTTGTGCCCAACGGCCATTTCCATCCATTACGATAGCAATATGCTGGGGTAATATTTCGTCCAACGCATCCATCCACATCATAAAATGGCAGATAGTCTAACCTCTTTAAGAAAAAATATTAAGTACTGCAAGACAGTTTGGTGTAATTCATCGCGTAAACTGGCTTACAGGCAACGTAAGCTTTTTCAAACTTGATTTCGCTACTTTGGTTTGATTAAGTATATAATCGAATTTTATCGCTCGAGATCATCAATGAATAACAAAAAGCCACTCGTCTTACTCATCCTGGATGGCTGGGGCTACCAGAAAAACAGCCCCTATGATGCGATTAGCGCCGCTCATACTCCTCAATGGGATGAATGGTGGCGTACTCGCCCTCATATTCTTCTGGACGCATCAGGAAAACAGGTAGGTCTGCCCGAGGAACAAATGGGCAATTCAGAAGTAGGCCATATGCATATCGGGGCAGGCCGAATTATCAATCAGGATTTTACCCGCATCAATGACGCTATTATCAGAGGTGAGTTTAACCAAAATCCGGTATTAAATACACTCATTAATGACATGCTGGCAAGTGGTAAAAACCTCCACATCATGGGGCTTCTTTCGGCCGGTGGCGTACACAGCCATGAAGATCATTTGTTTGCCTTTCTCGCCCTGTGCGCGAAGAAAAATTTTAATCGCCTCTACCTGCATCTCTTTTTGGATGGCCGTGATACGCCGCCACAAAGTGCGTTACACAGTATAGAAAAACTTAATCAGCATCTAAAACATTACCCGGGAGCAACCATAGCGTCCATTACTGGTCGTTATTTTGCCATGGATCGCGATAAACGTTGGGAGCGGGTCGCCCCGGTGTATTATTTATTAACCGAAGCAAAGAGCGACTATCATTTCAATACGGCTGAGGAAGCCATTCAATTTTTTTATACTGAAAACAAGACAGATGAATTTATACCTCCTTCCCTCATTGGTAAAGGCAAAGCCATTGCAGAAGGCGACTCCCTCTTCTTCTTTAATTATCGCTCTGATCGCGCCCGTCAACTTACGAAAGCCTTTATTGATAAAACGTTTAATGGTTTTAGCCGTCCTCAACAACCCTCTCTTGCTCATTTTGTCAGCATGACTCAGTATGCAAAAGATTTAATGACTGAAAATGCCTTTCCCCCTTTGTATTTACAGAATACACTGGGCGAAATTCTTGCCAGGAAAGGGCTTCGGCAATTGCGCATTGCTGAAACAGAGAAGTATGCCCACGTTACTTTTTTCTTTAATGGAGGCTCCGAACAGATTTTTCCCAACGAAGAGCGAATTCTTATTCCCTCTCCTTCGGTAGCTACTTATGATTTACGTCCTGAAATGAGTGCTCCTGAACTGACGCAGGCATTGGTAGACGCCATTCACAGTAAGGCTTTTGATGTCATTATTTGTAATTATGCCAATGCGGATATGGTTGGCCACAGCGGCAATTTTGCGGCGACAATAAAAGCTATTGAATGTCTGGACGCCTGTATGAGTGAAGTAGGGCACGCGTTAACGAGCGCCCATGGCGCTTTATTGATTACAGCAGATCATGGGAACGCGGAGACAATGTATGATGAATTGACGCATCAGGCTCATACAGCTCATACTTGTCAACCAGTGCCCTTTTTATATATAGGAAGTGGTTGGCATTTCAATAGCGAAACAGGCAGTTTAATTGATGTAGCTCCAACCCTGTTGGCTTTGCTTGATATTAAGCAACCTGCTGAAATGACTGGAAAATCCTTATTGGTAAAAAATACATGACCTTGCAATCAGTTCATTCATTCAGTTCGGGTCTATATATCAGCCTGGTACTATTGTTTTTCTCTTCAATAAGCTGGGCTGACAATCCTTCTTTAATTCAGACCCAAAGCCAATTAAAACAACTGGATGGACAAATTACCCAATTAAAAAAAATATTGCTAAACGCAAATGATAAGCGCGGTTTGTTAAATCAGGAACTCGCTGAAACGGAAAAACAGATTGGAAAAGGCATCCATCATTTGCAGTTGATACAACAAATCATGGATGAGAAAAAAAAGAAAATCCAAAACGTTCAGAAACATATTAATGAATTAAACAGGAAACTTATCGCACAACAACAGTTGCTTGCCGAGCATGTACGCATCCGTTACAAAACAGGAGAATATCAACCTCTCAAATGGTTATTAAACCAGGATAATCCCTACACTATTAGTCGTTTATTAACTTTTCACCAGTATTTAATTCGCTCCCGACAACAAATCATTGACAAAATTGACCACACCAAACGGAATCTCACGATTGATCAAGAAACATTGAAAAAAGAATTGAATGAACAGCAACAATTACAACGACAACTGAATAAACATCAACAGGCGCTTGAACAAAACAAACGGTATCATAAGGCTTTGATTCAATCGCTTAATAATGAAATTCAAACAAAAGAGCACACGTTATCTGACTATGAACGCAATAAGAAAAAACTTGCGCAATTACTAAAAACGTTAGCCGCACAAAGTATTATTCATACAAATCAATCGTTTACACAAATGCAGCGAAAATTGCCACACCCGGTAAATACTAAAAAGGATAATTTACAAAAAATGAATCAAGGCGTGACATTTTTTGCCGCTGAAGGAACGCCTGTGACCGCTATTTATTCTGGAAAAGTGGTCTTTAGTGACTGGTTAAATGGTTACGGTTTGTTATTAATACTGGATCATGGCCAGGGTTTTATGACGTTGTATGCTCACAACCAATCTTTATTTAAACCCAAAGGAGCAACCGTCCTTCAAGGTGAGCAAATTGCCGCAGTGGGCCATAGCGGCGGATTAAAACAAAACGGACTATACTTCGAAGTAAGACATCGTGGTAAAGCGATTCCTCCACTCAATTGGCTTTCTTAAACACCTCTGGCACTTATATTGCTAGATAGAAAACGATACGGGAGGTAGCGTGCTTGCTGCGCGCTAAACTTACCAAAGGAGAACAGCATGCACAAGAAACGGTTTTATTTTAGCGTTATGGTAACATTGCTATCCACCGCTTTAATGTTCCCGGCACAAGCATTTACCACAGAAAGTTCCGTGACTGAAGATTCTGGCACACAAGCTGCGGAAACCAAACAAATTCCGATGGAAGATGTACAGCGCTTTTCTAACGCGATTGGTGAAATTAAAAAATATTACGTTAAGCCCGTTGATGATAAAGAATTATTCGACAATGCAATACGCGGGATGCTAAGTGGTTTAGATCCTCATTCTACTTATCTTGATGAGGATGCCTTTAAAGAACTGCAAACCTCAACCAGCGGCGAATTTGGTGGGCTTGGTATTGAGGTTACTATGGAAGATGGCGTCGTTAAAGTAGTAACTCCTTTGGTAGATACACCCGCGTTCAAAGCAGGTATCAAGGCAGGCGATTATATTATCAAACTCGGCTCTCAGTCAGTTCAAGGTATCACTCTGAAAGATGCTGTTGACATGATGCGAGGTAAAGTTGGCACAACGCTGGATTTAACCATCTTGCGCAAAGGTGAAAATAAACCACTTACTTTTTCTCTGGTGCGTGAAAAAATCATGATTAAAAGTGTTAAGAGCCGATTGCTTGACGACGGGTATGGTTACATTCGCTTGACCCAGTTTCAGGCGATGACAGGTCAGGATATGGAAAAAGCAATTGCTCAGTTAAAACAACAATCAGGTCGTGATCTTAAAGGACTTATTCTGGATTTACGCAATAATCCTGGTGGTCTTTTGGATTCTGCCATTCAGGTTTCGGATGCGTTTCTTGCCAATGATAAAAACGGTAAACCTGAAACGATCGTCTATACTCAAGGACGTTTACCAGGCTCCAAATTCACTGCTTTATCAACCAATACTCACGATATTTTGAATAATGCACCGATGGTGGTACTCATTAATAATGGATCAGCTTCTGCATCAGAAATTGTTGCTGGGGCGCTAAAAGACAATAAGCGAGCGTTGATTCTTGGTACTCAAAGCTTTGGCAAAGGTTCAGTACAAACCGTGTTACCATTAGATGATAAACGTGGCATCAAATTAACAACCGCCTTGTACTATACACCTTCTGGAACATCGATTCAGGCCAAAGGTATAACACCTGACATCGTAGTAGAAGAAATAGATGTTCCTAAAACGGCCATCAAAACAGACGCCTTTGCCGGTTTCAGCGAAGCGAGTCTAAATGGTCATTTGGATAATAAGAATAGCGATGCAAAAGCATCCAATCATGCAGTTAAAGACGATGACGCCTTGCTGCATGAAGACTATCAATTATATGCTGCATTGACTATCTTAAAAGGTTTGGCGGTGGCAAAACGCTAAACCTGTCTGCTCTGCCTTAAGTTCACCTGGCACTCGCAAAATCCTGCGCGCCACAGTAGTCCGTGGCACGTAGGAAAAATAGCAAATTCAACACGATCTGTTTAGCGATAAGAGCGCAGCAATACCTCTTCTTCAGAATCATCCTCGTCATTAACAGAGATAACTATTTCCCTGTTGGCCAATTCACGTAAAGGCATACTATCATTTGCTAAATAATCATTGTCTTTTTGGGCAAAGAATCGCTGGCTTTGTGATTGCGAGGAGGCTGCAAATAATCGATTAGCGTTATATTCTCTAATTGGCTTATTGGTTTTATTAATCTCTGCTTGTAACGTATTCAGTGTATTTGAAGTGTTTGATAAGGTATTAATAATTATATCAATTGGCTTATTCTTTCTAAGTAATGCAACGCTATTTGTTAAACGTTGTAGATTTTCAATAATGAACCCTTGATCAAAATTAATACCTTCTAATTCCGTATACATGCTATTAAGTTGTTCCAATAAATGGGTTAATGCAGCACGCTCGGTTTTATTGAGTCTTCTTTTTAATCCATTATTGGTAGAATAAAGAAAATGTCCAAATAGCCCTAATCCCGTAAGCATTATTATTATTCCTACTATTGCAAACGGTGCCAAGAACTCGGCACTGTGGGAAAACTGATCATCGTAATTTTTAAGGGCGATTCCGCACTGAGTAAATGAATAGGAGCACTTTTTATTAATTTCATTCTTTAAATCCTGATTTTTCAGCATTTTCAGGAGACTCCATGTTAATAGAATGCCCATTCCTGCTAAACCTAGTAATATGGGTGCGCTACTGAGTGCGATTAAAGATACACTTCTCTGAAATGTTTGTTGCAGTTGATTAGCAAATTGCTGAATGTCTTCTCTCAACTTATTAATACACGCTCGATCCTGTTGTAATTGCAAATATAGTGGTGTATTAACCAATTCCTTCTGCGTGACTAAAGCATATTCATCAGGAGTGATTTTGCTCTCTTTTAATAAAGCGGTTGAATAATGAGGTATTAGTCTTAAAATGTCCTCAGGAAGTTTTTCATCTGAAAGCTTATTAAAAAAAGCTTTGGTTGAAACATTCGTTTCAATATAAAAAATTAATGCATCTCTTAAGTTGCCACATGCTGCAAGAAAGTTATAAAGACTAACTTTCTCTGCACCACTCATATTGTGAATCGGTTTAGATTTAAAATAATCAATTAGTTTGTTCTTTAAATGTTCGCCAAAGGTATTAAAATGCCGGGTAACATCTGATAAATTAGTGAGCACAGCACTTAATTGCCCTACGTTTTCATAGTGTGCTATAGGTTTATTCTCGACTGTTACCCCAATTAACGCTAAATCAGCTAAGGCACTAAGAGCAATCAGTTCATCAGCTATAATTTTAGATATATTTTTTCCTATAAAAGCACCCGTTTTTACCAAATCAATAAGAAGTTCATTTCCTTTACCATCAGGTAATTTCTTAAAGCGTGCCAAAGAAACACAATTTTGGCTATCTTCTAAAAAAGGATCAGCCCCATATTGAAGCAATAGTTCGACTAGCTCCACATGACCTGATTCAAGAGCCATGTCCAATGCACGCATACCCTCTTTATTGACCTGGTTAATAATATTAAGATAATCAGGTTCTTCTTTAATTTTTTGTAGTAAATATCGAGTAGCAGCTTTGTGATTATTTTGAATTGCAATATCGAGTGGTGTCTTTCCTTCATTATTTACCAATAACCATAACTTTTTCTCTGCTATTTCATTTGGTTGCAAAGTAAATAATTCATCCAGTAAATCAATGTTGTTTTTAGCAGAAGCCAGTGAAAATAAAGTTTCATTTGTGGTAGTTTGCGAAAATATTACCTCATCATTTTTAAGCTGGGTAAATAATAATTTAAAAGCTTTTAAATTATCACAATATAATGCCCAATAAAGAAAGCTTTTATTTTCATCATCTGTCGCAGAAAGTGTTATTGAAGAAGAGCGCCCAATAAGTCCAATCAAGTCTTCAACCGCCGAATCATTTTTTATAATTGTTTCCTTTAAAGCATTTTCTAAAATATGCATAAAAATTTCTACCTATAGATTGATTAATGCTTAACAAAATAAAAAATAAATAGTAAACGTTTCTCGCATTTATCATCATTACAGCAAAAAACTAGGTCTTGGTTAATGAATATGGGATAATATCAGCAATTAACACCTTCTGGAACTTTATGTATCGTTTCAAAACAGGACTCCTGTTCGCTCTTCTTATCGGGCAATCAATTGCCTATTCAACGGTTACTGGCTATTTTAATGGTATTAAAACGAATCCCAATGCCTTATATGCTTTTTTAAAAAAGATGCCTAAAGGGGGTGAATTGCACTACCATCTAGCAGGAGGCGCCTATCCTGAAACGATGTTAGCACTTGCAGCACAAGATGATTATTGTCTGGACAAAAAAACATGGGCCATTACAAAAACAGTCGAACATTGTTCAGGAATAAAAGCCCGCGAATTAACCCAATATCCTTCATTTTATAATGAAGCTATTCGCGCCTGGTCGATGAAAAATTTTGTTCCAGGACAAGAATCAGGACATGATCATTTTTTTGCAAGTTTTAATAAATTTATGCCTGTTATCATTGATTACAGACCAGCGCTTCTCGCTGAAATTATGCAACGTGCAGCGAATCAGAATGAACTTTATCTGGAAATTATGATCCTGCCTGATAATGCTCAATCCACCTTGTTTTCTGTAACTCAACCTGTGATTCCTTCTAATTTTACTGCGATTCAGCAACAATTGTTAACTAACAACGCATTCCAGGATAACATTCAACTCACAATTGATGAAGCGACTCGCATTTTAAAACAGGCCCGCCAGGATCTTGATTGTGAAAAAAATAATCAACAAGCAGTGTGCGAACTAACCGTCAAATTCCAATATTATATTTTACGTGAACAGCCTCTGGAGAAAGTCTTTGCGCAAGCCTTAAATGGGTTTGCAGCCGCTTCACGCTCACCGGATATTATTGGTGTTAATCTGGTTCAGCCGGAGGATGGGATTATTGCTTTGCGCGACTATGATAAACAAATGCAAATTTTTAATTTTTTGCACCAGGCTTATCCCACTGTTCATATAGCCTTGCACGCAGGTGAACTGGCTCCCTCCGATGTGATTCCTGAAAACCTGCGTTTTCATATTCATAATGCCATTCATACAGGACAAGCCCAACGCATAGGCCACGGCGTTGCTATTGCATTTGAAGACAACGCTGAAGAATTACTGGCGAATATGGCAAAAAAGCAAATTGCTGTAGAAATTAATTTAATTAGCAACAAAGCTATTCTGAATATTTCTGGAAAGAATCATCCCTTAACTTATTATTTAGCTCACAAAGTTCCCGTTGTCCTGTCAACTGACGATGAGGGCATCTTGAGAACTGATTTAACCCATCAGTATGTCGATGCTGCCCTCAATCATGGTGTTGACTACCCAACCTTAAAGATGATTACCCGTAATAGCCTGACTTATAGCTTTTTAGCAGGAAAAAGTATATGGGCCGATACTTTAAAAGCTATTCCCCTTAGTGTTTGTCAGGATTTTAACTCCACAAGTTGTCAACACTTTATAAAAGAAAACGAAAAAGCCAAACTTCAAGTGCAGCTGGAAAAAAGGTTAGCCTCCTTTGAAGAAGCTTATATTCAACCCTTTAGAGCAAAAAAGGTAGCTTGACAGGTTAAATAAAAGACTGGCTTATTTTTTTACTTTTCATTCGTGTAGTCACGCTAATCTATGATTTTATTACTCTGAACGTCT
Organism: Legionella fairfieldensis ATCC 49588; assembly: GCF_000621525.1. Classification (GTDB taxonomy): domain Bacteria; phylum Pseudomonadota; class Gammaproteobacteria; order Legionellales; family Legionellaceae; genus Tatlockia; species Tatlockia fairfieldensis. The sequence goes on along the minus strand of NZ_JHYC01000014.1, from coordinate 1,181 downwards.
TTGTGCCGGACAAAAAATTCAAAGTACCGAATTGCCAACAAAAGTCGTCGATTCCAATTAGCTTTATGTAACGCAGCCTGTCCCTGAGAGTTCCACACGAATAATTATATAAGCTATTGAAGATAAAGGAAAATAAAAGCGAGCGTAGGTTTTGCGGGGTCAAGAAAAACTTAAGGCTAATTGGAAGCATCCAGACGTAGCCTTAACAAGAACACCCCGACTTTCATCGGCAATTCGTGTTAATGGTTTTTTGCGGCAAAACACATAATGTTTTCATAAAATCAACATAATATTATGTTAATTTTTTTGTCTTATACTGATGTTATCAATCTATTAGAGAAGGAACCACTTATGTCCTCTTTAACTGGGAAAGAATGTTTAAAAGAGATAGTAAACAATTTTTATCACGAGATAGGAAAACTTAGCAAATCCTATGATTCTATTCTAAATAGTCATCCCTTTTTTGTGACGCATGAAGAGAAAAATAATGACTGTACAAAAATAACAGCAAGAAAAGTAGTAATAGAACATCTATTAAAATTCACTGAGAAATTAATATTAACTCACTCAAGAGACGATTTAAAGAAATATATGCCTGTCAGTTATAGCATCTCTGAAAAAGCCAAACATCTTCAAGCCCATATCGATACTTTAACAGAGGAAGAGTGCCGTAGTATTTTGACTGAATTTTTGAATGATAAACTCCAACCAATTATGGCTGCTAAAAATTATAAAAAAGAAATATTGAACGATACTGCAGAATATATGACCGCTGGAGGCCAAAGAAAAGCCTTATCGTCGCATAATTATAATGATAAATGGTTGTTTTACTTTATTGCGAAATTAGTTATATTAATTCAAGAAACTTTAGGCTTGAAAACATCCTCAGAAAAGCTGGTTGAAAAGTCAATATCCCAAGCAACATTGAGTTTAAAATAATAAAGCATTCCTCAATTAGTCTGGCTTGACCCTTATGAAAGCTAAAAAGTCTTGGAAGTGTCGGCAAAGTAATCAGTGACGGCACTTCAATTGAAAATTGAACTGATCACTTCGTTTGTAAAGCGACATTCTGACATAGTATTTTCAAAAACCCCAGTAATGGGTTTTTCTATGCGCAATTTGCAAGCAATTTAATTGCAGACAGCTTTAATGGCTCAATGGCATAAGCAGCTAAAGCAGCC
>NZ_JHYC01000013.1 GCF_000621525.1 Legionella fairfieldensis ATCC 49588 | reverse complement strand
AACGAGAAGATATAGGCCCGATTAACCATGAAAAGCATTTAGGCTTACTTCTACATCCCCTTTTAGCAGTTACACCAGAAAGACTATGCTTAGGTGTTTTAGATACTTATCATTGGGCCAGAGAAAAAGTACACCATCGAACTGCTCGAGAAAAAAGCAGGGATAATCATAAAACCCCGTTGGAAGAAAAAGAAAGCTATCGATGGCTAAAGGGTTATCGAAAAGCAAACGAAGTCGCATTACAGGTTCCAGAGACCATGGTTATAACTGTTGCAGATAGAGACCCTGAACCAGGACCTACTACACTTTGGATTGGCTTGCAGAGACTCAGAGATTTTCTTGGGGCAAAACAAGCACTTAGCAATATAACTTATGGGTAATGATGTGCGGATTTGGGGATGACCCAGAAGTAATTGAAGTGTGTAATTGGTGCCCAGGGCCGGAGTCGAACCGGCACGGGATTTAACTCCCGAGGGATTTTAAGTCCCTTGCGTCTACCTGTTTCGCCACCTGGGCATTTTTTTGGAGGCTGAGGCCGGAATCGAACCGGCGTACACGGCTTTGCAGGCCGCTGCATAACCACTCTGCCACACAGCCACTAATGTAAAAAAAAAGCGACCGTGTCGTCGCTTAATCTGGAGCGGGAAACGAGACTCGAACTCGCGACCCCAACCTTGGCAAGGTTGTGCTCTACCAACTGAGCTATTCCCGCGTCTCTATGGCGTGCATTCTACCGAAATTTAGAGTACTGTCAATATATTAATTTAATTTTTTTATATCCCTGGTCCTTCGTTAAAGTCTGCTAAACGATTTATTTCACGCGGTAGTTCAGCTTATGGTAACTCCATGAAAATAAGGAAAAAACGCTTATTTTCCTAACTTGTAAGATGTTCTTTCTTCATAAGCTGCGGCCAGGCAATACCAAGGTACATCACCATGGACCAAATGGTTAAAATAGCGGCCAGATATAACATAATAAAACCCAATGCACCTAAAAAAGATTCTGTAGGTGAAAAAGCAACCAGTAGAAAAAGAGCAACCATTTGTAATAAGGTTTTTATTTTACCGATATAACTCACCGTCACGCTGGCGCGACTACCGATTTCTGCCATCCATTCTCGCAAAGCAGAAATAACAATTTCCCGCCCCACTATAACAATTGCGGGAATGGTAATATAGTCTACTTCCTTGGCCCCCACCAATAAAAGTAAACTACAAGCAACTAATAGCTTGTCAGCAACAGGGTCAAGAAAAGCACCAAAAGGCGACATTTGCTTCAGTTTTCGTGCGAGATAACCATCTAACCAATCAGTAAAACTGGCTAAAGCAAAAATGGCAGCCGCCAAACCATGCGCCCATGAGAAAGGCAAATAAAAAGCAATAATAAAGACAGGTATCAACAAAATACGCATCAATGTCAGCAAATTAGGTAAACTAGTTAAACTACTCACCGGAGCCTCCCCTCGATTTTTCAGGCAAGAATAAATATTCAGCCAACTGCTTGTAATCATCAAAAACCTCCCTGGCACCAGCAGCTCGCAGAGCTGCTTCTTGTTGATGGTAAAAATCTACACCAATTGCATCAACTCCTACACTTTTTGCCATTTCAATATCACTGACAGAATCACCAACCATAAGCGTTTCCTGAGCATTGACACCAAATTCAGCCATAATTTCTTCAAGCATTTGCGGACAAGGTTTAGGCGATGTTTGTCCTGCTGAGCGAGTTACTCTGAACAGATGATCCAATTCACTCGCATGCAAAACACGTTGCAAAGACTGTTGGCCTTTATTACTGGCAATTGCCAGATCAATCCCTGCCTGCTGCAAACGAGCGGCAATTTCTCTTGCTCCCGGAATTAAATAAACGTCCGCAGTACGTGCTACCAGAGATTGCTGCACCGCTAATAAAAGTTGCTCCTGTTGTTGTTCACTTAAATGTGGGAACACTTTCTTTACTGCCATAACCAGCCCAAGCTCTACTGACTGACGGGCAAGTTGTTCATCAAGTTCACCAAAATTTAAACGTCTGGCTTCAGTCGCCACTGTATTCAAAATTTGCCCTAACGTGTCACCTAGAGTTCCTTCCCAATCAAACACCACCAAGTGGTATGGTCTACCCATGAGTCAACAAGCTCCTTGAACCTAATCTTTTTAGCGTTTCGACAAACCGTTCATCCAGATTTGCTTCAAATCGATAGTTTCTTCCGTTCAGGTTAAATTGAATCGCTTTAGCATGCAAATAAAGTCGTGATTTAATTGATTCCATCCCTTCTATTTGCACTGCGCTACCATATTTTTCATCCCCGACAATAGCATGCCCCAGATAAGCACTATGCACCCTGATTTGATGAGTACGGCCTGTCAGAGGAGATGCCTCCACCAAACACGCGTGTTCATAATTTTCAAGCAATTTAAAATGAGTTTGAGAAGATTTTCCTTTATCATTCACTGTAACAATCCGCTCTCCTGATTTTAAGATGTTTTTTTCCAGTGCTACATCAACTAACTGATTCTTCTTACCCTGCCAGGAATGGTTTAACAAAGCCCAATAAATTTTATTCACTCCACGTGCTTCCAGTAATGCCTGAACCATTCGCAACATGCTACGTTTTTTAGCCAGTAACAAACAACCCGATGTGTCTTTATCCAGACGATGAATCAGTTCAAGATAAGATAAATCATTCCGTGTCTTACGCAAAGCTTCTATAACACCCAGGCTTAGACCACTCCCCCCATGAACGGCAATACCTGTCGGTTTATTAAGCACTAGTAATGTGTCATCTTCATAAATAATACTTTTATGAAGACATTGTTCAAGCCTTTCTCCTACATAAATTGTTTTATTTTGCGAAATACGGACTGGCGGGATACGCACAAAATCCCCTTTCATCAAGCGTGATGATGCCTGCGCTCTTTTTTTATTCACCCGCACTTCGCCGGCACGAATTATGCGATAAATATGACTTTTAGGCACCCCTTTAAGGATTCGCATCAGATAATTATCCAAACGCTGCCCTTCCTCTTCGCTACTGATTTCAGTGTAACGTACTTCGCTCATTATAATAAACCTGTTTGCTGTCACTATTTTTTTTGGTATCATTGAAAATAGCGTGAAAATTATTCACGTGACCGAATTATAACGCATAAAAATAAAAATTAATTAGGACTATTGGTATTTTGCTAATTTGAATGAGAAATTTTGATTTTGTCCAGTACCACACTTCATAAAAAATTGTGGTGCACAAACAAATTTTTTTACTAATATAGCTATAGATCGATGACTTTTCCGAAAGACCTGTTTCAGGTTTCCTAACCTGAGGTTGAGAGAAAATCATAAGATCATACAATAGTTTGGCCGATTTTAACTCGGCTGTGTAAAAATTAAACTATGGGGTTATGTCATCAGCTTGCTGATAAGGTGCCTAAACAGGCAGGTAGCGCACTCCTTTAACAGATTGTGAGTTATCTTGTTGTTACCGTTCTGTTTTGGCATTATCAATGCCGTTGCTGACAAACCAAACGCGCTCCCTTAAGTATAGATATAAAGGAAGCAACCCAGTATCAGAGCCAAATTGAAAACGAACTCATCAGATACTCACGCATGTCAGACATGCTATACATCCTCTTATTTTGCAGATTCAGGCAAGATGTGTTTTCATGCCTATGGATTGGCCTGTCCGGCCTGTTCGTCACGAAACCACTTATTGAATTCTGGCAGCGTTGACTGTCAGAGCCGAAATAATCCGATTCGTTGCATTCCCATGCTCCAAAATCAAAATATTTCGACCCAGTCTGACAAAATGCTATTAGAGCCTCCAGAGATGTATTATCTGGCATGCGCCGCAATATTTGCAGGTACCATGCGTGAAGTCTGTCCTTATGGTCTGGGGAATGCTTAAAGAGAATATTTTTTGTTTAATCTGTTAATCTGATATTTTTATTAATATCAGTTTGAATGCCTTGAGATGAAAGGCTGCTGGCTTTTAGTCAGGTTAACACTGATTTTAAACAATAAAATAAATTGCCTTACTCTATCCTGCTTAAGTACAGAGCGCCCTTTTATGGGGTAAATGATGGAAAAAATGTTAATAAATGCAACACAGACCGAAGAGGTCAGAGTTGCTCTGGTAAAAAATAATCATTTGTATGATCTGGATATTGAATGTCCTTCAGAAGTGAAGAAAAAGGGGAATATTTACAAAGCATTAGTGACGCGGCGTGAACCAAGTCTTGATGCAGTGTTTGTGGAGTATGGCGCTAAACGTCAAGGTTTTTTGCCTCTTAAAGAAATTTCCCCGGAGTACTTAAGTAAACATCCCGATGAATTTGGCGATGAAAAGCCTTCTATTACCAGTTTAATTCGTGAAGGCCAGGAGTTACTGATTCAGGTTGATAAAGAAGAACGAGGTAACAAAGGGGCCGCGTTAACAACCTATATCACACTGGCAGGCTGTTATTTGGTTTTAATGCCTAATAATCCAAATTCAGGCGGCATTTCGCGTCGCATAGAAGGCGATGAGCGAGACGAATTAAGGGAAACCTTGAATGCATTGCAATTACCAGACAACATGGGCCTTATCATTCGTACAGCAGGCGTGGGTAAAAATCTGGATGAATTGCAAAGCGATTTGGATATGTTATGCAGGCAATGGCAAGCAATTCGCCAGGCTTACAATACTGAACTCGCTCCTTGCCTTATCCATCAGGAAGGCGATGTTATTATTCGTTCCATTCGTGATAATTTGCGTAAATCCATTGGCGAGATCATTATCGATGATCAAATCTCTTATGTGAAAGCCAAGCAATATATCGAAAAAGTAAAACCCGACTTTTTACCCAATCTCAAACTTTATAATAACAATATTCCTTTATTTAATTTCTATCAAATAGAAAGTCAGATAGAAACGGCTTATCAACGTGAAGTTTTATTACCTTCTGGCGGGGCCTTGGTTATAGATCGTACGGAAGCCCTGGTTTCTATTGATATTAACTCCGCAAAAGCAACCAGTGGCTCGGATATTGAAACCACTGCGTTCAATACCAATCTGGAAGCAGCCGATGAAATAGCACGTCAGCTTCGTCTGCGCGATCTGGGAGGTCTGGTAGTTATTGATTTCATTGATATGAGTTCCAGTAAACACCAGCGCGATGTGGAAAACCGGCTTAAAGAAGCTCTTAAAGCCGATAGAGCGCGTATTCAAGTGGGACGTATTTCTCGTTTCGGCTTATTGGAAATGTCAAGACAACGTCTAAGGCTTTCTCTGGGAGAATCCGCTCAGGAGATTTGCCCCCGCTGTGAAGGACGTGGAACGGTAAGAAATATCCAGTCTCATGGCCTGTCTATTACCCGTTTGATCGAGGAAGAAGCTTTAAAGGAAAAGACCGCTGAGGTGCAAATTCAAGTACCTATAGAGCTTGCCACCTTTCTCATGAATGAAAAACGTGATTTTATTCTGACCATTGAAAAACGCCATGGAGTTCATATCGTTATTATTGCCAACCCCTACTTACAAACGCCTCAGTATAATATTACTCGTCTGAAAGAAGATAATGTAGGGAAAAATAAAAAACTTAGTTACACTCTCGTACAACAACCGGAAATAGCGAGCCACTCTCATCAGGAATCAATCAAATTTGATGAACCTGCGGTTAAAGACATTTCCAATCAGCGACTCACAAAAGCACGACAGGTTAATCTGTTAAAACGGATATGGATTAGTTTATTTGGTGATGCTATTAGCGTATCAAATAATTCTCCTGCCGCTTCCAGCACGAGTAACGAGCCTAAGAAAACACGCGGTAGTTCTCAGCAGAAACCACTGGGAGGGGGTGAAAGGCGTTCGCCAAACCAGGCAAATCGTCGCCGTCGCCCGGGGACCACTCAACAACAACAACAACGAAGTGTATCCAATAATCCTCAACGCAGAAGGAATCAGCCGGGTCACCAGCAGGGAAATAGTGGACGTGTAGTACCCATAAAATCTGATTCAAAAAAAGGACCAGTGAATAAAGGTTAATCAGGCTAAATGCTTCTCCTTTTAAGAGCCGAGCTTTTTTCTTACCTATTACCGTGTTTATGCACGGTAATAGGTACTTAGTGCCAGATTTCTTAGACGCGTTTATTCCTGTTATTGATGCTGGGCCTTAACTCTAATTTCAGGTAATGTTAATATGGTACGTTCACTGAACTAACCAAAGGAATGTTAATGTTTACGAACCAGATTAAACAAAAAAAACAATTCACATCTCTTGTGATTACCTTATTTATTATGTCAACAGCTTGTGCCAACACCATAACCAGTAAACTTTATGCACCAAATGGCACCTCATTAGGGCAAGTTATTTTTGAAGACAGCAAGTATGGTTTATTAATTAAACCTCAACTTACCGGATTGCCGCCAGGTATTCGTGGTTTTCATATCCATCAACATCCGGATTGTGGTGATCATGGAATGAATGCGGGAGGACATTTTGATCCGGCTCACACAAATACTCATCAAGGTCCTTACGGCGAAGGGCATTTGGGCGACTTGCCTGTATTAATTGTCAACAATAATGGCGAAGCAAACATCCCTTTATTAGCTCCTCGTCTAAATGTACAGACTATTTCAGGCCATGCCCTTATGATTCATGCCGGCGCAGATAATTACAGTGATAACCCACCTTTAGGTGGCGGTGGTGAGCGGATTGGCTGTGGAAAAATTCTTTGAATCTCTATTATAAATTATTTCAGAAAGTGTTCACAGAATAGGAAGTTAAGAAGTATATAACGTCAATGTCTTTCCCCGTGCAGGCGGGAAAGACAAGTCAGGCACAAAGTCTGGAAGAGAAAATTTGCATATCCCGTGAACGCTTACCTATTTTAATCTTAATGCTGTGCGATCGTGTACGGCATTAATGATACTTATCCTGCTATGCCAAATATAATTTTTCAGTGCTAATTCTTCATTTCAACTAAAGCCTTTGCTTTAGGATCACCATAAGGAATTAATGTTAATTCAGCATCATCATTCAATTTCCAAACAGCTCTTTTATTACCATAATAGTCAATAAGACGTTGATTTTTTTGTGGTGTCATATCATTGGCCCACACAATTTTTGAAGCATCAATATCCGCTCGATTGTATACCCAAATTTCATTCGGATCATTTAATCTACCTTGGTGAACAAAAACCAGTTGTAATCCTGGTTGATTATTTAATACAGAAAGCACTCGATTTCTTTTTTCAAGAAAATGTGTTTTTGAAAACAAAAATCTATTTTGGTCACTTTTCAGCAAAAAAGTGGTATCTATTATAAAATAAGGCAACAATAATAAGCAGATTATTTTTCCAGCAGCAATTCCTCCATAGGAAAACTCTGACATGGCGCGCAAAACTATAATCATTGCCAAATAAATCAGTCCTGCCGCTGGTGCTGTATAATGCGGAATAATATCTAATATTATGCTGCTTGCTAAATAATAAAATACTAAGAGGCTCATAACAGCAATATTGGGTTGCCGCAAAAATACAGATCGAATGAATTTGATTCTACCGATAATTAAAAATAGCATCAGGAAAAAGAGAGCCAAATAAAATGTCTGTCCAAAATAGAAGTTAATTATTCTTATAAAATTATTAGCAAAAACAATCATCGGATGATGTCGTGAAAATAGTTTGATCCCACTCTCCCAATCAACGGAAGCACGCCTGATAAAATCATGCCGATATATCGGTTCTTTGTTGGGTACTTGCTGCCAGACAAATGGAGTCCAAATGGAATATTGTTTATCATGCTCTTTATAGGGAAGCTCCATCACATTCCCAGTCACACGGTAATTATATAATCCCATTAAAAAAAGGACGGAGATAATAATTAAAATAGAAACAAACATATTTTTAGCCGTTAGATAGAAAATTTTTTTATAATTTCCAAACCATTGATAGGACATATAGCCAGCGCATCCTAATAATAATACGAGTCCTTCAAAAGGACGACTGTTTGCCAGAATACAGCTTCCTAAAGAGAAAATGGCTAGCATACTCGACGTTGGCTTCTCCACAAGACGCTTCACGGAACCTAATACTAACACTCCTCCTATCGCCGCAGCCCCTCCTCCCCAGTAACTATCTGTCCAATAACTTAATATGCCAATTTTATAGGTAGCGATTAGCGCACCTGTCATTGCCCAATTGGGTGTAACCCACCCCTTGAATGCCCATGGAAGCAATCCACAGAAAATAGCCATGCTGACTACCACAGCAACCCAGGGTGAACCAAAAAGCAGCTGCCCTATTGCCAGGATAATACCCTGCATAGGAGGATACTTGGACATATACGTTGGTTTCACAAGAAGATGAATGCTCTCAAAATGTTCCCAGAATACATGCATCGGATTTGTCATCCGAAAGGATGCAAACGTGTCCCCTGCTAAAAGGTAACTGAATTCATCCTGAATCAAAGGCTGTGGTGGAGGAATATCACTAAAAATAACGAATCGCCCGATTAAAACCAGCGAAAATGGAATAAGAAAACAAAGAAAAGGGTTCGAGGTAACACGACTGATAATAGGGGTAAAAATAGTCACTATCTTTTCCAAAATAGTTAATTTCATATAATAATACAGTTAACCTCGGGGCGTAAATTAGATTGATTTTTACAGGCAATAAGGATAGTTTTATTCAGAGAGGCTTTAAATTGGATTTTTTTATGATACAACATTTTTTTCCTGACACGGATCAAACAATCAATCCAGTAATAACCATACTCATTCCCGCCCTCAATGAAGAAATCACTATAGGAGAATTTGTCGACTGGTGCAAGGAGGGATTAGTAAAAGCAGGCGTACCCGGCCAGATACTTATCGTGGACAGCTCCACAGACAAAACAAAGGATATTGCGCTTGCCCATGGTGCTGAAGTATTACGGGTGCCACAAAAAGGATTAGGTAGAGCTTACATTGATGCCATTCCTTACATTCGAGGAAAATATATTATCATGGGTGATGCAGATCTTACCTATGATATGCGATTTATTACCCCTTTTCTCGAAAAATTTGAGCAAGGGCATGAATTTATTATGGGTTCACGTTTTAAAGGCGCCATTGAACCCGGTGCTATGCCCGCTCTACATCGTTATTTTGGCACACCCCTTACCACCTGGATTTTAAATCGCGTTTATAACTCTCATTTTTCAGATATTCATTGCGGTATGAGAGGTGTCACGTTAGATGCTTTAAAAAGAATGAAACTTCAATCTCAAAGCTGGCAATACGCCTCGGAAATGATTATTAAAGCGATTCATCTCGATCTCAAACGCACTGAAGTTCCCATTGTTTTTCATAAAGATCGAGAAGGCCGTCAAAGCCACCATAAACGAGTCGGTTGGTATGCACCATGGCTTGCAGGCTGGATCAATTTAAAAGCCATCCTCACATTTGGCGCTGATTTTTTCTTATTCAAAATTGGTATTCTGATGGCATTCATTGGTTTTTGTGGCACTGCATTATTATTTAATGGCCCTGTCAATATCAGTAAGCTAGGATTCCATTTACACTGGATGTTATTTTTTCTGCTTATTTTCTTAGTGGGTTTACAATTTTTTTTTATGGGGATACTCGCCAAGGGTCTTTATGACGTAGAAATGAAACGATCGGAAAAATGGAAGAAATTCCTGGCGCTCGATCATGTCATCCCTGTTTGCACCGTGTTATTCTTATCAGGGCTGGTCAGTATGTTTTCTTTATTAAAAGAATATGTCAATGCAGGTTGGATACTCTCAAACATCATCGGCCAAACCTCACACCATGCTGTTGGAGGCATCGGCTTAATTCTAACAGGTGTTGTTTATTTTACGTCAGCTCTTTTATATAACGCGGTTATCTTAAACAACTCCCATCAAAACGCTAATACAACATGAAACATACTCACAAAGACAACCTGGATCTGTATTGGAATGATTTTCGATCATACTACTGCGTTCAATCCAGCCTCTCATTTTTGAAGTTAATTATATTTCTCACACAGGCTGAGGTTAATGCCTAATTTACGCGCAGAAAACTCTTCTTTGATTTTGAATAGGCGTTGGTTTAAACTCCAATCATAGAAAAAAACGGAAAGAGAAATTTAAAGGAATTTATGCTCACAACAGAACAGTTGGATGAAGTTTCAGTAGCATCAAGAAGGGGAATAATTGATAAACTGGGCCAACGTGCTCGCGCAAATATGCATTCGAAGTTTATTCAGATCGTCAATCCCGATGCTGATGATACCATTCTGGATGTTGGCGCAAGCGCAAATCCTGCGTTTATAGCTTCTAATTATCTCGAATGGGCATATCCCGCGCTGAAAATTACTGCACTCGGCTTGGGCAATGAGAACCCAACATGGCAGAAATTATATCCATCAATACCATACATTCATGGTACGGCTTTAGAACTTCCCTTTGAAGATAAGCGTTTTGATATTGTCTACTCTCATGCCGTCATTGAGCACGTAGGCAGCTTTAACAACCAAGTAAAAATGATTAGCGAAGCAATACGTGTAGCAAAAAGGTCGGTATGGATTACCACCCCTTATCGATGGCATCCTATGGAGTTCCACACTGTACTTCCACTCATTCATTGGCTCCCAAAGCCGATTCATAGATATTTTCTGCAAAAACTCGGTTTAAATTATTTTTCCATAGAAGAAGTCCTTAATCTATTAGACCGGAAGTCTTTAAATAGAGCATTACAAATGACTCAACTAAAAAAAGTTACAAGCATAACAAGATTTCAAGAAGCTAAAATTTATACATCAAAGTTCTTAGGCTTTAGCACTAACCTTCTTTTACACATCAAACTTGCGTAATCAATGCCAGGCACTCCCTTGTAATAGCTCAAGTTTACCAAGTTGATTTGAACCTGGGCCACTCGAAAATAATCCTGAGAAAACGTAGCATAGAGGCTTTCGAAGGATTATTTTCACGAGAGATGAACCTAATACGTCCGTTTCCGACAGAGGCTGATCTATTACCTTCAGGATGGCAATTGTTTTTTTATTGCAAGAATAAAATAACAGTTATTTTCTAACAGCAGCAAACAAATTTAATCCAAATTTGTGATATTTTAATTTGACTTTACTGGGCAGAAAGCCTGATTTAATCAACAGAGGCCACAAGTCACGCTTATCGTAATACATTTTATGATCATCCATTTCTGTTTGTGGACTGGTTCCTAATTTAAATGCTGAAAATTCCAAAAAAACTTTCCCGCGCCACGTGGGTACATTTATTAAAAACACACCGTCAGGCTTTAATAATTGAAAACATTTTTTCAACATCCATTCAGGTTCGTGTAAGTGTTCTAACACAGACATTAACATAATTACATCAAAGGTATTTTCTGCAAAGTGGTTTATGCCTTCCTCAATGGTTGACTCTATAAACGATAAACGACTGTCGCATTGGATAGCGGGATTAATTGCATAATCAACTCCGATTCCCTGCTTGAATTGATGCTGGAAAGCAGATAGCAATGTCGCGTTGTAACCACATCCCAAATCCAACACCATAGCTTGATTATTTTTCGGTAAGAATTTTTGTATTGCCTTGCGAGATAAATAAACACCAAATCGATCAACAATACTCAAACCCTTTTTACCAAAAGGCACCCTGTTTCGTGTCTTTGTCATGATGATAACCAGTTTTGATTCAATAACGCTCAAAAATAAACATCAAATTTGAACCTGAAGCGGTGAGGTAGAACTCATCCAGGCTCTTTTCATGATCGCTGTATTGTAAGAAATACCAACATTGCCCTTTGAATCAAGAGCAATAACACCCATTTCCCCTCTGGTACTATTTCTTTGATGGATTACGTAATCACAGGCTTCCTGAAGCGAAATATTTTTCAACTCCATCACTAAAGCAATTGTATTGGCAATAACTCCTGTGATCAGGTATTCGCCTTCGCCAGTTCCTGAAACCGCACACAATTGATTATTCGCGTAACATCCAGCGCCAATCACACAGCTATCACCAATTCGTCCCGGCAAACAGTTACTTGTTCCTCCTGTCGATGTACCGGCAGCGAGATTTCCCTGTTTATCCAGTGCTACGGCACCGACAGTACCCAACATTTTTTTTCCCAGGATGTCTTGAGTAGTTTCATGTTTGTTCAGTTGCTCATAAGCTTCATACTGATATTCCGTGATAAAATAAGAATCGGGTTCCAGACGCAGACCTTCATTTTTGGCTATTTCCAAAGCACCATAACCAGAGAGCAATACATGTCTGGTTTTATTCATAATGATGCGAGCAAGCGCAATAGGATTTTTTACATTGCGCACCATAGAAACCGCGCCCGCTTTAAGATCACGGCCATCCATAATGGAAGCATCCATCTCGACTTCACCCTGGCTATTTAATGCCGATCCCTTTCCTGCATTAAAAAATGGATTATCTTCCAATAACTTGACTGAAGCCTCTACTGCATCGACAGCACTTCCTCCTTTCTCTAAAACAGAATAACCTCGTTGAGCAGCAACGGCGAGTCCCTTTTCATTCTCTTGCCAATGTTTTTCTAAAAAAGCAAATTTTTCGCTTGCTCCTCCATGTACTGCAATCGCAATTTTCTTCATAGGCTACTCCTTGCCTTGTACCGGAGCCATTGCTGGATTAAAAAGTTTTCGGGTTTTAATAGAAAATCGACATCCTTTAACTAAAAGGTGAACTTTGAGATTTTCCACATAAACAGGTTCTCCTTCATTGACTTCTGTTATATTGGTCTGATGGATGTTACGTCCATCGATGATAACAACCATGCCCGATCCCCTGCATTCTGCATCCGAACCATTCGTTATAATAAGGGCTGTATCTTCGCCTAAGCCAATACCCAGCTGCTCAGGGTTCATGATAATAGCGTGAGCAAGTCGACCAAATCGCCCTCTTTTAATAAAATGAGTGTCAATAATACAAGAGCTTAAAATCCCCAGTCCGGCGGAGGTATCCAGATTACGATAAATTAAGGCTTCGGTTAAACCACCTCTGGTAATCATGACAGTAGACATAACCATGGCGCCAGCACTTGTTCCGGCAATAATAAACTCATTATCCTCGTTGTACCGTCGTTTAATAATATCAACTATAGGCGTGCCGCCAAGAATGGTAGAGAGACGAAATTGATCGCCACCGGTAAAAAAAATGGCACCGGCCGTATCAACACGAGATAAATAATCTTTTTTCCGCGCTTCAATACGATCCTTTATATAAATAAAACCAATATTTTTATAACCTATTTCGTAAAAAACTTTTTTATACGTTTTTTTTACCTCTTCGGGAAATTCAGAACCCGTAGTGATCATTTCAATTTTCTTTTGAGGGGAATTAGGTAATAATTCACTTAAAATTTCATAGCGATTAAATTCCCTCATATGGTCAATAATATCGGGAGTTTGGTTCACTTTATCTTCAGCACCGCCAATAATTAATAATTTCCCTTTAGGATGCGTACTAGCAGGGCTCATAAAATGGATACCCCCGAATGGCTGGTTTTCATGTTAAATTCTATATTTTTTACATAATCAATTGCTTTAAAAACATCTTCCGCCGCATAAAATATAAACGTGTCAGGCCGCGATTGTCGAACCGCGTGACGAATCGCTTCCAATCCATCAGAAATAATTTTTACTGCGGGAACGCATGGAGCACGATAAATACCTTTCATCATTAAACCCGTTATTTCTTCTCGAGTTCTGCCACGTCCATCCTGATCATGACGAATAATAAGTTCGTCAAACATACAGGCAGCAAGATAACCTAATTGTTCAATATCCTTTTCTCTTCTATCGCCGGCTGCGCCAATAATCCCTATTTTCTTATAACAGAGAAGGGTATCAAGATAATTTTTCAGTTCAGAAAAAGCGCCCTCATTATGAGCATAATCCACCATAAGCTGACAATGAGGAAGACAAAAAAGATTCATTCTTCCAGGGAGAATTTCAGGCGTTGGATAAAAATTATAAAAACTCTCTCGAATTAACTCGACAGAAAAACCACTTATAAACCCTGCAAGTGCAGCTGGCAGCAAATTGGATATCATACAAGATGCAGTTCCCTTAAACGTAAGAGGAATCTTTTGTATCACCGCAATTTTATACTTCTCCAATCCTTTTTGAATGAGTAATTCATCTTGCTCAATGTAAGCTGCCAAGCCGCCTTCCTGACAATGCATCTTTATGGCAGACGTTTCTTTACCAGCGAAAAGCGCAATATTACATGTCAGAGTATCTTTTAACTTATAAACCAGTTGGTCCTCAGCATTTAATATTGCATAACCATCCTTTTTGGTACTGTAAGCCACCACGCCTTTCAACTCTGCAAGCTCTTCCAACGTATGAATATCATTTAAACCTAAATGATCATGAGAAACATTGGTAATTATACTGATATCACATTCATCAAAACCCAAGCCGGCTCGTGCAATCCCTCCTCGTGCACATTCTAAAACAGCAAAATCAACCCGAGGATCGGCCAAAACAGTTTTTGCACTGACAGGCCCGCTGCAATCACCGGCTTCAATTAATTTTTCATCCAGATAAATACCGCTCGTGGAAGTAAAACCTGCATAATGATGGGCGCGTTTGGCCATATGAGCAATTAATCGTACGACTGTAGTCTTTCCATTGGTGCCAGTTACAGCCACTACGGGAATTTTGGCAGAACTACCCTCAGGGAAAAGCATATCAATAATGGGCCGGGCAACACTTCGGGATTTTCCTTCACTGGGCGCTAAATGCATGCGTAAACCTGGGCCTGCATTGACTTCGATAATAGCCCCATTTTGTTTGTTAATTGGACAACCAATGTCTTCCACTACCACATCTATACCACAAATATCCAAGCCAATTAATCGTGCCGCCCGTTCAGCAAGAATCATATTGGCCGGATGTACTCTATCCGTTACATCAGAGGCAGTACCTCCCGAACTCAGATTAGCTGAATCTTTCAAATAAACCATTTTTCCTTTGGGTAATACACTATCAAGTGATAAATTCAGTCCACTCAGAATATTAAGGGTCACTTCATCAATCGCAATAGCGGTCAATAAATTGTTATGTGCCTCACCTCGCCTGGGGTCCTGATTAATTAAATCAATCAGTTCTCTGACAGAATGCAATCCCGTGCCCACAATTCGCGCTGGTGTTCTTTGCGCCACAGCAACGACTTTGTAATCAACAAGGAGAAATCGGTAATCAGAACCTGATATAAATTTTTCTATAATCACTTCTTCAGAAATTTGACGAGCTAAATGATATCCCACCAACAATTTTTCTTTAGTGACGATATTGGTACTTACCCCTCTGCCGTGGTTGCTGTCTTTGGGTTTAGTGACCAAAGGAAAGCCTATTTTATTCATCGCTGCTTCCAGCTCTTCCAGTGAATGCACTGTTACTCCATCGGGAACAGGAATAAAATTCGCAGCAAGAATATTTTTAGTTAATTGTTTGTTAGCAGCAATGTCAACACCAATTGAGCTGGTTTGCGAGGTAATAGTAGCCCAGATTTTTTTCTGCCGACAACCTTGTCCTAACGTGATAAGAGAATGATAATTATTATAAGTCACCGGAATGTTGCGTGATTGGGCTTCCTTGATTATCGCTTCCGTACTAGGCCCTAATTTATTCTCATTATAAAGCCGTCGTAACTCCGCGAGATCGTTCTCAAGAGAATAGTGTCGGGCGTCAGCCAAGGCATCAACAAGTCTGACAGCAGCTTCTGCCGCGTAAAGACCGGCTTGTTCGATTTCATAAGCAAATATAACATGATAAACGCCCCTGTCATTCGTACTGTACGTTCTGCCAAACCCACAATCCATACCGGCAAGGCACTGTAATTCCAGGGCAATATGCTCTATAACATGCCCTAACCAGGTACCTTCTTCCAGGCGTTGATAAAATCCACCTTCAACACCAGGCGAACATCGATGTGTATAGAGGCTTGGCAGCAAGACTTTAAGCCGTTCATTAAAGCCCATCAATTTGTTAGTTGGAAAATCTTCGTATTTTTCCAAATCCAACTTCATAACAATTAATTTCTTTCTATAATTGGACCAATAATTAGGTCCGCTTAGTACTTGAATAGTAATAATTTTCATAATCATTCCCTTGATGAAAAATGTTCATACTCAATCGAGCCAAAATCCTGATTTCGAGCAGCAGTTACTTTGACTGACTAGTCCCTGACAGAAAATGAATTTATTTTGAGGCACGATGGTAGAAA
Organism: Legionella fairfieldensis ATCC 49588; assembly: GCF_000621525.1. Lineage (GTDB taxonomy): Bacteria > Pseudomonadota > Gammaproteobacteria > Legionellales > Legionellaceae > Tatlockia > Tatlockia fairfieldensis. The sequence continues at coordinate 74,230 of NZ_JHYC01000013.1, read as the reverse complement.
CGTCACTATTGTCTTCATAAAAAATTAACGTTCATTAAGTATATACTACCTGATAACTATATTGATCATTATTCCCTTTCTTTTAAGTTGGTAGCTATCGGTGTAACGCCTATATTTGGATTGACACCACAATCATCAAGCAATTTAAGCAGATTATTTCCTCGCGGAGTCAAGCGTTTGACACAATAAGTGTCCAGGTAACTTTGTAAAACATAATAATAAGAGGGCAACGTGAGAATAGTCAGGATTTTCTCCGCCCGCTCCAGGTGATGAGCATTGCTGTAGTTACACGCCTGAAAAAGAACAGCACCCAACATTGCTGCAAAACTTGCTTTGCGGATTGGATTCGCTACATAAAAACGATGGATACATTCATCAAGAGCACGATCTTTATCCCATTCTACCCAGATATCATAAAGTTCCATGGCTGTGTGGGGATCAAATTTATCCCATTGACTGGTTGCCAGTTGTTGCATGGCGTAGGCAACGGGGATCACTGCCTGCACATTTGCCCAGGAACAATTCCCTGAGATTTGAGAACTAACAGGCATTTGCAACAGAGGTATTAGCCCTAATTTTTGATTAATCACTTCGTGAAAATACCGGCGACTTTGTTTTTTATAGAGAAATTGCTGTAAAAAACTGACATTCATGACTTCCGGGTGAGTAATCCGATAAAGATTGACTGTTCCCTCTTTTAAGCTGTTCTCCCCCCTGTCAATCTTGGCCCACCATTGACCGTAACGTACAAAACACAGAGCATGCCCGCGACTTGCTGCAGGCAAAATCAGCATCGGCGACTGGAGTAATCGGGAAAGTACCGTTTTATGACTATCATCCAGATAGCGATACTGCTGAAATTTTAATAATTCAGCCGCCACAGCAAAGGCATCCATCACAGTATACAAATAAGGGAAGTACTGACGCAGATGGCGAGTTGAATAACTACTGGTAAATCGCCTTAACGAGTCTTTGACTACTGCTACGGTAAACTCAAGGATAAATCCTTCATAATTTAGCTCAATAAACTCTCCCTGAGCATTAACAATGTCAACATAACCAGCCAGTTCATAACGATGCCCTAACAATTTACCATTGATAAAATCAAGAGCAAAATCAAGCTTTGCTCCATGCTGATAAAGTAAATGTTTGAGGTTATTCTGTCCTCTTAACACAGGATAAACTAATACTGAAAGGCCAGCATGTGTATAAGCATTCGCATCAGCACCATGGTTCAATAACAAACCTGCCAAATCAATCTCATCATTATCCACCGCCCAATGAAGCGGCGTTCTCCCTGTTACATCAGGCTTATTAATATCAACGCCACGAAGCAAGAGTTGCTCAACAATATTAACCTGCCGGGTGATAACGGCTTCAATTAAAGGAGTAAAACCGTATTCATCGATATCGTCCAGAGACTCTCCCTGACGCAGATAATGGTCAAAATCAGGCATACGGCAACTGATAATATCATCGGCAATAGTCATTTAAGATCCCTAGGGTTTGGGTTCAGGCGTAGACCCCATTTTTGGCATCAGACCCAAACGCATTTGCAGCTCTAATTGCTGCTCCCGTTTAGCATTATCGTATTCCCGACGCGCATCGGTATTTAAAGGCGGCAGTGGATTTGTATCAGAATCAACCCCGTCGTAACGCTGAGAATTGAACCAGGGATGTTCCTGAATGCTATTTTGCAACTCTCCTTCTGGTGACGCCTGTGCTTCACTGTGCTCCCGCACGTGAACCCTGGCCAACTTCCGATGCCCCTCCTGCTCAGCTTCTCTTCTCGTTTGTTCCATCATGAACGTTTCATCGACTAAAAGAGAGCTTTGTCGATTATTTGATCTATTATTGCTCATAATAATCTAGTATAAATCATAAATAGTCACGTTGCAGAATTTCAGCGATTTGTACCGCATTGGTTGCAGCCCCTTTACGCACATTATCCGCGACCACCCACAAGTTTAAACCACAAGGATGGGAAATATCCTGGCGAATACGTCCTACAAAAACCTCATCCTGTCCGACTGCATGAGTAATCGGTGTCGGATATTGTAATTTCGAGGGAGAGTCTATTAATTTTACGCCAGGCGCATTGGCAAGCAGTTTGCGTGCCTTATCTACCGTTAAAGGTGCTTTCAGTTCAACATGAATTGCTTCAGAATGACCATAAAGCACAGGTACACGAACTGTGGTCGGATTCACAAGGATGGTTTCATCCTCCATGATTTTTCTTGTTTCCCAGACCATTTTCATTTCTTCGCGGGTGTACCCATTTTCCTGAAACTCATCAATATGAGGTAATACGTTAAAAGCTATTTGTTGAGGATAAACTACTGACTTGACAGGCCGGCCATTTAATAACTCACCCATTTGAGCGACAAGTTCAGCAATGGCTTTTTTACCTGTACCAGAAACAGCCTGATAAGTTGCGACATTAATCCGCGCAATTCCGGCTGCATCATACAAAGGTTTTAAAGCGACAACCATTTGAATGGTTGAACAATTTGGATTAGCAATAATACCCCGATGAGTGTAATCCGCGATGCGGTGCGCATTCACTTCGGGAACTACAAGCGGAATATCATTGTCATACCGAAAACAAGAGGTATTATCAATGACAATACAGCCCGCTCGCGCAGCAATTGGAGCAAACTCCCTGGATACAGAACCCCCTGCAGAAAATAAAGCAAGATCCGCCTGGCTGAAATCAAAATTGGCCACATCTTCTACATTCAGAAGCTCCTTGTTAAAGGTTACCGTTTTATCTACAGAACGGGAGCTGGCAAGAGGATAAAGATTCGCCACAGGAAAATGTCGCTCTTCCAAAACAGCGAGCATTGTTTCTCCTACAGCACCTGTTGCACCGACAACAGCAATATTCAGTTTTTTACTCATTACTCTCCAATACCTCAAATAAGAAAATTAGAATAAGGCTTTGATAATAGTTGCAAAGCCTATCCTATCTCAGGAATAGCTATCAAGGACTATTTATTTTGCGCTTTATCACGCAAATAGTGATCCATTAATACCAGAGCCATCATTGCTTCAGCGATAGGCACTGCACGAATACCAACGCAAGGATCATGACGTCCTTTAGTAACAGCCATGACTTCCTCTCCGTAGATATTAATTGTTTTCCCAGGTTTCACAATACTGGATGCTGGCTTTAAAGCCAGACTTACCTCTATAGGCTGTCCTGTTGAAATACCGCCCAGTATTCCTCCCGCATTATTACTGAGAAAACCTTGTTGGGTCATTTCATCCCGATGTTCACTACCCAGTTGGCCAACTACGCCAAAACCTGTACCGATTTCTACCCCTTTCACCGCATTGATCGACATCATGGCGTAAGCCAGCGTGGCATCAAGTTTATCAAAAACCGGATCACCAAGCCCTACAGGTACGCCCCGGGCGGTGACTCGCACCCGTGCCCCCACTGAATCACCTTGCCGCCGTAAGGCATCAATATAACTGGCAAGGGCTTGCACTTGTGCCTGATTAGGACAGAAGAAAGGATTTTTATTTATTTCCTGATCATCGATATAATCAATAACAAGTGTTCCCAGCTGCTGTAGATAACCTGTAATGGTAACACCAACAACTCGTTGTAAATAAAGGCGGGCAACTGCACCAGCAGCTACTCTGGCAACGGTTTCTCGTGCCGAAGAACGCCCGCCACCACGATAATCACGATGGCCATATTTATGATGATAAGTAAAATCAGCATGTCCCGGGCGGAAAAGATCCTTAATGTCATCATAATCACGGGGGCGTTGATCGTGATTACCTGTTAATAAAGCAATGGGAGTACCTGTCGTCAATCCATTAAAAACACCTGAAAGCACTTCAACTTTATCAACTTCCCGCCGTTGACTGGTATATTTGGATTGTCCCGGTTTGCGCCGATCAAGAAAAGGTTGAATATCCTCAGCAGACAAGGCCAAACCTGGAGGACAACCATCAATAACGCAACCCAACGCAGCGCCATGGCTTTCGCCAAAAGTCGTTACAGCAAACAATTTACCAAACGTATTTCCGCTCATTGGATTGCTACCTCAAGATGCAAAATGCGTTTTTAATTGCTCAAAGGTTAACAAAAAAACACCTTGCCCACCATTTTCAAAATCGAGCCACATAAAAGGGACATCCGGATAAGCTTCGATAAGCGCGTCCTCACTATTTCCTACTTCAACAACTAATAGACCCTGTTCGGTTAAATAATCAGCAGCTTTCGCCAGAATTTTTTCCACAAGCGCCAGACCATTATTACCTGTTTCCAGGGCAAGCACCGGTTCATGATGATATTCCGCAGGCAATGTCTGCATTTCCTCGCGCCCCACGTAAGGAGGATTGGAAACGATTAAATCATAACGCACCTTGGGTACTTTGTCCCAACAATCCGATTCAATGAGCGTTAATAGGTCTTGTAAACCATGACGCTCGCGATTCATTGCAGCAACTTCCAGAGCAGCCGGCGAAATATCGACTGCATCAATAAGGGCTTCGGGAAAAGCATAGCTACAGGCAATAGCAATGCAGCCGCTGCCAGTACAAAGATCAAGCACCCGTTCAACCTTATTCGCCTCTAACCAGGGAGAAAATTGCTGCTTAATCAATTCGGCAAACGGTGAGCGAGGAATCAACACCCGTTCATCCACATAAAAAGGCAATTCACAAAAGTAAGCTTGATTAGTAATATAGGGGACAGGTATTCTTTCAAGAATACGCTGCGAAAGCCGGCTCGCCAGTTGCTGTTTTTCAAAATCAGTCAAACGGCTTTGTAAAAATAAGGGGTCCAGTTCTAAAGGCAAGGATAAACTACCCAAAATCAGGGCGAGCATATCGTCCCAGGCATTATCAGTGCCATGACCATAATAAAGATTGGCCTTCTGAGCTTCCGTTAGACCAAACCGCAAAAAATCAACAATAGTTTCAAAATTTCTCGTAAGTGCTAAATAAGAATCATTCATAGGGCATCACATTTTCGTAGTTTAATCACGGATAAAACATAATTAGCACATGATTATCACAATTTGTACGTAATTCATAGGGATAATTAATCAAAAGGTTTCCCTCCGGCAAATTAAAGAAAATTTTCTTGAGGGAATGTTTTTTTAAACAGGCTTTCTCTATGACGTTAACAAATACGATATAATTTAATAATGTGACTTAATAATTATTGCTATGCCTAAAAATTTCCTGTCTGAACAAGACAAGGCTTTATTTCGTGAGATGATGAAAGACGTTAAGCCTTTGCAAGAAAACAAGAAAATTTTTACGGCGCCTGAAACTTTACCAGTCAGAAAAAAAAGTAACGACCGGGTAATGCAAAAGCGCACGAAAACCATATACTTATCTGATTATTATCAGGAAGAAGTTCAATCAGATACCATCTTATCTTATTGTAGTCATTCCATTCCCGCCACACGTCTGCGCGAGCTACGAAAAGGACAAATCCCATATCAGGGAAAATTGGATTTACATGGTTTAAAACCTGACTCGGCAAGAGATTCCCTTATAAAATTCATAGCGCAGCAAAATGAGAAAGGCCATCGTTGTCTTTTAATTATTCACGGCAAAGGCGGTCACCGCGGGGAAGCACCTATCTTAAAAAATCTGGTTAACCATTGGCTTCCGCAATTCTCTCAGGTACTGGCGTTTCATAGCGCTCTTGCACATCACGGCGGTTGTGGTGCCTTATATGTTCTTTTAAAGCGCAATAACCAGTCAATTAAATAGCATCTGATAAACAAGCATCCCGTTTGCCTTGCATATAATCATCAATAATACCTTCCTACAGATTGAATTTATCGTCATAAAGGCTTACTATTTGCACAAAATTTTGAATAGTATCACCATGAGCAAACAAGCCATTATTATTGGGATCTCCGGCCCTTCTGCCTCCGGAAAAAGTCTGCTGGCCAATACAATTGTTAATGAACTCGGTTCAGAGCAGGTTGTTGTCATTTCTGAAGATGCCTATTATAAAGATAACAGCCATCTTCCTTTTGCTGAGCGAGAAACAATCAATTACGATCACCCTGAAGCGTTTGATCATACCTTGCTTTGCAACCATTTACGCAGTTTGCAGCAAGGTGAGTCAGTAGATATACCTATTTACTCCCATTCAAAACATATTCGTTTACCGGAAACCCGTCATATTGGGCGACACGCTATTATTGTTCTGGAGGGAATCTTACTCTTTACCGATAAAGCGTTACGCGAAGTTATGGATATACGTATTTTCATGTCAACGCCTCTGGATGTTTGCCTGACTCGTCGTCTTAAACGAGACGTAGTTGAACGGCATCGTTCATTTGAGTCCGTTGTTCATCAATATGAAACCACAGTAAGACCTATGTATCTGCAATTTATTGAACCATCAAGTCGTTATGCAGATATTATCGTTCCTCGTGGGGGGGAAAATCGTATTGCTATTGATATGATTCAGGCAAAAATGCGCGAACTACTGGCAACGCACACAACCGATTGAGAGGAGAAGAAGATGGGATTTTTACAAGGAAAAAAAGCACTGATTGTTGGCTTGGCAAGCAATCGCTCTATTGCTTATGGAATTGCCAAAGCGTTTCACGAACAGGGTGCTGAACTCGCTTTTACCTATCAGAATGAAAAACTGCAAAACAGAGTTGAAACCATGGCTGCAGAATTTAATTCGAGCCTCACTTTTCCTTGCGATGTCGCTAATGATGCCGATATTCAAAATGTATTTGAACAATTAAGCCATCAATGGGACAAACTGGATATTCTTATTCATTCCGTAGCGTTTGCTCCTGCTGATCAAATTAGCGGTGACTTCATCGAGCATGTCAGCAGGGATGGTTTTCGTATTGCCCATGATATTAGTGCCTATAGTTTAATAGGTCTGGCAAAAGCGGCTTTACCGATGATGCAAGATACTGCAGGAGCCATCTTAACGCTAAGCTATTACGGTGCAGAAAAAGCTGTACCTAATTACAACGTAATGGGTATAGCCAAAGCCAGTCTTGAAGCTTCCGTGCGCTATCTTGCAGCCAGCCTGGGATCTAAAGGTTTGCGTGTTAATGCCATTTCAGCCGGGCCTATCAAAACATTGGCTGCTGCCGGTATTAAGGACTTTCGGAAAATGCAAAACGCCTACGCCAATGTAACACCGTTAAAAAGAAACGTCAGCGCGGAAGAAGTAGGCAATACAGCAGCGTTTTTATGCTCCGATCTGGCTTCAGGGATCACTGCTGAGGTAATTCATGTGGATGCCGGATATCACGCCGTATCCATGTCGAATCTGGACGCAGAATAATTTTCATCTGAAAATACAAGGTAAACGCATCGAATAGAAGCTTTATAAGATCACAACGCCTACGTTCCGCGCTTTATGCGCGGAAGCTTCAGTCGCTATTCAAGATCGTGCATAACGAACAAAAATTTAGATGTGTTTGCCCTGTTTGAAAACACTTTTCAAAGAGAATGATAAAGTTCTTTAATCAAGAACCTTATATTCTTGCTTTTAACACATCAGTATTGCGCTAATTTTCAAATCGAGTAATATATCGCTTCCTGGAGTTCTGTTTCTCCCGTTATTGAGATAAAAGGATTTTAAATTTAAATGATGTCTTCGTTGATCAAGTTTGGTTGTTTGAGTCTTTTCTTATTTTCATGTTCTTCTTATGCTGTTTGGCCAAGTGTTTTTAATCAAAATTCGTTTGAATTATCCGCCAATGCCGGTGCTGCCCGGTTAGATGCAGGGGATTCCACTTTTGGGGTCACAGACACAGAAACAGACAATTTGCGCCAAACTCATAACCCTGACGCCGGTGAACTGGGACTTGGGTTTGCTTATCTAATACCCTTAAATACCTACCTTTCTATTTCTGGTGTCCAATTATTTCCGGGACTCAAAACTGCCATAAACCTGCGTTATATGAGTCACGAGATTTTTGATCATTCTATTCAAGGACAAATTGAGCAATACCAGGATCCTCTTATGGATAATTATACTTATTATTTATCAATTAGCAGCACTCAACTCATGGCTGATTTAGCGCTAACGGTTGCATCCTTCCACCAGGTTTCCCTGTTTTTGACAGGCGGTATCGGCAACGGTTGGACACGTCTTCATTATGAAGACAGGCCAAATGCGGGTGTTTATGGTGGCGGACTTCATTTAAAAAACAGTAGCAAAAACGGCTTTGTTTCAGAAGTTGGTGCCGGAGTTTCTTATGGTTGGACTTCTCATTTAAGTGTTTCTCTTGAATATCTTTATACCCGATTGAATGAAATAAAAACAGCACGTTATGGAATACTAAATGGAGAACCTGCGATAATTACGCCGGCACAATTCTCTCTACATTCTTCCGCTATCCTGGCTGGAGTTCATTTAAAAATTTAGGGGAAACAGTGCTCGCTTAAAAAGTGTGCTTGAATCTTGGTGAACGGTTTGATTTAGCGAATAGGCGCCAATAAGCCGTTTTTTAAATAGGATGTGAACACTCAATGGCGTCAACTTAAAAGGAATACCTACGTTCCACGGCTTGTCCGTGGATCCAGAACGTTGTTCAATTCTGGCTTCCCGCAGGCAAGTTGTAGAACACAGCTAATGAAAATCGGTTTTAAGTTGACGTCATTGTGTGAACGCTTACATTGAAGGATGCAATTGATCTATGTGCCATTATTTACGACATTATTTTTATCTGTTAACGGTTATTTGTTTTTGGTCAAACTCAATCAACGCCGGCGTGTTACCACTCACTTTTATCTCAGCGCCTGCCGCTCACGACATGGCAATAGGGCAAGTTCAAACCCTTCATTATACTATTCATAATAATGTACAAACCCAAAGTCTACCTCTAAAAAGTATCTCTATTATTAATAATGACGGCAATCAAGCGAATACAGCCCTCATAACAAGTACCACCTGTGGTACTTACATTGCCCCCAATGCAAATTGTTCAATTACAGTGACACTTAACAATCCTGTACAGGCAGGTCTGCTTAATCGTTATTTAAGTATTAATTATGGTGGCAGAGCCCCACTGATAAGCCCAATTATTTTAAACGTTACCCAAGCTAAATATACGGTTTTAGTTTATATAGTGGGGGCTGATTTAGAGCGCAATGATCATACTGCCACAGCCAATATTAATCAAATGATGCAAGTCGGCTCTTCCAAAAACATGAATATTGTTATTGAAACAGGCGGCTCTTTAAAACCAGGTTGGCAAACCGTTCAACGCAAGCTTGTTTTACCCGGCAGTCTTGCTTTAATTAAAGACCTCGGCCGCATCAATATGGGTGCTACCAGCACGATTCAGGATTTTCTGGTCTGGGGTGTTCGCACCTTTCCCGCTGATCGATATATAGTTGTCTATTGGGATCATGGTGGTGGCCCCAATGGGGGTTTTGGTGGGGATGAACTGTTCCCTCAATCTATTCGTTCCACCCCCATCAATCAATTGGCCGCAGCAACGATGGGCGCCTATAACAATACAGGTAAACGATTCGAAATTATTGGCTTTGATGCCTGCTTGTTGGGCAATATTGAAACACTTGCGGGATTATATCCTTATACGAACTATTACGTAGCCTCCGAAGATCTCGAACCTGGAAAAAGCTGGCAGTATAATACCTTCCTCAATTACATTAATACCCATCCAATGGCTGATGGCTTAAGGATTGGTATTGAAATTGTCAACGGTTATACCAATCAAAATAAAGGAGATTCCACCACTCTATCAGTTATTGATTCTTCAGCCATACCCAGTTTACTCACTGCCATTACTAATTTTGCAACCGCATTGCAACCTTATACAACGACTATTACAGACTGGAAAAATCTTGCGCGAGGCAGACTTAAAGCCCCTGACTATGCAACATCGGTATGGGATAATGACAGTTTTGATCTGGTTGATTTAATTGGATTTGCCAAAGCAATCACAGAGCAATTCCCGGCAGATGCGACATTACAATTTACGTCAAATTATTTGATTAGTTCTACTCAATATGCCGTGAAGTATTATCAAAACAGTGCAAATAGACAAGATTCATTCGGATTACAAATTTATTTCCCATCGCTTTTAGCTTTCTATGATTCTGATTATCCTAATACCACCGTGCTTAATGGTACGCAATTTTTTTCTCAAAACTACATGAACCTGGTGAGTACGTATCATGATTTTTACAATACAAATAAAGCCAGTTTGATAGCCACATTAAGCAATGTTGCTTTTGACGGGAACAATTATACTTCAACCGTATCAAATGATTATGATCAACTTTATGCCGCTGTCGGTAATGATGGTTGCACCAATGTTTATAATGATACCCGTGTTAATTTAGGCAGTGTTCCCTGTTATGTGTCGCTTCAATATTCAGGAATTGAAAGTACTACCGGGGGTGGAAATACCTGGGATATCAGTTTTTCAAAAAACCAGTATGAGACTAGCTGGCCTTTACTAAATGATAAACCGGTTCTTTTCATTCCGGATGATAATAATCCCAGTTTGCCTGGAGAAGATACCTTTTTAATTCCTGCTACAAAAATTTCCACAGCGACTAATGGATACCTGCAAGTAATCAATCAAAATAATCAATACCAGGTCGTAGGATTTCAGGAAAAAGCAGGAGGTTCTAATACGATAGGAAAAGTTGACGATATAGATGATAACGAGGAATTTTATTTACGCACTTATGCCCTTAATAATGGAAGCTGGTTGTTGCTACAAACCGATGTTGTGGTTAAAGCACCTCTTTGTCTTACTTTTGGCGCTGTATCGCCAACATTTAATGCATTTCGATTCCTTGTTGGTGATCTGACCGGTGCTTTAAACATCACAGCGAATTCAGCCGCTTATTAATTTAATTTACAATCCCCCTTGTAAGGGGGATAAAAAACCGACCAGATCACCAGTCTGCCAAAAAGATAATTAAAAGCACTTAAAGTATAAAAAATTTAATCAATGAATTCGATATGTTCATATTATCTTAATAAAAGAATGTTACAATACCTTTTATTTTGATATAAAGACCCATTAAAAATGCCTTTTCCGCATATTTCAGCGATTTTAAATAATTGTGGCTTACATGCGTGTACTCCAGAAATTAAGGAGGAAATTTTAAAGCGTGGAGCTGATGATAACTATCATAATGCATTTGATCCTGCCTATACGGTATTAAAAGATGAGTTTGCCAACTTCTATGGTTTGAAAGAGTCCTTTCAATGGCGTTTTTTTAGTCAAATTCTAAGTTCTTACAATGCCTTTGACACGCAAATTATTTTAGGGCCTGTATTACGACGAGTATTAGTCCATTTTATGAAGCAGGATAAAGTTAATATTGGCCTTTTAGCAAGTGCTGAAACTCAAACTCGTGAACAATATATCCAAAAAACTGAAGAATTAAATCCTGCTAATGGACGTTATTTTAGTTTATCCCCTGCCGATGTAGCTTACTTTTTACTTGAACCCCTCGGTTTTAATTTAACCTATCATCACGACAATACAGAAGACCACTTTGAATTTGGCCAATCATGGCCTGTCATTACACTTTATCACCAGGGTGGAGCAGAAGGCGCTAATAACGGAGGACATTGGGAAAGAGAAGCGAATAAAGAGGCTCGTGTCTATGTAGAATTTCAGGAAGATACTCAATTGAATGCCTACTTGCCTTTGTTAGGAAACTCCCTGGAAGTAACCATAATTGGTTTAAATTTTTTAAAAAAACACGTTGCGTTAACAACACGGGCTATTAAGGAAAATCTGAATTTTCAAGCAGAATTTAGCAATTTAAATTTGACATTAGCCCAGATAGATAAATTTATATACAATATCAATCACGTCCCTAAAGAAATTGCCGCCATCTTAGTAGGTAAAGAACCTACATTACTGTTTAACGAATTTTATCAATCCTGGCCAAACTCAACAATAGATTACAATCCCAACTTTGTAGAATTTATTAAATATAATATAGGTCCTGATGTGAAATTTAATGCAGAAAAAGAACCTGCTTTTACTCTCTCACATCATTCTGAATATGAGATTGCCTTAGCCTTGTTAGCCCCGGCAATCATTCCTTCTCATCCAGTACTTGTTGCCCTATCCGAAGAAAAGATAAGCACAAACAAGAAAGTCAGAGAATTACGAGTAGATGAACTTTCTACCTTAGTCAAGGTCCAATATATTTTATTCAATGAAGGATTATCCAATGCCCTTTATAATCAATGTAATAAAAAAGAAACTGTTCATCTGTTAACTGATGAATTAATAAAAATGCTGAGAAACGATGATAAGTTTTCGCAAAAAGCCAGCGATCTATTAAAAGAGAGAGCAAGACAAGTTCCTTTGGAGGCTATCCCAGCTTCGTCGTTATCGACTGAGAGAGAAGACCCATCTCTCGAGAATCTTAATAATCACCCTACATCGCAAACGTCTCAAAATTTAACGGGTAAAATCATTGAGATTGAAAATCCATCTTCAGAAATTTCTACTCAGCAAACGTCATCAGCAGACTCTTTCTTACTGGAAAATAATGCTTTAACAACTAATAGTCAAACAATTTCTCCTCCTGCAAATAAAAGCGAAAACCATCAAAATGAGGAGATTTCTGGAATGATTAGCAAATCCTTGAGTCTTTTTTTACAAGAAATTAAAGGTTTACAAGACGAAATATTAAAAAACAGTTTTAGGCGATTGTATGCAAAATTAGTAGCTGAAATTAATTCACATAAAGAGTGTAGTTATGCCAAATCGCCTTATCCCGTCATAATCAGGCATTTTACTGCCTTGGCAGCAGAAATTAACCAAGGGTGTCAATACACTCAGGAACAATTAATCGACTCTCTTTCTCAGTTAGATAAAGAATTGACTAGCAGACAACCATTAAGTAAAGAATTAACTGCTGTAATTTGTGGAGTGATTGGTGCAGTCATTGGTGTATTAATTGGGTTCGCAGTAGGAGCAGCTCTTACAGTCTGGGCAGGTGGTTTTGGCTCGCTAGCTGCAGCTTTATACTGCGGCACTGCGGGATTTGCTATCGCACAAGGAGTAGCAGCTGGTACACATGGTTTTTTCAATGCAAAAACCAATGAAAAAATTTATAGGCAAAAAGAAGGAAATAAAAAAAATCTTGCCGCGGAAATAGATACTATTTATCAGGCAATCAACAGGATAAACGCATCTAATGGAACATTATAAGTCACAGTGTCCACATTCCTCGCTTTATGCACGGAGTCCAGCTTTGTTCTCAGAACCACACCTTGTTATCGTAACATCTATCGTAAGTGTTCACGAAATAGGTAATTAAGAGTATATAACGTCAATGTCTTTCCCGCTCAGGCGGAAAAGACGAGGCATGGAACAAAGTCTGGAAGAGAAAATTTACATATCCCGTGAACACTTACCATCTATCAATTACTGATAGCCTCTAACACACTATCAGGGTTTGTTTATTTTAGCTTTAGCAATCAAGTTATTAATATATAAATCATAATCCATCGTGCCATAATTTGTTTCAATCTGCTGAGTCAAACTGGCTTGTTGTTCTTTATCCAATAACTCAAATTGGCCGTTATGAATTTTCTTCAATCGGACGATAACATAATCACCATTATTTAACTCACGCCCATCAATATTATTGGTCTGTGTTAAATTAAAAGCCAAATCATTAACAATAGCTTCTGCTTTATCCGTATCGCGCGATGCGTTTTCAACGCTCTGCCATCGCAGTTGTTTCTCTTGAATAAGCTTTTTTTGCAACGCTGAATCAGCTTGAGTGCCTAAAAGCTCAGCACCAAACTGTCGAGCCGCATTTTTAGCATTTTGAGTGGCTAATTTTTTAGTAATCTCCTCCTGCACTTCAGCTAATGGCCGTTCAGCGGCAGGGATATGTTGATTAACACGCAATACTAAGACACTATCATTATCCATCTGAACAGGATCGCTGTTATTACCAAAACTCAGAACATCATGACTAAACGCTGCATTAACTACTTGCCTGTTATTGATTGGTTCTACGTTGTTTCCTTTCCGTGAAAAAAGTCCCGTTTTTTCGATCGGTAATTTCAAGGTATTGGCTACAGGCTCCAAAGAATCGGGACTTTGATAACTTAGATCATTAAGCTGCTCTAAGGCCCGGGCGTATTTTGCCTGTGCGAGTTCAGTTAATAACTGCTCCTTAATCTCCTCTTTCACTTCTGACAAGGGTTTGATTAAAGCAGGTTTATAAGCAATTAATTTAAAAATTTCATACCCATGTGACGATTTTACTGGCGGCGCAATCTGTTCCGGCGTCGTTAGATTAATCAGTGTCTTATCAAACCCCGATTGTCCAGCAGTTAGCCAAGGTAAAATACCATTATTCGCAACTGATAATTTATCATCCGATGCTGACTTAACCAATTCATTAAACTGAGCTGGATTATTCTGCAATATCTGATATGTGTCTTCGGCTCTTTTCTTTATCTGAGTCTCTGTTTCCACGGACGCATCTTCAGGCACGGCAAAAAGAATATGAGCGACTTGCCACTGCGCCGGAGTAAGAAAGTTACTCTGATTTTCATCATAATAACGCTTTATATCTTCTTCGCTTACCTGTACTTTTTCTTTAATGTGTTGCATTGACAAACGGACGTAATCAATACTCACCTGTTCAGGCGATACAAATTCCTTTTGATGATTCTGATAATATTTTTTAATCATTTCATCAGAAATTTTGTTTTCTTTCATAAATAAGTCTGAAGGGATTGTCAGGTAATCATAGTCTCTTGTCTGCATATATAATTTAACAAAACGCTTAATTTCACCAGGTAATGCAAAAGCACTCCCAATAAAAGCAAAACGTTGTTGATTCAATAACATGCCTTGCTTGACTTCCCGCTGGAAAGACTCGGGAGTAAACATAGCCCCACTTAAAGCCTGCTGATAACGTTCTAACGAGAAATGACCATCTTGCTGAAACTGAGGAATACTACGAATAGCAGCATTAGCCTGTGCGTAACTCACATCAAATCCTGTTGCATTGGCTGCCTGCACACTTACTTCATTGGCAATCATATTGTCCAGCACCTGCTTTTTCAGCACCGCCTCGTTAACTGCGGTAATTTGAGAAGACTCTCGTTGCTGACGTGCACGTTTATAATTAATTTCAACATCTTGTTTACTAATAGGCTGACCATTCACATCCACTTCAACGTTTGAAGTCTGATGTCCCTGCATATAATAGTCGACCCCAAAGAGAGTAAAGGTAACAGCAATTAGAATAATAACTACCCAGGCTATAACACCCTGTATGCGTTCGTTTAACTTCTGCAACATAGTCGGCGTTCCATATTCGGTAAATTCGCAAGAGAAAATATCAGGTTAAAGTGCTGATAAAAAAAACGCGCCATAAGGCGCGTTATCTGGCGGAGTGGACGGGGCTCGAACCCGCGACCCCCGGCGTGACAGGCCGGTATTCTAACCAACTGAACTACCACTCCAATTCTTGGTGGGTGCTGCAGGGATCGAACCTGCGACCCTCGCCTTGTAAGGGCGATGCTCTCCCAGCTGAGCTAAGCACCCAAAAACTTAGTCTTGTACCGCCTCTTTCAAAGACTTGCCTGCTTTAAACTTGGCAACTCTTGAAGCTTTAATTTGTATCGTCGCACCAGTTTGCGGATTTCTACCAGTACGTGCTGAACGATTACCAGTGGAGAAAGAACCGAAACCTGGCAATACAACTTGATCACCACTCTTTAAAGCATCAGTAACGGTTATCATAAAAGTATCAAGAACTCGACTAGCGTCTGCTTTAGTGACACCAGATCCACTTGCGATTGCTTCAATCAATTCACTCTTATTCATCTTTTCCCCTATCAGTTATTCTTCCATTACCCAAGGCGATTACAACAGAATCATTCACCTCAGTCAAGCAGTCACATCCTTGCATCGTCCGCCAGCAGCGGACAACGGTGTGAAATATAACCCTTATTAATGAGCATGTAAATCTTTATTTTTATTTTTTTTCGTACTTTTTGCAGAAACTATCGCTTGATCGTCCGAAACAGGGATATTCATGGTGGGACTACGCTGTAAAGCCAACTCCAACACTTGTTCAATTGTTTTTACCGGATGCACGGTGAGCTTCCTTAACACATTGTCAGGAATCTCCTCCAGATCTTTACGATTTTCCTCGGGAATAATAACATGTTTTATTCCTCCGCGGTGTGCCGCCAGAAGCTTTTCTTTCAGGCCACCAATAGGAAGCACTTCTCCACGTAACGTTATTTCTCCTGTCATTGCAACATCAGCGCGTACAGGGATCTGTGTTACGACGGAAACAAGAGCAGTACACATGCCAATACCTGCGCTGGGACCATCTTTAGGTGTTGCTCCCTCGGGGACATGCACGTGAAAATCATTTTTATCGTAAAAATCATCCACCAGGCCAAAACTCTTTGCCCGGCTTCGCATAACCGTCATCGCCGCATGAATGGATTCCTGCATTACCTCGCCCAACTGGCCCGTATGAATTGTTTTTCCCTTGCCTGGAATCATTGAGGCTTCAATAGTGAGCAATTCGCCCCCTACACTGGTCCAGGCAAGTCCTGTCACCTGTCCCACCTGATCAAATTCTTCGGCAAGGCCGTACCTGAATTTTTTTACCCCCAAATATTTTTCAATATTGGCGCGTGAAATAGTAACTTTTTTGACGCGTTTACCGGTCAAAATCTCTTTTACTACCTTACGACATATATTTGCTATATCCCGTTCCAGATTACGTACGCCCGCTTCACGTGTATAATGACGTATAATTTCACGAATCGCACTTTCACTGATATTAATCTCAGTGGGTTTTAGACCGTTCAACACAAGCTGTTTTTTTACCAGATAACTCTCGGCAATATTAATTTTTTCATCTTCAGTATAGCCAGCCAGCCTAATCACTTCCATACGATCAAGAAGAGGAGCGGGTATTTCAAGTGAATTAGCGGTTGCAATAAACATCACATCGCTTAAATCATAATCTACTTCCAGATAGTGATCGCTAAAGGTATGGTTTTGCTCCGGATCAAGCACCTCCAGCAAAGCGGATGCCGGGTCGCCACGAAAATCCATAGCCATTTTGTCCACTTCATCCAGCATAATAAGCGGATTTTTAACACCAGCTTTACATAATTTTTGAATGATTTTGCCTGGCATGGAACCAATGTAAGTGCGTCTGTGACCTCTGATTTCTGCTTCATCACGCACACCGCCCAATGCAATACGAATAAAGGTCCTTCCTGTGGCATTAGCAATCGATTGACCTAATGAGGTCTTTCCTACACCAGGAGGGCCTACCAGACATAAAATGGGTCCTTTCAAACGTTTGACACGTTGCTGAACAGCCAGGTATTCGATAATACGTTCTTTGACTTTTTCTAAACCGTAATGTTCTTTATCAAGAAGACTTTCAGCTTTGCGCAGATCAAATTGAATTTTATTTTTTCTTTTCCAGGGTACACTCAGCATCCAATCAAGATAATTTCGTATAACAGTCGCTTCAGCAGACATTGGCGACATCATTTTTAATTTATGTAACTCAGCCAAGGATTTTTCTTTTGCTTCTTTAGGCATACCTGCTTTATTGATTGAGGCTTCCAACTGCTCAATTTCGCTGCCTTCTTCACCTAATTCACCAAGCTCTTTCTGAATAGCTTTCATCTGCTCATTAAGATAGTATTCTCTCTGGCTTTTTTCCATTTGGCGCTTGACACGACCTCGAACCCGTTTTTCAACGTGAAGCAAATCAATTTCATTTTCAATGGCACCCATCAGCCGTTCAAGGCGTGTACCAATATCGGTAATTTCCAGCAACTCTTGTTTGTCATCAACTTTTAAACTTAAATGAGCTGCTATAGTATCGGCTAAACGGCCAGGCTCCTCTATGCTTGCCAATGAACTTAAGACTTCCGGAGGAATTTTCTTGTTGAGTTTTATGTATTGTTCAAATTGAGACATCAACGAACGCATTAAAATTTCAATTTCCTGATCTTTTAGCAGCGCATTCACTTCCTCAATCGCTTCAAGGTCAGCCTCCAAAAAGCCCTTATCCTGGGAATAGTCTTTAACTTTTGCGCGATGCTCTCCCTCAACCAGCACTTTGACGGTGCCATCGGGAAGTTTTAATAACTGTAAAACACTTGAAACAGTACCTACGGTATAGAGATCCTGGGGACCAGGATCATCCTGAGAGGATTTTTGCTGAGCAACCAGAAATATTTGCTTGTTGTCAACCATGGATGCCTCTAATGCTTTAATGGATTTATCCCTTCCTACAAACAATGGGATCACCATATGCGGATAAACAACAACATCCCGAAGAGGTAATACAGGTAAAGAAGAGGCATCACCTTCATTTGATATTACTTCATTTTCGCTTTCGCCAGACATAATAAGCCCTTATTCAAACGACAATCCTATGAGAAATAGCACAGCTTTTCAGTTGAATTGTTTGCTCTTTTTCAAGAGCAAACAGACACCTTGGATGACCCTACTGAATTCTATTCTGTTTGCCTCAGTATAGTACTGTTACACCACCTTATTCCATCCCGCCTGCGGCAGCTTGCTTGTTTTCCTCACCTTGATAGATAAGGATAGGTGTACCCGTGTTGTTAATAACACTTTCATCAATAACTACTTTATTAATGCCTTCCATAGAAGGTAACTCATACATGGTGTCTAAAAGAATATTTTCAAGGATAGCACGCAACCCTCTTGCTCCTATTTTCCTTTCCATTGCTTTTTTAGCAATCAGCCGCAATGCTTCTTCCTTAAACTCCAACTCTACGTTTTCCATCTTAAACAGCGCATGGAATTGTTTAGTCAGTGCATTTTTAGGTTGTGTAAGAATATCAATCAAAGCCGCTTCATCAAGTTCCTGTAGAGTAGTTACGACGGGAAGACGGCCCACAAACTCAGGAATCAAGCCATATTTGACCAAATCTTCAGACTCAAGCGCATCCAGGACTTTCTGTGTATCGACATTATTCTTGCTATTTTTCAGCTGCGCGGAAAAACCTATACCTGATTTATCACTACGCTCCCGAATCACTTTATCAAGTCCCGCAAAAGCGCCGCCACAAATAAATAAAATATTGGAGGTATCTACCTGGAGAAACTCTTGTTGAGGGTGTTTACGGCCGCCTTGAGGGGGTACAGAAGCAATTGTCCCTTCAATTAATTTTAATAAGGCTTGCTGCACACCTTCTCCTGACACATCGCGTGTAATAGAAGGATTATCCGATTTGCGCGAGATTTTATCGATTTCATCAATATAAACGATTCCCTGCTGGGCTTTTTCTACATCATAATCACATTTTTGCAGCAATTTCTGGATAATATTTTCCACATCTTCACCTACGTATCCTGCTTCAGTCAACGTAGTCGCATCTGCCATGGTAAAAGGAACATTTAACAAACGGGCTAACGTTTGAGCAAGTAACGTTTTACCACTGCCTGTAGGTCCTATAAGGAGAATATTACTTTTACCCAGTTCAATGTCTTCTTCTGTTTTATTATATAAACGCTTATAATGATTATAAACTGCCACTGAAAGAACTTTTTTCGCGTGGGGTTGACCAATTACGTATTCATCAAGAAAATTAGAAATTTCTTTAGGTGTGGGTAAAGAAGGTTCTGTTTTTTCTGGCGTTTCGTGAGTTTCTTCGCGGATAATATCATTACAAAGCTCAACGCATTCATCACAAACAAAAACCGAAGGACCGGCAATCAATTTTTTTACTTCATGCTGGCTTTTTCCACAAAATGAACAGTACAAAATTTTATCACCATCACTGTTACCGCTTTTACTCATCTACAAACCCCCTTCTTAGTGCTACCAGATAAGATGATATATAGGTAGCCAAACATACCCGAATTGAAAACACGTTGATGTCTTAAATAAAGCACGAAAATTACCTTATTAATAGCAGGTGCGTAAGGCACTTTAAACGCACCCTGTTTTCAATTACGTGAGTATAGTAAATTTTAGACAATCAGAAAAATAACGGCAAATATCTGTCAGTTTGCTTTAAACAAACTGACAGTTTTTATTACTTAATTGTAGCCATAGTCTCGCGGTTGTGAAGAACCTTATCAATTAAGCCATATTCAGCTGCCTGTGTAGCGCTCATAAAATTATCACGTTCAGTATCACGCATAATTTGATCAGGCGTTTTTTTTGTATGCCTTGCCATAATACTATTCAAGCGCTCTCGCACCGCCAGGGTTTCACGGGCATGAATTTCAATATCCGTAGCCTGGCCTCGGTAACCCCCTAAAGGCTGATGAATCATTACTCTTGAATTAGGCAAACAAAAACGCTTGCCATCAGCCCCGGCGCAAAGCAGCAGCGCGGCGGCACTGGCCGCCTGTCCTATACACAGGGTACTGACATCGGGTTTAATAAATTGCATGGTATCGTAAATTGCAAGACCTGCTGTAACGACCCCGCCAGGAGAGTTGATGTACAAGGAAATATCCTTGTCTGGATTCTCAGACTCCAAAAACAGTAACTGTGCGACTACCAGATTAGCCATATGGTCTTCGACTTCTCCTAATAAAAAGATAATCCGTTCTTTCAAAAGCCGTGAGTAAATGTCATAAGAGCGCTCCCCTCGTGAAGTTTGCTCAATAACCATAGGCACCAAACCACTGGCATTTTTAATCAAGTTTTCTGGATAACCCGACATACTTATTCTCCTTTACTCTCACTATCCTTTTTAGGATTCATCACCGCCTCGTAACTCATTGTTTTTTCAATGACGGTAGCATCTTCGCTAATTTTTTCAGCGACCATTTCTTCCATGACAAGTGCTTCAACCTCAGCCAAACGCTCTTTGCTTCCATTATACCAGGAACGTAATTCCTCCGGGCTTTCATAAGCACTGGCAAATTTGTCAATCATCGCATCGACACGTGTTTTATCCGCTATAATTTCATGTTTTTTCACGTATTCAGAAAAAAGTAACCCAAGATGAACACGCCGCTTTGCCTGCTCTTCAAACAGGGCACGAGGAAAATCAGGTATTTTTTCATTATCAGAATGCTCATGGCCAAAGAGACGATGATACATATCATGTTTTAAGTGACCAATTTCCTCATCAATTAAAGCCATCGGTAACTCAAAAGGATTGGCTTCCCGTAACTTATCGAAAACTCGCTCCTTGTTCATTGAGTTAACATGGCGCTCAAGCTCACGTATCATATTTTCCTTAATATCTTTTTTCAACGCGTCAATTCCACCTTCCTTGATATTAAATTTTTCAGCGAAAGCCTCATCTAAAGCAGGCAGTTTCCCTTCCATGACTTTATGAACCGTAATTTTAAACGTAGCCTCTTTCCCTGCTAATTCCTTATGATTATAATTTTCGGGAAAAGTCACTTTAATATCAAAAGGCTTCTCGACTTCAGCACCGATTAAACCGTCTTCAAAACCGGGGATCATTGTTCCCGAACCAATGACAATTTCATAATTACTGGCACTACCGCCTTCGAAAGGTTTGTCCTCAAGAAAACCTTCAAAATCGATAATAACCTTGTCCTCTTTCGCAACAGCACGGGAAACGTCATGCCACTCTTTATTTTGTTCACGCAATTTTTCAAGCATTTCGTTAACATCACTGTCCTTGACTTCAGCACGAACTACTTCAATTTCGCCTTTATTTAACTCATTAATAGTAATTTCGGGAAGTACTTCAAAAATAGCGGTATATTTGAAATCTTTGCCTGATTCAAGCTGCTCAGGTTCAACATGGGGAGATCCTGCGGGAATAAGTTCATTCTTTTGTAACGCCTCATAGAGCGTTGACTGTACCATTTCTCTGGCAACTTCTTCACGAACACTGTTAGAGAAACGGCTCTTCACCAGGTGCATAGGCACTTTCCCGGGACGAAAGCCATCTAACTTTACTTTACGCGCAAGATTACGAAGACGAAGACTTACTTCTTCCTCTACCTTCTCGGTTGGCACCGAAACTGTTACTTTGCGTTCCAAACCTTTCAAGGTTTCAACAGAAACTTGCATCTAGTCACCTCTTGGATATTATCATGAAATGGTGCGAAAGGAGAGACTCGAACTCTCACGGGTTACCCCACTGGAACCTAAATCCAGCGCGTCTACCAGTTCCGCCACTTTCGCAAACAGGGTGGAATTATCGAACAGTAAGCTTATCTTGTAAAGACTCAGAATGAATCTCAAGCATATTATCTAATTTCAAGGGTCTGGGGTGAACGATGGGACTCGAACCCACGACAACCGGGATCACAACCCGGGGCTCTACCAACTGAGCTACGCTCACCATTTCTATACACAGGAATCTGCAAAAGGGCTGGCACGCCCGGCAGGATTCGAACCTGCTACCCTCGGCTTAGAAGGCCGATGCTCTATCCAGATGAGCTACGGACGCCTAAAAACTGGTCGGGGTGGAGAGATTCGAACTCCCGACATCCTGCTCCCAAAGCAGGCGCGCTACCAGACTGCGCTACACCCCGTTTTACCCGTCCCAAGGACAGAGCGCAAATGATACTCGGTGCGATTCTGCAGGTCAATAACCTGAGTATAATAATTTACAGGAAATTTTCCAATTCTATAAAATAAACCACCAATCGATTCAATGATAGAAGATCATTAAGTTATTGCCGTTCTTAATCTCATGAGCTAGCATCAAAATTTAGACGCCATCGGTATCCTCATGAAAACAAGAATATTACCTTTATTTGACAGTCTGGATAATCTCTCCAAAAATGCGGAAAATGTCACTCTCGATTCACGTTTTCAAAGTGACTTTTTTCATTGCCTGAACTTTCTTAAAAGTTATACGGGTAGTCTCGGAACTTTCAATAGTTATCGCCGGGAAACGGAACGCCTCCTGCATTGGTGCTGGCAAATAAAAAAAATGACCTTGCCTGAATTAAAACGTCAGGACATCGAACACTATATTCGTTTTTGTCAAAATCCGCCCCACGATTGGATAGGATTAAAAAAAGTGCCTCGTTTTCTGGAAAAAGAAGGAAAACGTCGACCTAATGAGGAATGGCGTCCTTTTATTGCCACAGTAAGCAAATTTGCCAGAAAACAAGGCGCAACAGCGTCCATTGAGCAATTTAGTTTATCACAAGGCGCAATACAGGAAATTTTTGCCATTTTAAGCACTTTATTTAATTTTCTTATCGCGGAAGAATACGTATTATCCAATCCCGTTGCGTTAATTCGTCAAAAAAGCAAGTTCGTTCGTAAACGCCAGCAAAACGCTCCCATTAGACGTTTAAGCCTGCAACAATGGAATGAAGTTCTCCAGGCCGCCGAGAAGCTTGCCGCAGAGAATCCAGCCAAGCATGAACGCACGCGCTTTATCTTATCGTTGCTTTATGGCATGTATTTGCGTATTTCAGAGCTTGCAGCCAGCGAACGATGGATTCCTGCCATGAACGACTTCGCAAAGGATAGTAATGGTGCGTGGTGGTTTACAACGGTAGGCAAAGGGAATAAGGAACGCCAGATCGCAGTCAGCGAAGCCATGTTGGCAAGTCTGGTTCGGTGGCGTCAATTTTTAGGTTTGACGCCATTACCCTCTCCTGCTGACAATTCTCCTTTAATTCCAAAAATCCGGGGTAACGGACCCATGAGCGATACCGCACCGATTCGACGTCTGGTACAACAATGCTTTGATTTAGCCGCTGAGCAGTTGCGCCTTAACAATCAAAAAGAAGAAGCCGATAATCTGATTACAGCAACCGTACATTGGTTAAGGCATACCGGTATTTCCGAAGATGTCAAAATTCGCCCTCGTGAACATGTAAGAGACGATGCCGGCCATAGTTCCAGTATAACAACTGATCGATATATCGATGTGGAAAGGCATGCGCGACACAAATCGGCTCGCTATAAAAAAATTGAACCTGTAGAATGATTTTATTTGAGAGAATTAACAGCTAAATTTCTCTATCTTGGCAAAGGCATTCAGAGTTGTAACGGTTCGCAATCAGCACATGAAATTAGACCCACATTATTTGCAACTGAAAATTCCAAAACCACCAGAAAAACGTCCGTTTCCTGGTAATTCAATTTTTCATAAAAATCTGCTTAAAGCAGACCATAACCCCCTAGATAAAATCAACATAAACTAATAGGCTAATTTTAAAGTGATATTGTCAGGATATAGAGTCATTGGGTATGCGTGTACCGAGACCCCTTTCGACAATCTTCATTTCAAGACATAATATAATCAAGTCCATGATCATGAGCTAACCGCAGCAATTTTAAATTTGCCCCCTTGGGATGCACCTCTCCCCTCTCCCACTTTTGGTAGGTAGAGGGAGTAACATTCAGAATTTTAGCCATTACCGCTTGACTAATTTTTTCTTTGACCCTCATTTTTTTTATTTCATCTGCTTCAAGCGCTTTAACTTCACTTAAATTAAGTACTTCAATTTCTTTGATTGTAATGGGATCTAAACGAAGATCTTTTGCTGTTTCTACCATAGCATCAATAATTTTTCTCATTTTTAATCTCCACTAATGAGCCATCTTTGATTAATTCATTAAGCTCCAAATCAGAATAAGTCAATAACGATTGAGCAACAATTTTAAAGGCTTTCTCTTCATTTATAGTTATATTACTTTTAGTATTTTTTTCGAATCCAAAAACGAAAAAGCAATTCTTTCCTTTTTTGAAGGCAACAATTGTTCTGGTACTTCCACTCTTTCCTCTTCCTTTATTTCCAATCCGTTTTTTAATTACTCCTCCACCATAGTTGGCTTCATAAACTTCAATTGAAATTTCTTCTGCCGCAGTGATAAGCAATTCATCCCTTACTTTATTTTTTATAGCCCATTTGTTAAACAACTTTGTTTTTATTATTCGCATGTTAATTGTCTTCTATAGTAAAAATTACTATATCAAAATTTACTATAAATCTCAAGCTGAGATACTAAGAAAACGAACGTTTTTCCGGTGGTTTTGGAAATTTTCAGTTGCACTTAATCTGGGCCAATTTCATGCACTGATTGCGGCCGTTACAGTTAGCCTGACAGCATTGCCGTAACTCAAGAGCTAATCGCATCCACTAATTCGATATCATGAGTTGCTAATGATTCACCCAAGAAAATTTCCCCCACAGTTTGAAACCGTTCAACAGAATCCGTGACCAAATAAGAGATTTTGCTAATGGGCTTTTCAGCAAATAAATTGGCTTGATCGAGGAGTTGATATAGTGCAGTTGCTGTAGCCTCTGCGGAATCCACTATGGTTACACTCGAAGATAATATTGTCTTCAAAAGTGATTTAAATACCGGAAAGTGTGTACAGCCTAGAAGAAGAGTATCTTCTGAATTTAAATCAGATAAATAATGCGTTAAAGCTTCTCGCGCCACGTTGTTTTCTATCATCCCTTCTTCAGCAAGGGCCACTAACACACTACACGCACGAACACTAATTGTAGCCTTCGGTAATTGCTCCCAAATCAAACGCTGGTAAGCTTGAGAAGCAATCGTTGTTTCAGTGGCTAATACAATAATACGTTGATTTTTAGTCGCTGCCACCACAGCTGAAGCTCCAGGAATAACCACCCCCAAAACGGGTATATCGGGAAGCATGGCCTGTAATTGAGGCAAAGCTGCTGTCGTTGCCGTATTACAAGCTATTATTAGGGCTTTAACCTGCCTTTCTATTAAAATACGTACCATCTGCTTTGCGTATTGCAACACGGTGTCAGGGCTTTTGGTTCCATAAGGCAATCGGGCAGTATCTCCCAGGTAAATAAATGATTCATCAGGCAGCGTGGCTTTTAAAGCTCTTAATACAGTTAGACCGCCCATTCCTGAATCAAACACACCGATTGGTAAATTATTTTTATTCATAAAGGCGAAAGTGCTTGAATTGAGAAAAAGTTAGTATAATTTAAATAGTATAGAAAGCTAGTGGACAGCCTCATGATCAAGCAATTTTGTTTAATTTTTCTTTTACCTGGCTTATTATTTGCCCAAGGCTGTATCATTGGTAATAAAACCGAACGACCCCGCTATGTCTGCTTTGATGGACGTACCTTGAAACCTAGTGCCAATGGGTATGTCTGGCATGCCAAACGAGGTTGTTTTATGAGCCGCGTACCCTGCTGTGCTTATGAAGCAACTCATTATAGTTATTCTGAAAATCCTCAGTATGTTTATCACTGGTTTAAACGTTGTCGTTATCAGTACCCTTTCCATCTGGGTGAGATGCAAACTCATTAACCTAATGATAAGTAAACGTTATTATTGTAAATTGACGATTAACACCGCCGCAGCTACTAACCAGATTACTGTGCTTATCAAGTAAGAATAGGAAAAAGCATGATAGGTTTTTCGCTTATACCATACGTCAATAATCCACACTGGCAAAACTGATAAACTCCACAACACTAAAACACTGGCAACATACTTAACGCCTCGATGGAAAGACAGAACATTGGCTATAGCAACGACCAACTTATCGAAAATAGTCTGGATTATTGACAAGATCCATGAAAACCATGGCTCATAATAAACAAGCAAGGCAGTAATCAAAAGTAGAGGTAAAAAAAGCGTCATGCCAGGAATGGCAAAGAGTTTTTTGAAAAAATTGACAAACTCCTGCGAAAAGAAAACTATAATAGAACATGTTAATACCACCAGAGCGACTGTTAACATATTGTCCATGCTATTAGCCCTTGTCCTCTAAAATTTCCCAACGTTCATAAAGTTGTGATAATTTTTTTTCATCATTCATTAGCTGTTGATTATGTGAGCTAATGACCTGCGCTTCCTGCTGATAAAAATCCGGTTCAGTCATTTTTATCTGTAACGCTGTAATTTTCTGTTCCAGAGTTTCGATTTCCTGCGGCAGTCGAGCTAATTCGCGCTGTTCATTAAAACTTAATTTATTCGCTTTGCTATTGGGTTTAATGGATTTACCCACGGGCAAAATGCCCTCTTGCTTTTTTTGCACGCGGTAATCATCATAACCCCCCACATACTCATTGAACCGTCCATCTCCTTCATAAACCAGTACAGAAGTCACTATATGATTAATAAAAGATCTATCATGACTGATTAAAAGGATAGTCCCTGGATAATCCACTAACAGGGTTTCCAGTAATTCGAGCGTTTCAATATCCAGATCATTGGTCGGCTCATCCATAACCAATAAATTAACTGGCTTGGCTAATAATTTTGCCAGTAATAAACGATTGCGCTCCCCCCCTGATAAGGTTGAGACAGGCTGATTAAAACGTTCCGGCGAAAATAAAAATTCCCGTAAATAAGTGGCAACATGTTTTTGTTTGCCATTTAAAGTAACATAATCAGCCCCGTCACCCACATTGGCCATTACGGTTTGTTTTTCATCTAACTGGCGTCTTAATTGATCAAAATACGCAATTTCAAGAGAGGTTCCCTGACGCACGGTACCAGTAGTCGGGGTTAACTCACCTAGTAACAAACGGATTAACGTGGTCTTGCCACAACCATTGGGGCCGATAATTCCTATTTTATCGCCCCGCGTTAGTAACAGTGAAAAATCCTTGATTAAAAGTTTATCCTGAAGTTGATAATTGACTTTGTTTGCCTCAATGACCAAATTACCTGAACGGGAAACATCAAGCGTTAAAGCCTGAACTTTCCCCAATTGTTCACGACGCGCTTTATATTGTTCACGCATGGCTTTCAATGCACGAACTCGCCCCTCATTGCGTGTACGTCGTGCTTTAATACCCGTACGTATCCACGCCTCCTCGGCAGCCAATCGCTTATCGAACAAACTATTATGTTTCTGTTCATTTAAACGCATCGCCTCTCGTCTATCCAGATAAGTATCGTAATTACAATCATAAGTATGGAGTTTCCCTCGATCAATTTCCACAATACGATTAGCAACTTGTGCCAAAAACTCTCGATCATGCGTTACAATCAACAGACTGCCTGTATACGATTTCAAATAAGCTTCTAACCATTCAATGGTGCTCACATCCAAATGGTTAGTAGGCTCATCAAGAAGCAAAAGATCTGGCGCTGCAATGAGTGCCGCTGCCAACAATACGCGGCGCTTCATTCCTCCGGATAAATTATTCATGGATGCATTGAGATCCAAATCCAAACGAGTTGCCATCATTTCAACTCGAGGTACTAAATCCCAAATATGGAGATTATCCATTTGTTGCTGGCAACGGGCCAGTGCGGCTAAATCCTCTCCCGCTGATAATTGATGGAACTGATTAAGCACTTCTCCTGTTTCACCCAGACCTCTTACCAAAAAATGATAAACGGTTTCCCTGCTATCATTTAAAGGAACTTCCTGGGTTAAACCCGCCACGCGCAGCCCATTTAATTGATTGATTTGGCCACTATCGGGTATTAACTCTCCTTGCAAAAGGCGAAGTAATGTCGATTTACCAGCACCATTCCGCCCTACCAGAGCAATTCTCTCTTGAGGCTGTATCTGCCAATCCACTGCATCAAGCAAACGATTAGAAGCCAAATTTAAAGTGACATTATGAAGAGTGATTATGCTCATACCAACTCGTTATTTTTGTAAGCGTTCATGTCCTTGAACGGATACTTATTTTTTTATAATTAGTCGCTTATCCTGTTGCGATAGATTAAATTGAGACAAAACATTCATACCTAACAGAACGACATTGTCCTCGCTCCCTGGTATTATAACCGCTTTTATATTGTGCAGAGTAAAACCTGCGAAACCAAGCTGCTTCAATCGGGTTAAAGAACCAGTGACTACGCCATTTGCAGTACCCATGCTAATAGTATAGCGCCCCTCCAGATTCATTTGAGTCGCCAGTTTTTGAGGAATTGCCACCAGGGTAGCTCCTGTGTCTATCATAAACTCAACGGGATAGTCATTAACATAACCTTCCAGACGATAATGTCCTTGTTTATCTGCCCGAATAGTTACCGTACCATGCTGAACATGATAAGAGGCTTTTTCATTTTGATTGTAATAATAAAAAAATAAAAATAACAAAATAAAAAAGATCAGCCAGGCAATGACAAACATTAAACGTCCGATTTGAAAAGATTGCTCATTACTCACAGGACGCTCAATCTACAGAAGCAGGCAATACCATAATTCCATCTACTTCTACTTGAGCGGCGCGTGGTAAAGCAGATACACCAATTGCTACCCTTGCAGGGTAAGGCTCCGTAAAATAACGACTCATCGCTTCATTGACCAAAGGAAAATGATTTAAATCAGTCAAATAGACGGTCAACTTGACAAGTGCGGCCAAACTACCCCCTGCAGCTTCACAAACTGCTGCTAAATTAGCAAAAACCTGATCAATCTGAAGACGGATTTCCTCACTGCAAAGCTGCATTGTTTCAGGGGCCAAAGGGATTTGCCCCGATAGATACACCGTATTGCCGCAGCGAACAGCTTGACTATAAGTACCAATTGCCGCCGGTGCCAGATCAGTATGAATGGTTTGCATCAGTTATCTCCCTGCTTTTTACGATAAAGACGTACGACTACTTTGTTGGCACGTAAACGACGCATTACTCGAGCCAAATGATTCCTGTCTCGTACACTAATAGAAAAAGTTACGGCATTATGTCGCCCGTCACGCGGATCAACATTGATATTGCCTATGTTTGATTCTGCTTCAGAAATTGCCGTAGCCAAAGCAGCAAGAACTCCGCGTTGGTTCGCCACTTCCACGGTGATATCCACCCAAAACTCACCTTGTACCTGTTCATCCCAGCGAAGAGAAATCAACTGCTCAAGATTATTGCGACCATGAATAATATTTGGACAATCACTCGTATGAACTATAATTCCTCGTCCCTGTTGAAAACGCCCTACAATATTATCTCCGGGAATGGGTTGGCAACAATCAGCAAAATGCACAACCATCCCTTCTGTGCCCTTGATAGCTAATGGGCGACTTTTTGTTGTTTTTTCTAATTCATTACTATCCTGACTAATGACCAAACGTTTGGCAATCACCATCGGCATCTGATTACCAATACCAATCGCATAAAGCAATTCGTCTGCAGATTTATAATTTAAATCATGCAGCAAAGCCTGCAACGATTCAGGCGGCACTTTCGTATAATCACTGGACAATTCGGTTAATGATTGCTCCAATAAACGTTTACCCAGAACAATGGACTCAGCATGTTGCTGGCTTTTCAAAAAATGGCGAATATTAGAACGAGCTTTACCAGTTACAACAAAATTTAACCAGGCCGGATTAGGATGCGCACCTGGAGCAGTAATAATTTCTACCGTTTGTCCATTGGTAAGCGGGATGCTTAAAGGTACCAAACGCCGATTTACTTTGGCTGCCACACAACTATTGCCTACGCCCGAATGGACTGTATAGGCAAAATCAACAGGTGTAGCACCTTTCGGCAACTCCATAATATGACCTTTGGGCGTAAAAACGTAAATTTCATCAGGAAAAAGATCAATTTTGACATGTTCAATAAATTCCAGTGAATTTCCTGTGCTCCGCTGCATTTCTAATAAGCGTTGCACCCATTCCCGCGCGCGTAATTGCGCTTCATTGACTTCCAAACCTGAAGATTTATAAATCCAATGCGCAGCTACACCATTGTCAGCGACTTTATCCATATCCCGGGTGCGAATTTGCACTTCGAGGGGGACGCCAAAGGGTCCAAACAACGTGGTATGTAATGATTGATAACCATTTGCCTTGGGTATTCCGATGTAATCTTTAAAACGTTGGGGCACTGGTTTATAGGTTCGGTGCAAAGCGCCCATGACCCGATAACAGGAATCAATATCTTCCGTAATAATCCGAAAAGCAAACACATCGGTGATTTCCGTAAATGATGCTTTTTTCTGACGCATTTTTCGATAAATACTATATAAATGCTTTTGTCTGCCAAAAACATGTTCATAGGGAATATTAAGTTCTTTTAGGGCATGCGCCAAGTCCTGCTCTATCTTCTGAGTTAATTCCCGGCGATTTCCTCGTGATTTTTCTACCGCCGATTTAATAGCACGATACCGCATGGGATAAAGTGCTTGAAAGCCTAAATCTTCAAGACCGGTATAAATAGCATGCATCCCTAACCGATTGGCAATGGGCGCATAAATCTCCAGCGTTTCTATCGCAATCCGTCGTCGTTTCACTGAGGGCATAGCGCCTAAGGTACGCATGTTATGAAAACGATCAGCAAGCTTGACAATAATGACGCGAATATCCTTCACCATTGCCAGCACCATCTTGCGGAAATTTTCTGCCTGCGCTTCTGCGCGGGACTCAAATTTAATTTTGGTAAGCTTGGTTACCCCATCAACAAGAGCAGTCACATCCTCGCCAAATTGTTGCACCAATTCATCTTTACTGACAGCAGTATCTTCCACCACGTCGTGGAGCAATGTAGCCATGATAGTTTGATAGTCCAGGCGCATACGGGCTAAAATCAGCGCCGCAGCAACAGGGTGAGTAATATAAGGCTCTCCGGAACGGCGCATTTGGCCTTGATGTGCTTCTTCAGCAACTTGATAAGCCTGATAACATTTCTCAATAAATGGTTGTTCAAGGTAGCATTCAAGCTCTTTTTCTAACTCCTTAAAGTAGCTCACACACTCTCCCTACATGACTGCTCAGTTTCTCAGGCTGGATTACCCGAGTAGTTTACCGCAGGTTTGATAAAATAAACGCTGATATCATAATTATTAATGATAAACCCCATTATTGCTGACTTGAACTAAAAAAGCCCTGATAATGATCAGGGCTTCCTTTACTTATGGAATAGTAGAAATACCAACTATACTAGTCTTTATTTAAAATATCCGCGCTAATCAAACCTTCAGCAATTTCTCGCAGAGCCACTACGGTAGGCTTATCATTTTCCCATTCAACCAAAGGTTGCTCTCCGCGCACAGCAATATCACGCGCACGTTTAGTAGCAACCATGACTAATTCAAAACGATTTGCTACATGCTCCAAACAATCTTCTACAGTCACACGCGCCATACTATCATCCCCCGATTAACAACACTTAACTCTCCACAGAGAGAATAATTACTCAAATAATCTATTTTACTGCGATGTCAACAGGAATGAAAGCAATTTTCTTTGTGTTATCATTTGTCGAGCGCTTCGTAAACGATTAGCCACTACAATGGTCTGTAATTCAAGAGCGGCTTTGTTAAACTCATCATTGACAATAAGATAATCAAATTCAGCGTAATGACTTAACTCAGCCTGAGCTTGCTTCATACGTTTTCCAATCACTTCCTCGTCATCCTGCCCTCTATTCATTAATCGTTGTTTCAAAACGGCTAATGAAGGTGGCAAAATAAACACCGACACAGAATCTGGAAATATTTCTCTGATTTGTTGCGCGCCTTGCCAGTCAATATCTAAAACCACGTCCATTCCTGCTTGTAATCGCGTCTTAATCTGAGTGACCGAAGTGCCATAATGGTGATTAAAAACCTGAGCATGTTCAATAAACGCATTCGCTTTTATCATTTCTAAAAACTGTGCTTCGTTGATAAAAAAATAATCAATGCCTTCTTTTTCGCCGGGTCTAATCTTGCGCGTAGTATGCGAAATGGATATTTCAATGTTAGCTAAGGAATTTACCAATTGCTTCACCAGACTGGTTTTCCCCCCCCCTGAAGGGGCAGCAACAATGATTAAATTTCCTGAAGAAGAATCTGTCATAATTTTACTCTATATTCTGAATTTGTTCTCGCATTTGCTCAATAAGCACTTTCATTTCAACAGCATGTTGAGTCAAGGTAATAGAGTCCGATTTGGAACTTAACGTATTTGCCTCACGGTTCAATTCCTGCATTAAAAAATCCAGACGTCGTCCTGCTGCTTCGGAACTCTCCATTATTCTTCCTACCTCCGCAATGTGGGTTTGCAAGCGATCCAATTCTTCATTAACATCCATCCGAGCCAAGATGAGAGCAATTTCCTGTTCAATACGAGGGTTGTCTACTTCCATTTGCAATCCATTTAAACGCATTAATAACTTATCTCGTGATTGCTCCCTATAAGAAACTACCTGTTGTTTTGCCTGAGTGACCTCCTGGCTTAATTTAATCAGACGATTTTGCACATGCAATCGCAAAGCCTGTCCTTCAACCTGTCTTGCCGCAAGAAGTTGATCTAATGCCTCTTGAAATAATTGTTCAACGGAGTGAGCCAAAACATCAATATCCGGCTCTGTTAACTGGACGACACCAGGCCATGCAAGAATAGAGGACACAGCAAGATCATTAGCGACATGCTTTGTTGCAGCCAAACTGGCTCCCGCGTCAATCAATTTATTGATCAGACTTTCATTAATTAACAATGCCTGATTATTCCCTCCCAAATCCTGAAATTTGAGATAACATTCCAATTTGCCCCGATTTAACTTGCCCCGTAATCGAGTTCGTAAATTTCCTTCAAGAAAACGAAATGCTTCCGGTAACCGAAAAGCCACATCAAGATAACGATGATTTACCGATCTGATTTCCCAACAGAATATGCCGGTATCAAATTGTTGCTGTACTCTGGCAAAAGCCGTCATGCTGTGAGTCATAATAGTACTAATCAGTGAGAATGAAGCGACTATAAAGCAAATTTATTCAAATGCAAGATTTTACCCCAAGGTGCCTGACGATTCACTAATGGACAAAAGAAAAAACAGGGGAAACAGGAGAGATTTGCTAAAGATCGCCCTGCATAGGTGCATAGTGGTTATGAAAAGTTTATACTGATCCTTTTTATCGAGGATTATCATGCGCCCCAGTAATCGTGAACCTAACCAATTGCGACCCATCAAAATAACCCGTCATTTTACTAATCATGCTGAAGGTTCTGTATTCGTTGAATTTGGAGACACCCGCGTTTTATGCAATGCTTCGGTCATCGATGGCGTACCAAGATTTCTAAAAGGCAAGAATCAAGGCTGGATTACTGCTGAATACAGTATGCTGCCACGTGCCACCCATAGTCGTACAGAGCGAGAAGCCACCAAAGGAAAACAGGGTGGAAGAACGCTTGAAATCCAACGACTTATAGGTCGTTCTCTCCGTGCTTGTATTGATTTAAAGGTTTTAGGCGAAAATACATTGACTATTGATTGTGATGTCATTCAGGCTGATGGCGGTACTCGCACCGCTGCAATTACGGGTGCTTGCGTTGCCATGAAAGACGCGCTGACCTGGATGGTATCGAGAGAAAAAATACGCAAAATGCCTGCGTTTAATTATATTGCAGCAGTTTCAGTAGGAATTTACCGGGGGCAGGCCGTATTAGATTTGGATTATGCTGAAGATGTATTGGCTGAAACGGATATGAACGTAGTAATGAATGAAGAAGGGCATTTTATTGAAGTGCAGGGAACAGCGGAAGATCAGAGCTTTAGTCGTGAACAACTCAATAACATGTTGTCATTAGCTGAAAGCGGTATCTTTGAGCTAATCCAGTTACAGAAGAATGCCGGAGAATTAACGGCCTAACACCAACACGTCAGTTAGATGTAAAAAATGACTTTCAACCAAGCTTGGATAAACGCTTCTATTTTTAAGTATCAAACAACTTGTCTGTCTTCTTACCGTGCTTAGGCACGGTACCGCAATGACTAATCCCGCTTCCAATTAGCCCAAACCCTCGAAGAACCTACGAAAAAAGAAATTGAAGAAGAAACTCATCTTTTATATTTAGAAAAATATAATACTGACATGTACACAACTTCCGCTAATTTTTTTATGAGTTCAAATCAGCAGCAAGGAACTGCTACCACTCATAAACATTTAAAGAGCCTTGCTTCGTGAAGTTTTCATAGGAGAAAATAACCTCTCTTTACGCGAATCAAGTTATCGAGTATCAGGCAAGTCAAATATCACCTTGTTCGTTGCCATCTTATAAGCCACTTGCGCCGTAATCCAACCTTTGTTCAGAAGTTGCATTAAATGCTGATCAAAGGTTTGCATTCCTTGCGCTTGTCCTGTCTGGATAACAGAGTACATCTGGGCAATTTTATCTTCGCGAATCAGATTACGTATCGCAGGATTACAAAACATTAACTCACACACAGGAATTCGCCCCCCTTCTCTTTTTTTCACTAACCGTTGTGCTATTACAGCCTGTAGGGACTCGGAGAGTAGCGAACGAATCGTTGCTTTTTCTTCGCCCGAAAACACGTCAATAATCCGATGAATTGTTTTTGTCGCTGAATTGGTATGCAAGGTTGCTAACACCAAATGTCCTGTTTCAGCAGCCGTCATAGCCAGACGAATCGTATCTTTATCGCGTAATTCGCCTATTAAAATTACATCAGGATCTTCACGTAAAGCCGATCGTAATGCCTTACTGAAACACGGACTATGCTGATAAATTTCCCGTTGCGTAATTAAACAATTTTTAGACGAATGGACAAATTCGACAGGATCTTCTATGGTGAGAATATGTTGCTGACGGTTATCATTGATATAATCAATAATTGCTGCAAGTGTTGTGCTCTTGCCTGAACCAGTAGGGCCAGTCACTAAAACCAAACCGTGCGTATAAGAAGCAATTTCCGTGATATGAGCAGGTAAATTCAATTCATTCAAGCATGGAATGTTTGGAGAGATAATCCGAAAAACTACATTTACACCACGAGTCTGCATAAACATATGGACTCTAAAACGTGCCAGATTGCTTATTTCAAAGGAAAAATCAGTTTCTAACTGCTCCTCAAAATCTTTCCACTGCTTATCAGTCATCAACTCGTGCATCATTTTAATGATATCGTCATGAGATAAAACAGCTTGTTCAAGTTTACGCAAATCACCCTCTACACGAATCATAGGCGC
The DNA here is from genome assembly GCF_000621525.1 of Legionella fairfieldensis ATCC 49588. GTDB lineage: Bacteria > Pseudomonadota > Gammaproteobacteria > Legionellales > Legionellaceae > Tatlockia > Tatlockia fairfieldensis. The sequence continues at coordinate 38,409 of NZ_JHYC01000013.1, read as the reverse complement.
TAAACCAGCTGATAAATGCACATCGGAGGCTCGTCTTTCTACGGCAAAAACTAATAATTTGGCAACAATCATCTTAATTCCCTGCTTAATCCAAATCCAGATTACCTGAAAGCCTATTTTCTTTCTACCCGTTAATTGATATCTTGCACCGTTTAAATAATAAAAGAGGACATCATGACCATTGCCGCAAGGGTGTCTGCTATTGAAAAACTTATCCTGGCCACCGCAAATCGTTATCAACGTTCACCTGAGAGCATTGAGCTTATGGCAGTGAGTAAAGGACAACCCATCAGTGCAATTGAAGCGGCTTTTACCGCAGGAGTAACCCACTTTGGCGAAAATTATTGGCAAGAAGCGCAACCTAAACTGATTGCTTTAAGGCACTTGCCTCTTTCCTGGCATTTTATTGGTCTGATTCAAAGTAATAAAACACAGGAAATAGCCAAAGAATTTAATTGGGTTCATAGCGTTTCACGGGAAAAAACAGCCAGACTTCTTGCTCAATACCGACCTCCACATTTACCGCCTCTGAATATTTGCCTCCAGGTGAATCTGGATAGTGAGGAAAATAAAACAGGCGTTTCACCTGAAGAGATTAGTCCACTTGCCTTGGCAGTTAGCCAATTACCGTCTCTGAAATTAAAAGGTTTAATGGCTATTCCCAAACCCCGATCAGATGAAGAAGAACAATACAGAAGTTGGGTACGTCTGGCTAACTTACAGGATCAATTAAACAGAGAACTTCATTTATCAATGGATACTTTATCAATGGGGATGAGTAATGATTTGGTTGCAGCAATTCGTGCAGGGAGTACTATACTACGTATTGGTACAGCCATTTTTGGCGCTCGCCAAACTTGTCCAGGCATAGTACGTTAATTAAGGTTTCATGGAAATGAAAATAAGTTTTATTGGGTTTGGTAATCTGGCAAAAATTCTTGCTCAGTCTTTAGCAACTGATGATAATTATCAAATTTACGCGTCGTCTCCTTCTCTTTCTGTGGGAAAAACCAGAGAAGGAATTATTACTCATTATGACAATCTGGAAATTATTGCTGATGCCGAAATTATTATTTTAGCCGTCAAGCCTGTCAATATGTCCGCGGTATTAACACAAATTAATACAAAATTACCTGAAAATTGCTTGATTATCTCCGTTGCCGCTGGATTAACTCTGGCCTGGTTAGCTCAGCATTGTCCTAAAGAACAGGCAATCATACGTTCCATGCCCAATATTGCGATTGCTATAGGCAAAGGGGCGACCCCACTTTTTGCCAACTCCTCTGTGACACCACCTCAAAAACGATGCGCAGAACAAATTTTTAAACGCTGCGGAATTATTACCTGGGCAACACAGGAAACTGAAATGGATGTTTTTACAGCGTTATCCGGTAGCGGGCCAGCTTATATTTTTCTTTTTTTAGAGGCAATGATTGATGCGGCAAAACACTTGGGTCTTAATGAAGAAATTGCCAAAATTTTTGCCCTCCAAACGATGGATGGTGCTTTAAATCTGGCCATGAATTCCTCATTGGAATTAAGTACATTACGAAAAAAGGTGACCTCTCCTGCTGGTACAACAGCTGCGGCAATCGATATACTGCAACAACAGGGATTTGCTCAACTGATATTTAAAGCGATGAACGCTGCTACTGAACGGGCTAATCAATTAGGGCTTAGTATGTAATCATAAAAAAAACTTCAAAAATTTTGGTGAACGGTTACTTTTCATATTAACTATTAATTAAGATCCAAGAGGATATAATGTCAGGATTATTAGCAGTAAGTTATTTTTTATCCACTCTGTTTTTCAGTGTGGTCCTCTTTGTTTTATGGACACGCCTTGCCTTGCGTTACTTTAAAATAAGCGTCTTGCATCCGGTCAGTCACGCCATCTACACGTTTACAGATCCGTTGGTAAAACCTTTGGAGCGCTTCATTTCACCGCAAAAAAAACTGTCTCAGTGCTATGACTGGCCCTGTTTTGCCTTACTTATCCTGGTCGAATTATGCAAATTCGTTCTGCTAGGCTTTCTATTGTATGGAACCCTGATCCCCGTCTCTTATTTATTGTTATTCGTTTTAGCCGATCTGATTACACAACCTTGTAATTTTCTTTTTTATCTTATTTTGATTCGAGTTATCATGAGCTGGGTGAATCCACACTGGCACCATCCAGTAGCAGACGTCATAAAAATTATTACTGATCCTTTATTAATTTTGGGACGCCGCTTGATTCCTGATATTTCCGGGTTTGATTTTTCACCTTTTATCGTTATGGTTGTCTTAAAAGCCATCGCTCTTTTTATGAGTGCTTCATTGCCATTAAGGTTAGTCTGACTCGAAAGATTATTCTTCTCCTAATCGGAGCGCAGAAATCGCCTGTTTTAGCCAGGAGAATAGACACAGCAGAGGTGGTTATTTTTTACGGCAAAAGTTAGATAAAGAAGCTATACTTGGGTCAAGGCGTGATTTTTTCGAGCAAGCTTATGACTAATCGCTTGGCAGTAGCTTTAGGAATAGCTTTCATTCCTTTAAGTACCTTGGCAGGTGTGCAATCTTTTTATTGTCCCCAAAACCATGGGTATATCAACATAGGAATGACCCCGGATCAGGTCATGGCGTCTTGTGGCCAACCTTTGAGTAAACAGCTATCCAATCAGCCAGTTATGCAAAAAGTACCTGTACAGCAGCTCATCTATAATAATCAAGGTAGTCAACGTGCGTTCTACGGGGTTTGGTCAATTCCTGTGGGAGTCAGCGGTGGTGCTCAACTGGAAGTGGATGTAATCAATAATAAAGTCAGTTCGGTTCGTATTAATGGCTCCAATACCAATGCTTTTTCCATTTGCGGAGGAAACAGCATTGAGGCTGGCGACCCGGTCAGTCAAGTCTATGGTGCTTGTGGCAGCCCTTCTATAGTTAATAATACTTATATCAATCAACCTATACAAACTAATCAACGTCCCGAAGTATGGATTTATCAGCCCGGTGAGTATCAATCACCAATTAGCTTGACATTTGTTAATGGCAAATTACAATCCATCGATTAATTTAGAGAGTGGAATGCATCATGAGCGAATCAATTGATGATTTAACTATTGCTTATAGTGAAGATGGTACTGAAACAACAAAAGAGTTAGGCAAACATGTTTTATCAAAAGGAGCCTGGACTACCATTATGTTTCGCTATCAGGATTGGGATAATAGCAAGAATGATTTTGGTCCGGTAAAATATTCCATCAGACGTTATCAAAAACGAAATAATCAATATTGGATGAAATCAAAATTCAATATTTCCAGTAATGACCAGGCACAAAAAATTATTGAAGTGCTAACCCAATGGGTCGCTGAGGATAAGAATTAATGTTGAGCGTGATACAATAAGTAGCGTAAATTAAAGAATAATTTATTGCAGGCGAATTGCCCCAGGCTCTTTGAAACTTGGCTTAAAGTATTTTATACTCTTTAATTCCTTCGCTTCGGGCTAATTACTGCATGAAATACCGTTCACTGGTCCTTCTTATGGTATTTGTGATTTTTTTAGGCGGTATTTTTATTTCTCATCATAAAAAAGTCAGCACTATTTCAACAGAATCCAAAGCAATCACCGTAGAAACCGCTCCCGTGACAGAAAAAATCCTGGCAGAACAATTCGAAACACTCGGCAATCTTGCGAGTACTGATAACATTGACATCAGCTCTGAACTGGCCGGACAAATTGCAGCCATTCATTTCACCCCGGGAGCCAATGTAAAGAAAGGTACATTACTTATCCAACTTGATGATACCGTTTTGAAAAGCGAATTGGCCAGTGCGAAAGCCAATTTCATCCTCAGTGAAACCAGTTACAACCGGATGAAAGAGTTAGCCAAACGCAGCCTCGCTTCCGAGCAATCTTTAGATAGAACGCTTGCTGATTTGAAAGAAAAGCAGAATAACGTCAAGGTTAAACAGGCTCAGCTTGAAAAGTTAAGCTTACGCGCTCCCTTTTCAGGCACTTTAGGTTCAAGACATATTAGCGTCGGTCAATATGTAAAAGTAGGGCAACCCCTGGTCCGCTTGATTGCCAATCAAAAGTTGCGTGTTGAATACAATCTCCCGGAACGTTATTTGCCGCGCGTGCTGGTTAATCAAAAAGTAATCGTGCGCTCTGACGCATTTCCTCATCTGCAATTTCATGGCATTGTCAACTATATTGCTCCTGCCATTGATAAAGAAACCCGTACTATTGCTGTTGAAGCTTTAATTAATAATCCGGAACATCTATTGTCAGCAGGCTTATTCGTTCGAATAAATCATCAATTCGGAGAAAAAAAGAAACGCCTGCTTGTTCCAGAAGAAAGCCTTATTCCCACTATTAACGGGCAGAAAATTTTTGTTTTACGTGACAATAAAGCCGTCGCTGTGCGGGTTAAAACAGGCGTTCATCATGCTTCCATGACAGAAATTCGTACTGGTTTGACACGTGACGACATTGTTATCATTCGTGGCCAGCACAAACTTAAAGAAGGTAGTCGCGTTATTGATATTCATCAGGGATAGGTGCCATTGTGAATTTTCCTCAACGATGTATACAACGTCCTGTTTTCACTATTGTTCTTACCCTTATTCTGGTTATTGCAGGTCTTATTAATTTTGGCAAATTGCCACTCCGACATTTACCTAACATCGATAAACCTGCTGTTCATATCGCTACCGATTTTGATGGAGCAAGCCCGGAGTTAGTAGAAAAAGAAATTACTATTCCCATAGAAAATGTATTATCTGGTATTCCGGGACTTGATACCTTGCGTTCAACCAGCCTGCTGGGCAAGAGCCGAATTAATATTGATTTTCAATTGGGTGTTGATATTAATGAGGTCGTTAACGACATTCGCAATAAACTTTCTGCACTCCAGATAAAGTTACCTAAAGATAGCCATCCTCCTACTGTCAGTAAAAATGATGCCGATGCCAACCCTGTTGCAGTGATTGGTTTCCATGATCAATCCAGAAGCCCGTTGGAAATTACGGATTACGTGACTCGCAACATTAAACCGCTTTTACAGGAAATTAAGGGAGTGGGGGAAGTAACCTATCACGGAGGGCGAGATTACGCAGTCAAAATTGCTTTGGAACCCGTACAGATGGCAGCCCATCGCATCACCGTAGCTGAAATAAAGAAAGCACTGATCCAACAAAATATAGACATTCCAAGTGGACAAATTAAAAGCACCAATCGCTATTATACGGTAGTTACACATGCACGTTTACAAGATGCCAAACATTTTTCGGAGTTAATCGTTGCGCAACACCGTAATCGATTAATTCGTCTGGGCGAAGTTGCCCACGTTAGCGTAGGTAGCGAAAATGAAGATAATCTACTACGCATTAATGGTAAACCGGCGGTAGGACTTGCTATCCTGGCTCAATCTACAGCGAATCCGATTGAAGTAGCGGCTGCGGTTAAAAAAACACTTCTTTCGTTGGAGCAAACTTTACCACCCGGATTTCAGATTCAACTGGTTTTCGACTCAACTCGTCATATCAAACAATCCATTTCGGAAGTTTATAAGAGTTTTATTGAGGCTGTTTTATTTGTTGGTTTGGTTGTTTTCCTGTTTTTAGGAAACATCCGTGCCGCAATAATACCTATAATTACTATCCCCATTTGTCTGATAAGCACCTTTTGCCCAATGGCATGGTTTGGTTTTGAGCTTAATACGCTGACCTTGCTAGCCATGGTTCTGGCTATTGGTTTAGTGGTAGATGATGCTATCGTCGTCTTGGAAAATTGCCATCGTCATATAAAAACTGGCTTAAGTTCGAGGCAGGCCGCTATTAAAGGAACTAACGAAATTGTATTTGTTATACTGGCAATGACCATTACTCTCGCTGCTGTTTATGCACCAATGAGTTTTATCACAGGATTTACTGGCAAACTTTTTTTACAATTTGGCACCACTCTGGCCCTCAGCGTTATTATTTCTGGTTTAATTGCGTTAAGCTTATCCCCCATGATGTGCTCACGTCTGTTAAAAAACAGGGAAAATAAATACAGTCGCTGGTTAGACAAACAATTTGAAAAACTAAGTACTCAATATCAAGCCAGTCTGATAATAGCCCTGAATCATCCTCGCCATCTGGGTAGCATTCTATTCATTTTTTGTGCAATCGGTTTCTTTTGCTATTATCATCTCGGTGCAGAACTCGCGCCTGTTGAAGATCAATCCTACATTATTGGCCCTATTTCTTCGCCTACTAATTCCAGCACCGATTATACCGATCACTATGCTCGTAAACTGGAAGCTATTTATGAAAAAATTCCGGAAAAAGCGGCGTATCTAACCTCAATCAAGCCTGCTTCAGCATTTACTCTATTAAAGTTAGTTCCCTGGAATGAGCGTAAACGTACGCAAAAAGAAATAAGCAAGGAACTTTCAGAAAAGATGCAGACAATAACGGGGGTCAGTGTTTTTCCGGTAAATCCCAATCCGTTCGGGCGCCGAGGCGGAGCAAACAGTCAATTCGCCGTTTCTCTTCTGGGGAATAGTTCCTATTTACGTTTAAATGATATAAGCAGTGAAATAGTTAAGACCTTGGCAGACGATCCGCGCTTAAGGCATGTCAAAAACAATTTGGCACTTGATAGCGAGCAAATTGATATCGAAATTGACCGTCAGCTTGCCGCTGATTTGGACATCAATCTGGCCGATGTCGCCGAATTATTATCAACCATGTTAGGCGGTAGCAATCCTGTCAATTTTAATTATGACGGCCAATCCTACAAGGTAATTCTTCAATTACAACAGGCGGAACGGCGTGACATCTCGGTTTTAAATAAACTGTATGTACAAAGCAGACGAGGTCGAATGATCCCTTTATCCACTCTTATTCGGATTCATAATACTATAGGCCCGGACAGTCTGCCTCACTTAAACCGCTTACGTGCAGCGACCATTACCGCGGAACCCGTAACAGGAACTCACCTCAATGAGGTTATCAAAGATATACAAACTTTACTAAAAGAGCGATTACCGGATGACATTCAATACCAATTTATTGGGGTAGCTAAAGATTACATTGAATCATCAAATCATAGCCTCTATGCGTTCCTGTTAGCCTTGTTATTTATTTATCTGGTATTGGCAGCTCAATTTGAAAGTTTCATTGATCCCTTTATTGTCTTATTTAGTGTGCCTCTATCTTTAGTGGGTGCCGTCATAACCCTCTTTTTATTTGGAGAAAATTTATCCATTTATACTAACATTGGCATTGTTACACTCATTGGTCTTATTACAAAACACGGTATTATGATTACTGAATTTGCCAATCAACAACTTCACTATGGCAAAAGCAAACAGACTGCTATTATTGAAAGCGCAAAAATTCGTTTGCGACCAATTCTAATGACTACCCTGGCAATGATTCTCGGTTCATTACCACTGGCACTTGCTTCAGGTGCAGGCAGTGAAAGCAGACAACAGTTAGGATTAGTCATTATTGGCGGTATGTCAGTAGGTACCTTATTTTCCTTGTACATTGTACCCTTGGCCTATCTTTTAATCTCAAGACGAAAAGTTAGGGTTAATGATTTAATTCTGAAAAAAGTAGACGCTTATGATTCTGACATCACTGACCAATTTATCGAATCAAAATGATGGAGTAAGTAGCCATTAATTGATTATTTAATAATAAATTAATTAAATACTTGCTCATCAAATGTCAAACTTAATTAACCTCAGCCCGATGTAAGCAATTTAATTTGCTCGATTTTTATATGTAACCTCAAAAAAAATATGAAAAAGAAAATAAGACTGCTTTTGACAAATTCTTTTTGGCTCAGAAAAATCTAATTGAAACGGGCATTGAGCAGCTTAAATCCATTTGCCATATTGAGCATTCACGACATCATAGCCCTCTTAATTTTTTAGTCAATCTGATTGGTGGGCTTGCTGCTTATGCTATTAAGCCTCGAAAACCCTCCATAAAAACAACTAAATTAAATAGTGCGCTTATCCATAACTGACGTGTAACCCCAAATAGAAGGCTCCGATATTGGTTACTGGCATACTGAGAGCCTCGGTCAGAATGCACAATCAAACCTGCTTCTGGTCTTCTGCGCCATGTCGCCATGGTCAACGCATTGCAAACAACATCGGCTTTCATTCTGGAACTCATATCCCAGCCAACCACTTTTCGGGAAAACAAATCAATCATAACTGTCAGATATAACCAGCCCTCATGTGTCCATGATATAAGTGATATCGGAAACATAGGCACGATCAGGTTCGGTCACTTGAAACTGTCGGTTTAAAACGTTTTCAAAAACAGGTTTTTTATTGTATCCCTATTTAATTTCTACTGCAGGATACTCTTCAATGTAACTTTTACCAGTAACACCATAATAAATAACTTTTCGCCCTGAAAAATTGATATCATAACCAACGACACCAGCGTGCCATGCAGAAATTAAAAATTCTTGGAAAGTACTTCTACCCTCTTGATCATCTCGAATGGCCTTTATCAATGCATCGCGATTAAACTCTGGAAATTCAAATGACCCTGTAAATAAAGGAGTTCCTTGTTGAACTACCACACCTTCATTAAATGTATAAACTGATTGGCATGAAGGTAGTATCCAACGATTCATAATAACGCCAGATTGGCGAAGTGCTTCTGCTAGAAATGGAAAACCTTTAACTTCTGGTCGGATAGACATAGCATATTTCTGAGTTTCATTTAATTTTTCTACTAACTTTGACATAGATTTCTCCTTATTGATTATTCAGTAGGGTTCTTATTGAATTTATGGTGAGCAGTTAACTTTTTTAGTATTTTAATAAGGCAAGTTTTTTCATTCTCGGAAAGAACCCCAAAAAACAATTTGTCATTTTCATCAGCCGAATTAGCAAGACTCGGTATAAGATTAATTGCTTTAGAAGTTAATCTAATCTCTTGAAATCGACCATCATTTGAAGATTCAGTTCGAGTAACTAAATTTTTATTCAAAAGACGAACAATTAATTTAGAAACAGCACCACGAGTTAGTCCTACTATTTCTGCGATGTCACTTGGTGAAGTGGGTTTTTGCATACTATACATTTCACGCATAATGACCCACTCTGCAACAGTGACATCTAATTTACTCAGCTTTTTTGCAAACGCTTGAGAAACTTCATTTGAAACAACTCGCAGGTGATAACCGATATGGCTCTTTAAAGTGCTGACAGTTCTTTTTACCATTACTTACTTTGTTAAATTAAATTAGTTTACTAGGAAACTATTTCTTTGTAAATTATACATTGACAAGAATTAGTATCATAAAAACATTTAATGTAGAAAAAATCTTATCTTAAATTTTCATTTTTTATCCGGCACAAAGAAATATTGCTAATGGTGTTGAATCTGAGATTAAAAATGCATATCGATAGAAGATTTAAACTTATCCTCGGATGCCATTTTTTCAATGTTAGGGAATAAGGTTGATTTCAATTTAAAAAAACGATGTTCTGCTTTTTTGATTAAAATATTATCTTTATTATGATTTCCTTGCTTGACTGAGATATCACTTTTATCTTGATCCGAAAGCAAGCACGCTTCGTTTTTTGCAACATGTTCATAATAATGAGAAACTTCTTTCATTGTCATACCCTTGAAAAGATCAAAAACAGGACCGGCTAAAACTTGTGCCGTAATGATGCTTTCATAAGAAAGTGGTTCAGATGAAAGAGAGCGCATTGCATTTTGAAATTTTTCAATACTTTTATACCATATATTGCGTAAATAACCTCTCAGATGGGGATTTGTTGCATCACACAATAATGCACTATTTAATAAATGAGGTGAACCGAAATCATAATAATAGATTGGCGGGGTAGGAAAATAGTCAATTAAAGCAGGCCAGACTGAACTATTATCCTTTTTAACTTTAACCTCAATAACTGCTTTTAAAACATCAAGCAAAGTTAAATTTCCTTTAAACCAAAGAAGGCCAGTTTCTAATGCACGCGATAAGATATACCATTGAAAATAATGAGATTGGCCATGAACTAAAGCATTTCCTACTAAAAATTGCTCTTTAAATAATGCACCACTCTTTACCAGTTCATCAGCCACTTTCGAATCAACGAATCCTGCAAAATAGTACAATGTTTCTTGAGTATCAATACCAAATTTATTTAGTTGCGTTCGCATCAAATAATGCAACAGCCCTTGGCAATCAATTTTTTTTAAATCATCTTTTGGCTCAGCGGGAAAAGGAATATTAGAAGCCACAAAAAAATTGTCAGAATCTATTTTAGAAAAGTTATGATTAAAATGATGCTGATATTCTTTAATTTGGTTATCTAAATCGCTCAAAAGATTAATACAAGTTCGAGGTTGTGCTAATAATAAAGCAATTTTTAAAAAAGCATCCTTGAGAGCCATTTGCAATTCTTCCGTTGTTTCAACGGGGAAACTAAAAGAAGTAATAGCATTCCATTCAACGGATTTGACGATGCTCAGCTCAAAGCGGTTCTCTAAAGGACAAATTGATTTTTGAAATAATTTATCAATGTAAGATGAAAGCAAATTCGCTAATTTAAATCGTCTGCTGTTGATACAAAATAAAAATAAACCCTCGAACTGATTTTTAGTGAACAAACTATTATTTTTTTCCACATAACTAACTAAATCAACGTCGTTACCCGATAATATAATATCAAATAATTCTGCAGTTCCTTGATGCTTGCTGAATAATACTCTTATTAAATCAATATTTTCACAGAAATGTAATGATTTTTTTATTGGATTTACTTGGTTAAATCGGATGTAAGGATCCGCGCCATGCTCAATGAGCAATTTGGCAAAATCCAACTGATTATTAGCCACTGCATAGTACAATGCGGTTTCATTTGAATCAGTTGCCACATCAATAGCAACCCCATTTTCAATCAGAATTTCACCTATTTTCACCAATCCAAGCCCGCTGGCAAGGTGAAATGCGGTTCTTCCTTCGCTTATTTTTAAATGAAGAAGCTCTTTATCTTGATTTAAAAGTTTCCTCACTAAATTAATACGATTTAATATGACGGCATGATATAATAAAATACTCTTGTTATTTTTTGCGTTAATATTTTTTCCTGCGTCGAGAAATAGATCAATCATAGACGTATCATTAACTGCATCATCGAACCGATAAACCGCAAGGTACAGCGAGGTAAGTCCAAACTTATTTTTAGCTTCTGAAAAAGGATTTCTTTTTAAAATTGCTTGTACGGCACTTACATTCCTAAAACTAACAGCAAAATGTAACAACGTATGGCCATTCTCATCAGTAGAGTCACAAATTTTTGGAACAAGACTCATTAATGCATCAAGATCTTCTGACGAATTTCCCGAAATAATATTGAAACCCACCCTAAAAAAATAGGCTATTTCGTCCAATGTGTATTCATCTCTATTGAATTTAATTAAATTTTTATTTAAGGGAAACAAATTATTTTTACAAGACAAAATTACGTGTGCTACATTAAATTGATCATTATTAAATGCAAACAAATAAAATACTTCCAATTGAAATTGGGTAAATCGAGAAGCATTATTTTTTAAATATGATGACAGTTTGTTACGGTCATTAGCCAATACAATATCGAATAACTCCTTTGTGGCAGAATTTCCACTAAAAAGCAGCTTAAACATGTGAGTATCTTTGCAATCAAACAGAGCCACCTCTAAAGGGGAAATTTTTTTTGAAGTAGCATGAGAAGGATCTGCCCCCATTTTTATCATAGCAGCTACAGCTTCAAAATTTTTTTCACCGCATGCATAAAATAATGCTGTTTGGCCGTGCTCATCTTCATTTTCCAGATCTGGAGTAAACGTTAATAACATCCTTATGAAATTATCTGTTGTTTTCTCCGGTTTGCTTGCAGTCAGCGCCAATTGTAATGCCGTTCGCTTGTGCTCATCTAATGCGTTAATTAAAATGCCATGCTTGAGAAGAATTTCCCCTAATTCAGCACAATCGTATATGGCAGCAACATGAAGCGCAGTATATTTCTGGATATTTGTAGCATTAATGACAATATCTTTACGAGAAAGTAATAACCTAACAACATCAGTTTGCTTTCGGTATACAGCCAAATGTAACGGAGTAGTACCTGAAACATCTTTAGTATTAACATCGGCTCCAGCATCAATCAATAATTTGATGGTATCTAGGTATTTTTCGTTTTTGGTAGCAAGAATAGCTTCACAAAGCGGTGTAAAGCCTTTTTTATTTTTAATTTCTAAGGAAATTTTTTTCGTCAATAGCAAATAAATTGCTTCTAAATTATTAGAACCTGCCGCAATGTGTAAGAGATTATCCCCTAAATCATCTTGAAAACTAAAAACTTCTGGAGCTCCATTAATTAATTCTGTTAAATCTCCAGATGATACCCCACTAATAATGTCACACAATTGAACAAATATTTCTGATAGAGCTTTCATGCGTCCAAGTTTCCTGTAAAAATAAGTCGTTTATTGTACAACCGAAGAACAAGTATTGTCTAGAGTTTGATCAAAATTATCCAAGAAGCAGGGGTAAATCCAACTGCTATATCTTTATGCCAAGTTCCTGATAAGAAGTGAGTTTGAGATAATTTGTTCGAGTACTATCGATAAATGTTCTGGCGTTCTAAACCTACATTTTGTTCATCAAATGCTCAACCGCGACGCTTATAATTTTTGACATTAACGACCAATATTTAACCATGTTTTACAACAGGTCGATACATCATCTAGCTCGAAGTATACTTTAGCCTTGAATAAAATGACAAACGAACAAAAAATAACCTTTTTGACTACAAGAATTACAACCAATACTGGTCATAATGACATTAACATGATACGTTTGGTTGTTAATAACAAACTATGTAAAAGGAGTTTACATGATAGCAATTAATTCTCTCGATCAAGATTTAATTCAAGAAATTGCACGCAGACAACAGAAAATGGAAGTACTGCTCAAATTAGCCCAATTTAAAGAAGACACCCATCTATTCGTTGATGCTCTAATGTTGTATCAGAAAGCCCGCCCTTTATCTTACTATGTGGGTAAATGCCTAAAAGTTACCGTCCAGATTGAAGAGTGCGACCTGACTAAATGGCATTGGATAAACGATAAAATTGAAGGTCTGAAATTTAAAATAGGTTACTAACTCGATTAAAATAGGGGCTTACAGTAATGATTGATTCTCGATGCGCAACATGCTGCAATATTAATATGATTAAATCATTCAACCATAAAGGCTTACAATTGTTCTTCGAAAAGGGCGTGTGTTCTGACATTCAATCAAAACATCAAAATAAGTTAAGAATGCAACTTGCAGCGCTTAACACGGCTCAATGTATCGACGATATGAATTTGCCAGGATATAACTTGCATCCACTGAAAGGACAGCGGAAAGATTGTTGGTCAATTACAGTTAATGGAAATTGGAGAGTAACTTTTACATTTGAAGATGGCGATGTCTACATCGTAAACTATGAGGATTATCACTAATGAACATGCATAACCCACCCCATCCAGGGGAATTTATTAGGGAAACCTATATCGACCCACTGAAGATTAGTCTGAGAACAGCAGCAACTAAACTTGATGTATCACCCTCTACTTTTTCACGCCTGATTAAGGGTGAATCAGATGTTTCTCCTATTATGGCACTAAAACTTTCTAAAGCATTCGGGAGATCACCCGAAAGCTGGTTACTTATGCAAGCAGAATATGAATTATGGAAAGCGAAAAGCGTAGTCGATCTCAATCGGGTCTCAGTCATTTATTCAGCAAATCATGTGTGAAAAAGTCTACTGGGTTTACATCCTGCTTTGTTGCAATCAAAGTTATTACACAGGATATACAGATAATCTGGAAAAACGGTTTCAAGAGCACATGACAGGTAAAGGCAGTAAATATACGAGAAGCTTCAAACCCATTTCAATTGCACAAAGCTGGGAAATAAAGGGGGACAAAATAAAGGCCATGCGCATCGAACGCTACATCAAAACACTTTCTAAAGCTCAAAAAGAGGAACTTATCCAAAATCCAACATCTGAATTCTTATTTAATAGGCTATTAAATGAGTTTTGAATGTTTTGATTTAGAGATAAATTTGTAATAATTCAAGATTCATTTTATATAGCCTCATAAAATCTCTCTGACCAGTCTCAAAAACGGTCGTTTTTTGATGCTTTCTCTAAGCGTACATTTTCCACCATTGGACTCCAAACCCCATAAACAATTAACAAATATTATCCGGGTCGATTGGACGAAAGTACGGCAATGCCGTATCGTGAGAGCATGAATAAGAATAAGTTTAATAATAAATAAAAGATCAATATCGAAAAGCACGGTATTGATTTTGTCGATGCTGTTGCGATTTTCAGTGATATCAATCGCATTGAAAAAACGATTATGCATGATTCAGGGGAAGAACGTCATATTACTCTAGGTGTGTGTTTATACTCTAAGATATAAGTCCATAAGACTGATTTCAGCGCGGAGGACGAGTAAAAATGAAGAAAATATTACAAAGACCAAATCTAAAGGCAAAACTGACTCGGAAAAAGTAAAATCCATGAGTGAGGAAGAAATAGCCCTTAATGCAAGTGAGGATAACGATGCTCTTTTTCTGACGGATGCTGAGCTTTCTGGTTTTAAACGGGTAACTCCTACTCCTAGCATTGATGTTAAGAAAATCCGTAAAAACTTACACATGAGCCAAAAAGATTTTTCACAGTATTTTGGCTTTAACCTCAAAACATTACGTGATTGGGAGCAACACCGTAGAGAACCAAGTGGCGCAGCTAAAAACTTACTAAAATTATTGAGTTGGAGCCTAAAGTGGTTCAAAGGGTATTATCCACAAGGACGTTATTTGATTTTTGCGTCGGGGTGCAAATTTCGGAGCACTAAACCAATTAATGAATTCATCTCGCTCATCAGGGCTTATTGAATTAGCTCCTTGTGAACTGAATCACGTTATTTGTTTTTAAGCTTCGGCTGTAATTATGACGAAAAAAGCCGTTTTATAATAATT
This sequence comes from Legionella fairfieldensis ATCC 49588, assembly GCF_000621525.1. GTDB lineage: Bacteria > Pseudomonadota > Gammaproteobacteria > Legionellales > Legionellaceae > Tatlockia > Tatlockia fairfieldensis. Next base: position 23,362 of record NZ_JHYC01000013.1, on the reverse strand, counting down.
AAAAATATTCATAGAAATAATTTATTCAAGACAAATACTTTTGGGTTTTTACTAAAGTAAAAAAACCGCTTATTATGGAGCCTGTGGTTATGTGGTCGAGAAGCCAATGAGTGGGTAACGTTTTATTGTTATGCATGCCTTGTCCACACGTCCCGAAGGCAGAGGTTGGGCAGAAGGACTCGTCCACATATCCTCAGGCTTTTTCTGTGCGCCTTCACAAGGATTAGCTTTCTCATTAAATAGCCTTCCTTTGTTTCCCCTGAATACTCACATACCTAAATACTGATTGTAGCTTTTTCTGAGTTATTTTTGTAAATTAAATGACCCGGTGTATTAAATTTACCCTGTAATACTTTCTTTTGCTCGCAATTAAGGCAAATTGAAACTGTCATTGGGTATTTAAAACATTATTATCAGGTTTGGCACTCAAGACATCGTTCAATATTCAAGGAGAGCATATATACTCTAATTAAGCCAGCCGATATTTTCACGGCTCGACTTGGCATTGTTGCTTATTTACTAAATTGGCGACAATGCCGGGCAAGCCACGGAACATAGACACAATCCTTAAGTTGAAGCCATCATTGCATGAACACTTACAAGCTCTTTTGACCAATAAATTAATATCTATAGTGCTCCGGTTTGTAAGGACCATCTATTGCAACACCCAGATAATCAGCTTGTTCTTTAGTGAGTTGCGTTAATTTTGCACCAATTCGGGCCAAATGCAGACGGGCGACTTTTTCATCCAGCTGTTTAGGAAGAACATAAACCTGATTTTCATAAATCCGGGTCGATTGAAACAGTTCAATTTGTGCCAACACTTGATTAGTGAAAGAAGCAGACATAACAAAGCTTGGGTGACCTGTTGCACACCCGAGATTAACCAATCGCCCTTCGGCCAGAATAATAATTCGTTTGCCGTTAGGTAAAATAACATGATCAACCTGAGGTTTAATAGTTTCCCAGGAATACTGACGCAAGCTTTGAATATCAATTTCTGAATCAAAATGACCAATATTGCATAAAATCGCTTGATTACGCATGCGTAAAATATGCTCGTGAGTAACTACGTGATAATTGCCTGTTGCAGTGACAAGAATATCAACCTGTTCAGCGACATCATCCAAAGTGACTACACGATATCCTTCCATCGCAGCTTGCAAAGCACAGATAGGATCTACTTCACTGATCCACACTGTGGCTCCTTGACCACGTAATGCTTGTGCGCAGCCTTTACCGACATCACCATAACCTAGAATAAGAGCTATTTTACCAGCAATCATCACATCGGTAGCACGCTTTAAGCCATCCAATAAAGATTCCCGACAACCGTATAAATTATCAAATTTGGATTTCGTCACAGAATCGTTAACATTGATAGCAGGGATTTTTAATTGGCCCTGTTTAGCCATCTCATAAAGCCGTGCCACACCTGTTGTTGTCTCTTCGGATACTCCTCTGATATCGGCAAGCATGTGAGGGTATTTTTCATGAATAAGCTGGGTTAAATCTCCACCATCATCGAGTAATAAATCAGGCGTCCAGCCCCCAGGACCGCGGAGAGTTTGTTCAACACACCACCAGTATTCTTCTTCAGTCTCACCTTTCCAGGCAAAAACGGGTACGCCGGCCTTGGCAATAGCAGCAGCAGCGTGATCCTGGGTAGAAAAAATATTACAGGAGGACCATCTGACTTCAGCACCCAAAGCCAACAATGTCTCAATTAAAACCGCTGTTTGAATAGTCATATGCAAACAACCTGCAATACGAGCACCTTGCAATGGCTTTTGGCCTGCAAATTCTTCACGCAAAGCCATTAAACCAGGCATTTCCGTTTCGGCAATAGCAATTTCTTTCCTGCCCCAGGCGGCAAGCGACAAATCAGCGACCTTATAGTCCTGCACCTTAAAGTCGTTTGTTATAGCACTATCTATTTCTTTCATGAATTCCTCCTGTTAAAGTGCTTTGGACAACGCATCGACCTTATCCAAACGCTCCCAGGGTAAATTTTCCCGGCCATAATGCCCATACGCAGCGGTTTGCCTGTAGATAGGTCGTAATAAATCATGATGATCAATAATACCCTGGGGGGTTAAATCAAAATGGGTGGTAATTAAATCAATAATGACATGATTCGGTAATCGACCTGTACCAAATGTTTCAATGTTAATAGAAGTAGGTTCTGCCACCCCTATCGCATAAGAAACCTGAATTTCACATTTATCTGCAATACCTGCGGCCACAAGGTTTTTAGCCACATGACGAGCGGCATAAGCTGCAGAACGGTCCACTTTGGAAGGATCTTTTCCTGAAAAACACCCTCCTCCATGACGTGCCATGCCTCCATAAGTATCGACAATGATTTTTCGACCTGTTAAACCACAATCTCCCAGAGGGCCACCAATGACAAAACGACCTGTCGGATTAATAAAATAACGCGTTTCTGCTAAAAGCCATTCAGCGGGTAATATGGGTTTAATAATTTCTTCACGGACTGCTTCAGTTAAATCCTTATGACTGATATCCGGTGAATGTTGCGTAGAAAAGACGATAGTATCGACAGATACTGGCTTACCTTGTTCATAGTTAAGAGTAAGCTGGCATTTCGCATCGGGGCGGAGCCAGGTTAATTTATTTTCTTTTCTTAAAGCAGCTTGCCTCGCCATAAGGCGGTGTGCATAAGCTATAGGAGCAGGCATCAATACATCCGTCTCACGACTGGCGTAACCAAACATAAGTCCTTGATCACCCGCACCAAGAATATTAGTTTCTTTATTGTCCACACCTTGGGCAATATCAGGTGATTGCTTGCCAATTGCCGACAACACCGCACAGGAAGCCCAATCAAAGCCCATTTCAGAACTATTGTAGCCTATGTCTTTAATGACATCCCGAGTAATGGCTTCCACATCAACCCAGGCCGAGGTGGTTATTTCGCCACCTACCAGAACCATGCCCGTTTTAACAAACGTTTCACAAGCCACACGTGCTTTAGGATCTTTAGCTAAAATAGCATCTAAAATAGCATCAGAAATTTGATCCGCTATTTTATCGGGATGCCCTTCCGACACAGACTCTGATGTAAAAACATGCAAATCGCTCACTCTATATCCTCTTAAAATTGACTGTTACCCGTTCACCTAATGGCGTCATGCCAGTAGCTTAAGGGCAATTCTTTATTACCAGCGTTTCGCGGCTTTGGCCGTGGAACCCAGAGTTGGCATTTCGCGGTCACACCGCGAAACGTAGAGATTGTCCTTAAGTTGACCTCATTACTCGTTCATCTGGCGATATAAAATTTGAACTGTCATCAGGGGTAAGTAAATTGTTTCAGGCTTATACCTGTTTTTTACTATTCCTCATTAAATCAACAAATTCATTAAATATTACTTCTATATCATGCGGTCCAGGTCCCGCTTCAGGATGACCTTGAAAACCCAGCGCCGGTTTATTCTTATGTCGAATTCCCTGCAAGCTTTGATCGAATAAAGAACGGTGCGTTACCTGCAAACTATCTGGTAAAGAGGCTTCATCAATCGTGAAACCGTGATTCTGGCTGGTAATAAACAGGCGTTGGGGTTCACTAACTGCTGCAACAGGGTGGTTGCTGCCATGATGACCAAATTTCATTTTGAGCGAACGGGCACCACAAGCTAATGCAAGAATTTGAAATCCCAGACAAATACCAAAAAGAGGAACTTTAGCCTCCAGAAACGCTTGTGTTGCTTTAATTGCGTAATCACAAGCCATCGGATCGCCAGGCCCATTTGATAAAAAAACACCGTCAGGATTGAGTGCAAGAACTTCCGCTGCTGAGGTTTTTGCCGGAACCAGAGTGACGTGGCAGCCTTTATCGTAAAGAATCCGCAGGATAGTATGCTTTATACCAAAATCATAAGCCACAACGTGAAATTCCAGTGGAGCAGAGCCTTCACCCCACTGACCACGCCCCTCATGCCAGCGTTCTACCGCTTGCCGGGATACCTCATCGGCTAAATCAGTTCCTTCCATTCCTGCAAAAGAACGTGCCTTTGCCAGAGCAAGCTCCGGTTGATCCACATGAGTACTAATACAGGCTGAAATTGCGCCTTGCTCTCGTAAGCGAAGAGTTAACTGGCGAGTATCAATTCCGGCAATAGCAACAATACCCTGTTTTTTTAACCAGTTTGGAAGTGAATGCCGTGAACGATAATTACTGGGTTGTAAAGTACAATTACGCATTACTAAACCCGCAGCCCAAATACGGGAAGACTCCATATCTTCCGGATTACAACCTGTATTACCCACATGCGGAGCCGTTAAAGTAATGATCTGCCGTGCATAAGAGGGATCAGTCAACATTTCCTGATATCCTGTCATTGCCGTATTAAAAACCAGCTCCCCTACACCATCACCCTCTGCTCCCATTGAAAGACCTGGTAGAATGGTACCGTCGACAAGGACTAATATTGCTGGTTTATTGAACATACAAGGCTCTTTCAAGCTGTAGTGTAAAGCGCCATAATAAGGACTTTTTCAGACAATTTATAGCCATTTTAACTTATTTATCCTATTTGGCATGTCTGTACACTGAAATAAAGTGGCTAATTATACCGTATACTCATCAAAATTTCATGTCCTCAAAAAATTTTTTTACTCCATCGAACCAGGAGCTGGAACGTGGTGAATGATTTTTACCCGCATTTAAACTGTCTTGCAATTGTGTCAATAATTCTTTTTGTTCGCGCGATAAATTAATCGGTGTCTCTACCACAACTTTACAAAGTAAATCGCCCGTTGCATGTCCCCGTACTGATTTCATGCCTTTACCGCGTAACCGAAAGGTCTTCCCTGTCTGGGTTTCAGCAGGTATTTTCAAGGTCACTCTACCTTCTAATGTAGGGACTTCGATTGTTCCTCCCAAGGCAGCGATAATAAAACTGATAGGCACTTCACAATGTAAGTCGCTATCATGACGCTCAAAAATAGCATGTGTCTTTACATTAATCTGCACGTATAAATCCCCTGCGGGACCGCCATGCATTCCGGCTTCTCCTTCTCCGCTTAAACGAACACGATCACCATTGTCAACACCGGCAGGGATTTTAACCGTCAGTTTTTTACTTTCTCTGACTCTGCCTTGTCCATGACAATTTGAACACGGGTCGCTAATAACATTTCCCTCACCATGACAGTTAGGACAGGTTTGCTGAATCGAGAAAAAGCCTTGTTGTATACGTACTTGTCCGATGCCATTGCAGGTTTCGCAAGTTTTAGGGGTGGTGCCTTTCTTTGCTCCAGACCCTTCACAAACTTGACAGGCAGCCAGTCTTGGAACAGTGATTTCAATTTGCTTGCCAAGTGCTGCTTCTTCCAGAGTAAGACTCACATTAAATTGTAAATCAGCCCCTCGTTGGCCTCGAGATTGGCGTCCCTGACCACGTCCACCTGAAAAAATATTTTCAAAAATATCTTCGAAGACATCGCCGAAACCACCAAAACCACCACTAAAACCCCCAGCGCCCCCTCCCATGGAAGGATCAACACCCGCATGGCCAAAACGATCATACGCAGCGCGCTTTTGCTTGTCCGATAGCACACCATACGCTTTTTGTATTTCTTTAAATTTCTCTTCTGCGGCCTTATCATTAGAGTTACGATCAGGATGATACTTCATTGCTAACTTGCGATACGCTTTTTTAATTTCACCATCCTCAGCTGTACGACTAACACCGAGAATTTCGTAATAATCCTTCTGTTCCATAACTCTAATACCACTTTCAAAATTATTAGCTAGTTAATGCAAGATTCAAATCCCGCAGATAGCTCAAAAAGAACGGAGTGCTCAAGCACCCCGCCACCAAATCTTTCATCCGAAGACATTTTCGTGCCTCCGTCTCTTCAATTACTTATTTTTTATCCTCTTTGACTTCTTCAAATTCAGCATCAACAACACCTTCATCTGATTTTGCTGACGTTTCCTGAGCAGATGCATCAGAGGTTTCCTGAGCAGGTTGACCTTCAGCCGCTTTTTTAGCATAAATACGCTCAGCCATTTTACCGGAAGCTTCGTTTAAAACTTTTAACTTCTCTTCAATCATGGCTTTATCGTTACTCTTGGTGGCTTCTTTCAGCTCGGCAATAGCCGTTTCAATCCCTTTCTTCTCATCCTCAGACAATTCATTTTCCAAATCTTTCAAGGATTTTTCACTGCTATGGATAAGGCTATCGGCCTGATTGCGAATGTCAGCCATCTCTTTGAATTTTTTATCTTCATCGGCATGAGTTTGCGCATCTTTGATCATGGCGTCAACTTCTGCGTCACTCAATCCACTGGACGCTTTAATCACAATCGATTGAGCTTTACCTGTGGCTTTATCTTTGGCAGATACATTCAAAATACCATTGGCATCAATATCAAAAGTAACTTCAATCTGAGGCACACCGCGTGGCGCAGGAGGAATATCAGTCAGGTCAAAGCGGCCTAAAGACTTATTGGCAGATGCCTGCTCACGTTCACCTTGTAACACATGCACAGTGACCGCCGTCTGTCTGTCATCTGCTGTGGAAAATACCTGATTAGCCTTTGTTGGAATTGTGGTATTTTTCTCAATTAACTTGGTCATCACACCGCCTAAGGTTTCAATTCCTAACGAAAGTGGAGTGACATCGAGTAATAAAATATCTTTGACATCACCTGACAACACGGCCGCTTGAATCGCAGCACCCACCGCTACTGCTTCATCAGGGTTGACGTCTTTACGAGGCTCTTTCCCAAAGAAATCCTGCACCGTTTTTTGCACCATTGGCATACGGGTCTGACCGCCGACAAGAATCACTTCATTAATTTGCGATACATTCAAACCAGCGTCTTTCAAGGCAATTTTGCAAGGCTCAATAGTACGTTCAACCAGTTTTTCTACCAATGACTCGAGTTTTGCTCGCGTAAGTTTGATGTTCAAATGTTTTGGCCCTGAAGCATCGGCAGTAATATAAGGAAGATTAACGTCCGTTTGTTGGGCAGAAGATAATTCAATTTTGGCTTTTTCTGCCGCTTCTTTTAACCGTTGTAAAGCCAGTGGATCATTATGCAAATCAATCCCTGTATCTTTTTTAAATTCAGCAGCAAGGTATTCAATGAGAGTCAAATCAAAATCTTCACCACCCAGGAAAGTATCGCCATTGGTAGCTAATACTTCAAACTGATGTTCACCATCTACTTCGGCAATTTCAATAATGGAAATATCAAAAGTACCGCCGCCCAAGTCATAGACAGCGATAACAGAGTCGCCTCGTTTTTTGTCCATACCATAAGCCAGAGCGGCTGCGGTAGGCTCGTTAATGATACGTTTGACTTCCAGACCTGCAATTCGTCCAGCATCTTTAGTAGCCTGACGCTGCGAGTCATTAAAGTAAGCGGGAACAGTAATAACCGCTTCGGTCACTGTTTCACCTAAATAATCTTCAGCAGTTTTTTTCATTTTACGCAAAACTTCTGCTGAAATCTGTGGAGGAGCCTTGTCCTGACCTTTAACACGTACCCAGGCATCCCCGTTATCTGCCTTAGTAATTTTATAAGGCACCATTTTAATATCTTTTTGTACAACGGGATCATCGAACCGACGGCCGATTAAACGCTTAACGGCATACAGGGTATTATCCGGATTGGTTACCGCCTGACGCTTCGCTGGCTGGCCAACAAGAATTTCATCATCATTGGTAAAAGCAACAATTGAAGGTGTTGTGCGATGTCCCTCATTGTTTTCAATAACACGAGCTGTAGGACCTTCCATTACTGCTACGCAGGAGTTGGTCGTACCTAAGTCAATACCGATAATTTTTGCCATTTTATTCTTGCTCCAATTCTCTATTTATTATGCAATAGTTGTCATATGGGGGATAATTTGTTAATTTCAAGCTTTTTCATTAATAGGTTTTGGCTTCGCCACAATCACTCGCGCGGGCCGAATTACCCTGTCATTCAACTTATAGCCCTTTTGAAACACTGTCAGGACCGTATTAGGTTCAACACCTGGTACATCCTGCATGGACATTGCTTCATGTTCCTGAGGATTAAACACTTCGCCTTGGGGATCGATCTGTTCCACATCCAGTTTTTTTAAAGCATCTATAAATAATTTTAACGTTAACTCCAAGCCTTCCCGCATACCTTGCTGACTTTCTTTTCCAGCTAACTGCAACGCTTGTTCAAGGCTATCAATAACCGGTAAAAAAGAATGAATCAATTTTTCCTGGCCATAACGATGAGCATTGGTGATATCACGTTCTGCACGGCGACGAATATTTTCCAGTTCAGCCGTTGCACGAACAGCCTTTTCCCAGTTTTCATGCGCTTTTTGTTCAGCAAGGGTCAGTTTTTCTTCAAGCTCAGCATAACTCAAATGCTCCAGGGCAGCTTCATTATGTTCTGTTTCCTCTTCTTCGTTTAACTGTTGCTCTTCTGCCTGCTCGCTTTCTTTTTTGATTTTATGCCAATCTTTGCTTTTATTTTTATTCATAAAAAACCCTCTCACATAAGTTGATGCCCTTAACTGGGGGTCATTCAAAAAAATTCAAGTCCAGTACCCCGATTATTTGTAATTGCTTGCACACATTGTTCATCCATCGCATACTATGGCACCATCACCAGGTTTTAAGCAGATGCGAGCGAGGCCCATGAATGTATAGAAGGGCGCCTGGCTGACCTGAGCGAGCTTGCCACAAGTATAGCCCCTGGCGGGTTATGTTATAGTATAGACATTAAGTAAGAGGTTTATTATGCAACAATGGTCTCCTCTTTCCTGGCAACAGTTTCCCTACGAACAAGCAGCAATTTACCCCGATAAAAATCAGCTGGACAAGGTTGTTGAGCAATTAAGTCTGTTGCCTCCTCTGGTCACCAGTGGGGAAATAAAAAACTTAAAGCGTGCCATAGCAAAAGCAGGACGCAGGGAAGCATTTATTCTGCAAGGTGGTGATTGCGCCGAATCATTTAAGGACTGTCGTTCCGACATAATAAGCAGCAAACTCAAAATTTTATTGCAAATGAGTCTGATTATGATTCATGGCATCCGTAAGCCTATTGTCCGAATAGGACGCATAGCGGGTCAATATGCAAAACCCCGCTCTTCGGATTATGAAACAATGGATGGTATTACGTTGCCAAGTTACCGCGGTGATTTGGTCAATTCGCAACAATTTAATGCCTCGGCCCGTATCCCTAATCCCAAATTAATGTTACAAGGCTACAGTTGCGCCGCGATGACGCTCAATTTTATTCGTGCTTTACTTGACGGTGGATTTGCTGATTTAAATAATCCGCAACAATGGGATTTGGATTTTGTAGAACATTCTCCTCAAGCCGATGAATATCATGCTATTGTCCACTCGCTCAGTGAGTCGCTTGATTTTATCGAAGCGATTGATGGTTTGCGTGCAAGTAATTTGAATAAAGTTGATTTTTATACCTCCCATGAAGCCTTACATCTTCATTATGAGCAAGCCCTTACACGCCGCCTGCATGATGGCTTATGGTATAATCTCTCTACCCATTTACCCTGGACAGGTATGCGCACGGCAAAACCACATAGCGCCCATCTGGAGTTTTTACGGGGTATACAAAATCCGGTGGGAATCAAAGTAGGGCCTGATGCAACCACAGAATGGCTGACGGAAATAATAAACCTGATTAATCCTCACCATGAAGAAGGACGTCTGCTTCTCATTACCCGATTCGGCGCACAAAATATCTCTCGGCTACTACCCCCACTCATTGAGGCGGTCCATAAAACGAAAAGTCCTGTCACCTGGTCCTGTGATCCAATGCACGGGAATACTGAAATTACCTCTGACGGGATTAAAACTCGCCATTTTGATACTATTCTCTCGGAATTACAGCAAGCCATGCAAATTCATCATGAAATGAATAGCTATTTAGGAGGGGTTCATTTTGAGCTAACGGGAGATAACGTCACCGAATGTATTGGCGGTGCGCGTGGATTAAATAAGGACGATCTAAAACGTGCTTACCGCAGTTTAGTCGATCCTCGCCTGAATTATGAACAATCTCTGGAAATGGCCATCCAATTGACACGACAGGTTAAAGAAAAATTTGCTGTAAATAAGCAGGAATCCGCTGTTCTAACCAGTAAATCGGTCTGCCAGGCAAGTTGCCTGCAATGAATCCCACATGCCCACCTTTGGCGCTCACCTCCAGACAAATTGCTGAAGATAGCTCATTCGCAGAAGGAATAACTGCTGGCGTCATAAAGGGATCATCGAGCGCATGAATGATTAACGTTGGGGTTGCGATACAAGACAAATATCGACGAGAACTTGCTTCATTATAATAAGCATGCACATGAGGAAAACCATGTAGTGGCGCGGTCACCCGATCGTCAAATGTCCAAAAGCATCGCCATTTATGAACATCGTTTAGAGGCTGAGGCATATTTTCAGACGTGTATCTTGCTTTTTTCTGTGCAAATACTTGTCTTAGACGACGCAATAAATAGTCTTGGTAAAGGCGTGAAAAACCTTTCCCAATACGCTCGGCAACGATACGCAATTGAAAAGGTACCGACACTGCCACCGCCGCGTCAATTAACGATTGCGAACCTTGTTCACCTAACCATTTAAGCAATACGTTTCCGCCTAATGACACACCTACTACTGCTTTTTTGCTCTGAGGTTCACGTTGAGCTAAAAGATGAAGCAGGTAATTAATATCCCCGGTATCACCTGAATGATAAGCGCGTGGTAAACGATTAGGCTCCTGGCTTGCCCCTCTAAAATGCATTAATACTGCACGCCAGCCGAAGCGATTAAACGCATGCATCAAACCTGCCGCATAAGCAGAATGCATGGAACCACCCAAGCCATGCAATAAAACGATTAAGGGTGCATCGGGAGATAAACCATTATTTGCCCATGCCAAATCAATAAAATCACCATCGGGTAATTCAATCCGCTCCATTTCATCAACTGGTGTTTTAATTCGTCTGACCAGAGTCGGATACATGGTTTGGCTATGGGAGCCTGGTAACCACCAGGCCGGTTTAAAATCACTATCGATTATCATGACAGGCCGGACTAAATTCATGAACGGCATCAAGCATTACAGTCACATGTTCGGGCGGTACATCAGGAGTGATACCATGCCCCAGGTTAAACACATGGCCAGCACCTTTTCCAAAGGCTTGCAAGACTTGCTTGACCTGCTGCCTGATACAATCAGGATTGGTAAGTAACACGGCTGGATCAAGATTACCTTGCAGAGCTACCTTGTCACCGACTTGTGAACGAGCAAAACCGAGATCACAAGTCCAGTCCAGACCCAGAGCATCACAGCCCGTTTTGGCCATTTGCTTTAACCACTGCCCGCCCCCTTTAGTAAAAAGAATGACAGGAATCTGCGGATATCGTTGCTTTATAGAAGAAACGATCTGCTCCATATAATAAAGAGAAAAAACCTGATAGGACTGAGGCGTTAAAATACCTCCCCAGGTATCAAAAATCATTAAGGCATTCACTCCGGCTTCAATTTGCGCTTCAAGGTATACAGTCACAGCCTGAGCAAGTTTAGCCAGCAAGCAATGAGCAGCTTGTGGCTCTGTATAAAGAAGGTGCAAAATCGATTTAAAATCGCGACTGGCTCGTCCTTCCACCATATAACAAGCCAAAGTCCAGGGACTACCTGCAAAACCCAGTAAAGGTAAATGATTGGGCATTTCACGCCGAATAAGGCGCACAGCCTCCACCACGTAGGTTAATTCATCGTGTGGTTGAGGAATAGTCAGCGCATCAATCCTGCTTAAACTGCGAATTGGTCGTTCAAAACAAGGTCCCTCTCCTTCACTAAAATAGAGGCCCAGCCCCATAGCGTCAGGAATAGTTAAAATATCTGAAAATAAGATTGCCGCATCCAAAGAAAAACGGCGAAGAGGTTGCAACGTTACTTCACAAGCCAGTTCTGGATTTTTACAAAGGCTGAGAAAATCACCCGCTTTTTGTCGTACTTCCCGATATTCTGGCAGATAACGACCCGCCTGACGCATAATCCAGACAGGAGTACGAGGTACGGGCTTTCGCTGTAAGGCACGAATAAATAGGGATTCACTGATATCGTTCATAACTACCTGACAAATAACTAAAGCCAAAATCTTATCATTTTTTCCTTGTTGCTGCTCTAAAATAATTTTTCGAAGGTATTATAATCCTTTTCGCCCCTAAGAGAATGGGCTTGCTTGCCTGTAACAGAAAACTCCTCCCTGGATGCCGACTTTCGTCCGGCACAAAGCGACCACTAACCAAACTATAGGCTATTTAATATAATCTTATCTTCTCAAAACAGTCTTTCGTAAAAAGAAATAGAATTATTTCCCAAGCGATTTTTAAAGTTGCTCTTCTATTTTCTGATTGTTATGCTAGGCCAACGCTGTTTTGGAGCAAAGAAGTGGATAGTCTTCATATAAAGGGTTTAAGTATAGCGACACGTATAGGTGTTTACGCCTGGGAACAACAAATTACCCAACCTCTCCTGTTGGACATCACAATCCCTGCTGATTTTTCCACCTGTCAGGATAAATTGGCCCATACTATTGATTACGCTGCGCTGTGTAATCGGGTAACCGATTATATTGAATCCAATGCTTTTTGTTTAATTGAAACGGTGGCTGAACAGGTGGCTGCTTTAATTAAAAATGAATTTAATATCAACCAGATTACCATCGCTGTCAGCAAACCGCATGCAGTTAAGAATGCGGCGAATGTACAAGTTACGGTAACTCGTTAACAATACATTTTAGTCTTTTTTCTCTATTAGCAACATTGTCCAGCAATGATTCAACTTCTTTGCTTGTTGTATCTACAAGATACGCGATGCATGCTCATCAGCCAAGCAGGGATTATTCATGACAAAGTTACATGGGTGTAATTTTGTGCCACATTTTCCTCCAGGATATCTGGAGAAGTGAAGCCATTCTCTTTTTTATTGCGTGGGTGAAATAAATTATTAATCCCCTGATTTTTTTCCTCTTCGACAAATTTTGAAGGTAGGTCAGTGATTACTTCGACTGGTTGCCTTGCAGAAACTTGAGCAATTTTCGTTTGCCTGTCCGTAGTATTAAACATAGCCCCCAAAAAATAACTAATAACACATAAAGCAAATGATCCTACTGTAACACCGGCAGCCAATATACACGCACTGCCTAATGCCGTTACTATCCCGGCTGTAAAAGCAATGACGGGAAAAGCTAGCCCGCCGGTTGCTATCGTTGTAATGAGCAAAGCACCTATGAGCAGGACACTTGTACTAATCAGCAAGCCCAGCGATAAATCGGAAGCTAACGGTTTCTTTAACCATGACGCTTTTTCATCCAGAATATTATCCACAGCACATTTCGCACGGTAAGAATTAAATAAAATAAACAGAGTGGTTGAGGTCATGACGACTAGCGGAATTAAGGGTGAAACAGCCACACCCGCCACAGAGAAACCAAGAATAAATGCTAAAAAGGCGATGGCGCCGTAAGCCAAAATCCATTGATTTTGTGCAATATTTTTTTTCACGAATTGGTTAAGCGTAGTATGATCAAATAAGTAATTTATAGAACCGTTTAACATAATGTCGGAAAAAAATGCCACTTTATCCGTAGAAGTCATTGAGCAGCTGACGCCACCTTCTTCGGAGACAACTCTGGCACAAAGTGCATCATTTAAACCATCACCAACAAACCAGACTCCTGCTGCGATATCTTTTGACTTTTCTTTACCTTTTGATTCCTTTTTATTTTTTGATTTTACCGATGCCATTAAATCACGCAGAAAGGCTTCTTTTTTTTGAGGTGTTTGCTTCGCATGAATATTTTCAGGTTCAAAAATGAGGCCATTTTGTTTATTAAATCCCTCCGCAGAGAGAGGTTCGTCACCCGTAAGCATTATTAATGTTATTTTTTTCTCCGGGTCTTTTGGATTCTTTAAGCGATTCAGTAGGGGAATAATACCTTCCCGTACTTCATGCTTTATCAGAATTACGCCTTTATAAATCTTGTTTTCTGCCACATAGACTGGCGAATAACCTTGTGACAGCTTTTCCTGTACGGAACGAGAGAATTCTTTTGGCAGATACGCTATATCTTCATCCTGAAGATAGTCTATATTACCCACGTGAATTATATTACCTTGGACTATAGCAGATAATCCTCTATTTTTTTTATCAATCGATTCATCGCTAATATCTCTAATCACAATAGATTGTAGAGCATAGGTTGTTTCATAGTAGGTATTAATGGCTCTCGCGAGAGGGTGTTCTGCCCCATAAGCTTTTTCAAGTAGATAAATTCTTTGCCATAGAGGGTCTTCAATCCCTTCTGATGAATCAACTTGACTGTTTCCTGTTGTCAGGGTTCCTGTTTTATCAAAAACAATAGTATGTATGGAGTCAGATTGGCTAGCGAGAGCCTCATTGCAGCATTTGATACCTTTCTTATTACGCTGATACAGACTCAATAAGCGCGGTAACTGGTGACCAATAGCAACCGTACAAGGGCATACTGCAAACAGAATACCCATCGTATTTTGTAATAATAAAGGAAGCGTAAAAAAACCCAAGGCAACAGGTATTGCAATAGATACCATGATGCTTATTAAAATTAATGCCGTGTAAAGGTAGGTAAATTTACGGTGAGAAACAGGCGGGGCTTTTCGCTCTCGATTAGCTCTAAATAATATTTTATTGATCGTACTGTCATAGGAATCGTTAGCAACCCAGGCTTTCACAGTTTGACTTAAATTAACAGCACCTGCATGAACAAAATCAAAACGTTCCTTTGCATGCCGCGGTTCACCCGTCAAGTGAGATTCATCGACCCATATACCTCCCTGTAAAAGCTTGCAGTCTACCGGGAAACACGCTCCGGGCTTAACGGTAATTAACATTCCTTTTTTTAAGGCAGATTCTTCCAAAGAGAGAATTTGTCGCTCTGTTTCCATCAATTTTTGTAAGTGAGAAAGATTGTCTTCAGATTGAATATCAGCGTCCATTATTTTCAATAAATCCTGATCTTCAGAAGATAATTGATAGCAATCGTATTCTTTTGCCATTTGAGGAAATAAACTTCGATACATGGATCTTGATTTGGCCAAAATCAAACGCTTTATTTCATCCATTACATTAACAAGAGTGACTAATGTAGCTGGCATAACAAAGTTCATAAATGCCATGGAAAAGCCGGTGGACACAGGCATTTTAATAACATGATAGATTGTATGAGCCAACGATAATAACCAACCCGAAGTAATCGCAGTTGGCATATAATTCAACTCTTTCTCGCGTAAGTGGTAATAGAACTGTTTAAAATAGCTACGTGCAGTGAAAGCCGTACTTAAAAAAGAAATGGCCGTTAGACCCAGGGTGAGCAATAGAGACGGTGGGAAAACAACATTTAAAATAATAATGGCAGTGATAGCACCTAAATTAACAGCAATATTTATCCAGTTCGCCCACGTGGGACTTACCAGAGGAAAACCTGCATTAGTCAACCTTTCTTCAAAATCCTTAAGCATTTCATGGGCGTGAGCATTATCCAGGTTAAATTCTTCTTCGCTTTCAATTTTTACCTCGAAGCAGTAAGTTCCGAATTCGGATGGCCGTGGGCAAATTACGGTTTCGGCACTGGCCGGTAGCCACTGCCGCTGCTTAAATGTATTCAAATCACTCAGCAAATTACGAATGGAAGTACCACAGCCCTCATGACACATCACATTAGAAATTGAAAATGTGGTTTTAACGATTTCTTTTTTCACAAGTAAACTCCGGATGCTCAATGCGGGATTGCTGATAAGGCATTAAGCTGCCATTTTACGAATCATTCCCTTAACGTGCTCACTCTGGGCCAATGTAAATTGCACTTTTTCAGCGTCTTCTTTGGTGGCAAAAGGCCCCACAATAACACGATACCAGTCCATCTGATGCTGGATTGTAGCAGATACGCTTACATCAAATCCTTTTAAGGTCAACAGCGCTTTCATGTGTTCAGCATCTTGTCGGTTTCTGAAAGAAGCAACCTGGACCAAATAAGTTTCTTTGTTAGTCGAGGCAGATACTGCTACAGGCTTATTTTCAATTTTTTCAGTTAACGTTGCTCCAAGGGGTGATTGCGGTGACCTTGGTGCCATAGACTGCGATTCCGTTATGTTGGCCTGCGGGTGCGGACGAGATAAAGAAGTCGCTGAATTCACTTTATCTTTTGCTAACAAAGTATAAAACTCAAACTTTGGCTTGGGTAATTCGACTTGCCTGGGGGAAGCTAATACCGGTTTTTCTTCATTTTTTTGACTGGCAATGTTTGCTTTAATCCAGCCGCTTAGACTATTAAAATCAAACACCATTGCCGTCAGGTAGCCGCAAAAAAAAGAAATCAGAATCCAGAATAGTTGCTGAGGGGCACTACTTTTTTGTTTTACTGGCCTTCGTCTTCCGTAATCCTTCGCCATCACATGCTCTCGGGGCTTGATACACCTAATAATTGCAAACCGTTACGTAATATTTGACGCACGGCCTTTAACAAACATAAACGCGCAGATCGCAGGTTTTCATCTTTACATAACAATTGTACTGCATTGTAATAACTGTGCAATCCTGTTGCTAATTCCCGCAAATAATAAGCCAATTGGTGGGGTTCACAAGTTTTGGCACTGGTCATTATTACTTCAGAATAACGGCAAAGCAAGGAAATTAATGCCACTTCCTGCGGGGTGTTTAATTGCTCAATTACTGTAAGACCCTTTGCCTCGTCCCATTCTAACCCTCGCTCTTGTAACTGGCGAAATACAGAGCTTATACGAGCATGAGCATACTGAATATAGTAAACAGGATTGTCACTTGATTGTGATTTAGCGAGGTCAAGATCAAAGTCCATATGCTGTTCAGGCTTACGCATTACATAAAAGAAACGCGCTGCATCATTTCCTACCTCCTCACGCAACTCTCGTAAGGTAACAAAAGAACCACTACGTGTGGACATTTGTACACGCTCTCCACCACGATAAAGAATGGCAAACTGAACCAATAACACATCCAATTCTTTCTCAGCATGGCCTAATGCACTAACAGCGGCTCTTACGCGAGTCACATACCCATGATGATCGGCTCCAAAAATATCAATGACCCGATCAAAACCCCGATCATATTTATTCCAATGATAAGCAACATCTGAAGCAAAGTAAGTGGTTTGTCCATTTGCACGCACCAGTACCCTATCTTTTTCATCGGCAAAATCTGTGGCCCGAAACCACAAAGCACCTTCTTTTTCATAAGTATGCCCCGCACTCTTCAATGCGTTAATCCCCTTGTGAATAGCGCCATTATCAAACAAGGATTGCTCGGAAAACCAACAGTCAAACTGAACACCAAACCCGGTCAAATCATCTTTAATGTCATCCAACACTGAATTTAATGCCTGTTTGTGAAATAAATTAAAACCTTCATTCCCAAGCAGGATACGTGCTCGTTCAATCAAGGCATCGATATAGATTTCCTTATCGCCACCTTGTGGTTCATCGGCTGGCAGGCCCTCCTGAACAGATGACCATGAATGCAGAAACCGTTGACCATACTGATCAAGCACTTCCCTGGCAATTGCCGTCACATACTCACCGCGATAACCATTAGCAGGAAAAACTATCGTTTCTCCCGCCAGACTCAGATAACGGAGCCACACGCTTGCAGCAAGAATATTCATTTGCCGGCCAGCATCGTTGACATAATATTCACAACTGACAGTAAACCCTGCGGCCGTTAATAAATTGGCCAAAGTTGCGCCAAAAGCAGCACCGCGCCCATGTCCGACATGTAACGGACCGGTGGGATTAGCGGAAACAAACTCCAAAATTACCTTTTGACCACTTCCCAGATCGTTATGACCAAAGCATTCGCCTTTTTTTATTATTTCAGCGATAATTTGAGAACGGGCTTCCTCGCGCATAAAAAAATTAATAAAGCCAGGGCCAGCGATTTCGATACGCTCAACTGTTGGATGAGAAACCAAATGATTTATTATTAACTCCGCCATCTGACGCGGAGGCTGGCCACAAGGTTTAGCAAGCATCAAAGCCAGATTGGTAGCAAAGTCCCCATGATGAGTATCTTTGGCGCGCTCTACCTTAATTTCAACCGTAATGTCCTGCGGAATAACAGAAGAAAGCTTGAGAGCATCAACAGCTTGCGCGAGTAATTGTTCGACCGTTTGTTTCATAGGGCTTTTTCACTTATCAAAAGCCAGTTATTATGCTCTTTTTCGTACCAGTTGCAAAGTATCCTGATTGTGAAACTAACAACCGCCCCTCTTGATTTGCGGTGTTATTCAATTAACTTCGTCCGCTCCCTTCTCTCCTTGAGGGGACGGGTTAGGATAAGTGATGTTATTCAGTTAACCGGTCAGCTCCCTTCTCCCTTGAGGGGACGGGGTTAGGACAGCGATGTTATTCAGTTAACCGTTCAGCTCCCTTCTCCCTTGAGGGTACGGGGTTAGGACAGCGATGTTATTCAGTTAACCGTTCAGCTCCCTTCTCCCTTGAGGGAGAAGGGTTGGGGATGAGGGTGGCTGGTTTGTCTCGGTCTTCAAGTAAATGCAAAATGCTATCCATTACACCTTGTATATTTTTAAAAACTTCATCGTTCCAAATGCGTAACACTCGATAGCCACGGCTTTCCAAGTATTTAGTGCGATTAGCGTCATAGTTCTTTGCATTGATATGTTGTCCACCGTCAATTTCCACGATCAATTTTTTCTCACGACAAACAAAATCAGCAATATAATTACCAATCACTTGTTCCCGAACAAATTTATAATTGCATAAGCGCCTGTTACGTAAATAATACCACATCCGATTTCCCGCATCAGTCATGTTTCGTCTTAGTTTTTGGGCGCGTTCTCTCATGATGTTTGTAAACATTTGATTCACTATTAAATGCTGCTTTCATGATAATGATAATATCATCATTCATCGGTAGTTATCCAAATCAGGCACCCTCATCCCCAACCCTTCTCCCTCAAGGGAGAAGGGAGCTGAACGGTTAACTGAATAACATCACTTATCCTAACCCGTCCCCTCAAGAGAGAAGGGAGCTGAACGGTTAACTGAATAACATCACTTATCCTAACCCGTCCCCTTAAGAGAGAAGGGAGCTGAACGGTTAACTGAATAACATCACTTATCCTAACCTGTCCCCTCAAGGGAGAAGGGGAGCTGAAAAGTTATCTGAATAACATCGGTGCTAACTATTAAAATTGCTCTCTGATTTTCATAATCTTATCGAGATTATTTTTAAACAACTCACGCAAGGATTCCAGATTTTCCTTATCCATCAATTCGCTCTGTTCAAACTCATCGGTGACTACCAGATTCACTAATTCTTTTATTCCTTCTATTGCCAGGCTAACTTCCTCCGCCAAAGCAATTAATTGTTTTTTTCGCTCTTCTGCAATTTCATTCTGCTCATAATCTATCGCTTGTATTTTTACCTCAATTTCAGCTTGCAATCCTTTAAGCTTTTGCTCCAGACGACGAATACTATCTTGCAAATCTTTGTCTACGGACTGTATAAATGTAGACGGTTTTTCTGCGGATGCATTAACCATTATTACTCACTCCAATCAGACGTTGTCTTTACTCAATATAACTACCTACTATAAGCCTAGTGCCATCTTTTACTTTTCGCCACTGGCACGGAGGCCAGCGGGTTAAGGTATTAAATCTCACGAACCTCCTGAATTATCACCTCTTCGACGGGTACATCGCTATGTCCCATACGTTGTCCAGTTTGAACCCTGGCAATTTCATCGACCACGTCCATTCCCTCTACAACTTCGCCAAAAACGCAGTAACCGTAACCCTGAACAGTTTCGCCACTAAAATTAAGGAAGGAATTATCAACCAAATTGATAAAAAATTGTGCTGTTGCTGAATGAGGGTCCATTGTTCTTGCCATTGCAATGGTGCCTCGCTTATTGGGTTTTGCTGATTTTGCTTCATTTTCTACTCCAGTTTCCGTACTTTTCTGTTCCATGTCTGCGGTTAACCCACCACCTTGAATCATAAAACCATCAATGACTCGATGAAAAATAGTGTCAGAATAAAAACCACTGCGCACATAATGCAGAAAATTTTCAGCCGTTTTAGGTGTATTTTCTTCATCCAACTGTACCTTGATATCCCCTTTTGATGTACTGATTACGATCATTAAAACTCTCCAATTAAATTATGACGCAAGAATAAGAGTCCGCATTTTAGCACAAACATCATGCATGACATGAACGTTATGTATACTTGCTAAAGCTGTAAATAAATTTGCTTTTTGTTTAAATAAATGATGTAAAAACGCCCGGGAATGGTTTTGACAGGTATAGCAGGTACAATCTGGCATAATAGGCAAAGGATCGTTAGCGAAACAGGCTTTCTTAATCTGAATACGCTCGTTTTCATAATGACTTGCAAAGCGTAACCACTGTCCATCACGTACCACTTCACCGGAATACAGAGCGCCATGACGTGCGTTACGCGTCGGAGCTACACAATCAAACATATCAATCCCTTCCGCAACGACATCAATCAAATCCTGGGGAGACATACCCACTCCCATCGTATATCGTGGTTTGTTTACCGGTAAACAAGATCGTACCCAGCGAATAACTTCCACTGTCATTTCCATGTCAAAACCCACTGTTTCGCCCCCAATGGCAATACCATCCGTATTCATTGAAGCAATAAAATCGGCACTTTCACGGCGTAAATCATTATAGATCCCCCCTTGAACAATACCAAACAAGGCTTGCGGGGCACCATAACGAGAGGCGGGATATTGCTGATGATAGGTTATAGATTGCTTAAGCCAGCGATGCGTCCGTGCCATAATTCGTTGTACTTCATCCCGAGAACAACGATCAGGCGTACATTGATCAAAAGCCATAATAATATCAGCACCAATAATTTTTTGGGTGGCAAGAGACATTTCGGGTGTCATATGAATCAGGCGTCCCGTAACGGGAAGTTTGAAATGCGCGCCTTCCTCATCAATTGTACAAATTTCTTTATTTTTTGAGAGGCTAAAAATCTGAAAACCACCACTATCCGTTAACATAGGACCATGCCACCCCATGAAACGATGCATGCCTTGAGCCTCTTCAATAATGTCCATTCCCGGGGCGCAAAGCATATGATAGGTATTGCCGCCCAGAATAATCTGACTGCCCGCAGCGAGCAATTCCTGAGGGGTCATATTGTTCACGCCAGCACGAGTGCCAACGGGCATAAATACAGGGGTTAAAAAATCGCCATGAGGTGTAGTAATCCGCGTAACCCGTGCATTCGTGAAAGGATGGTTTTTAATAATTTCTGAGCCAAATTGATTCATTCTAATCGATTAATTCACTGTGATGACTGGTGATGATAGCCAAGTGGTTTCTTATTTACCAGCATGGCCTAAAGAATTTACTTATTCTTCACAACGAATAAATCGCGCAAAAAGACTAACGTGGCAAACAGCATACCTAGAAAATAGAGCGTTGACCAGGCCGGCATTGACAGGCCAAGCCACTGCCAGGATATTTCCGCACAATCTTCTGTACCCCAAAGTAGCGTGCGCAACACATCCTGCCACGGAAAATATTGAATTAATACCTCAAGTCCTGGCATACACGCAGGTGTTTGATTGGCAGGCAATGATTGCAACCACATCTGGCGAGTGGCGAAAAATACACCTCCTAAAGCAATAATGCCTTGGGAAACAATTATTATCTTACGAGATCTCAAATTGTTAACATATGCACCCAGCAAATAAAAAACAAGTAGTAAAAATACCATTAAACGCTGCATCAAACATAAAGGACAAGGCTGCATATGTTGAACATATTGAAAATACAAAGAGCATAAAAAAACGATGCAGCTTACAAAAGCAAGAAAAATCTGTCCGTATTTATAAGTTAATTTAGTCATGCTGGGGCAACATATATTGAATAGCATTTTTAAGATCTGCCTCACTACATTCTGTACAGGTTCCTTTTGCAGGCATTGCATTCATCCCTTTCATTGCAGAAGCGACCAGTTCATCGAGTGTCTTATCATCAAGACGCTGCTGCCAATCAGTAGCTACCTGAAATCTGGGAGCGCCCGCCAACCCGTCACGATGACACACAGAACAATGTTGTTCATAAATAATTTGTCCTGATTTCTCTTCTACGGGTTCAGAGCTTACTTCTTCAGCCAGACGCACTTTACCTATCGGTTGGATACGCTCTTTAATCTGCTGAATAGCGGAGTCATTTGCCGCCTCAGTATTCACGCTCATAATGCCAAGTAAGAGAATAAAAACAAAACGCATCCTTTATAACCTTAGTTATTCCAAACACTCAATGATACCGATAAGCAAAAGGTATTTCCAGTTTGTACTTAATATCCAAAAAGATTTTTTTTTGAACAACAAAGCCTGCTTAAGGTTTTCTTAACAGAAATTAGGTATAATAACTAATCAATATGACTAAACTAAATGAAATTTCAATGACTTATTTTATTACAGAAAATGGTTCTCTTTTAAAAAAAGAAAATGGTATATGGTATATTTATTCCAAAAACTCATCGGCGCCCTCTCCCTGGCATGAAATTCAAACAAAACCATATAGATGTCCCGCTGATTATATGGATATTAAAGATTTTTGTGATAGTGTACATAGCGTAGATGACAGTCACTATCCTTACGTTAAGGTCATTAGACATGATATGAGTTCTGGAACGTTAGAGCTGGATAATAATGAATTTGTTTTTTTTGTTAAATTAGAAATTGATAATAGTAATCTCGAATTACTGGCAAACGATATCAAGCAGAGAGCAACGTATGCAGAAGAAGTCAGATTAAGATCCTTGGATTTTCGTATTAAGAGAAGACTGGAAGATCTTGAGGGACAACTTAATAGAGGCTCGGATAAGAGTGTTAGAACATATACCAGACCGCCAATCGTCCGGGAACCAGCAAAAATTGATTCCTATAAAAAACCCCAGTAATGGGTTTTAAACTTTAATAAAGCATTATAGATCAAAAGGTTAATTTGTTTTGAAATAGAAAAAGGTAGCTGGAACATTGTAATATCGCAATTTTTTCCCGACGAAAGGAATTTGTGATATGGACATGCACCAGCTGGTTAATATTTTCTGCGAAATAGACGATTTCTGCAACGAGTTAGATAAACATTGTGAACATTATATGCTAACAGGCCCGACAAAAAGCAAGCGCGGTCCGGCTTGCAGCTTATCGATTAGCGAGATTATGACTATCTTGGTTATGTTTCAAATGTCCAGATTTAGAGATTTTAAAAATTTTTACACGGGT